>JBMYYI010000116.1:0-506 GCA_049609265.1 Litorivicinus sp. | reverse complement strand
GTGGATAAAGGCGCATAGAAAGTCCAACCAAAGTTAGGCGCACCTCCGTCCATAAACAAAGTACTCGCCAACATCGCAAACGCAAAAGGAAGAATCCAAAAGCTTAGATTGTTCATGCGCGGTAACGCCATATCTGGCGCACCAATCATAAGTGGAATCATCCAGTTAGCTAAACCTACGAAGGCAGGCATAACCGCACCAAACACCATCACCAAACCGTGCATGGTGGTCATTTGGTTAAAGAACTCCGGTTGCACCAGTTGCAAGCCCGGCTGAAATAATTCAGCTCGGATCACCATTGCAAAGGCACCGCCTAAAATAAACATCGCAAAGCTGAACCAAAGGTAGAGCGTGCCGATGTCTTTATGGTTGGTAGAATATAACCAGCGGCCTATGCCTTTAGCCGGGCCATGATGTTCGTGATCATCGTGATGATCGGTAACTGCTGTCATAACAAATCTCCTATTGACCCGAATTAAAGTTAAGAATGTCTACTGGAGTGACCA
>JBMYYI010000115.1:0-515 GCA_049609265.1 Litorivicinus sp. | reverse complement strand
CCGAGTAGTCAAATTCACAGGCCTGGCCGACGATGATCGGGCCAGCACACAGAATCAGAATGCTTTTCAAGTCTGAACGTTTTGGCATCAGTGTCTACCGGTCGTATCAGTTAACAGTATCGTTTCGTCTTTTGGTGCCGAGGCACAACTTACGCGCTTTTGTGGCCTTTCATCTGTTCGATAAACTTATCAAACAGTGGCGCCACATCACGTGGGCCCGGGCTGGCTTCAGGGTGGCCCTGGAAGCTGAAGGCTGGCCGGTCTGTGCGTTCAATGCCCTGCAGGGAACCATCAAACAGAGACTTGTGCGTCGCACGGATATTACCCGGCAGGCTATCTTCATCCACCGCAAAACCGTGGTTCTGGCTGGTGATCATCACCTGCTTGCCATCAAGATCCTGCACCGGATGGTTAGCACCATGGTGACCGAACTTCATTTTCAGCGTTTTTGCACCACAGGCCAGTGCCAGCAGCTGGTGACCCAGACAGATACCAAATACCGGAATATCGGTTTT
>JBMYYI010000114.1:0-515 GCA_049609265.1 Litorivicinus sp. | reverse complement strand
AACCTCGATATCGATGGAATCAACACCAGCAAAACGCTTGAACAACAGCGATTTACCTTCCATAACGGGCTTGGAGGCCAGAGGGCCCAGGTTGCCCAGACCCAAAATCGCGGTACCGTCCGAAATAACTGCCACCAGGTTGCCCTTGGCGGTGTATTTGTAGGCGTTTTCAGGGTCCGCAGCAATTTCCTTAACTGGCTCTGCTACACCAGGGCTATAAGCCAGCGAGAGATCGCGAGATGTCTCGGCAGGAGTGGTCAACTCTACGCTGATTTTGCCCGGCTTAGGGTTAGCATGGTAATCCAGAGCTGCTTGTTTCAAATCTTCTGACATAGTGCTCGTCCAGTGATTTTATATTTTATGGGCTGTTGTAGTAGACCTCTTCAAACTATCGTCTAGCTAGACAAGATCATCAGAGGGTTGCCTTAGATATCAGAAAGCCCTCTAATTTTCTACTAAAGTCAGGGGTTGACGTGCGAATTACTGCTATAAGGCAAGGAAATACCCCTACGAAA
>JBMYYI010000113.1:0-543 GCA_049609265.1 Litorivicinus sp. | reverse complement strand
CAACTAACGGTCACTGTGGGCGAATTGTTAAATCAGGCTGGTGTGGATTTTGGAATTCTCTATGACGCTGAGCGCAACAGCGGTAATGATGTACGTCGTGCCGGTGACGAAGGCCTCTTCGAATTGTTGGCACAACATAACATTGAAACCCTGGAAGGCTGCGAATTTAACCGGATTATGACGACCGATCCGCACAGCCTCAATGCGTTGAGTTCTGATTATCGCTCTCTCGGTGCCGAATACGAAGTGATTCACTACACACAATTACTGCTCGAGCTCATTAAAGCGGGCAGTTTGAAACCAAAGTCCGACGCTGGCCTGGCTGTCACCTATCACGATCCCTGTTATCTGGGGCGCTACAACGGCGGCTTCGATGCACCACGCGAATTACTGTCTGCCATGGGTCACCAATTACATGAAATGGATAGGTGTCGTGAAAACAGCTTTTGCTGTGGCGCTGGTGGTGGACGCATCTGGATGGATGATACAGGTGTCACTGAGCGACCCAGCGAAAACCGCATCCGCGAAGCATTGGCGCTCGGT
>JBMYYI010000112.1:0-566 GCA_049609265.1 Litorivicinus sp. | reverse complement strand
CATAACGGCGAGCCAGCAAAACTAATCGTGCGTCACGCTGCGGAATCGAACCGCACTCAACCAAATATTTCACCATACGGGTAGTATTTTCTCAGCCGATTTGAACGGCCCTATCCGGTTGCGTTCCCGCCACCACCGGTCACCAGTCCGGCTCGACGTGACATTCATAGCGTTGCTCCATGTTGACGTAGATATGACGTAAAAAATATACTAGAATTGACTAACCATAATTAGTCATCATGCGTTAAATTTCATTTAAAATTAATGCTTTGGAGGATAAAACAATGACATGCGATATGCTTAGCACTGGTCTTGAAAACCAGCGAGGGGAGACCCTCCCAGGGTTCGAATCCCTGCCTCTCCGCCATTTTAATCAAATACTTACTGCACCGCTGGTTTTTCTGGGAGACTATTTTGACGTATTGTTTGGCTATGGGTGGCGGTATGCCCGCTGCGCGTCGACGTAATCGACCGCGAATAGCATCAACCGTCATGCCGATTTCTCTCGCGACCTCATCGATTGTCATTAATTGATTGCTCATATGCTTACAGCTTTATGTCGCAGC
>JBMYYI010000111.1:0-930 GCA_049609265.1 Litorivicinus sp. | reverse complement strand
CAATCACGAACTAGGGTCTTAGTACCAACGTACTTCGCAGGTGAACTCTATGAACGCGCTGTTGCCCATTGTTTGCTCCGCCATAGCACTGTCCCTCCCCGCCACACTGGCTGAGGCTGGCTCAGGCCGCCAAATCGTTGGATTAACCGAACGGCTGCAAAATGCTCAGCTGTCTAGCATCGGCACCCTGGTCGGACGCACAGAAGCCGGCTCATGGGTGGGAGGCGCCGCAGTAATCGCCCAGAGCGATTGCCACCTGGCCGTGTCGACTGCCGGACATAACATCTACGATGGCCATGGCCGGCGGACTACCGCGATCGACAACATGCGTGTCCGCCTCGGCGCCCTCGACTTACCTGTTGTCCAAGCCCACACAGACCTGACGACCCGGAGCACGTCCGCACCTGAAAACGACTGGGCCGTTGTAATCGCTAAAAAGCCCACCTGCGGTATGCCATTCACCACACTTGAACCGCGCCCACTGAAACAATCACAGATCCCGGCGGCGGGACTGAACGTGCAAATGATTTGTTATCACCATGATTCCAAGCGTCTAAAAAACAACTTGGCCAGCGAGGCCTGCCGCATGTACCCGACCGGCAAGGAGTTCGGCGGGCTTTACAGCAATAAGTTCCAAAAGCCAGTCGGCCTGCACAGCTGTAAAGCAGACTTGGGAACATCGGGATGTCCTCTGGTGGTGGAAAAAGACAACGCACTCTGGTTCGTGGGTACGCAAATTGAAGCCCACCCAGTCAGTGGTGCAGGCGTTGCCCGGCTGTTCAGCGATGCATATCAACGCGGCTTTGAGTGCGCGATGGAGCAGATGGATCGCCAAGAGCGCACCCGCATGACCACCCTCGCGCAACGTTAAACGCAAGAAGCGACAGTTTTTTAACGTCGTTTCGGATAGCATGTCGGTCGTTTAAATTT
>JBMYYI010000110.1:0-1680 GCA_049609265.1 Litorivicinus sp. | reverse complement strand
TTTAACATAAACTTCATTATACGTATCTGACGTGTAGCCGCAAAGCGATAATGTCACCCATGAGCAATTCAGGAATGTCACTCTGCCCTCAAAACGATGTGAGGGTGAGCGGACATGGGATGGGTGGTTATGAGCGAGCGCGAGTTGAACCGCGTGGAGGTTTTGGCGCAGGTTGATGACGGACGGCTAAGCGTCGACAACGCCGCGAACATGTTGGGGGTGACACGGCGGCAAGTCTTCCGGCTGTTGAAGCGATACCGCCAAGATGGCGCATCGGCGATCCGGCACAAGTCACGTGGGCGCGCGCCGAACAACCAAATTCACACAGCCAAACGCGACTATGCTCTGAGCGTCATCAAGGAACAGTATCCAGACTTCGGTCCGACTTTGGTGGCTGAGATGCTGGCCGAACATCACGGGTTTAAAGTCTCGCGCGAGACCGTCCGCAAATGGATGGTCGATGACGGCATCTGGCTGTCACGCAAACAACGGCGGACATTCCACCAGCCGCGTTTGCGCCGGGAATGCTTCGGTGAACTTATCCAGATCGACGGGTCAGATCACCGATGGTTTGAGGATCGCGCGGCGCCCTGCACGCTGCTCGTCTTCATTGATGATGCCACCAGTACGTTGATGGAACTGCGGTTCGTGAAGTCGGAAAGCACCTTCAGTTATTTCGAGGCGCTGGAAAGCTATTTGCATACCCATGGCCGCCCTGTCGCGTTCTATTCTGACAAGCACACAGTGTTCCGCGTGGCCAAGGAAGATGCCAAGGGCGGCGCGCGGATCACCCAGTTTGGGCGCGCGCTGAGCGAGCTGAACGTGGAGATTCTGTGCGCAAATACTAGCCAGGCCAAGGGCCGCGTCGAACGCGCCAATCGCACGCTTCAGGATCGTCTGGTCAAAGAACTGCGGATCGCGGGCATCTCTGACATGGAGGCCGGAAACGCCTATTTGCAAGGCTTCAAAGAGCGCCACAACGCCAAATTCGCCAAGGCCCCGACCAAACCAGACAACCTGCACCGCGCGCTCAATGTCGAGCCGGATCGGCTGGCAGATGTGCTTTGCTGGCGCGAGAACCGCTATGTCGGCAAACAGCTGACCTTCTCCTATGACCGCAAGCGCATTATGCTCGAAGAGAATGACATCACGCGCGGGTTGGTCGGCAAATACGTGGACACCTTCGCATTCGTCGATGGCCGGTTCGAGGTGCGCTCAAAAGGCCGCTCCCTGCCCTACAAAGTCTTCGACATGGATCAGCGCGTGACCCATGCCGCCATCACCGACAACAAACGCCTGGGCGCTGTGTTGGAACATATCAAAGAGATGCAAGACGCCGCGCCGCCCAAATACCCTGTCCGGACAAACTCAGAGAAGATGGGTTACAAACCAAATGGGCGACGGCAAGGGCGTCCGTCTGGATCAAGAGCGAAGAAGAAGATTGCGCATGCCGCGGAATGACCCCAAGCTCGGCCTATGAATGCTGATGACGACGTTGAAGTGATCTTCTCAGAGCTGTGCGCCGATGTAGAGATCGACGGGCACTTTCTGACGGTCGAGATATACAAGACCGACATCGACCCCAGCTGGATTCTGGAGGTCGTCAACGAGTTTGGGACCTCAACAGTGTTCGACGATCCATTCATCGCAGACGGCCTCGCCTGGCAGCAGTTCGAGAAG
>JBMYYI010000109.1:0-1767 GCA_049609265.1 Litorivicinus sp. | reverse complement strand
CGATCGAAATGTCACTCAGCCCGATGAGCGGTAAGGATGAAAACCTTTACACGGCGGTTGTGCGTGATGTGACCGAAAAAATCCAGGCACAAGCCGCGCTGGAGCAATATTCAAATCAGCTGGATAGCATTCTGAGTTTGTCCGGCGATGGCTTTATCGCCTTTGATGCCCAAGGGCAGGTCGGCTATGCCAATCCTGCGTTTGAAAAGCTACTGGGGCTGGACGGCAGCAGTATGCGGCGCCATGGCATGGGCACCCTGTCCAAGCGGCTGACGAACCAATCTGAGAATTGGAACATCCCATTGTCCGAGCTTAATGATGGCCAGAGTTATCGAATTAAGCTGCTCAAGCCTGCTCAGCGCTATATCCATGTCACGGCTCGCAAGATGCTGGGCGACAATAATGTGGTGCTAGGTACCGTGATGTATTTCCAAGATGTGACCCACCAGACCGAAGTCGATCGGATGAAATCCGAGTTCCTGTCCACGGCAGCTCACGAGCTCAGGACGCCCTTGGCGAGTGTTTATGGTTTCAGCGAGCTGCTGATGTCGATTGATTACGACAAAGAGACCCGCAACGATTTGTTAGAGACCATCCACAAGCAGGCCTCGCGATTGACCAAACTGATCGATGAGCTGTTGGATCTGGCACGAATTGAAGCCCGCGCCGGCAAGGATTTTGATATTAAGGCCGGCGATTTGACAACCTTCTTACGCGAATTGACTAGCGGTTTTATGGTGCAAAACGATGACCGTGTATTGCAGGTGGAATTACCAGATCAGCTCCCCACCGTCGCGTTCGACGAGGACAAACTGGCTCAAGCGGTCAACAACATTCTGACCAATGCTTATAAGTACAGCCCCCAGGGTGGCGAGATCACCCTAAGCGCCATTCAAGTCGGCAATCAGGTGGGGATCCAAGTTCAGGACCAGGGGCTAGGGATGAGCCATGAAGCGGTCTCGCGTATCTATGACCGTTTCTATCGCGCCGACCCGAGCTGCAATATTCCTGGCACGGGTCTGGGCATGTCAGTCGTCAAGGAAATCATTGAGATTCACGGCGGGCAAATTGATATCGAATCGCAACTGGGTCTGGGCACGCTGGTGACGCTGTGGCTACCTGAGGAGCAAGCTCTAGCGGTGGGTTAACCAACCCAGTCTTCGATAAATCACGGCGATGCTTCCTAAAATGCAGGCCCAGATTAACGACAACAGCCCGAAGGTTGCCAAAGCATCGTTTCCAAAGCTAACGGCTCCGAATCGCTCGCCGGCGAAGTAGCTCAGGGGACCCGCAACCGCGCCCAGAGCGGCAGCAATGGGCCAGCGGGTCAAGCTCCACCGCAGGGAGTGCTCAAGCGTGCAAGCAAAGCACGCCCACAATAGGATCAGCCAAGCGGGCAGCCAGGGAACTGCCGGCGTGAAGATAAACCATCCCTGGCGTGTCAGAAGTCCGTCAATCACCGCACCGATCAGCATTAAACTGGCCACTCTGCGGCTCTCACCTGCGGTAGCTAGCCACAGAAAGTGGATCGCGATAAACCCTAGGGCCAGTGCCTGGGTCCAGGGCTCGCGAACGATGACCAGGGCGGCCCATATTAGGTTGAACCCGATCAGGTTAAATAGGAACTTTTGACGGGTCATATTGCACTGTGTGGTGTTTGAGCCGGTGATGCGGGCGCCGCCAA
The DNA here is from genome assembly GCA_049609265.1 of Litorivicinus sp. Lineage (GTDB taxonomy): Bacteria > Pseudomonadota > Gammaproteobacteria > Pseudomonadales > Litorivicinaceae > Litorivicinus. Next base: position 83 of record JBMYYI010000109.1, on the reverse strand, counting down.
AAGCAACTGACCCAAGCCTAACTGACGCTCCGCAAATCCACCTTCGCAATAGGCAAGGTAATAACGCCACATACGCTGGAATC
>JBMYYI010000108.1:0-1788 GCA_049609265.1 Litorivicinus sp. | reverse complement strand
AACGTTTTCGGATGGAGACGTCGCTGGCAACAAAATTCCAATGGCGCCAGAAGTCACATTGGCTTTGGGTTCAACCCGATCGTTCGGCGACAAAATACGTGTCAGCGCAAGCGCGCGATACGAGTCCGAAAAGGCGTTGTACGACGACTATGGAAACGTTAACGCACCACTTGATGAGTTCGTTGAAATCGATGTGTTTGCGAACTACGAGCTCAACGCGTCGACACAGGTGGGGCTGAAAGTCAAAAATGTATTGAATCACGATCGATTTGCCTATGGCGTGGCAGGGGCAAACGGTGCTCCGGCTTATGTGCCGAACGAAGGTCGCGACATTAGAGTCACCGTCAATCACCGCTTCTAAACCGCCAACCAGCGCCCATCCCTGCACTCGTAGGGATGGCCATACAACTGACTCAGGTTCGCTTGAGTCAGTTGATCCTCAACAGGGCCCCAGATCCAAGAATCCGACGACAACAACACACATTGATCGGATAACTGCGCTGCCCAATCAGGGTCGTGTGCGACCATGATCACTGCACCACCCGCGGCGGTGTGTTCACGAATCAATCCCGGTAGCGTGTTCCAGATGTGTCCCGGATCCAGATGCTCAGTCGGCTCATCCAGCAGCCAAATCTTTGATTGCCCCGCCAACAAAGCCGCTAGCCGAACCCGTTGCCACTCGCCACCCGACAGCGCTTGGATCGAGCGATCCCGGTAATCCGCTAATCCAACCTGGGATAATGCCGCCTCAGCTATTTGACGGTCCTCTGCACGGTAGTCCTGATGCCAGGCTAACCAGGGCGTTCGCGCCGATAGAACATAATCCAGCACCTGCATCGGAAACATCCGATCCTCGGTTTGGGCCAAATAGCCCAACCATTGCGCCCGCTTGCGTCCGCCGGGACCATGAAACTGCCCTGCGATTGCAGACTGCAAGCCGACCCAGCTGCGTAATAACCAGCTTTTGCCTGCACCATTGCGTCCCAGAACACAGGCCACTTGGCCGGCGTTCAGCGAGCCGCTTAACGCATTGGGCTGCGACGGCAGATCAGTCACCCAACCCTCAACGCGCAGCATAAATACGCCCCAGCAATAGCAGTAGCACGGGAATCCCTAGGACGGCCATCGTAACGCCCGCGGGTATCTGTATCGGATCAAACAGACTTCGACCCAACCAATCCGCCCAACATAGCAATCCGGCACCGGCGACCGCACACTGCGGCACCCACTGGCGATGCGAACCACTGGGGTTGCTGAGTCGGATAGCATGCGGCACCAGCAGCCCAATAAATCCGATGGGACCGGCGATCGATACCGCCAACGCCGTCAACAGACCGGACACCCCCAGGAGAAGAGCGCGAAACGCTGACAGATTGATGCCCAAGGCAGCTGCGGCTTCGGGCCCACGATTGAAGACATCCAACAGCCGGCTGAAGCGTGCCGCTAACAGCACGACAGCAATCCAGGGCACAAGCCAGAGACTCGATAATCGAGCACCCGATAGATCCCCCATTAGCCACACCAGCGAGACTTGGGTTCGAACTGGGTCAGAAAAGGTCAAGATCAAGCTGCTGAGAGCGCCGAAACCGGCACTTAACAGAACACCCGTCAACAACAATCGAATGGGATCCGAACGCCCCATCCGGGTCAGCGCCATCAGCAGGAACAGGCTAAGCGCCGCTCCGCCTAATGCCAGCAGCGGGGTCAGACTGGCGGACGAACCCAGTAGAGCACCGAGCATAACGGCTGCCGATGCGCCGCCTGACAGACCTAGGATGTAAGGTTCAG
>JBMYYI010000107.1:0-1858 GCA_049609265.1 Litorivicinus sp. | reverse complement strand
TATACTGGGCAGAGTTGAAATTTCTGAATGTCCATCAATTAGACTATGCAATAACCCAGTACCGCTTCGGCCAAAATGAACAAGGGCAACAAAGGATATCCGCACACCATCTTGGAAAACGGGCCTTATCGAACCAACAATGCGGCGGGGTTCCGCAGTCGAGCCGCACGATACTTTGCCGAAGTGAAAGGCGAGCTATGGCCCAAGGCCTCCTGGACCGGAGACCTGCAACCCTTTTGGGATACCCGAGCCATTTATCTGGCGAACCGGGAGGATTAATCCTGCGAATTCCACGACTGGATCGATGAAGCAAAAGCTAAACGCATTGGGATGCGGGCTTAGTCCTTTCACCCGGTAAAAGCTTGCGTTGACTCGGTAAGACGAGTCAACGGCCCCCTACTCGTTCCAAACTGGAACAAATCATGCGACCGCGCATTCCTGCTCGTCGGTGCCGACTCGGGCTAATCTGTAGGTGATGGATGACACCGTCCACGAATACACCCCAGAACGAGGCGACCATGACCGCAGACATCTTTACACAGGCACGCAGCGCCAAGCTGTTCAAACCCGAACCCATTGCCCAGGAAACCCTGGACACCCTGATCGAATGGGTCAAATGGTCGCCGAGCGAATCTAATTCATGGCCCTTTCGGGTGGTCTTTGTTCAGAGTGAAAGCGCGAAAGCGCGATTGCTAACCCTGGTGGCTGAGGGCAACCAGCCCAAGGTCGAGAGCGCTCCGGTGATCGCGATTTTGTCCTACGACGAAAAATTCACCGATCATCTGCCCACGCTGGCGCCCCACCTGCCGAATCCGAGCTACTTTGACACGCTGCCAGCCGAGGCACGCGAGTTTGCGATGCTTCGTTCGGCCAACCTGCAGGCGGGTTTCTTTATGTGTGCCGCGCGGTCGCTGGGATTGGATTGCGGACCGCTGGCAGGATTTGACCGCGAGGGCGTTAACCAGGAGTTCTTTGCTGATTCGTCATGGCGCGCCAGCTTCCTGTGCATGCTGGGCCATGCCGATCCCGAAGCCACTTACCCCCGCGGTGCTCGCCTGGATACCCAGGACTGGGTGCGCTTTGAGTAATTGCTAGTTCAGTTGTTCTAGCAGAGGTTTGCAGGAGCGTTCGTAGCCGGCCCACCGGGCTTTGCGGACGGTTCCAGCGGCATCCGCCCATAACTCAATCGTGCAGGGTTTGACCAGATCCGCCTGACGCCAGCCATACCGTGTTTGGCCCTGATCCAGCTCCTGCACAGCTGGCGTGCCCAAACGCTGCACATAGTTGGCTATGGGCTGACCTAGCGCAGAGTCCAGTCGCTTATCCATCTGATCCAGCACGGGTGTTTGGATCGCGCATCCGGCCAGCAAAGCCGCCAATAAAACCGTCGCGAATCGCATAGTGATGCCTCTAGTTGTCATGGTGTGTTGGGATAAGTTAAACGATTCAGTCAGTGTCGAATATGACGATGTGCGAGTTGATTTGTGCGGGCTACGGAGCTGGATCATACGGAGGGGATCCCAAGATTTGTAGGGGCGGCGTGAGGATCGCGCCCGGTTGAACCCTGCCGGTCAGCGTTCTATCGTTTGGTTATGAGAGACCAATGGGATATCGACAAGGGGCCGCTGGGTCGCGCGCATCACCGCGGCGCCTACTTGCTCGCTGACCAAACTGGGGTTGAATATGCGCTCGCTGGATCTGCAACGGTTGCGGCTATGCTAGCCTCAGTTCAGGGTTTTGCCGCATCCCCGGTACATCCTGATGACTATCATTTGTCGCATGAACTCAAAGGCCCTGTGCCGATAGATGCCGGCATCGGGTTGGATGACTGGTGATAGGTTTGACGTTTACCCCTGAG
>JBMYYI010000106.1:0-2346 GCA_049609265.1 Litorivicinus sp. | reverse complement strand
TCACGAATCTGCTGGCCCTCGCCATATACCGGTAACGGCTTGCCGGCAAGAGCATTCAGAATCATGCGCGGAATAAGCTTTTCCGGATAATGAAATGGCCCATAGTTGTTCGAACAATTCGTCACCACCACGGGCAACCCGAAGGTTCGGCCCCAGGCCCGAACCAGATGATCCGAACCGGCCTTCGTAGCTGAGTACGGCGAGCTAGGTGCGTAGGGCGTTTGCTCTGTAAACAGCGCGTCCGTGCCTTCCAGGTCGCCATACACCTCATCGGTGGAAATGTGATGAAAGCGAAACTGCTGCCTGGCCGGACCTGCCAGTCCGGCCCAGTACGCGCGGGACGCCTCTAACAGTTGATAGGTGCCCACAACATTGGTTTGAATGAAATCATCCGGGCTGTCGATCGAGCGATCCACATGACTTTCGGCCGCCAGGTGCATCACCACGTCGGGCTGGAAGTCGGCAAAAACACGATCCAAGGCAGCTCGGTCACAGATGTCAGCCTGCACAAAACGGTAGCGACTGGAATCGCTAACAGCCGATAGGGATGCAAGATTCCCCGCGTAGGTCAGCTTGTCTAGGTTTAATACCTGATGATGCGTGTCATTGATCAGGTGACGAACCACTGCGGAGCCGATAAAGCCAGCCCCGCCAGTCACTAAAAACTTCAAGTGGCCCTTTGAATCAACGTTCACGATCGGTTCCGAACCTTGGTTTCAAGCTCAGCAATCTCCCGCTCAAGGGCCTCGTATTCCACCCGCTTCCGCTCCAAGAGTCGAGCCGCCAGCTTAATACGCTCGGCCAAGCCGCTGGGAGTCAGGACATACAAATAACCCAGTTTCTTTTCTGACTGCGCGAACCGCTCAGCCCGTACTAAGCCAGCGTCGATCAACGCCTTGATAGAATAGTGCGTTTTTCCAAGTGTCATCCCAAGCGCCTCAGCGATCTCGCGCTGCGTCATGTCAGGATTGGATTTCAACAACTCCAATACGCGGTATTGGGCGTCTTCAGGGATATTCGGGATCTGGGTTCACCACGGCTACCGCAGTGCTGTTCATCACTGAACCCACCGCGGAACTAAGTATTGTTTTGATATTAAACAGCCTAGCGCATGTTCAATGACGAAACAATGAACCCCTACCAAAGGCCGGATTTAGGTGGCGCGACGATCCGCCTCGACTACTGCGCCGCTACCGTCTATTTTCAAATATCAGTTAGATACTTATTATTCAAAAAGGCAATTACACTTCGGGATCCGCTATGAACAAAATCCTAGGCTCCGTCTGTTTGGCTCTCGCACTAACAGGTTGCCAAACCGTGCAAGAATCACGCATAACGCCCTCAGGCCCCGTGATAAATCCAGACTGGGTGCCTGATCTACAGACAGCACTGCATGAGATTGATGTCTCCGAAGGTTTTGACGGCGACTTCGTGAATCCTGCCGTAATCGAACGACTCGCACGTAAGCAAAACAGGATTAAAATACCGTTTCCCGAACGGCTAACCGGACTGGACTGCAAACAAATCCTAAGTCAGTTGGAATACCCAGCCGACACTGAGGCCTGGGCGCGACCTCGACCTGGGCAGGAATGCGGACAGCTCTATCGCTACGAATTTTATTCGAATGGGCCGGCCGAGCTACAACAAATACTCGATACTTGGGCTGCTAATCCGGTCTCGGACCGCGCACCCAACTTACGCATCGACGGCGATAATTATTTTCATCAGGATGTGGTGTCGCGGTTGGCCGTCCATTATGCCGTGTTTTACGAAGCCTTCACCAACCGCACAGCGATCGATGCATGGCTGAGTGAATGGTTACAAACCTACACAAGTCACCGTCCACCCAACAAAAGCCGTTGCCCGTTTAATGAACCAAGCCGATACGCAACACATCGGGATAGCTACTCGGTTGATGGCTGCGGGAGCAATCACTGGCGGAATGCTGTGGCGAAAATTGCGCTGGGAATTCGCATTGGCGATCAAGCCCTTTATCGCTCGGGGGTTCGCAATCTTGAAATCAATTTAGCCATGTTTGATGAGAGCGGGATATTCGTCCCCTATGCGGCTCGCGGCGCCGATTCGCCGGGGTACGCAATAGACATACCCGAATATTTGTCGGCAATCGCCTTATTCTATTCCGCAATCAATGTTGACCTATGGGGCCAACTTGGCCCCAAAGGGCGCCCAATCGGTAATCTGCTCGAATCGACCCTAGCCTGGTTACGCGATCCAGAACTCGCGGGACAGTACTGGAAAGGTACGTTGACCTGTAATGATGGGCGCTGTGACACTCTGCGCTCTATGAGTCAAATTGGCTCGCTGGAAGACTGGCAAGTGCTGGGA
>JBMYYI010000105.1:0-2422 GCA_049609265.1 Litorivicinus sp. | reverse complement strand
TGCGCAATTGCAGGCTGACGTGGCACAACTGGCGGGCGCCATTGCGGCCCAGGGCGTCAGCAAGGGCGACCGTGTCTTGGTCTACATGCCCATGATGTACGAGGCGGTGCTTGCCATGTTGGCCTGCGCTCGTCTGGGTGCGATTCATTCAGTGGTGTTTGGGGGGTTCGCTGCACACGAGTTGGCGACGCGCATTGACGACGCTCATCCCAAGTTATTGCTAACGGCCACCTGCGGTATCGAACCTTCGCGCACGATCGAGTACATGCCGATTGTTAATGACGCGATTGAAATGGCCGAACATCGTTTGGGTCAGGTCATGGTGCTGGCGCGTGAACAAGCGGCCTATGAACTTAAGCCCGGTCGTGACTTGGATTGGGCGCAGGCGGTCAATCAGGCTCAACCGCAGGGTTGTGTCGCAGTCAAAGCCACCGATCCGCTCTACATTCTTTATACCTCCGGTACCACCGGCAAGCCCAAGGGCGTGGTGCGTGATAACGGGGGTCACGCGGTTGCACTCAAGCACAGCATGAAGCTGGTGTATGACGTTGAACCGGGTACCGTCTTCTGGGCGGCCAGTGACGTGGGTTGGGTCGTCGGTCATAGCTACATCGTTTATGGACCGCTTCTAAACGGCAACACCACGGTGGTTTACGAGGGCAAGCCGGTTCGTACCCCTGATGCTGGCGCGTTTTGGCGTTTGATTCAGGAATACCAGGTGGAAATCTTGTTTACCGCGCCAACGGCCTTCCGGGCGGTGCGCAAAGAGGATCCCCAGGGCGCATTGTTTGAGCAATACGACACCAGCAGCCTAAAAGCGGTTTATATGGCGGGTGAGCGCCTAGATCCGCCGACCCAGGAGTGGATCTCGCAAGTGACTGGTGTGCCAGTGATTGATCATTGGTGGCAAACCGAAACCGGCTGGGCGATTGCCTGTAACCCCCGCGGGATCGAAACCTTTGAGGTGAAGCAAGGCTCAGCCACAATGCCGACCCCGGGTTTCAACGTTCAAATTTTGGATGACGATGGGGCGGAAGTTGCAGCAGGTATGCAGGGCAATATTGTTGTCAAACGTCCGCTACCGCCGAGTTGCTTCCCAACCGTTTGGGGCAATCATGACCGTTATTTGGCCGGGTATATGGAAGCCTTCCCCGGCTATTACCAGTCCGGTGACGGCGGGTACATTGATGAGGACGGCTATTTGTTTGTGATGGGGCGTACCGATGACGTCATCAACGTCGCGGGCCACCGCCTCAGCACAGGTGAGATGGAAGAAATCGTCGCGGCGCACCCTGCGGTAGCGGAGTGTGCAGTGATCGGGGTGAATGATGCGCTTAAAGGGCAACTCCCCATCGGTCTGGTTATCCTAAAAGACGGTGCCGATATTGACGCTGAAACGCTGCAAAAAGAGCTGGTCGCTAGCGTGAGAAGCACCATCGGTGCGATTGCCTGTTTCCAGACGGCACATGTGGTTCAACGATTGCCCAAGACTCGCTCAGGCAAGATCCTGCGTGCCATTCTGCGCAAAATTGCGGACGGACAGGACTTTGTGGTGCCCTCAACGATCGAGGATTTGGGCGCCCTAGACGATGCCCGGGCGCTGTTCCAGCGTTAAGTGATGCTTAACAGTGGATCCAGCGTAGGATGCGTTGGATCGACTGCTAGATAACTCACTTGGGTCTGGTTGAGCCGCCGCATACCGTGGCGGTAGGTCGGATCGTAGTGGCGTTCTAGCAGGTCATGAACCAGAGGCGTGAACGCCTGCGCCTCGATCCACTGAATCCACTGGTCCACCACAGCATTGCTATGTCGTGCTCGCAATCGCTCCAGCTGCTCGATCAACGCCTGGGGTTTCTCGATCCAATGCGGATAGTCCTGTAACAGGAACTGAGTGCGTTGCTCGACGCTGCATTGAATCTCGACTCTGGATGCGCTGTGAATCTTTTCCATGAGGGCGGCGGGAATGGTCAAACGGCCTAGGTTGGCTGACTCTGATTCTACCCATACCGGCTGATCGTCAGGCAGATCACATAGCTGGTGATAAAGACAGCTCTCAAATTTGCGCTGGCTGGGTTGTCCGCCGTTGACGTCACCCAGCAGACTGCCGCGGTGTCCCCCCAAACCCTCCAGATCAACCACGCTCTGACCGGCTTCTTTGAGCCGGTTTAGCCAGCGGGTTTTGCCGCAGCCGGTTGGCCCAGACAAAACGCGCCAGTTGAGGCGTGCAATCTCTCGGTCCAGACCCTTCATTACCTCGGCTCGCCAATGCTTGTAGCCACCGTTGATGAGCTGAGGTTTAAATCCAATTTCATTGAGCACCAAGGCTAATGAGCCGCTGCGTTGGCCCCCGCGCCAGCAGTAAACCCACATTTCGCTGCCCTGTGGCAGGTCAGACAACGAGGTTTCGATGTGTTGGGCGATA
>JBMYYI010000104.1:0-2454 GCA_049609265.1 Litorivicinus sp. | reverse complement strand
CCTGTTCTGCAAACAGTCGGGCCTGGTTGTTTTTTGAGGCATCGGCGAGCTGGGCGCAGGTGGTCAGCAAAGGCTGGATAAAGTTTTCCAGCGTTTCATTGTACGGACTGCTGTTTCGCAAAAATCCGAACACCCCAGTGACTGCACCCTTTTGAATGATTGGAAGGAACGCTGCATGTTTAAATTGTTCAGCCAATTCGATCGAACCTAATACGCGGTCCACTGTTCGAACATCGCTACTAAGCAGGCCGATGGAATCAAAACCTACGTCATCGGCTTCAAGAGATTCCCAGTGGACGAATCCTGGATGATTGGAGATCGCCTGCTTGACCACATCCGTCTGGCTGACATGGGCCCAGGCTTGAACCGGCAGAATTGTTTCGGACTGATCGCCGTCTAAGCTTGCGATGAAGCAGACCTCAGAATCCGTCAAATTCAGCAAATCATCCGCCAAGGCCGGACTAAAAATATGCTGAGAGGGGTTTAGAATCACGTTCAGCTGAACAACATTCAGGAGATTGGATAGCTGGTTATAACGCTCGACATCTTCGCTACGCTGCAGCAATGCCATTTCATTCTTCTGCGCCTGTTGTAGCGCAGATTCACGCTGTTTGGCTTCTGAACGAAGCCGTTCTGCCATGTGGTTAAAACTGCGCGAGAGCATCGAGAACTCATCACTGCCGCTGTCGACCATGACCGCGTTAAAATCGCCTTGTCCCAACCGTTCAGCCGCGCGGTTGAGCCGTGCCGCACGAACGCTTAACCAAGTGCCCAACACATAGCTCAGCAGCGCAGAGAGCAATAACCCCCCTGCTGCGATGACGGCAAAACGCGCGCGAACATCAGCCAGCTGAGTCTGAATCGCAGTGACATCAAAACCCACATGGATTGAGCCAAAGGCCATGCCGCCTTCGCTGATTGGCAAAACCGTATGGAATATTGAATTCTGCACGCTAGAGAGACTGTCACTGGGCTGGGTATCGGGTTCGATAATGTTGCCCGCAAAAGATAGCCACTGACCGTTAGTGCTGACTCCCACATAATCAATATCGGAATCCTGCACCACTTGGTTAACGACACTGTCTAGCCGCGCCAGATCAAATGAAATCAAGCTTTCCGTAGCGACGCCCTGCATCAACTGCTGAGTGGCCTGTGTGCGCCCCAAAAATTCTTGGTTGACCGTTTTTTCCATCGCACTTAGTGTCGAGTAACCCAAAGCACTGAGCACCAGGATTTCGACGGCGGCGATGGCCAGGATCGTTTTGAGGCGCAGCGTCATTTATCGAATAACCTGCAACTTTAATGCACGCACATCGTCCCAATCCTGATCGGATGCAGGGACAAATCCCTGAACCTTTAGTGCATCTAGCACCGCAGGCTCTGACAAGCCGATGAAGGCCTGCTGGATTGCGTTTTGTACTTCAACAGGAATACGAGCTGAAGCCGCGATCGCGTGTGGAGTATATTCTTGAGTGGTATGTAGCACACGAAGTGCTTGGCTTACCTTGGGGTCGGTCGCCTTTAGAGTGCGGCCGATGCCCCCTCCCGCTTCCAGTAGTCCGCTGGCGACCGCGCGATAGACTGAATCGTGAGAACTGGTGTACTTGGGGATGACCTGAGCGCCCTCCGCTTTCATCTCAGCCTGATTGATCAAGGTTGCCGCAAAAGCGGCGGGCGCGGGAAATCCCACCACGCGACCGTCCAACTCACTCAGCGCCCTAATGTCTGAATCCTTGGCCACGACCACGACACCCCGAATACCATTACCCGCCCGGTGGGCCAGTGCCTGATAACCCGCGCGCTCACTAAATACGGTGTAGTGATATGGGTTCATGTAGGCAAAGTCATACTCACCGCGGGCCAATGCCGCCTCGAACGCTGGGATGTCTTTATTCGTTTTTAGCTCGAATTGATGCCCCGTCACTTTTTGAAGGTGCTGGAGCACTGGCCCCCAAATCTGGGCAGTTCGAATGGCATTTTGTTGTGGCACGACGCCGAAGGAGAAGGTGTCAGCCCACGCCGGCGACGCGAGCAGTAGGGCTACTGCGTAAGCTCGCGCACGGTTTGCACCAGCTGCAACGGCGAAAATGGCTTGACCAAATAACGATCTGCCCCCGCACGCTCGCCCTGCTCGATATCTGAGGCTTGTCCTCGTGCAGTCAACAAGACCACAGACAAGTTGGAATAATTTGAATCGCTTTTTAACTTCTCGCACAACTGATATCCATCCATTTCACCCGGCATCATGACGTCCAACAATAGAATATCTGGACGAAATGACTTCACTTTCTCGTACCCCTGGGTAGCATCCTCGGCCTCGTCTACCTCGTAATCCCCCATCTGCAGGGTCATGGTGATGAGCTTGCGCAGCTCGGGTTGATCATCGACCACTAAAACGCGCTTTGTCATGAGTTTCCTTAACGGTTATTTACTGCGGCGAGCCACCGCCTCCAT
>JBMYYI010000103.1:0-2540 GCA_049609265.1 Litorivicinus sp. | reverse complement strand
GGTCACCAGGATCATGCCCTGGGGCTCCGATAGGGCCTGCATGTACATGGCTTTTTGATCGGCTTCGTAGCCGAGCGCGTCGATGCCCAGTTGCGCGCTGCTGGGGTCCAAGATACGCAGCACGATTTTTTCACCCCAAAGCGTGGGCAGGGTGTTGACGCGAAAGTCGATGGCTTTGTTGGCCGACAGTTTCATCTTAATGCGACCGTCCTGCGGCACCCGGCGCTCGGAGATGTCCATCTTTGACATCACCTTGATTCGCGCCGCCAGCCGTGTCGCCATGTTGACCGGTGGTTTGGTGACTTCGCTTAACACACCATCGACGCGATAGCGGATTCGGTAGGCCTTTTCATAGGGTTCGAAGTGGATGTCCGATGCACCTAGGCGAATGGCGTCCAACAGCATTTTGTTGACGAAGCGCACGATGGGCTGGTCGTTGCTCGGATCGCTCGGGTCGTCCTCCGCAGGCGTGTCCGAATCATCTTCTAAGTCGATGTTGTCGAGCCCGTCGTCGGTTAGGTCCCCGAGGCTACCGCCGGCATCGCCATAGTTTTCGATGGCTACCGCCAGTTTGTCCGCTTCGACCACGATGGCCTCGGTGGTGAGCCCGGACGCAAACTGCATGGCATCCAGTGCCCGCAAGTCGGTCGGGTCACTGAGGGCGACGTACAAGCGTTTGCCGCGAATAAAAAGCGGCAGGGCTCGCGCTTCCTGAACGATTTTCCGATCCAGTTTGTCGCTCGGAATACGGGACAGGTCAAAGGCGTTCAAATCCAGCATCGGCGTGCCATAAAGCTGCGATGCAGTCACCGCCAGCTCGGATGACTTGATCAGCGAGTTTGCGACCACGTGATGCGCAAAGGGCTCGCCAGCCTTGCTGGCGGCTGCCGTGGCCTGCATGGCGACCTCTTCGCTGATTTGGGCGTTTGACACCAGTTGCCGTGCCAATCCTTGAAGTACTACCTGTCCCACATTCGCTCCTCTAGTGATGCCTTAAATATGGTTCATCGCATATTTCCGGGAAAAGCGGCTCGGATTTTTAAAAAGAAGTACTCGATGTCACGATAGCCATAGGCCATCCGCTTAATGACTTTGATCCGATTGTTGACCCCCTCCAGTACGCTGGTATTCAGAGGGTAGCTAGCGCTGGCGATGATGCCATCGGCATAGGGCTGCAGATTTCTAGCGAAGCGCGCCAATGCCTCAATCCCGCTGGAGGCGGCTTGGTTGAGCCAATGCGTGAGCCTCCATCTTGCCGCCCGTTCTGACTTGGCGTACCACAACGCTTTGAGCTCTGATTTCATGAGATACACCAGCATCAGTGGTTGATTAGCAGCGAGCAGTTCTTCCAGGCCGGCAGACTGGTGCTGATCGAGATTCTCCGGATTACGCAGCAACAACCACCGTGACCGCTTAACGATCCGCCGGGCCGGCTTGTCATGTTTTAGCTGATTTGCCTGGTCAACTCGGACACGGTCAATGACTTCACGACCAAATTTAGCCACAACGTGGAACAGATCGTAGACTACTCGGGCATTGGGGCAGTGCTCTTTAACCTCCAAGTCCATCGCCGTGTTTTGGTCCATAGCCACCGCCTGAATGTGTTGACAGTGCTCTCCCAGCCATAAGAAGAAGGGCCGGACAGACTCGCGTGAGCGACCTTGTCCCACCCAAAGCACGTGCCTGCGTTCGGCATCCATGACCACCGTGGCGTAGCGATGGCCCTTGTGCAGGGCAAATTCGTCCATCACGAGATAACGCACGTTGCTTAAATCAGGTTCTGGCACCTCGCGTACTAGTCTGGCCTTATCTATCGCCTTGAGCGTATGCCAATGCAGCCCTGTTAGCTGTGCGACGTGCTTGATGGGCAATACCTCTAGGAGTTGCTCTGCATGGCGCCGGCACCGTTCGGTGATCCGCGAATGACTCGGAAGCCAGGGCAAATACTCGCGCGACACCCCGCAGCTTGGGCAAGCGACTCGTCGGATAGGCACCTCAAGCCAAACGCGATACTCGAAAAGACTTGAATCCCTGATACGTCGGTGATGCGTGTCGTGAGTCTGACTACACTCTCGCCGGCATCGAGGGCAAATAGGCGATTTTGACGGGTCGGCCTGCAGGAGTATCAAAAGCTGTTGATGGCCCAAATCCCGCCAAGACAGGTACAGAAACCCTTTCCAAGAGAATCCAGGGAACGTAGCATCGAGCATGGCGGCGGTCCTTCGGTCGGCTGTTTGGTCGTACTTACAACCTAAACCGATTGGCCGTTCGCCTCCACTCTGTTCCCGCTAACGCGCGATGAACCTTAAATATAGGCAACAAAATGGCAGCGGGTCAGATATCACTCTGGCCTAGGTAGCCCAGGCAATTTTTCCTAGTACTCATGGGCATGTGGGCGACTGGCGAACGGCGGCAGCTGGACTAGTTTTTGGTGTGCCAGCAGACACGAGTACGTGATCTGCGTCACACCGAAGTTTTGGAGCAGTATTATGAATCAAAAAGGCTTTACGCTAATCGAACTGATGATCGTGGTAGCGATT
>JBMYYI010000102.1:0-2588 GCA_049609265.1 Litorivicinus sp. | reverse complement strand
CCGAGAGCGGCCCCGGCTCCCGCTGCCCATCACCCCTCGTCTGCCGCGCCGGTAGCCAAAAAAGTCCGTTGAAAAGCCCTCTCATGAAGCGATCTCCGAGGGGCGGATTCTGTGTTGGCTATCGGAGCTGCTCTACTCTCGTTCACGTTTTTTATATACCGAACTCGTCAAGCAATGCCGCCCCAACACCAGCGCACTGCACAAAAATCCGGTACTATCGCGTCACACTTTAGGACCCAGATCCGCCATCAACCAGGAGAAGTGCTTGGACATCCTTCTTGCTTTCTTTGACACCCTATTTAGCCAACTGCAAAAACCCACGCTGTCATTTTTAATCGGTGGCTTTGTCATCGCTGCTTGCGGCAGCCGGCTCGAGATCCCCGATCCCGTTTACCGCTTCATCGTGGTTGTACTGCTACTCAAGATCGGTATCGGTGCCGGCATCGAGATTCGCAGCGCATCACTGGCTGAAATCGCTTTGCCCTCCTTCGTCGCAATTGCCCTGGGAGTCGGCATCGTATTGCTGGGGCGCATAACCCTGGCCCAATTGCCGGGCGTCACTAAAATCGACGCCATCGCCACCTCGGGTCTATTCGGCGCAGTGTCAGCGTCAACGCTGGCCGCTGCCATGATCATCATGGAACAAGAAGGCGCTGAATTTGAAGCCTGGGTACCGGCACTCTATCCATTCATGGATATCGCTGCGCTATTGACTGCCATCGTGCTGGCAAAGGTCCTACAGGGCGCAGGCAGTGGTCGACGCAAGCCCGCCAGCCTGCGTCAGATCGTCAAAGAGAGTCTCCAGGGCTCTGCATTGAGTGCCTTGCTACTGGGACTGGCCTTAGGCCTACTGGCGCGCCCAGAGCCTGTTTACCAAAGCTTCTATGAGCCTCTGTTCCGCGGCCTGCTTTCTATTCTGATGCTGATCATGGGCATGGAAGCATATCAACGCTTTGGTGAGCTACGACGCGTCGCCCATATGTACGCGATCTATGGTCTGCTGGCTCCCTTAGTGCACGGCTTTGCCGGATTAGGTGTCGGTTGGTTGATCCACCAGGTCACCGGATTTAGCTCAGGTGGCGCCGTACTGCTGGCCGTCATGGCTGCGTCCAGCTCTGACATCTCAGGCCCACCGACCCTGCGCGCGGCCATTCCGCAAGCTAACCCGTCGACCTATATTGGGGCCTCAACCAGCCTGGGCACCCCGGTGGCGTTGTTGAGCATTCCATTATTCATGGCCGTCGCCGACTGGCTATTCGCCCTATAAGGAGTCAATCATGTTCTATCCAGCAACCCAGCTCCACATCGTGGTCGAAAAGTTCCTGCAGCCTCAGGTTGAGCAGATCCTCCGCGATCACCACGTGACCGGGTATACCGTTTTCGCAGGCGGCGGCCGCGGGTCGCACGGCATTCACCCTGTCGATTCGGCTTCACTCATCCGAGAATTCACCATCGTCAAAATAGAGACGGTCGTGGGCAAGCGAGAAAAAGCAGAAGCCATTGCCGAGGAAATCGAACAGGAAGTCTTCGAATTCAACGAAGGCGTTCTTTGGCTATCAAACGTCGAGATTCTACGTCAGTCCAAGTTTAACGAACCCGACTAAACCGCAGCCCAACCCATCAGCGGAGCGCAGCACTCCGCCCGGCTGGGCTTAAATCGACACTGGGGTCCCATATACGCTCAAAAAACAGACCTAGCCCGTCCGTTCGCGGCGGAGTCTCATACTGCTCAAAGCTACCCAGCTGGACCTCTCCGTCAACGCGCCGGCCGACATTAAAATTAAATACATATTCACCATGGACACCCATGCGTAAATCCGCGAGGTAAACCTGCCCCTCGCGCTCCCACGCGCCATATTGGCCCTTGGTAAACCAGCGTAACCGCTCAACCCGAGCGTCATCTTCCAGTGTGTCTAACAAGGCCGTATTCCGCGGATAACCATGAACCGTAACGTCTTGGATCTCATCAAACACTGAGGTAAATACCTCATAGTATTGGTCGCCATCAATGGCCACGGCACGCCATATCAAGGTATTGAGCGGCCCCGGCGAGCTCTCGTACGTGTCAGGAGAAATGCCTTGGGCACCCAAAGCGGCCAAAACTCGATCATCTACCTGGGACTTAGCGAACCCACTCCAGACCAAGTACAACGAGGTAAGCACCAATACCGCATTGTTCGCCCACCAGGCTCGCTGCTGGGATTGCCGCATCACCATGATGGCTATGAAGGCCGCAATCAGCGGCAGGGTATAGGCGGGATCCACAATAAACAGAATTGAATAAGAAAACGGAAAATCACTGATGGGCCAAAGCAGTTGGGTCCCGTAGATCGTGAATGTGTCAGCTAACGAATGAGTGACAAAACAAAGGTAAACCGCCGTAAAGGCTCGCCAAAAGCCCGCCCCATGCCACCTGACCAACAACCAAGCGAACAGCGGAGCGACCAAGAGTTGAACGAGAAACGAATGAGAGGCGCCACGATGGTAGGTCATGTTTTCAACAGGACCACCAAAATCAATAAACACATCCAAGTCGGGAATCGTGCCGAGCGCAGCGCCGTACAAAGCCGCCTTGCGTCCTAACTTGC
>JBMYYI010000101.1:0-2607 GCA_049609265.1 Litorivicinus sp. | reverse complement strand
GCGCCCACTGCAACCGCGCCAATCAGGGCAAAGCCCACCAAATCCAGTTTTAGTGGCTTCATTTGTATTACTCTTACTCAAGCTCGCAATGCTTTCACCCTATGGGTCGCCGCCGGCGTTCCATCGCTTTGCGCCCATCAACAGCCACCCCCTTACACTGAGATGCTATGGATTCCTTGACCCAAGCTGTACTAGGCGGCGCTGTGGGGACTATCACTTTCACGCAGGCAAACACTAGCGCAAAGCAATTTGGGCACGGGCGGGGTCTACAACCCGTGCAGTGATCTCGCCTTGGCTGTCCAATCGGCAAAATGCGGATTGGACAGTCGCGGGTCGAGCGCGGCCCCCCGGCTGCGCGGTCTTGATAGGGCCGACCAGCGAGGCCTATCAAATCGCTCAAGGTATCGGCGTACCAATACATCAAGGATCGCAGTGCGTCCGTGCAACGGCTTCAACGCATCATCGGAACACCGATGACGCAATGTCTTGGCCGCTTTCACGTCAGCATGCTGCTGTTTGCCGCACGCGCGGCACTGGAATTGTTGGCCATCGCGGTTGCGTCGATCGACGTAGCCGCAGGCCGTGTTGTGGCATTCTTGTGAAGTGTAGGCGGGGCTCACTTCCTCGTGCGTGATCCCGTACTTCGACCCTAAATCAGCCAGCTTGTCTTTGATAACGCCCCGCCCGAAATTCGAGATCAGGCGGTTCATGCGCTTGGATAAGTTTGGGTTGCGGAAATCGAGTTTCTCCACCACCAGATGCCCCGGTGCGCGTGTCGCAACCAACCGATTAAAGATTCGATTCACCTCGGTTTTCAGATAGCCCCGCATCGCACTGACCTTGGCGCAGTATCGGGCACTGTCGCGGGGCTTAAGGCCATGCCGCTGCTGGCCGCGTGCAATGGCGCAGATGGTTTTATCTAGGGCGGAAATCTTGTCGAGGGTGCCTCGACCCAATAAATCACCCTCGGAGCTGGCAAAGAGCGTGTTCATACCCCAATCCAGCGCCAGCACCGGCGTTCTGACTTGATAGGTCTCCACGGACTGCTCGAAAGGCTTTTTCACGTCCGTCAGCCTGCCGAAACTCAAGACCCCATCTTTGTTGAGGTTCATTTGCCATGTCGTGAGTCGCTGGCCTTTGCGCCCTTCGGCAAAGTCATTGGATTTGAGTGGCACGGCAATTTTTCGAAACTGCCGCCCATCGCGTTCCAGCGTCGGCAACGTGAGCCAATAGTCGACGACTTTGCTATCGGAGGCTTTGGCGCATTTGACAGCGCGTTCGTCCATGACCACGTTGATGAACCGAAAGCTGGGCTTGCGGTGGGTTTTGAGCAAGCGGCGGAACAGTGTCCTTGCTAGCCGCAGATCATTTTCATCCACAAACGGCGCCGTCTTGAACGTCGGCGGTAACCGATGCTGCCATGCGCGGGCCTTGTTGATGCGATACAGCCGATGCTTTTGTTCGGTAGTCAGAGAGCTTTGGGCGACCATCGATTTGAATTGATCTGCCAAGCTGGCGAGGTGCCCATCGATGACGCCGACCACCTGATGCCGACACATCTGTACCCGCGCTGCGCCGAGCGGCGAGTCTGGGTACTTGCGCCCGTGCATTTTGTTGCACTGGCCGGTGTACTGCCACAAAAACCACTGCTCGTTGGCCAGTATCTGCGCCTGAACGCGCCACTCGGCCACCACCGCTTTCAGGGCGGCCTGCTTGCCTGTGTTGGCACACTGGTCCAGCCGATCGACGCGGATGACCTTTGTGGCCTTAGCCATGAACCAAATCTCGGTAGGGCAAAGGCGGTGCGCCCGCGAACAAATCGGCCATACGCGAAATTGGACCTGCCTTTTTACGCAGCCAATACCAGCGACTCTGACCCAGATAGCGGTCGACGTGCTTGCCACTCACGAAATGGTAGACGCCTTGAACCGTGCGTTGAAACAAACGGTGGAAGCTCTCGCAGGTGTTGACGTGGATGCTTCGTCCCGCCTCCCGGCGAGCAAACTGCTTCTTGGAATGAATGACCCAATGATGTGGCTGGCGCTCACCTATCCAGCAGTACGCAGGAAGCCCGTCGGTCATGACCACCGCATCCGGAGAAATAGCCTGCTCAACAGCCTCTTGAATGGCGTGTTTGCTGTGGCTGTCGATTTTCTGCGCCACAACGGCACCGCCGCGTTGCGCCATGGTCAGCAACAAAGGCCGGTATTGGCCGCGCCCCGTTGGGGACTTGGGTTGAACATACTCCGGTGTAGCGCTTGGGTTGTTGCGGGCGCGCTGGGCGCCGCCCCCATACTGCTCATCAATTTCGACTTCACCGCTCAACGGCTCGCCCCGATGCGGGACCGTGAGCATCATCGAGCGGATTCGATGATTGAGGTGCCACGCGGTTTTGTACGGCACACCTAGCCAGCGCCCGAGTTGCCGTGCCGAAATGCCCTTGCTGGCGGTCGCAATCATGTACAACGCCACTAGCCAGAGCCGAAGCGATAGATGAGAACCATGCAGGGGTGTGCCAGACCGAAGCGAAAATTGATGGCGGCAGAGTCGACACTCGGAGGCCTCGGGACGGCTTTTTAACATGTAGACACTGTGGCCGCAGGCGTC
>JBMYYI010000100.1:0-2746 GCA_049609265.1 Litorivicinus sp. | reverse complement strand
GGCTGCCAGGTGGCGGGAATAAGCGGGCGCTTACTGGCCAGCTCCCGCATTAAGAAATCAATCTTTTGCGGCTCAGACCAGGATTCATAGTCGCCCAGTTCTAAATAATCACACAGCTCGCTCAGGACCTGACCATGACGGTCCGATTCCTGGCGAATATCCAGGCGAACCAAGTTCATGCCAAATACTGCGCACCGACGAATGGTATCCAACAGATAACCGTCTGCAATAGCGCCCATTCCACAGGCGTGCAGAGATTCGTGGCACAAACGCAAACGGGCCATCAAGACTTCAGGGTCACGCAAGGTTGAGCACACTTCGACCGTCACACCCGAACGTATCGCTTCGATTTCACGGCGAATTTGGCGCATCTGCTCTCGCATGGGACGCAAGTAGACGCGATAGGGCTCTTTTACGTCGCCGACTTCCTCACGCAAGGCATCATTGCACTCGCCCATCGACAAATCACGAATCAACAAATCCAGATCTTGTTCATACAGATCGGCAGCCATCCAGCGAGCGAGCCCCAAGACTTCACGGGTCACGCTCGCGGTCACATTCGGGTTCCCGTCACGGTCGCCGCCCATCCAGCTACTAAATTTAAACGGCGCGGCGTCCAAAGGCAGACCTTGACCGGTCACCTCTTCCAAATGGGTGCTGATGTCGCGCAACACGTCTGGCACCGCCTGCCACAACGAGTTCTCGATAACCGCAAAACCCCAACGCGCTTCATCCACCGGCGTCGGACGCTGCCCGCGGATTTCGTCGGTGTGCCAGCATTCGGCGATCAGACGGGCCAGACGGCGTTGCTGATGGCGGTGCTCTCGGGGCGATAGCTCTCCATCCAATGCGTTCAAGCACTCGGCCATGGCTTCGTATTTTTGGATCAGCGAGCGGCGAACCACCTCGGTGGGGTGTGCCGTCAATACCAGATCGATCGACAACTGGGGCACTGCTTGGGCGATTTGTTGTGAGGTATGCCCGGCCGCCTTTAGGCGAGCAATAGTCTCGCGTAAACCGTCGTCACCCAGCAGCAACCCGTCCTGGGCCACATTATTCTGGTGGCGGCGAACACGGTCGTGTTGCTCAGCAATGTTGGCTAAGTTCAAGAACTGGGTAAAGGCGCGAGTGACCTGGATTAACTCCTCACCGCGGAGCTCCTCAAGCGTTTGAGTCAGCGCGACTTGAGCCTCTTGATCGCCCATCCGGCCCTGTTTAGCCAGCGCACGAATGGCTTCTATTTTGTCCAAGAAGTCCTGACCCAAGTGCTGGGCCATGGTTTGTCCTAAAGCACCACCGAGCAGGCGCACATCATCACGAAGGGCAGATGGAATCTCTGTCACGCGGGAAGTTTCCTTTCATTTGTTGAGCAAGCAATCGATTAAGAAAACAGAATTTCGCAATCTTCGCAAATACTCAGTGCTTAATTGCTTGCCACCGGGCCTCCCAGGCCTCAAGCGTCAAATCCTTGATAGGGCCGCGCGCTTCCATAGCCTCAAAGCGGGATTCGAACTTTCGATTGGCGTCCCTTAACAAGCTGGCTGCATCCCAACCTTCCTTTCGGGCCAAATTCACCAAAGTAAACAGCACGTCACCCAGCTCCTCGGCACGGTGCTCGGGCGTTTGCGCCTCATCGAACTCTACCAGCTCTTCGTCCAGCTTAGCCCGCACACCGGTCGAATCCGGCCAATCAAAACCGACCTGGGCCGCTCTGCTCTGTAGCTTTTGAGCCCGCTCAAGCGCGGGTAATTGCAAGGGCACATCCGCCAGCACTCCCGCTTGCCCCTGTGCTTCTCGCTCAGTCTGCTTGATACGCTCCCACTGCCCTCGAATCTGTTCAGGGCTGGCTGAGCTGGATTGACCGAAGGAGGCTCGACTACCGTCAGGCCAAACATGCGGATGTCTGCGAACCAGTTTTTCGTGCAGGGTTTCTGCGACATCGTACAGGTCAAATTGACCCTGTTCCGAAGCAAGCTGGCTAAAGAAAATAACCTGGAACCACAAGTCGCCCAGCTCGCTTTTCAGCTGCGCCCAATCCTGCTGAACGGCCGCGGATTCAACCTCATAGGCTTCCTCAATGCAGTAGCGCGCGAGCGACTGGAGGGTTTGGCGGCGATCCCATTCACAACCGTGATTCGGGTCGCGCAGCTCGGCCATCATCGTAATCAGCTGTTTAAGCGCGCTCACGACGTGCCTCCATAACATTGGGCAGCCCGTTGAGTCGCGACAACACGCCACTGAGCCGATCCAGCGAATCCACTTCGATCCGCAGCTGCATATTGGCGGTTCCCTGCTGGGTATCCGATACGGTGTTCAGCGATAGCACATTGCAATGCTCGGTATTGAGGACATTGGATACATCGCGCAACAGGCCCGAACGATCATAGGCGCGAATCACCAAGTCCACCGGATAGGATTTGCCCGCGCTACCCCACTCCACATCAACAATGCGCTGGGGCTCGTTCGCACGTAATGCCATCAATTCGGGACAGTCGGCGCGGTGCACGGTGACCCCTCGTCCTCGGGTAATAAAGCCCGCCGCACGATCGCCAGCCACAGGCTTGCAACAATTGGCCAGCTGGTGGGCTAAGTTGCCCACCCCAGAGATTGTCACGGATCCCGCAGGGGCACGACTGGGCTCGGTGATGGCCAATTCATCAAGATCGGGCTCATCTCTTTGCAAACGATGTATCGCGTTGATCGCTTGGGTGACTCGAATGTCACCGGCACCCAGCCCCACAAATAG
>JBMYYI010000099.1:0-2776 GCA_049609265.1 Litorivicinus sp. | reverse complement strand
TTTCGGTGGTGTGGCCACCGTTTTAATCGCAACGCCCCCGCGCTGTGGGTCCTGATACAGGCCGAGCAGCAAATCGGCTTTATACCGCATCAGCGGAATCATCCCTTTTTCGCGAGCAGAGTAATAATAAGACGGCGGCAAGGGCACAATGACCTCTTGACCGGACATCTTGTTGAGCGCGTCGGGTAGTCTGGGCAACAAAACCGAGTCGAGCGTTAGCGAACGGCCGGTCACATCAGTGATTTGGCTGGCTAACGTCAGATCAGATGCCTGGGTGCTGCTGCCAGGCTGATAAATAACTGCCCAAAACTCAACCTCGCCGCGAGCAGGCAAACCGAATAGAAGCAATACAGCAAGAATTAATCGAGTCATGTTAATTAGACTAGACCAAACTAGACCTGATTGATTGAACACCGACACAAAAAAGCCCGCGGGCGTGAACCAGCGGGCTTTTATCACCGAAAGGCTTACGACTTAGGCAACAGGATGTGACACACCTGCCACTTTTGCTTCAGTTTCCGCCAGCAACAGCTCTTCGACTGCCGCTTTTTCGCTGCGTAGCTCGTCATCCGTGGTGGTCATCAGGCCTCGGCTGAACTCACTGATCTCGATGCCCTGTACGATTTTATAATCGCCGCCTTCGCAGACTACCGGGAACGAATAGATCACGCCGGGCTCGATGCCGTATGAGCCGTCAGAAGGCACAGCCATTGATACGGTCTTGCCGTTAGTACCCAACACCCAATCGTGGATGTGGTTGATCGCAGCCTGGGCAGCCGATGCCGCCGACGAAGCGCCACGTGCGTCAATGATCGCAGCACCGCGTTTGGCAACCTGCGGAATGTAGGTAGTTTCGTAGTAATCGCGCTCGATCAAATCCAACGCCGGCTTACCCGCAACGGTGCAGCCATGCAGATCGGGATACTGAGTCGGGCTGTGGTTGCCCCAAATAATGGCACCGTCGACGTCACTAGACTGAGCGCCAACCTTGTCTGCCAGGATACCCACCGCACGGTTGTGATCCAGACGAGTCATCGCCGTGAACTGGCGAGGATCCAAATCAGGAGCGTTACGTGCCGCAATCAAAGCATTGGTGTTTGCCGGGTTACCGACGACCAATACACGCACGTCTTTGGATGCATGATCGTTCAAAGCCTTGCCCTGACGGCTAAAGATTTGAGCGTTACCCATCAACAGGTCAGCACGCTCCATGCCCGGACCACGCGGCTTGGCACCGATCAAGAACGCGATATCTGCGTCTTTAAAGCCATCTTCAGGATTATCTGCGGTTTGAATGCCCGCAACCAAGGGGAATGCACAGTCGATCAATTCCATCACTACGCCTTCGAGCGCGCCCATTGCGGGGGGAATTTCGACCAGCTGCAGAATCACGGGCTGATCAGGGCCCAACAATTCACCAGCAGCGATTTTAAATAGGATAGTGTAACTGATAGCTCCGGCAGCACCGGTGACCGCTACGCGAACGGGTTGCTTCATGTGGTTCTCCTTGGGGGCCGGATAAGATAGTCCAGCCATACACACAGTGGCACCAGGTCCGGTGCCAATCCGGCGCGTAGTCTAGCAAAATCGCCCGGCACGCGCCAAAGCTGGGGCCACCCTCATTAGTCTTAGGCTTTAGCGTGCTGATTTATCCAGGCGCCGATCTCGACCAATTGTTCCGGCAACACACTGTGTGGCATCGGCCAAGTTTGGTAGCTGGGCTTTAATCCTTGCTCAAGCAAGCGTGCATGGGTGCGTTGACCTAGGCTCTCAGGAACCACAGGATCCTGAGTGCCATGATGAATGGCAACGGGTATGGATGATTGGCTGACCGCCGTAATCGGCTGATCTAAATCCGGGGAATAGGTCGACAATGCAATCACGCCCGCCAACGGCTGTGTCGTCCGGACTAAGTGGTGCAGCGCCACAGCGCCACCCTGACTAAATCCCACCAAGAAAATGCGATCCGGCGTGATTCCTTGATCGATCTGCGCCTGGATGAGCTTTGTTAATTCGGCGTCGGATGCGGCGATTCCGTCACGATCAATCTTGCGTTCCAGTGTCATCTCATAGATGTCATACCAGGCACGCATCGCCATGCCGCCATTAACCGTCACCGGCTGGACCGGCGCATGAGGAAACACGAACCGTGCTGGGCACTCGATCTGCAGCAAAGGAATCACCGGTACAAAGTCGCTGCCGTCAGCACCTAGCCCATGCAACCAAATAATGGCGATTTGTGGCTGTTCTGAGGTTTCTTTGATGATGCTTTCAAGCATGTTAGGTACTCGCATGGCTCAGTTTGGGTCGGTATAGTGCCCCAAAATTAAGGACCTTGCAGATGCATGTAGTGTTGGGCGCAGTGAGCGCCGTTTGGTTAGTGGTGCTGACCTTATTGTGCGGCTTGCCCGCGGCCATGATGGGATTGGTCAAATGGGTTGCTCCGTCGATGGGTCGTCATTTTGCCCCGGCTTTTGAATGGCTGGTCAAAATGTGGGCCGGTGGATTTTGCGGTTGGCTAGGGCTTTTCAGCCCGAAAATTGAGATCACCCGGCAGGGCGAGTTTCATCGCGATCGAAACTATTTATTGGTCAGCAACCATCAAACTTGGGTCGATATCTATGTGCTACTGATGGGGGCGAATGGAGTCATTCCCAGCACCCGATTCTTTATGAAACGCGAGCTGCTCTGGATCCCATTGGTCGGCTTTGTCGCCTGGTCTATGGATTTTCCGGTAATGCACCGGTACAGCCGTGCGTACCTAGCCAAACACCCT
>JBMYYI010000098.1:0-2806 GCA_049609265.1 Litorivicinus sp. | reverse complement strand
GCGGCCTCTTGCGCGCCCATGAACGTATCCCCGGCGATGTTTTTGAACGTCAAAAGTTGCGCCGTGACACCGTTCAAGATATCCTCATCCCCAAAGCGCGTAACCTTTTGCAGCGCGCTGGCTTCGTACTCAGATACCAGCTGCGGCAGGAAGCTGGCCAACTCAATGCGTTGATCGCTTTCTAATTGGGCGTGGCCGTGCAGACGAGCCAGATCCATAACGCTGGGCAACAGCCGGTGTATGGTTAGCGCCGGGCGGAGTAGTTGGGTGACGGCTTGCTCCCAAGAGGCCCCTTCGCTGGGTTTTTTAAGACCTTTGAAGCCTTCTAGCAAATCCGTCAGAGGGGATTGGAATTCATTGCGCACCATATCCAACAAGTTGTCCCGCATCGCGAGGTAAGGACCCGCTGCTTCATCGGCCAGTATTCGAAGCTTGGGTTCTTGCTGTGGCATCAGCTCTGCTCTGAGTTGGCCGCGCTCTGGGTGTGCCAACCAAAAACAACAGGGTCCCTGTGGGTCCAGATCCATGACCTCCCAACCGGAAAAACCCTCATTTAAATCGCCAAAGCGCTGCGCAGCATCGTTTAAAGGCTGCCACTTACGCTGGCTAAGAACATACAACGCCTCGGTCACCCAAGGATAAATCGACATATCAGACATGGCTGAAGTGTAGAAGCCACACCGTGCTTTGTCAGCGAGTCCTAGGACCCTTGGGAATTTTCAAAATTAGACTAAAGCCTGCGAGAGGGTCCAGGCTCACGGCTAGTTGAATCGGGCCGTTTCGCAGCCGTTTGATGACTCCGGCCAAACCCTGCCCCAAGCGGCCGCCGGAGCGATCACCCACGACCCGCCCCAGCAAAAACAACGCATCGCTTTCAAGCTGCCACAGCGCCGAAAGACCCGGATGCAAATTCGTCAGCGTGATATGGACTTCATGACCCTCATCGGTGACTCGCATGCAAATCTGAGTATCAATCTGCTGGTCATGCCGAATCGCATTTTCGATCATAGGCTTTACGACCGCCGCTAAATCCTCAACATCCACCGCAAGGGGCGTATTGATATCGAGATCCGAGTCCCACTGAATGCGACTCGTGAACACCCCGGCAATGGCCTGGTGAAAAGCCCCAAGGCTCGTCTGCCCTTGCGGATTGATCGGTTCAACATTGGCATATTCCGCCAGCGAACGCGCCAGCTGTGCCAGATCGGCTGACCGCCGCTGTAGCATCCCCTTTAACAGCCGAATCGGGGGCGTATCCTCCTCGGAGATCGGCTGACCTAAGGTCTGTAGCTCGTCCGCCGCATCGCTAAGCTGACCGGAGAGTGTTAGGGCCGCTTCATCAAGCCGAAGTTGCTCTAGTTGAGTTCGCTTACGCTGTTGGGATCGCTCAAACGCAGTGGTGATCGCAGCCGATAGTAGATCTTGGGTTAATCGGTCTTTGGGTAGAAAACTAGAGACCCCTGCCAGGGCCAACTCTGACACGCGCTCAGGCAAGGACAGCCCCGACACGGCCACCACGATCGGATTGCCCCAGCGCTGCATCCGAGCCGTCCGCATGATCTCCTCACCGCGTCCATCGGGCAGGCTTAGGTCCAGTAACACCAGGTCCGGATGCACCTTCTGCCACATGCTAAGGCCCTCATCCACAGAGCTGGCCTCGTACAACGTGACGCGGCGTTCACGCGACAGCATCCAACGAATTTTGAAGCGATCATCTTCGTTGTCGTCAATCAAAAGAACCTTAGGGATGGTCAGTCCGGTCCCGCTCATGACGCCCCCTGTAAAAACGCATCCAGCGATTCGATATCAAAGGGCCAACCTAACTCACGCTCGCCCATGACCAGCACAGGAATTCGGATACCGTAGGTTTCGACCCACTCAGCCGAGGCGGCAATATCCTGCGAACGATAGCCGGCGCCCAAATGATCCAACATAGCCTGCGCCTGCTCACACAGATGGCAGTCTTGGGTGTGCATTAAGACGATTTCGTTAGCCACCAGCTCTTGTGCCCCGATCGATGGCTCAAGGGGCAGTCCTGATCCCGAGTGGTCTCAGTAAACGGCGTTACCTCGTGCCATAGTGCTTTTACTTCAGGCAACAGTTTGAACCCTTTTGCGTTGTTTGAGAACAAGCAGTGCCCACCCGGCCGCAGAACTCGGTGAACCTCTGCCAACAACACCGCGGCGTCCTTTTTGATATCCCAAACGGTATCTGTGCGTGCGCTGTTACTGAAGGTCGGAGGATCAAGCAGCACCAGGTCATAAATAGCGCCGGGGGCATCGTAGAGCCACTTGATCACATCGGCTTGAATCAGGGGATGTTGATCGGTCGACAAACCGTTCATTCGATAGTTCTGT
Organism: Litorivicinus sp.; assembly: GCA_049609265.1. Classification (GTDB taxonomy): domain Bacteria; phylum Pseudomonadota; class Gammaproteobacteria; order Pseudomonadales; family Litorivicinaceae; genus Litorivicinus. The sequence continues at coordinate 449 of JBMYYI010000098.1, read as the reverse complement.
TCTGCCCAACGGGTGTAGCGAGGGGACAAATCCACGCTGGCCACCTTGCGCGCACCGCCCAATGCCATTCGCACACTGGCCGTTGCGGTATAGCTAAACAGGTTCAAGCAATCTTTGTCTTTGGCTTGTTTTGCTAACCAGCGTCGGGCACCCCGGTGATCCAAGAAGAGTCCGGTATCGTTGTACCGAGTCAGGTTGACGCGCATGCGAGCGCCCTCTTCATTGACCTCCATCCAGTCGTCTACGTCATTGCGCTCATAATCGCCACCGGGTGCCCGGGTCTTGAATACAATCTGTTCCGGTTTCTGACCAAACACACTGGCCACGGTCACCAGCGCTTGCTCACGGCGGCGACGTGCCACGACCGGATCAATTTGCTTGGGCGGTGCATATTCCGCCACGTGGACTCGATCACCATAGACGTCGACGCAGAACGCGTACTCAGGCAG
>JBMYYI010000097.1:0-2826 GCA_049609265.1 Litorivicinus sp. | reverse complement strand
GAGATGTTCAGTCAGGTAAATAGTTTGAAATTGGGCGTGAAGCTGTGGGCCCTAATGGGAGCTTTAATTCTCATTATCGTTGGCTTCTCAACGCAGTTTTGGCTCAATGAGAGGGCGAACATTGCCTTTTCTGAAAAGGAAGTCATGGGTAACCACTACATCCGTGAAGTCATGCCATTGATGAGTTTGATTCCTCAGCACCGTGGCAATACCAATGCAGCGCTCAATGGCAATGCACAGGCACAATCTCGACTGGCTAGCTTGCGCAGCCAAATCAACGATCAGTTGGCTCGCCTCAAGGCAACGGACCCCATGGTCGTTGCTGCGCTGGATACGCAAAGCCGATTAGCTGCGATCGACTCTGGGTGGAGCACTCTACAAAATAATACCTCACGCAACGCTCCAGCTGTGTTTGCTGAGCATACCGCCTTGGTTGGCGAAGTGATCGGACTGATTTCCCATGTAGGTAACACCTCAAACCTTATTCTTGATCCTGAGTTGGATAGCTTCTACTTAATGGAACAGGTGGTGGTGCGTGCTCCCGCACTCGCAGACCTGGTCGGCCAGATTCGAGGCTTGGGTGCAGGAATATTGGCGGCTGGCAGTATGTCAGATACGCAGTGGCGCACTCTGAATACGTTGAGCGCTCAGATGGAACCGGTCATGGCCGGCTCGATCACGGCCATTGAAACAGCGATGGCTAAGAACGCCTCGCTGGGCGCAGTATTCGCAAGTGATTTGCAACGCATGCATGCGCTTGCCAAGAACTCCAGCGCGTCGATTGACCGCTTATTGAATCGTGATTTTAGTCAGGGAAGTACCGCGTTCTTTGACGAGCTGTCTGGATTGCTGGCGCTGAACAGCGAGATGACTGCAAAGGCCTCTTCATCGCTGGACGGGCTGTTGGCCACTCGTATCGATAATATGAGTGCCGGTTTGTACAGCACCCTGGCCGCGGTGTTGGTGTTGCTAATCTTTACCGCGACCTTGGGCACATTATTGATCCGTCAGATCTCTTCTCGGATGAGCCGCCTCATCGAGTACTTTCAAGTCATGGAATCCGGGCGGTTGGATCAAGATATCCAAATCGGTGCTGCGGATGATCTTGGACTGGTGTTTCAAGCATTGGCGCGCATGCAGGAGACCCTCAATAAGCAGGTTCAAAACGAACGAGCCGTGGCCCAGTCCAATGAGCAAATTAAACAAGGTCTGGACAGCGTAGGCACCAGCGTCATGATCGCTGATACAGACGGCAAGATCATTTATTTGAATGATTCGGCGTCTGCTCTAATGCGCACCAGCGAAGATAATTTGAAAACGGTGATCAGCGGATTCGATAGCCGCAACATCCTGAATCAGAACTTCGACATGTTCCACGCCAACCCCAGTCATCAACAGAATTTGCTGGCGAATTTACGCGGCAACTTCAGCTCAGAGGTGCGAGTGGGGAGCCAGGTATTCCAGCTCACCGCTAATCCGATTGTGGATGCTGACGGTGAGCGTTTGGGCTCAGTGGTTGAGTGGATCGACAAAACGATTGAAATCGGTATCGAAACTGAGATCGCCGAAATGGTCCAGGCCGCGTCAGCCGGCGTATTGAGTCACCGCATTGACAAGGCTAACAAGGACGGCTTCTACAAGAGCCTAGCTGAAGGCCTCAACAGCATGGCCAATAGCGCGGAAACCATCATCAACGAAACCGCTGATGTGATGAAGGGGATGGCTGAGGGCGACCTAACGCGCCGCATTAGTGGCGATTATCATGGCAAGTTCGATGAGCTTAAATCGAGCGTGAACAACACCATTGTTCAGTTCACCTCGGTCATGACTCAGATTACCGACGCTTCCGAACAGATTCGCGCAGGCGCCGACGAAATCGCCCAGGGCAACTCGGATTTGTCGCACCGAACCGAAGAGCAGGCCAGCAGCCTAGAAGAAACCGCAAGTTCCATGGAGCAGATGACCGGCCTGGTTCGCCAGACGGCTGAAAATGCTCGCGGGGTCAATTCACTGGCCAACGAAGTCCGCGATAGTGCATCCAACGGCGGCAAGGTGGTCGAGGATGCGGTCAAGGCGATGGATGCGATTAATCAGTCCTCCAAGCAAATCAGCGACATCATCACCGTTATCGATGAGATCGCCTTCCAAACGAACTTGCTGGCTCTAAACGCAGCGGTCGAAGCGGCCCGTGCTGGCGAGCAAGGGCGTGGCTTTGCGGTGGTCGCAGGCGAAGTGCGCTCACTGGCACAGCGCAGTGCTGAGGCCGCCAAGGAAATCAAGGATCTGATCAGGGATTCAGCCCATCGGGTTGAGGACGGTACTCGTTTGGTCAATCAATCTGGGGATACCTTGAAATCCTTGATTGACCAAATCTCTGAGGTTGCCAGCCGAGTAAACGAGATTACCCAAGCGACCGAAGAGCAATCCAGCGGTATCGAGCAGGTGAATACGGCGGTTTCCAGCATGGATGAGATGACCCAGCAAAACGCCGCACTGGTCGAGCAAGCCAGTGCCGCCGGCGAGAATATGGCAGATCAGGCGCGTCGCATGGTGGAGTCGGCTTCGTATTTCCAGGTCGATCAAAGTGACATTGCAGCGCCGGTAGTGACCGAGCGTCGGGCGCCGAATAGCCCCATGCGAAACTCCATGCCGGCGGCCAAACCCATTGCCCGTCCAGTCAAAAAGGCAGCGGGCCAAAGCTTTGAAGTGAGTACCGAAGATGATGATTGGGATGAATTCTAGGCTTTAACATCTGAGACCTGCTTCACAACAAATAAGGCCGCCCAATGGGCGGCTTTATGCTTTATGCACAGCGGCCGTTATCCC
>JBMYYI010000096.1:0-3037 GCA_049609265.1 Litorivicinus sp. | reverse complement strand
GATTTAACACCCTTTTAACAAGGGCAACCTGTTTAGCCTTGACGCTGCTTGTGTCGGCCGTCGATACAGATGACTCGTAGCGAGCCGTTGCGACGGATGACTTTGCAGTTACGGCAAATCTTTTTTACTGAAGCACGAACTTTCATCGTTCTCTCCTAATCAAGGGCTAGCGGAGCAAACCGCCAGCGCCTCCTGAACCTTTTAAGTTGCTCTTCTTCATCAGCGACTCGTATTGATGACTCATGAGGTGGCTTTGAACCTGACCCATGAAGTCCATGATCACAACGACCACGATCAACAACGAAGTGCCGCCAAAATAGAAAGGCACGTTAAAGAACTGAACCATTGCCTGAGGCATCAGTGATACAGCCGTAATATAAGCAGCACCCCAAACGGTCAGACGTGTCATGACCTGGTCGATGTACTTGCTCGACTGTTCACCCGGACGAATCCCAGGAATAAAGGCACCCGAACGCTTCAAGTTATCTGCAACATCGCGGGGATTGAAAACCAGCGCGGTGTAGAAATAACAGAAGAAGACGATCGCGATCGCAAACAGCACGTAATACAACGGCTGACCCGGCCCCAACAACAAGGTGATATCACTCAACCAACCCAAGCTTTCGTTTCCGCTACCGAACCACTGACCAATCGAGGCCGGGAACAACAGGATGGACGAAGCAAAGATCGGTGGGATTACACCCGCCATGTTGATCTTGAGCGGTAGATGGCTCTGCTGTGCCGCAACCATTTTCTTGCCCTGCTGACGCTGAGCATAGTTAACGGTAATGCGACGCTGACCGCGTTCCATGAACACGATGAAACCAATCACTGCGACAGCCACAAATGCAATCACCAGCAAAGCGATAATGTTGATATCGCCCTGACGTGCCGCCTCGAAGGACTGCCCGATTGCGCCAGGCAAACCAGCAATAATGCCCGCGAAGATTAACAACGAAATACCGTTACCAATCCCGCGCTCAGTGACCTGCTCACCCAACCACATCATGAAAACAGCACCTGCCACAAAGGTGGTGACCGCAACAAAATGGAATTGGAAGTCGGTTGTAAATGCGATGCCCTGGCCAGCCAGACCCATCGATACACCCACCGCCTGAACCAACGCCAAGGCGACGGTAGCGTAACGGGTGTACTGAGAGATCTTGCGGCGACCTGCCTCGCCCTCTTTCTTCAGCGCTTCAAGCGAAGGCACTGTAGAGGACAATAGCTGCATGATAATCGACGCACTGATGTAAGGCATGATGCCTAGAGCGAAAATACTCATCCGCTCCAATGCACCACCTGAGAACATGTTGAACAGACTCAGGATAGTTCCCGAGTTCTGTTCGAACAGCTCAGCCAACCGGTCCGGGTTAATACCCGGTACCGGAATGTGCGCGCCGATTCGATAAATGACAATCGCGAGGAGAACAAAGCGTAGGCGTGCCCACAACTCTGTCAATCCACCCGATTTTGCCATGTCGCCGCGTGCTGCCATGCTTATTCCTCGACCTTACCGCCAGCCGCTTCGATCTGAGCAGTAGCACCTTTGGTAGCTTTAATGCCCTTGAGCGTGACGGCTTTGGTCAGCTCGCCAGACAACATGACTTTGACGTGCAATGTTGACTTACGAACCAAGCCCGCTGCTTTCAGCGCTTCTAGATCGATAACGTCCGCTTCAACCAACGCCAGCTCGTGTGAACGAACTTCTTGAGCCACTAGGCTCTTACGGCTGGTGAAACCGAACTTAGGCAGACGGCGCTGCAAAGGCATTTGACCGCCTTCGAAGCCCGGCTTAACTGAACCGCCACTACGAGATTTAAGACCTTTGTGTCCACGGCCACCGGTTTTACCCAGGCCAGAACCGATACCACGGCCGACACGTTTTTTAGAGGTCTTGCTGCCCGGAGCCGGTGACAGGGTGTTTAGACGCATGTCCATATTATTCCCCTTCAACCTTAACCATGTAGCTAACTTTGTTGATCATTCCGCGAACTGAGGGGGTGTCTTCGACTTCCACAGTTTGACGGATCTTGCGTAGGCCTAGACCCGCGACACATGCCTTGTGCGCCTTGATACGGCGAATCGGGCTCTGGGTCAGGGTGACCTTGATAGTGTTTTTAGCCATGACCTTTCCTTAGCCCGTGATTTCTTTAACGGACTTACCGCGACGCGCTGCTACCGCCTCGGGGCTCTGCATGTCTTGCAGGCCTTTGATCGTGGCGCGAACCACGTTCACCGGGTTGGTAGAGCCGTAGCACTTAGCCAATACGTTTTGAACACCAGCCATTTCCAATACAGCGCGCATTGCGCCACCGGCGATAACACCGGTACCTGCAGATGCAGGTTGCATGTAGATTTTGGCTGAGCCGTGACGAGCCTTGACAGGGTATTGAATGGTATCGCCATCCAACTCGACAGAGACCATGTTACGACGAGCGTTTTCCATCGCCTTCTGGATCGCAACAGGCACTTCACGTGCTTTGCCACGACCGAAGCCGACCTTACCTTCGCCGTCGCCTACGACTGTCAATGCGGTGAAGCCGAAGATACGACCACCTTTAACAACCTTAGCAACACGGTTGATCTGAACCAGCTTTTCCTGCAGATCGCCTTGGTTTTCTTGTTTAGCTGCCATGTGAATACCCTTAGAACTCAAGGCCGCCTTCACGGGCGGCTTCGGCTAGCGCTTTCACGCGGCCATGATATTTAAAACCCGAACGGTCAAATGCCACTTTGGTGACACCGGCGCTTTTAGCGCGCTCAGCCAACAAAGCACCGACCTTGGTCGCTGCATCAGCATTGCCACCGGTTTCGGCACGCAGGTCTTTGTCCAAGGTTGAAGCCTGAGCTAGAACCTGGCCGCCATCGGCAGAGATAACCTGAGCGTAGATGTGGCGCGGCGTGCGGTGAACGCACAGGCGCACTGCACCCAGTTCGCGAATCTTGAAGCGTGCACGGCGAGCGCGACGCAGACGTTGTGATTTCTTGTCCATCCTCGTCTCTCCTTACTTCTTCTTGGCTTCTTTGCGACGAA
>JBMYYI010000095.1:0-3076 GCA_049609265.1 Litorivicinus sp. | reverse complement strand
TTTTGTTTTTGTTAGAGCTTGGCTGATGGAAGAGGCTCGGGGTCGATGAAAAACCCCAGTTAAAAATGGGGGGATTACGGTCTGTATAGTGGTCGGGATGCTGGCGTGATGTCCGTCTTGCTAGTTCGGTGCCTTCCGGGTCGCCATCTTCGCTCGTACCGAAGTTTTCCAGAGCGGCGAACTGCGCGACCTGAGGCAATTTCCCTTCAATCCCCAATTCGAACGCGAGGGCGATGTCCGACGGGCTGTCGAAGGCGCCTATCGAGACAGCGACTCGCTCACTTTCTTCATTATGATAGAAAAGTGGTGTGCCGCAGTTCGCGCAAAATCCGCGCGCAACACCTTCCGAACTATAGAACTTCGAGGGCTCGCCTCGCGTCCACGTAAGATCGCTAACTAGAACTCCAATGCGCGTCCCGAAGAGGTTCCGGGCTGCTTTCTGACACATGCGGCAATGGCAGACATGTGGGTTGTCGCTCAGGGCGGCGGCGCGGAAACGAACCGCACCGCATTGACACCCACCTAATCGAGCTGAGGTGCCTTGGATTACTTAAGGGTCCCTGCATATTCTTCGAGTTGATCGGCCACGGTTCCCCACCCTTCGTAGAACCCCATGTCCTCATGGCTTTGACGGGCTTCCGGTGAACGGTGCCGGGCGGTCGCCGTGTAGGTCGTGCCACCATTCCCATCGTCCGCAAACTCGATGATCGCCGTCATGAAGGGATCGGCGGCGGGCTTCCACCCTTCGCTATAGGTGTCGGTGAAGACCAGACGTTCGCCTTCGACGACTTCGAGATAGACGCCTTCGTTTTCCATCTTGTTGCCTTCGACATTCATCGTCGTGTTGAACTTGCCGCCGACCCGAAGATCGATCTCGCAGGCGTCGATCCCATGCGGCTTGGGCACAAAGAAATTCTTGATGTGCTTCGGTGTGGTCCAGCACTCCCAAAGCAGGGCGCGAGGCGCGTTGATCGTGCGGGTGAAGGTCAGGTCGGTTTTAGGGTCGAGTTTCATTTGTTTCGCTCCTGCATGAGGTTTTTGATGTGGTCGTCAAAGCGGTCGAGGCGTCCTTCCCAGATCGCGCTCTGCTCCATCAGCCAGTCTCTGGCGGGAGTGAACGCATCCGGCGCCATCTCGCATATGCGGGTCCGCCCTTCCTTCTTGGATTTGACGAGGTTGGCGGCTTCGAGCTTCTGAATCTTGCGTTGCTCATCGGTCAGGGCTTCGGCCTTAGGAACGCCGCCAGTGCGCTCAAACTTGACCTGATCAACCCAACGCCTTAGCGCTGTTTCACCGACCTCAAGTTGATGGCAGACATCGGCGACTTTGAATCCCTGATCCAGCACCATGCTGGCTGCTTCCCGTTTGAATGCTCGACTAAACGTTCTTCTGGTTCTCATTTGGACTCGCTCTCCTTGGTGGCAGATTACCACCCAACAACGTGTCCGGATTTATTGAACCACTACAAACAACTGGCTAGCCTTCTAGGCGGGCGTTCAGTCAAATCATTAAAGAGCCCCCATCTGAATGCTTTGCGTGAGGAGGCAAAGATGCTTGCCTATCTTTTCACCGAAGTGGTGAATCACCCGGGTCAGGCTTATCAAACCACCGAAAAGGGTGTTCTGTGGTTGCGAGAACAGGGTGTTGAGCTCCTCGATAGGGTTGAGGATTGATCGATCATCAACGACTCTGTACTCGGAATGGAGCATTCGCCCTTGCTCAAAGCGAGGATGGTCGGCCCGGTCCGAGTGCCGCTTTGAAGCCGACACTTCGTGACAGTCGCAAGCGGTGACATCGACCCTGTCCAGACTGGGTTAAATCAACGCCAGCACCCGCTCTGGCGGTCGACAGACCGCCGCACCCTTGGCACTGATCAGCACGGGGCGCTCCAGCATAATTGGATCCGCCGCCAGCGCCTGGGCTATTTGGGTTAGCCCGGCGTCGGCGGGAAGCGCCTTAAATGCGTCCTCACCACGGCGCAAGTGATCCCGAGGCTCGCCCCCCAAGGCCCTCAGAATCGCTTCAAAATCGTCGGCCGTAAGGTTCGCTTTCAGGTACAAACAGGTGCTGTAGTCGGCTCCGGCCTCATCGAGTAGAGCTTTGGCCTGTCGCGATTTGCTGCAACGCGGGTTGTGGTACAAAGTGGTGGTTGTGCTCACACAAGACTCCTTTTCGAAGACGACTATGATAATCAACTTTGCCGGGCCGATGTGGCTTGCGGCCAGCGCTGATGACTAATGCGCTAACACCCCAGACCATCAGCGCAGGCGTGCTGGCGGCCCTGATCGGGTTCGCCGCCTCGTTCGCCATTGTCATTGCCGGCTTGACCGCAGTCGGGGCCAGCGACGCCCAAGCGGTGTCAGGGCTGGCCGCGCTCAACATCACCACGGGGATTGCGTCGCTGGTGCTGGCGATACGATTCAAGATGCCCATGGCGGTGGCCTGGTCGACGCCCGGCGCCGCACTGCTGGCGACCCTGGCGGTTCCGGAGGGTGGCTATGCGGAGGCCACCGGGGCGTTTGTGGTGTCCAGCCTAATGATTCTGGTTACGGGCCTGGTGCCTCGGCTTCGGCAATGGGTTGAGGCCATTCCCCTGTCGCTATCGAGCGCCATGCTGGCCGGTGTGCTAATCAATATCTGCCTGGTGCCCTTCACCACCGTGGCGGCGATGCCGTTAATCGCAGGCCCGGTCGTGCTGGTGTGGTTTGTTGTAAACCTAACGCGCAAGCTTTGGGCGCTGCCGGCCGCGGTCATCACAGCTGGGTTCGTCTGCGCCTGGGGCGGGTATTTGCCTGAGCAAGTCCAGTGGCAAATAAGTGAACCGGTGTGGGTGACGCCGGTGTTTAGCTGGGCGTCGACGATAGGTATCGCGCTGCCGCTGTTTTTGGTCACCATGACCAGCCAAAATCTGGCGGGGCTTGCGGTATTAAAGGCCAACGGCTACCGCCCGCCGCTGTCGCCGGCGCTGCGTTTAACGGGGTTGTTGTCGGTGCTCAACGCACCCTTTGGCGGGCATCACATCAATTTGGCAGCGCTAACGGCTGCACTGTGCGCCAACGAGGACGTTCATCCAGAC
>JBMYYI010000094.1:0-3127 GCA_049609265.1 Litorivicinus sp. | reverse complement strand
GTAAGCGGGCCCCCGAATCAAATCAATCTCCAAAACTGGGGGGGGTGTAGCAAAACTAATAATGCCCAGAGGCGGCACAGTCGATACAAAGGATTGCACGGTGCCATCGGCGATGCTGCGTTGTAACACAGGCTCGTGCCCCGCCATCGCAAACTGCAGATTCGTGCCGTTTCGAACTCCCACGACCATGGTGCAAAACATTCCGCGATAGTTGGTATCGCAAATCTCGTCATTCAGTATCGACAGCAACTGAGCAGGATCGCGGTATTGTTTCGCCAATAATCGCCACAGTGTGGCGACACGCGCCATTAGCATCCCCGCGTGTGCTCCTTTGCCACTGACATCGGCAATACAAAAAGCGACCCCCTCATCGACTGGTAAAAACGAGTAAAAATCGCCACTCACGTTGCGGGCTGCCAGATTAATGCCTGCCATTTTTTCAGGCTCAGGTGCTTGCAGTGTCAGCAGGGCATTTTGCACCTCGCGGGCCAGGTCTAATTCGGCCTGCATTTTGGCCTGCCCGACCAAACGCTGCGTCAGGTGCGCGTTGCGCAGGGCTAAAGCGGCGGCATTACTTAAAACGCGCAGCGCCTCAAGGCTGGATTGGTCAAAAACTCGAGACGAAGGAATTGGGTTTATTAACTGCACCGCCCCTAAACAGCGTTCACCACTGAGCAACGGAGCCGTTAGCAACATTCGAGTTTGAAATTGAGTACGCCGATCCACATGCCCAGTAAAATCCGTCGATTGTCGAGCATCGGTGATACTCGCCTGACGCGTCTCGACCGCCTTGCCTATAACGCCCTTGCCGGTCGGAACTCGCATTCCTTTAATGTCAGTCGGACCATAGGCGGCCAAACACACTAACTGATCGCGCGCTTCGTTAAGTAAGAACAGGCTACCTGCCTCGACGCCAATGGACTCGGCGATGTCCGCCAACGCGTCGGATAAAGTTCTGTTAAGGTCCGTGCTGGTTGCGAAGGCATGGCTCATATCGCTGAGCAGTTGCAAGTGGTTGCTGGTCTTGTCGCGTATGATTCTCAAATCGGCATTCCCTTTGGTTGGCGTAGCAGTATATGAATGGAGACCAAGGTCAGGTCAATAAAACGCTGGCCCTATACGATGGAACGCCCATGGCACAGTGGCAGCTATTGCTTGAACCCATCGGGATGCACTACCACTTTGCAAAGGCCGGCGCGGGCCCCATTTTTGACAATAGCCTTGAAGCGCTGCGGCCATGGTTGCAGGGGCATCTATTGGATTTGGGATGCGGTTTTGGCGGGCCGGCAGCTTATTTTGACCGGGCGGGCTACCGCGTAACCTGTGTCAGCCACAGCCCATCTCAACTCGATTTTGTTCGATCTTATGTTCCCAAAGCACAACGATTGCTGATGGATTTAAATCACCCAAGCGCCTTGCCCGATGCCGATACGGCGCTGATGATCGAATCTCTTTCGCATCTGTCGACGCCTGAGGCGCTCCTCAAATCCCTGCCCACCCAGCGACTAGTTGCAATCTGCCATTACAGCCGGACGACAAGTCTGTTTGACCCTGCCTGGCAAATGCACTTTCGAAGTGAGAAGGAGTTGAAAGACCTCCTTCGCTCCAATGGGTGGTATATCGAGCAGTTCACCAATGACATGGCCGAGAAGGCTGAGATTACCGCGCTCTACTGGCGCCATCAGCTTGATCGTTTGAAATTCGCCGCATCGAGTCGGCACCTGCAATTGTTAAGCGACCTGGCCGACCAGATTTTGTTGGATACCCGACCGTTCTTAGCGCAGTTTGGACTGGCCACGATCGTAGCTAAGCGCGCGCCCCTTCATCAGGGCCGATAGACTCGCTAGACTGGATTCACTCACAGGAGGTCTAGATGAACTGCACTTGCTCACGCCGCCAGCTTCTTGCGCTGGGCGCGCTTTCCCTGGCGTTGCCGCGAACATCCATTGCCCAGGGCCTGGAATTGCTGACGGGCCAAGCGACCACAACGGGCAAACGCGCACTGTCAATCTCCGTCACGGCCAACGACACCTTATTAACGCTTGGCCACGATTCAATGCTGGCGCAGGCCGGCGCCGAGCTAGAGGTCACGCCCGGTGGCGGAGGTATCGAGCAACTGGTCATCAAGGCCGGGCGGGTGCTATCGGTGTTCAAACCGGAATCGGGGCTGCGTGAAGTGGTACTGCCGAACGCAGTAGCCGCGGTACGTGGGACAGCGGTCTATGCCCATCATGATCATGGCGAGGAATACCTGTGCTGTTGTTACGGCGAGGTGGAGCTATCGGTGACCGACGCTCCGGGATCGTTGATCCTACAACAACAGTACCATCGCGCCCATGTGTTCAAAGCTGGACTGGCGCCGATTCCTGCACCTTACCAAGCCCCAGCCTTTCACTTCGATGACGAGCTGATGCTGCTTGAGGCCACGCAAAACCGTCAGCCGCACTGGAAGCTGCCGGACGGCCAGATGCTATTCAAGCGCCCGGGCCCACTACCCAAAACCCGCGGATGATTTTCAAACGCCACTGGCATCAGGTTTGGGGTGCGATCACGTTATTCGGCCTGTTGGCCTGGGATCCGTTTGGCTGGATGCGCGCAAGCGCCTATTGGGTGGAAGACACCTATCAAAAATGGATGCCGATTGAACTGCCATCTTCGCCCGTGCCGGTTTGGTTTGTTGAAATTGATGAGGCTGCACTTGTCGCCTACGGGCAATGGCCCTGGCCACGAACAGATTTGGCTGAAGCGCTGATCGGCCTGTACGAGCGTGGCGCCTCGGCCGTTGCGATTGATGTGATTCAAGCGGAACCCGACCGAACCAGTCCGACCCGATTGGCCAGCGCGCTGGGCGAATCCGTCGAGACACTGGCCAATGAGTACGGTTATCTGGATTGGGATGAATTCCTGGCTGACGTTTTAAAGCAGACTCCAACGGTACTGGCCTTGGCGGTGCTGAATGACAACCATCGAACGCCAAATAGCAAATCTGCCTGGGCTCACATTGGCCCAACGCCATCGATTCACAATCATAGCGGGTCAGCCGGCCCTATACCGGTCTTGGCCGACGCGGCCGCCGGCATTGGTCATGTCTCTATTTCACCCGACGCCGACGGCCTGGTTCGCCGCA
>JBMYYI010000093.1:0-3186 GCA_049609265.1 Litorivicinus sp. | reverse complement strand
CATAAACCTGGGCTCCCTGTTGCGCATAGGCCAGAGCGATGGCGCGGCCCAATCCCTTGCCGGCGCCGGTGACTAGGGCCCGTTTTCCTGTTAGTTTTTGTGTCATCTCAGCTCCAATACCGATCGAGTTTTGAGGGATTGCATTCGAATGCACTCGCCACTACGATACGGATTCTAAAACATAAAAACGAGCCCTTCGGAGAGCCCATGGTCAAAGTTCTAAAGCACGGACGTGAAGAATCCCTGCGTCGAGAGGATGACGCAAAAGTACAGACAATTGTTTCCGATATCATCCGCGACATCGAAGAGCGCGGTGATGAGGCGGTCCGTGAATACACCGCAAAGTTCGACAAATTTGAGTCGGACAATTTGCGTTTGAGCCGTGAACAGATTGACGCCTGCTACCAAGAGCTGACGCAGGAAAACATTGATGACATCGCGTTTGCTCAGGCCCAGGTCAAAAACTTTGCTGAGATCCAGCGGGCCAGCATGCTGGACGTTGAAGAAGAAACCCTGCCGGGTGTGATTCTGGGGCACAAGCATCTGCCGATGAATGCCGTGGGCTGCTACGTGCCCGGTGGTAAGTATCCGCTGGTCGCAAGCGCACACATGTCGGTGGTGACGGCCAAGGTCGCGGGCGTACCCCGCGTGATTGCGTGCTCGCCACCGTTTAACGGTCGTCCCAACCCGGCGGTGGTCGTGGCGATGGATATGGCCGGTGCGGATGAGATTTACACCATGGGCGGCATCCAGGCGATCGCAGCGATGGCGGTGGGCACCGAGAGCATTGGCGGTGTCGATATGATTGTGGGCCCGGGTAACGCCTTCGTAGCCGAGGCCAAGCGCCAGCTGTTTGGCCGTGTCGGTATCGATTTGTTCGCAGGACCGACCGAAACCTTGGTCATTGCTGATGAAACGGTAGACGGCGAGCTGTGCGCAGCGGATTTGCTAGGCCAGGCCGAACACGGCACCAACTCGCCGGCGATTTTGCTGACCAATTCCGAGCAGCTTGCTCAGGACACCCTAAAAGAAGTTGAGCGTCAGTTAACGATTTTGCCGACCGCGGACGTAGCTAAAGTCGCCTGGGATGAGTATGGCCAGGTCATCGTTTGCGATACCTATGAGGAGATGGTCGAGGTTGCTGACGACATCGCCAGCGAGCACGTTCAGGTGATGACCAAAGATCCCAACTACTTCCTAGACAACATGACGAACTACGGTGCGTTGTTCTTGGGTGAAAAAACCAATGTCAGCTACGGCGACAAGGTGATTGGCACTAACCATACCTTGCCGACGCGTAAGGCGGCTCGCTATACCGGTGGCTTGTGGGTCGGTAAGTTCATCAAGACCTGTACCTATCAGCGAGTATTGACCGAGGAAGCTAGTGTGCATGTCGGTGAGTACTGCTCGCGTTTGTGCGCTCTAGAAGGCTTTATGGGACACAAAGAGCAGGCGGATATCCGAGTTCGCCGCTACAAAAAGGCCTAATGGGCTCGCCCACGTCCTATGACGTCGCCACCCGGGCTGGGGTTTCCCAGTCCGCGGTGTCGCGGACGTTTTCTCCCAACGGCAAGGTCGCAGCAGCGACTCGCGCCAAAGTCATCAAAGCAGCAGAAGAGCTGGGATATAAGCCGAATCTGTTGGCTAGGAGCTTAATCACCGGCAAGACCAACATGGTCGCCGCGATCGTCAGTCAAACCTCAGGTCGTTTCTATCCTGAAGTCGTACAAATGTTGGCGTCAGCGCTCGAGCAGGCGGGCAAAAAGATGCTGTTGTTCTACACCGACGGGCGGATCGATCGGGTCGAGGAGGTACTCGATGAGATCGGCCGCTATCAAATTGATGGAGTCATTGCGACAACTCAGTTTGCCCCCGATCGGCGTGAGCTAATCCGTTCTATCGGTCGTCCTTTGATGCTGTTGAACCGTAGCGACCCCAAGCAGGAGTTTCCCTCGGTCATTTGCGAGCAAACCCAAGGGGCCGCTCAGATGGCATCGCTTCTGGTGGAAGCGGGGCGCAGTCGTGTGGTGTTGCTATCCGGTCCGAATGATAACTTCGTGGCACGGCACCGAATGATGGGCGCCTTGGATGGGCTCGGCGGCGCTTACCTAGATACCATCAAGGGTGATTTTTCCTACGATTGTGGGCGCAAGTTCGCTCATCAGATTATTTCGATGAAGCCCGATGCCGTAATGTGCATGAACGATTCCATGGCGATGGGTGTGATCGATGGATTAGATCAATTGCAGATTCGGGTGCCCGAGGACGTGTGGGTAACTGGGTTTGATGGATCCTTTGCTGGGGCCCTAGGTCGCTACGACCTAACCACCTTTGCACAACCCTTGGCTGACATGGTCAGCGAAGCGGTATCGCAACTTCAGCATCTGATGGATAACCCCGAAACGCCAGCTCCCGGTGCGGTGTTTGAAGGCACGATTCGAGTAGGTCGATCAGCGCCGCTATGAGTCAAGTCGTTTGGTTGCCGGGAACCCTTTGCGATGAGCGCCTATTTGCACCTCAGCGCGCGGCCCTCGGGGCTGGAGTGGTGCCGGATGTCAGTCAATTTGATTCGGTGACCTCACAGGCTCATGCGGTTTGGCAGAGCCTAGGGCCAGGATCCGTCAAACTAGTCGGCCTGAGCTACGGTGGGATATTGGCATTAGAAATGATCCGCCAACAGCCCCAGCGCGTGACGCATTTAGCGGTATTGGACAGTAATGCCCGCAGCGATACTGGGGAGAAACAACGTCAGCGCAACGCCTTGATTGAGCAGCTGATCGAGGGACAATTTGAATCGATCGTGATGGAGCAACTCAAGCCACTGTATCTAGGGTGCAAGCAGCGTGATAACTCGGCCATCTTGAACACCGTCCGGGACATGGCGTTGTCGCAAGGGCAGGCCGTGTTGGAGCGTCAGGTTCGCGCGGTTCGTGACCGGCCCGACCAGCGCAGCTATTTGCCGCAAATACAGGTCCCCACCTTAATACTGGCCGGCCAAGAGGATGTCCTATGTCCGCCGGATCGGCAGCATGAGATGCACCAAATGATCGCTAGATCCCAGCTAGTTCTTTTGCCAGACTGTGGCCACCTCAGCACGCTAGAGGCCTCTGAGGCCGTGAATCAAGCGTTAGCAACACTGTTTAAACGATAGGAATAATCATGCGCAGCCAAGACAGAATTTTAACC
>JBMYYI010000092.1:0-3189 GCA_049609265.1 Litorivicinus sp. | reverse complement strand
ACGGGCCTGCGCGGCTGGCGCCGCCGCAGACTCATTAACCGACATGGTCTGAATAAACATGAAGTCGCGCGCCTTGGCGAAGTCCTTGGCCAGGGCACGAGCATCGGCCAACGTCATGGCTTGGACGGCGTCAATCACCTGTTGCTGACGATCGAACTCAAGATCCTTTAGGCCAATCGAGCGCCAGAAGCGTGCGCTGCGAGACGACAGATTGGGATCCTCTTCTGTCAGCCCTGTTAGGACGGCTCCTTTGAATTCATTGAACTGTGCCAGTGTCAGGGTCTGGATGCTGTCATTGAACTGGCCAAAGAATTCAAACGCCGCATTCTCTATCTGTTGAGGACTGGCGTCAGGACTTTGTACGGTAAAGACCAGGCCAGGCTGCGTCAGCAGTGGCATGTAACCGGCGAAAACAATGTATCCCAGTTGCTGTTGCGTCCGTAGCTGGGTGTAAAAGGGCGTTTTGATCATTTGGCCGAATACCCGCAGTTTGGCCTCGTACGCAGGTGAAGAATCAGATGGGGTGTAGTAACCCACCCAGGCCTGATCCTCGTGTTGGCTGTCCTGGGTAATGCGCAGGCCAGGTTGCAGGGGTTGGATCGCAGGGAGAGGAACTTCGGTTGCCTGCAGGGCAGGAATTCGGCCGGCTAGCTGGTCACTGACGCGCAAGGCCTGGGCCTGGGTTAAATTGCCATGGGTCAAGATATCAACGCCGGTATCCGCTAACAGTTGGTGCCAATGCGCGAGCGTGTCCGCCAAGGTCAACGATTCGACTTCTTCTAACTGCTCTTCTTTGGACCAGTAGCCCTGGATCATGGCATTGGGTAGACGACGCATTAGCCGTTCATACGGCGCATCTAAGGTCTGGTTGTTGAGGTCGCGAATACGATCCTGGCGGATCAACTCAAACCGCTCCGGGTCAATCGTAGGGGTGCTCAACGCCTGCACCAATAGGTCGGCGAGTTGCGGCACGGTTTGGCTGTAGCCGCTGGCCACCACGGTAATCCCAGACAGGGTGCGGTAAACGTCGTAACTCAAGCCTGCTAACAGCGCCGGGTAGGTTTGGGTGTTCAGCTGATCTTTGATCAGGTCCGCAATGATCTGGCTCGCGACGCTGGCCCGGGGGCTGACGTTGGCCTGGATGGAATTCAGGCGCAGGTAGATGTCGGCTTTGGGTTGGGCAAATTCACGATCGCTAAGGTGCCAATGCTCAACTTGCTGATCTTGACGAATCAACTGGGGCACACCGCCGATTTCGCCATCGTCGATTAAATCAAACCGGTCTGCGATAAAGGGGTTGGGTTCGGGCAGCTGCGTTACTGCATCGATCAAGCCTGCGCGCGCACTGCGAAACCGCGTCAGGCGACGTAAATCAATTGGGCGCTGCTGATACGGTGTGTCATACCACGGGCTGGTTAGGCTGCTTTGAACATCGGGTCCGGTGTAGCTCATCAGCATGTTGTCTGGAGTCAGAAACTCCACAAAGCGGCGCAGGGTAGCTGGATCATAGCTGTCCCACGCAAAGCTGCCGCGAATCAAGTCCTCGACCGGGTAACGCTGCAGGCTGCGCGCCATTGAGGTGGCGTGAGATTGAACCGGGCCGTCTGATAAGAATACAAACTCGTTTTCCAGGAGCTGGCCTTGCTCCTGGTGTCGCCATGGCTCAATACCCTGGGTTTCAATTTGGTGAATCAGGGCAAAGCCCATCTCGACGATCTCATCCAGATGCTCGCGGCCTTGGGGTGTCAGTTCAATATTCACCATGAAAGTTGCCCCGTCGCGCTGGGCGATGCCCAACCCAGCGCTCAGGCTCTCGGCCCATCCGCGCGCACGCAGTTGGGCAAACCAGCTGCCTTCGCCCTCATGACCCAGCAGGCTGCCCAGGTAGGCTGTGGGTTTAATGCGATACAGACTGTCCACTTCGGGAATGGGGAACATCAAAGACAGCGAGCGGCGATCACGCAACGCATTGACTTCCAGAAGCGACGGCAAGTCATCGGCATCAAACATGGGAGCCGGCGCGTTCACCGGGGTGTACTGATAGTTAGGAATGCCGCTGAATCCTTCGGCAACCCAACGCGCCAACTGATCCAAGGGCTGCGGTCCAATCACAGCCAGGGCCATGAGATTTGCCGAGTAGTTGTCCTGCCAAAATTGACGGACCTCGGCAGCCAGATCGTCGCCACTCAGGGTGCTTAGGTTACCCACCGTGAATTTAGCGAAGGGGTGCTCGGGATTGACAATTTGCTTGAGCGCATCGAAGTAACGACGAGAGTCGTCTTTAATTTTCGCGGTGTATTCGCTGTGAACGGCGTTGCGCTCACGGTCCACCAGGTCTGGGGTGAACAGCGGGGCGCTGAAAAACGCGGAAAAACGATCCAGTGCGCCCTTGAGCTGTTCGCCGTCGACGTCAAAAAAGTAATTGGTGTGGTCAAACGTCGTGTAGGCATTCGAGCTACCCCCGTTGGCGCTCAAGAAGGCTTGATATTCGCCGGGCTGGGGAAAGGGTTCGGTTCCTAGAAACAGCATGTGTTCTAGAAAGTGTGCCATCCCTTGACGGGCGATCGGGTCGTTCGCGCTGCCCACCTGGATGTCTAGCGAGGCGGCGGCTTTGTCGGTATCGGGGTCGTGAATCAGGATGGCCCGCAACCCGTTGGGCAGTTCAATCGCGCGGTAGGTTCGATCACTGCTGGGGTTGACGATTACGTTGTCCAAAACCACTCCCTGTTCGACGGCACGAACGCTATTGGACGCCAACAGACAAAGGGCTGTCAGCAAAGTAGAAAGATAGAAAGTCAGGAACCGCGTGTACTGCGTTCTCATTTATACGTATTTCCCGAAGTTATTACCAGTAATCCTTGCCCCATCGTTCAGGGTTGGCCCAGTAACGCGGATTGTTCCAATCTCGCGTGTGGTTGTAACTCACGATGTCGTAGCCATAGCAGCCTACCTCGGGCGGGCCAGCTAGGATTTTGAAACCTAACCCTAGCATCGAACTCAGATCCTGCTCGGATGGCTGGTCAATCCACAGCGCAATTTTGCGTGCATGTAGGTTGCGTGCCCTGGCTAGCATTTGTAAATGATCCGGCGTGAGTTCATCCAGCCGAATGACTAAACGCTCAACATAACGAGCCGGCCATTCGCTCATCGCAACCGGCCAGCTGTCAGCCTGCGCAAGCTCCAGCCCAA
>JBMYYI010000091.1:0-3193 GCA_049609265.1 Litorivicinus sp. | reverse complement strand
ATCGCGATCACGCTACAAGGTGCGTTGTTGGTGCAACATGCGCCATCCGCCGTCTCCGATGCCTTTTTTGTGGCTCTCGTTTGGCCCCGCGCTGGTCAGGCGCGTATGGGACATTGCCCGCGAGTGTGGATTTTGACGCGATTATTCAACGGGCAATGCCCAATTAGGAGTTACTTAACATGGCAGGAACTGAACTTAAAATCATCAGCAGTTGTGCGCGGTCACCTTTTTTTAAGTGTACGCGAGATAGAACGGTTAATTATGGCGAATGCTCCGGTCGATTAACGCCTTTGTCTTTGGGGCGCTCTAAGGTTGAGGAGTATTGGACGTTGCGTACAGCGGCGGGCTTGTATGATGTACCGGAGCGACCGCTGGAAATTCGTGGGCCAGATGCGGTACGCTTTCTCAATCGCATGTTTACGCGACCGATTGAGACATTGCGTGTCAATCGTGGCCGTTATGCGCTGCTTTGTGATCATCGTGGCGGTATGGTTTGTGATGGGGTGTTGTTTCGCTTGGAAGAGCAGCGTTTTTGGTATGTTCATGCCGATGGCGCGATTTATACCTGGATGATGGCCTTTGCCGACGGGTATGATATTGAGATTGTTGACCCAAACTCATGGGCGATCCAAATTCAGGGACCGCGTGCGCTCGATATCCTAGAGGCGTGTTGTGACGATGGTGCTCCAAAAAAGTTCCGCTATTTTCATTGCGCTCAGGTCAAAATGGGTGGTCAACCTGTTCTGATTAGCCGCACCGGCTGGACGGGGGAGCTGGGATTTGAGATTTATAACCTCGAGCCCAATGTGGATGGCCCAGCACTTTGGACGCATCTGGTGGAATCAGGGCGTGATTTTGGCATGTTGGAGTGCGGCACGCTCGGCATGAACTGTCGTCGCATTGAAGCGGGCATTTTGAACTACGGTACCGATATGAATGATCAGACGACGCCCTATGATATGGGCCTCGGACAGTTCGTTGAGCTGGATCGACACGATTTTGTTGGCCGAGATGCGCTGGCGGGAGCGGACAAACGCACTCGTTTTACAGGCTTCAAGTGTCCGAAAGGCAATATTCGCTGGGGATCAAGTGTGTTGCAGAACGGCTCACGCATTGGGCTGGTCAAGGCATTTGATCATTCTCCTTATCTAAAGTGTGGCGTCGGCTTTGTTTTGCTCGATAGCCCAGACTTTATGGATGCAACGGGGCTTACCATTGTTGATCGACAGGGGCAAGAGCGCCCAATCGAATTAACCGCCCTGCCTTTTTACGATGCCAAGAAGCGGATTCCGAGAGGCTTGGAAACGGTTGAGTTTGAGGGGGTTGATCACTAATGGAAACCACGAGCTATCATGACACCACCCGACGGCAGCGGCGGCGACAGAACTTAAAACGGCTGCTTCAACCAAAACAAATCGCCTTTATCGGTGGCCAAGCGGTTGAAGATTCGATTACGGTCTGCTTGCGGGCGGGCTACACGGGCGAGATTTGGCCCGTCAACCCCAAATATGACACGCTAGCAGGCATCCCCTGCTACAAATCAGTCGCCTCACTGCCTACGGCACCGGATGCCGCTTTGCTGGCTGTTTCACGTAAGCGCACCGTCGATATGATTCGGCAACTGGCCGAATGTGGTGCGGGCGGTGCCGTCTCTGTGACAGGGGAATTTGCCGAAAGCGATGAAGAAGGTGTTCAGTTGCAAGTCGAACTGAATCACGTCGCGGGTGATTTGGCCTTGGTTGGCCCCAATTGTATGGGCATTCTGAACATGTTCGACCACGTTGCGGTGTGGGGCGGCGACAACTGCTTTACGCCCGCGCCTGAACGTGGGCTGGCTTTGATTTCGCAGAGCGGCTACGTCGCGTACTCCATCACCAATGTTGAAGAAGCGTTCCCACTCGGCGTAGCCATCAGCATGGGCAATCAGGCGGTTTTGGATGTCAGCGACTTTATTGACGTGTTGCTGGATGATGAGCGCGTGACCGCCATCGGCATCTATCTTGAAGGGTTGGTCGATGTGGCAGCCTTGAGTGTCGCCGCCCTGCGGGCATTTGAGAAAGGCATTCCGATTGTCGTGCTCAAGGCAGGCGGCACGGAGCAAAGCGCCCAATTGACCATGAGCCACAGCGGCACACTTGCCGTGACCAACGATCTTTGGCGTGCCTTGTTTGAGCGATTGGGCATCGTCGAAGTCAAATCGCCCAAAGCGTTGGTCGAAACGATGAAGCTTTTGGGCATTCTTGAGCGCCCTTGTGGGCATCGTCTGGTGGCGGCGGCCAACTCTGGTGGCTATTCCGCCTTGATTGCCGAGCAAGGACAGCGATTTGGGCTTGAGTTTCCGGTGCCAACAGAAGCGCAACGCACTGCATTGCACGAACGTCTGCCCGATTTGGTCTCCCTGTCCAATCCGCTCGATTACAACCTGACCTGGAAAAGCTTGTGGGACCCCAAAGCGTCAGAGGAGGGATTGCGTTGTCTGCTCGATGAACGCTGCGACATGCTGGTCTATTTTATTGATTATCCGCATCTGCCAGCGGTGGCAGCCGTTTGGCGACCCACAATTGATGGCTTGATTAAGCTAAACGCGCAAACAGACACACCGATTGTCATCGCTAGCGTCTTACCAGCCGGATTGCCCACCGAACTACGTAACGAACTGCACGCGGTAGGGATTCCTGCCTTGCAAGGGCTAGATCAAACGATGGCTGCGATTCATACGGCGGTCACGTATGCCAAATTAAGAACAGAGATTTTGACAGATTCGGCTAAACGAGCCCAACGGCGCGTGCCGCCACCGAGTGCTGCGCCAACCACAACGGTCATGCTCAATGAGTGGGCGGCCAAACAACGATTGGCCGAGTTCGGGCTGCCCATACCGCGTGGGATGATTGGCTCGATGAGTGAGATCGTCGAATCAGCCACTTCGACAGGCTCCCTTCGACAAGGCTCAGGACAGGCAGGACAGGCAGGACAGGCAGGACAGGCCGAAACGCTCCAATACCCTCTAGTGGCCAAACTGCTTAATAGCCACCTCGCGCATAAAAATCGGGCGGGTGCGGTGCGACTTAATCTACAATCGCCGCACGATCTGCAACTGGCATTGATGGCCATCCGCGACTCGGTTCACCACTATGATCCAGAGTTAGATAGCACTCACTTTTTGATTGAAGAACAGGCACAAAATGCGCGTGCG
>JBMYYI010000090.1:0-3208 GCA_049609265.1 Litorivicinus sp. | reverse complement strand
CACCCTTGGCGTTTTCACTTAGGTACGGAAAGAAGCCCCGTTGGCCTTCTTGAATATATTCAGCCTTGTCATCCTCAGACTGGGCGAAGAAATCCGCCCAGGTTGAGTAAATTTGGCCGATTCGGTTTGCGTCAATGCCATGATTCGTCAGGACCGCAAACCCGGTCTCGCGCAGCGAGCGAGCAAAGGCCTGCGGTGCGTCAGGCGCTTGGCAATCAACGCAAACAATCTTCACGCTGCCGCCACACCCGCTTGAGCAACTTCCACGTCTTGTGCGGGGGTCAATCCGCTGATGCCGACTGCACCAGCAACGGCACCCTCGACCAGGACCAATTCACCGCCACCTAAAGCGGTAACCGGTAGTTGCAAGCCTGCAGTTCGGCCGTTGTTGATCATATCTTCAAGCGCCATCGTGGGCTTGCCTGCACGCACAGCACCGACTGCTTTCTCTGCTGCGATCTCGGCACTCATCAAAGGCGCGCCAGACATGCGTTCGGTTAGCACGACATGGCCCGTGCTGTCGGCAACTGACACACTGATATTCCAACCGTTGTTTTGGGCATGCTCGCGAGCGGCTGCGGCAATACGTTGGGCGTCGGCCAGTTCAATACAGGGGAGTGATTTCATTATTTGTCCTCAAAGTTGACTGTTTATTCTCTAGTGTCCCGCGCCGATTTCAAGGGCTAGGCGGTGTTTTTTCACCCCGATCAAAGGCTTCCCAACCCTGGCCATTAAACAGGTCCACACCCAGTTGGGCCGCAACATGAGCAAAATCGACGTTGACGTAGTTGTCCACGATCTTGCCATCCACTACCTTCCAAAAATCCATGTACCGAATCTCAACTTTTTTACCGGTCGGTGCAATACCCAAGAATTCGCCGCTATGGGTCGCTTCTTGCCGCCCAAAGGCCGCGGCCCACTCGCCCATATACAGGCGTGCTTCATCAATACATACCTTGTCGGAAAAGGCGGCCTGAAAAGGCTTTTGCCAATTCTCCTGAAACTCGCGCAGCCCATTTTTGGTGCCGCAACCCTGATTACCCATCCAGCGGAATGAGTCCGCGAAAAACTCGCCGATATCATCAATTCGATGATCGTTTAAGCCATCGACCATGGACTCGATTACCTGGCGAGTCTCCTGGGTTTTGCTCATGTCCGTATCGCGGGTTAATAGCGCTTGTTCGGGTCGTGAACCTTTCATCAATTGTTCTCCTGCAATTCCATAAAAAAGGCCGACCGAAGTCGACCTTATCGGTTACCTAGATCGCCTCAGCGATCGGTCAGCCGCTCACCAGACTCAATGTCAAACAGGTGGCAGGTATCCAAGGCAATTTTGGCCGAAATCGCTTGGCCGATTTCTGCTCGGTATTCCTTATCGGTCTTGACGCTCAGAATCTGGTCACCCACCTTGCAGGTCACCATGGTGGCATCACCCAACAGCTCGGTTGAGAAAATCGGACCGTTCAGATCGCCGCCCTGCTCCACCAATGTGCAGTCTTCTGCTCGAAAGCCCAGGGTGACCGGCCCTTCGACGACGTTAGGCAAGCCACTTAGGGTAATGCGCTCGTTTGTGAACACCCCATCGCTGATCGTGCCTTCACTCAAATTCATCGCAGGCGATCCAATGAAACTGGCGACAAAGGTATTGGCCGGATGGTTATAAACATCCTCGGGCGTGCCCACCTGCTGAATCTCGCCATGACTCATCACGACAATACGATCCGCCATGGTCATCGCTTCGATCTGATCATGGGTCACGTAAATCGTTGTCGTTTTCAGCTCATGCTGCAGATTTTTAATCTGCGCCCGGGTCGAAACGCGGAGTTTGGCGTCCAGATTCGATAGCGGCTCATCCATCAGAAACACGGTCGGTTCGCGGACGATGGCACGAGCCAGCGCCACACGCTGACGCTGACCGCCCGACAATGCCGCAGGCTTCCGATCCAAATAGTCATCAAGCTCGACCATGGCAGAGGCCCGCATAACGCGCTCGTGATGGGAGGCTTTATCTTCACCACGAATCTTTAGCGGGAAACGGATGTTCTCGTAGACCGTCATGTTGGGATACAGACCGTAACTTTGGAACACCATCGCAATGTCGCGGTCCTTGGGTTCCAGATCATTAACGACCCGGTCGCCAATTTTAATTTCACCCTCGGTAATGTCTTCCAGACCCGCGATCATACGCATGGTCGTGGTCTTGCCGCAGCCGGACGGCCCCAGCAAAACCAGAAACTCTTGATCTGCGATCTCTAAGTTAAAGTCGCGAACGCCAACCGTTGAGCCCCAACGTTTTTGTACATTTTTCAGAGAAATAGAAGCCATGAAATTAACCCTTAACGGCGCCAGCGGTCAGACCACTGACAATTTGACGTTGGAAGAACATCACCAAAATAAATAGCGGTGCGGTGATCGACACCACCGAGGACACAGCGAACATCACGTTGCCCTTGGTTTGGGTCGTACCCAGGAAGCCGGCAAGCTTAGGAACCATGGTCTTGTTCTCCTCGCTCAACAACATCGCCGTCACTGCAAAATCGTTGTATGCCAGCAAGAAGCTGAATAGCCCCGTTGTGATCACCCCCGGCCACATAACCGGAATAATGACGCGCCGGAATGCCTGGAATCGAGTGCAGCCGTCCACCATCGCTGACTCGTCCAGCTCCTGCGGGATATTTTTAAAGAAGGAGGTCAGCATCCACAGCGTGAAGGGCTGGTTGATGGCCACCAATACGATGATTGCCGTGGGTAACTTGCCCCACATATTTAGCTCAAAGAACGGCAGCAAATAACCTGACACCAAAGTAATCGGCGGCATAGCGCGGAAAATCAAAGCGACCAACAGCACCCAGAACGCGTAGCGATATGCACTGCGTGCTAACGCATACCCGCCCAAGGTTCCAAAGGTCAACGAGATA
The DNA here is from genome assembly GCA_049609265.1 of Litorivicinus sp. Taxonomy (GTDB): domain Bacteria; phylum Pseudomonadota; class Gammaproteobacteria; order Pseudomonadales; family Litorivicinaceae; genus Litorivicinus. Next base: position 290 of record JBMYYI010000090.1, on the reverse strand, counting down.
CAGACGGTCGCGACCACCACGATTAGCGTGTTTAACGCCGCCCGCCAGAACTCTTCTTTGACCCAGGCGCCGTAGTAGCCATCACCGGTAAATGCCGCACCGGTTTCTACGACGGTGCGTACCCCGGTCAACGCGTTCGTCCAGTCCGCTTTACTAAAAAAGTCGGCCTCGACTTTGAAGGAACCCCAGGCCGTCCACAAAAATGGGAAAGCCGCCATCAACAACCATGTGATCAGAAATCCATTGATGAGGATTTTTAAATACAGCGGCTTATTGTCTTGAATCGCAGT
>JBMYYI010000089.1:0-3301 GCA_049609265.1 Litorivicinus sp. | reverse complement strand
CCCGCTACGCCCAATACCCGCGCACCGGTCGCTGCAAAGGGATGCCCTAGGGCCAGTGATGAACCAACGGGATTAATCTTGTCTCGATCGATCGGACCAAGAGCCTCTGTTGCTCCCAGGCCATGACAAAATTCGTCGTCTTCCCAAGCCTTTAGTGTGCATAGAACCTGGGCGGCGAAGGCTTCGTGTATTTCATATAAATCAAAGTCTTGAAGACTTAAGTGGGTTTGTTTTAGAAGGTCTGCGACGGCCTGGGTTGGGGCCATCAATAATCCTTCCCCGGCCGTGAAATGGTTCGCTGCGGTTCGGCCCGCTTGGATACGTGCCAATATCGGCAGTCCGTGTGCCATGGCCCACTCGCGGGTGCCTAACAAGACGCTGCTGGCGCCATCGGTGAGCGGCGTTGAGTTACCGGCACTCAAGGTCCCATTGGCCCGGTCAAAAGCAGGTTTCAACGCGGCCATCTCCTGGAGATTGGCATCAGCTCGAATGTGGGTGTCGCGCAGTACACCGTTGTGACCGGTGACGAGATCATCATAGAACCCTCGCTGATAGGCCGCATGGGCCTTGTGATGACTCTCAATTGCCCACTGATCTTGATCCTCTCTGCGGATGCCCCATTGCTGGGCCATCAACTCGCAGTGTTGCCCCATGGATAAGCCGGTACGAGGCTCATGGGTAGATGGCGGCAAAGGTGCTAATTCACGTAGTGATAATCCCTTGAAAGCCGCAAGCTTTGCACCGAGTGTTTTCGCTCGTTGAGCCTTAACCAGGCGGGATGCGAGTTTTCGGGATGTACTGAGTGGCGCATCCGAGATGCTGTCCGTGCCGGCCGCTATGGCGCAATCGATCTGACCACTGGCAATCTTGCCAGCCAGCATCAAGGCCCCTTGCAGGCTAGTTCCACACGCCATTTGTAGAGTGGTCCCCACACTTTGAGGCGCCAGCTGAGTATTCAGCACCGCCTCGCGGGCCAGATTCCAATCGCTGCTGTGAACGACCACGGCTCCGGCGGTGACCTCGTCGATTTGGACGCCCTGCAAGCCATATCGATCGACCAGGCCGTTTAAGGCGGCACTGAGCAGTTGCAGATTCGTTTGATCTGCGTATCCGGTATAGGCACGGCAGAAACCAATCCGATTACTGCCCAATAAAAATACTTCGCGACCCTGCATTACAGCGCTCCTAATTCACGAGCCCGTATTGGGCCACCTAAAAATGGGGCGAAACCGGTCCCCATGATGATGCCGATATCTGCGGCCTCAGCGTTGTCGACGATGCCCTCTTCTACGCAAGTGAGTGTGGTGTCGCAGATGACGCCGAGTAAGCGTCTACCCAGCGCCGCGTCCCCGTGAGGCAGGCTCCGTTTGAGGGGCCAAGTATAAAATCCTTGGTTGGATTTCCGACCGAGTTGCCCGGACTGAACCTTTTGATGCAACAGGGTGTCGGTCCGCTGAGTTAGGGCTAGCTGTTCGGCCACGGCCAAACAAATGTCCAATCCAACGCTATCCATCAGCTCGATCGGCCCCATCGGCATACCAGCGCTGACGGCGGCGGCATCGATCTGATCTGCCGAGGTACCTGATTCTAAAATGTCTAACGCGTTCATCATGTAACTGGCCAGCACTCTATTGACCAGGAAGCCAGGGCTGGACTTGACGACCAAAGGCGTCTTACGAATGGACGTGACCCAGGCCTGGGCCTCGGTTATCCAGTGAGATGCGGTTTGTTTCCCTTGCACCACCTCGACCAGTGGCAGCATCGCCACTGGGTTAAAGAAATGGATGCCGACCAAGCGAGTCGGGTCTTGCATGTTTTGAGCGATGTCTTCCAGCGGGATTGATGAGGTGTTAGTCGCGAGAATGGCGGTTGGTTTTGCGGTCTGCTCCAATGACTGAAACAACGGTGATTTAACCTCGAGTCGCTCGACTACCGCTTCGATGATGACATCGGCCAGTGCGATACCCTGCCCCTGAACGTCAGCCCGAATCCGGCCAAGAGCATTATTAATCGCAGGCTGTGTTCGAAGGCGCTTTTTAAATAGGCTTTTGGCCCGCTCTAATGCAGGCTCGATGGCTTCGGCCGACAAGTCTTGGAGGGTCACCTCATACCCACTAAACGCAGCCCAGGCTGCGATATCTCCGCCCATTACACCGGCACCGATGATATGAATACGGCGAGGTTTAAAATCAGGCTGTCGAACTTTGCGCGATTCGGCGGCCAGAAAAATTCGACGCAGCGATTGGCTGGTGCGGCTGAGCAAAAGCGCTGGGAAACGCTCAATCTCTCCCTGTCGCATGGATCGCGAACAGGCGCCCTCTCGCTCGAATAACTCAATCAACGCAAAGGGGGCAGGATAATGTTCGGGCAACGCTTTTTTTAGGGTTTGCTGACGCATCTTTTTCGCTAGAACCTTGCGCACAGGCTGCCACTGCATCAACCGATGGCTAAGCCTCGGTTTAGTCTGTGGCCGGGCAGCTAGTATTAGCTTGCGAGCCGCCCAACGCAGTCGGTCCGGGCTGTTTAGCACCCGATCAACCCACCCCAAACGGCGCGCCTGGTATGCCTTGTAGGTTTTGCCGGTCAACATTGCTGTCATGCCGGCTAATGCACCGCTGCGTTCAATGCACCGCCCAGTACCACCAAAGCCGGGAAAGATGCCTAGCTTGACCTCGGGGAAGCCGAGTTTTGCATCTGCGGTTGCCACGCGGTGCCGGCATGCCAGGGCAAGCTCTAGTCCACCACCAAGACAAAATCCATGGATACATGCGACGGTCGGCACTTCAAAACTGGCGAGCCTATCCATCAAAGCATGGGCTCGGGTCAGTGCGGCGCGCAGCACCTCAGCGTCCTGAAACTGATCAAACTCTTTGATGTCAGCCCCTGCAATAAATCCAGACTTTTTGGCCGACTCAATGACTAAACCCCGTAAGTTGGGCAACTCCCCGATCTGCTCCAAAGCGTTCTCAAGTTGAACCAGCATGGCTGAGCTGAGGGTGTTCACTCGGCTGTCCGGCTGATCCAAGCGTAACCAAACGATGCCTTCGAAATCCTGGCGATAATTCAACATCATCATTCAGCTGGCCTTGGGTAATTCGGTGTGTGCCTGAGCGACGGCACTGATCTCACTGGGATCAAAGTCATCGACAGCAACGACATGTGCGGTCAGGTCTAACGAATGCTTGAGCTGTGCGGCTTCATCCGCGGTGAGGACGCCACTAGCCACGGCTTGCTCCAGTGCATCCTGGTCGTGGCGCCACTCATATTTGCCTGCACGTAGCCCCTTGAGGAAGCGCTGTTC
>JBMYYI010000088.1:0-3338 GCA_049609265.1 Litorivicinus sp. | reverse complement strand
TGAACATCGATCGGCCCTGCTCATTGATCATGCTAATTGTGAGAAGAAGGCCGCCGCGACAGCGATGAGTTTGATCTGGCGGCACACCGGCAACACCGATCTTCTGCAAAAAATGTCTCAACTAGCGCGCGAAGAGCTGCTGCATTTCGAGCAGGTGTGCTCCTTGATGCGTGAGCGTGACGTGCAGTATGTCGAGTTGAGTGCGTCACGTTATGCCGCCGGTTTGCGCGAGCAATGTCGGAGCCAGGAGCCTGGCCGGTTAGTAGACACCCTGTTAGTCGGCGCTTTAGTGGAAGCGCGTAGTTGTGAGCGATTTCATGGCTTGGCTGAGCAAATCGAGCCTCAGGATCCTGCATTAGCAAAGTATTATCGATCCCTGTTGCGGGCTGAGGGGCGGCATTTTGAGGACTATTTGGCGCTAGCGAGTGCTCAGGCTTCGCCGCACGAGATCGAAAGTCGACTCAATTTATTGCGTGGCCATGAACAGAGATTAATTGAGTCTCAAGATTTAGAGTTCCGGTTTCATTCTGGACCGATCCAACAAGCCGCGTAGTCAAAGCGGGATCGATTGGCCCCAGCCGTGATTCCAGTGCCTAAGCCCTGAATATTGATCGCATTCTACCCAAACCCACGCGTCGGGGCGCCAATCGCCCATGACGCAGCGAGTGTGCCGGCGGCGGTGAATCGCGGGTCGATGAGTGTGCCCGTGGACCCAGTCGCGATCTGACATGGCTGCGGGCGTCACGTCAGCAATGGCAGATTGACGGCTCTGACCACTGTCGCGGCTGGTGGCTCGAGCCTGATTTGCCATTTCAATGCGTGCATCCTGGGGCATGTTAAGAAACTGAGCTTGAAACTCTGGCGAGCGTGACTGCGTCCGCCACGCCATATATTCCTTGTCATCTAGGCAATATTCATCGCCGTGGCAGTACCAGCGTCCTCGGTGCTCCAACGTCGGGACAGAGGTAAGCTTCGCCCGAGCTAGAAAGCGCTCGCTGAGCAAGAAATCACGGTTCCCGGGTATGAAATAAGACTGTCGGGCCTGCACCTGCGCGATGCTGTCCGCTATTGAGTGTTGAAAGTCCGAGGCTAGATCGTCGCCGATCCAGACCTCGAACAGATCGCCCGCTATGATCAGCGTGTCAACGGACCCTGCGACCTGAGTCAGCAAGGCGATTAGGTTGTCGCTAATGGGGCAGGGGGATTGTCCAATATGGCAATCGGACAATCCCAGGGTGATCAGCCGATCCATTCGGCCTTTTCAATCACGACGTCTTGGACGGGAACGTCTGCGTGCGGACCACGACGGCCAGTTTCAACGCCAACGATCGCATCAACGACGTCCATACCTTCAACGACGTTACCAAAGGCACAGTAACCCCAGCCCTGCATGGTTTCAGACGTAAAGTTCAAGAAGTCATTGTCAACGACGTTTAAGAAGAACTGGCTGGTTGCGCTGTGCGGCTCCATCGTCCGTGCCATTGCGATCGTTCCGCGATCGTTTTTCAGCCCTTTAGGCGCTTCATTCTGAATTGGAGCCTGCGTGGGTTTTTGATCGAAATTCTGGTCAAAACCGCCGCCCTGAACCATAAAGCCGGGAATCACACGGTGGAATAGGGTGCCATCAAAATGGCCGCTCTCGACATAGGATTTAAAGTTCTCGCAGGTGGCGGGAACTTTGTCCATGGCCAGCTCGATTTTGATTACACCCATGCTGGTGGTCAGCTGAATCATTCAAAAGGCTCCAGTAAATTGAAAGAGGCGTTATCATACGCGTTTTTACGGCGAACTTAAGATCCAATGCAGATATACGACACGTTAAACGGCGGCAAACGCGAATTTACCCCGATCCATGCTGGCCAAATTGGGATGTACGTCTGCGGGATCACCGTGTACGACTACTGTCATATTGGTCATGCCCGTGTGATGGTGGCGTTTGATGTCATCGTCCGTCACTTGCAGGCCAGCGGCTTTGATGTCAATTATGTGCGCAACATTACCGATGTAGACGACAAAATCTTCGCACGGGCCGCTGAGCGCGGACTGGAATTCTCCGAATTAACTGACCAGTTTATTCAAGCGATGCATGAGGACTTACTACGATTGGGGTGCCAACCCCCATCCAGTGAGCCCCGAGCGACTGGCCATATTCAAGAAATTCTGGATCTGATTGGTCAGCTTGAGTCACGTGGTGCAGCCTATCAAGGGGCGAATGGTGACGTTTACTTCCGAGTGGCAGCATTCAAAGAGTACGGCAAGCTTAACAATCGAAAGCTTGAGGATATGTTGGCCGGGGCTCGAGTGGATGTGGCATCTGATAAAGAATCGCCCGCAGACTTCGTTCTGTGGAAGGCCGCTAAGGCCGGTGAGGCGTCCTGGCCATCGCCTTGGGGTGCAGGGCGCCCCGGCTGGCACATCGAGTGCAGTGCGATGAGTATGAAGGCATTGGGTCAGACCTTCGATATTCATGGTGGTGGCCCCGACCTGAAGTTCCCTCATCACGAAAATGAAATCGCCCAGTCAGAGGCTGCTAGCTGCCAAACCTACGCAAACTATTGGATGCATGCGGGTGCGGTTCGTGTGGACAACGAAAAAATGTCCAAGTCCTTAGGTAATTTCTTCACGATCCGTGAGGTGCTCGAAAAATATCATCCAGAAGTGGTTCGGTTCTTTTTGCTCAGCTCGCATTATCGGGGGCACATCAACTACAGCGACGAGGGGCTCGAGCAAGCGTGTGAGAGCTTGGCCCGCATCTACAGGGCGTTGCGTGACGCGCCAGCGGGTGACGCCGGTGCGGACTGGGTTGAGAGGTTTGAAGAAGTCATGAACGATGACTTCAACACTCCCGGTGCATTGAGCTTGGTGTTTGAAGCGGTACGTGAGTTAAACGTGAGCGGTGATGCGGCGGCCGCGGGTTTTATTCGTTGGGTGGGGCAGCGGTTTAATCTGTTTTATCAAGTTCCATCTCAGGCGCAGACTCGAATCGTGCAAAACCATGCGCTCAGCGATGAAGAGATTCAGGCGCTGGTACAGCAACGAATCCAGGCAAAAAAGGATCGTGATTTCGCCTTGGCAGACTCGATTCGAGCCCAATTGAACGAGAACTCAGTCGAGATCGAGGATTCCCGAGAAGGTACACGCTGGACGCGTGTGTAAGGCGGGGCTTGTCAGCTTATACCAAAATGCGTATTGTTCGCGCCGCGTCGGAGTTTAGCGCAGCCTGGTAGCGCATCTGCTTTGGGAGCAGAGGGTCGGGGGTTCGAATCCCTCCACTCCGACCATCCGCCTTCGCTAACGCTACAGCGCGATTTAGCGGTGTAGCGTTAGAGAAACGGATG
>JBMYYI010000087.1:0-3395 GCA_049609265.1 Litorivicinus sp. | reverse complement strand
CTGATTGATGGCGATCTGGCATCCAACAACGGCGGCTGGCAATGGAGCGCATCAACAGGCACGGATTCCGCTCCCTATTTCCGGATCATGAATCCTGTCAGCCAAAGTCAAAAGTTTGATCCACAGGGCGATTATATTCGGCGATGGGTGCCAGAGCTTGCGCACCTTGACGCAAAGGCCATCCACGAGCCATTTGCCAAAGGCCCGAAGGCTAACATCGACTACCCGACTCCCATGGTGGATCTAAAAGCATCCCGCCAGCGGGCTATTGACACATTCAAACGTCATGCACAGGAATCCGACGCATCATGAAAAACATCGCCATCGTTGGCAGCGGCATTACCGGCTTAACCGCAGCGCGAGAGCTGTATCGTGCGGGACATCAGGTGACTGTTTTTGAGGCCGATGATCGTATTGGCGGCCATACCCATACCGTCAAAGTGACCCTTCAAGATCAGGACTACTGGGTAGACACCGGTTTTATTGTCTACAACGAGCGAACTTACCCCAACTTCATTCGATTACTCGAGCAGTTGGACGTTAAATCGCAACCCACCACGATGGGCTTCAGTGTCAGCGACGAAGACAGCGGCCGGGAATACGCCGGCACCAACCTTGGCACCATGGCACCAACCTGGCGTCAGAAGTTAGATCCCTCACACTGGCGGTTTATATGGGACATCGTGCGCTTTAATTTACGCGTCAAAGCTGACCTATCGGCCGATCGCATCGGGCCGGATCTAACCCTGGGCGAGTATTTGAAGCGCATCGGAGTGGGCCGTCGTTTCGTGCGCGAATACCTCTATCCGATGGGCGCGGCGATCTGGTCTACTCCTGAACAGAACATGGCGCAGTTCGAGGCGTTGTTCTTTGCACGATTCTTTTTTAACCACGGCCTGCTGGACCTGACCCAGCGGCCGCAATGGTTCACTTTGATCGGCGGCTCGCGAGCCTACTTGGAGCCCATCAGCGCCGATTTTTCAGAGTCCATTCAATTAAATGCCCCGGTTACCGAGGTTTGTGACACCCCTCAGGGCGTTAAAATTACTCAGCAAGGAAAAACCCTGCTCTTCGATGGCGTCGTACTGGCCTGCCACAGCGATCAGGCGCTGAACATGCTGACCCAGCCACGGGACGATCAGCGCAAAGTTCTGAGCTCAGTCCCCTATCTCAAAAATCATGTTGTTCTGCATCAGGACGCAAGCTTGATGCCTAGCGAAACTCGCTGCTGGGCGGCCTGGAATTACCGGCTACAAAATCAACGGACCGACGCTCCGATTCTGACTTATTGGATGAACGAATTGCAGTGCATGCCCGCGCAGACACCTGATTTCTTTGTCACGGTCAACCCTGACGGGAGAATCGATCCAGCCAAAATTCTGCGTGAATTCGAATACGCACACCCGCAGTTCGGCCCCGATTCACCTGCCGCACAAGCCAAGTTAGCCCAGGTCAACAGGCACTCGAAAATCGTGCTGGGCGGTGCCTGGGCGCGCAATGGGTTTCATGAAGACGGCCATCTTGCTGGTTTGGAGGCTGCAGCCTCGCTGATCGAAACCTTGGACGATACCGATCACGCGGAGAGCGCCTAGTGCGTCTGCGCGGATCGATCTATCATCAACGGGTCAGCCCGCTACGCCATAAGTTTGTCTATCCCGCTTGGTACAGCGCCGTCGATTTGGATCAAGCTCATCCCTTTGATACACGAAGACATTTTGACGCTACCCGCACCGACCTAGCGGCCAAAGCCCGAGCCGCCGCTAGCCAACACCAGATCGATGCAAGCGGATCGGTCTTGATGCTGGCGCAACCGCCCTGGTTTGGATTGGGATTTAACCCGCTATCGGTCTATTACTGCCATAACGCCGCCGGCCGGCCCAGTGGGATTTTGTTAGAGGTTCGCAACACGCCTTGGCGCGAGCGCGAGGTATACGCGGTACCCGCTCAAGAAGACATCCGCCATCGCTGGGAAAAGACGTTTCACGTCTCGCCATTTAATCCAGCCGGCCAGAGCTACACCATCCAGGCCCGCTGGCCACAGCGAGAATTTCAACTTCACTTGGACCTGTTACAGGGCAGTGAAAAAGTTTTACATGCCGGATTTACCCTCGGTGCTATTGAAAGGCTGACCTGGAAAGACCACATTGGTGCTAGGTTAATGCCAATTATTACACTGGGCGGTATTTACTGGCAGGCATTGAAACTCTGGTGCAAAGGAATGCCCTACCAACCCTATCCTTCGGAGTTAAAAAAATAATGAGCCACACGCTAGAGCACCTCTCAACTGTCAAAGCCGGTGGCACCCTCATTGAGCGGCGTTGCCGCGCCATGTGCCTTGAGACCCTAAGTCATTTGGTTCAGGGGCATTTGGAGTTGTGGGAAGGCGGTCACTGTCATCATTTTGGTGACCCGTTGGATACCAGCCTAAAGGCGCGAGTGGACATTCTAGACCCCAGTGCTTGGGCCGACGTCGCTCTGCGCGGATCGGTCGGCGCGGGCGAAGCGTATATGGACGGATCCATTGCGGTGGACGACCTCAGTCAAATGACACGCATTTTCGTGCGTAATGTCCATGTACTCGACAAGCTGGAAAACAAACTGGTTCGCCTGTTCAAACCCGCGTTGCGCTTGGCGCATTGGCTAAACCGCAATACCAAGGCCAACTCACGCAAAAACATCCAGGCGCACTATGATTTGGGCAACGAACTGTTCGAGCGCTTTTTAGATCCGACCATGATGTACTCCTCTGGCGTTTATCCCGATGCCAGTGCGCCTTTGGAGACCGCTGCCACCCACAAGCTGGATTTGATCTGCCAAAAGCTGGGGTTGCAGCCAGGTATGCGATTGATCGAAATCGGCACCGGTTGGGGTGGGCTGGCGATTCATGCGGCTCAAAATTACGGCGTTCACGTCACAACCACGACCATCAGTGATGCGCAGCATGACTTTGCTCGGGATCGAATTTCGGCGTTGGGGCTCAACGATCAAATCACCCTATTGAAACAGGACTACCGAGATTTAGAGGGCGAATACGACCGACTCGTTAGTGTTGAGATGATCGAGGCTGTGGGCCATCAATACTTGGATACCTTTTTTGCCAAGTGCCGCAGCCTAATCAAGCAAGACGGATTGATGCTCATTCAAGCCATTACCATTGTTGACCATCGCTACAAGCAAGCGTTAAAAGGCGTTGATTTTATTCAGAAATATATCTTTCCGGGTGGTTTCGTGCCCAGCGTCAGCGCAATGATGCGCTCAGTCTCGCAAGTGACGGACTTGCGGCTGGTCCATCTAGAGGACTACGCCGAGCATTACGCACGGACGTTGGCTGACTGGCGTGAGCGGTTTGATGCACGAATCCATGAAATTGCCCATCTGGGATATGACGAACGATT
>JBMYYI010000086.1:0-3537 GCA_049609265.1 Litorivicinus sp. | reverse complement strand
TACATAGCGGCTTGAATAGCGCTAACTAGCTGTGATTTGCCCTCAGCAGGTGAGGTGCTCGAATTGAAGTAGTTGGTGGCTACGTCATAGATCGCGCCGCTAACCGCTTCGGGTACTGCCATGCCGTGGGCAAAGCTGGGTACCAAACCGCCGGTTTGTGAGCTGGCGACAAAGGCGTCCATTGAGTCATGGGCGCAGCTATCAAACTCATCACGTGCCATGCCCAAACGTGCAGGGATAGAACCCTTGTTCAAGTTGAACACTTCTTGGAATTCAACCCCCAGGATCTCAGCTGCCATGGTCTTTTGAGCCGAGGCCGCCGCGCTGTCTGACTGCTCGAAGAAGGCAAAACTGTCGACGTTGAAGGTGTAAGCGCCCGAAGTACCCGGAGCCGCTACACAAACGTAGTCCGTGCCTGCGTTCTTGCCCGCAACCGTGAACTCACCTTTGGCCCAGTCGCCCATGATCTGCATACCGGCTTCGCCGTTGATCACCATGCTGGTCGCCACGTTCCAGTCACGACCGGGTGAGTTTGCGTCAATCAGATTACGCAACTCGCCAAACACACGGAAGACTTCTTCGGTGGTGTCGCTGTTCAATGCGTCGGCGTCCAATTCAACAAACGCCTTGTTGTAGTAGTCCGCGCCACCCACGCCCAAAACGACGGCTTCAAATACCGTTGCGTCCTGCCAGGCCTGACCACCGTGCGCCAAGGGGATATATCCCGCGTCTTTTAGCTTTTGCGCCTGAACCAAGAAATCATCCCAAGTCGTTGGGATGGTGGCACCGGCCTTGCGGAAGACTTCGGGGTTCGCCCACAACCAATTCACTCGGTGGACGTTGACGGGAGCCGCAACGTATTTACCGTCGTGCTTCATGACGTCAGAAACCACGCCCGGCAACAGGTTGTCCCAGTTGTTAGCCTTCGCGACGTCGTCGATGTCGGCCAAGAATCCCAACTCACCCCATTCCTGGATTGAAGGGCCTTTGATTTGAGCCGCAGTAGGCGGATTGCCAGACACCGCACGTGACTTCAGAACGGTCATGGCGTTTTCACCACCACCACCGGCCACTGCGAAGTCTTTCCAACTCACACCAGCACCTTCCAGACGTTCTTTTAGAAAAGAAACCGATTTGGCTTCACCGCCACTGGTCCAGTAGTGCAAGACTTCAACTTCGTTGGCCTGAGCCGACATTGCTGCCGCGGCAGATACTGCCATTACGGCAGCCAGAGTGCGCTTTAACATCATAGTGTGTAACTCCGTATTATTGTTGTTGTCGTGTTTCGACCTGCACACTTTACTGAGCCGGATGTCAGGTAACGTCGCTTTTTGTGTCAAAGTGTGACAACGGCAATTCAACCCGAACCACCAATCCCCCGCCTGGCCGGTCCAGCAACTCGATCGTTCCGCCCTGCTGTTGCACCAATGAGCGCACGATCCCCATCCCCAAGCCCACATGGATCGTGTTGGGCGCAAGATCCCTGCGGTAATAAGGTTCAAAGACTTTTTCCTTGAGCCCCTCTGGAATCCCCGGCCCGCGGTCTTTGACATCGATCTGGATTCGATCTGCCGCTCGATGGGTCACAATCTCAACCCCCTTGGCATAGTGCAGGGCATTGTCGATAAGGTTGCTAAAAATACGCTCCAGGGCTAATCGTCGACCCTGCAACACCAAGTCGCCCCGGGCATCGAGCGCGGTTGGAAATCCGCTGATCTGCGCATCACGAACGCACTGCGCCAGCAAAATAGCTAAATCGATTCGCTCAGGGTTTTCATGAATGGCGCCTTCTTTGACCATCTGCAAAGCGCCCTTGAGCATGACATCCAGGTTATCCAAGTCATTGATCAAATCATCCCGCATAGGGTCTTGGATCATCTCGGCTCGCAATCGAGCGCGGGTCAGCGGGGTTTTGAGATCATGGGAGATAGAGGCAAAAAAACGTTCGCGATCGGCAATGAATTTGTGAATTCGTTGCCCCATGGCATTGAAGGCTTTAATCGTTGAGACCATCTCTCGGCTGCCCTGCTCTTGAATACGCTCCGGCGCATCACCGCGTCCCAGTGCATCCGCGCGCCGGGCCAATAGTCGCAGTGGCCGCACGATCCAGCGGACCAACAAAACGGTCAGCAACAATACCGTCAGACTGACCAAGGCCAGGCTCAATAACCGTTCAGGCTCCAACCAAGACACGCCATAGAACGATTCTCCCAGTGGAACGACTGCGGCAACGTAAATCCATTGGTCTTTGTCCAGTGGGTACTGAACAACGGCGACCGGACTTCTGTCCTGCGGATCCACCAATGCAAAGCGTTTCCATTGCAGCGGCAGATCCACCATCAGATTCTGGGTGGATAAAATCCGGACCTTATCAAAGGGTACAAACTGAATCGTTAATTGCGGCTCTGGCCCCGTTTGCGCCTGCAGATTCGCCGCCAAAACATCTCTAGCAGTTTTGGTGATTTCGGTTTCAGGTAACTGAACCAGCGGGATAAAGGAGGGATTTACGGAAACAAAAAACCGGGTGCCGCCCATGTCTCGCAGTTGATCCAACACAATGTGTCGGTATTGGTCGGGCAACCGGCTAAAGAACTGTAACGTTTGACCAATCCGCGAGCCCAGGTTCGTGGCCACCTGTTCCAAGCGTTGAGCTTCACTGGCTTGGATTTGCCGGCTCCACAGCGCGCCGCCCAGCGCCTGAGCCAACAAAATTCCGATGAACAAAACCAGTGACATACGGGCCACGATCGAGCGGGGCAAGATGCGGTCGCGCCAGCGGCTTAACCTCATCGGGGTTGCACCAACACGTACCCCTTGCCACGCACGCTGCGAAGACAATCCCCCGCACCCAGTGCCGCCAGTTTTTGCCTCAGGCGACTAATGGTCGTATCCACAGTCCGATCAAAGGCTAATGCCTGCCGCCCATGCAGTGCCTGACTTAACTGGTCTCGACTGGCCAGATTGGGATGCTGCTCAAACAACAGCTTCATTAAATTGAATTCAGCGCCGGTAAGCTCCTGGACCTGTCCTTTAAAGCTCACTTGGCGTCTGGCTTCGGATAGCGACAACCCCGTTGCGGGCGCTGGCTGGGTCCGACGCAGTGCCGCACGGATCCGCGCGAGTAATTCACGAGGATTAAATGGCTTGCCCATGTAATCATCCGCGCCCAACTCCAACCCCAGGATACGATCCACATCGTCGCTGGCTGCGGTCAACATAATAATGGGAATCGCCGAGCGCGAGCGCACCGCCTTGCAGCAGGCCAGACCATCCATGCCTGGCAGACCGACATCCAAGATCAACGCGTCAGCCTGCAACGACGTCGCCAACATGGACTCGGCATCCTCAAAAGCTTCGACCACAAAGCCATTGTGGCTGAGATACTGAGTCAGCAGAGATCGAATTTCGGGATCATCGTCGACTAAAAGAAGTTTGTTCATCGCACGCCTTTTTCTTTTAGAGTATCGAAAAACACGGCGAGACAAAGCATGAAATTTGGCGTCTTAGGCTATGGCAAGATTGTCCGCGAGGAGATTG
>JBMYYI010000085.1:0-3799 GCA_049609265.1 Litorivicinus sp. | reverse complement strand
GCGAGTTTAGGGAACCCATTAGGCGAACTAAACCCGCAGCAACCCGGCTAACCGCGGATCGGAATACTCCGCCCAAGCGAGCGGGTCGCCCCACCAGTGCGACGAGATCGTCTGATAAATCGCCCGATAATCCATCGAGTGAACCATGTCCCCATCCTCCAGGCGATCCAAGCGAGGATGTTCGCCATACAATCCACCGCGCACTCTGCCTCCCATCACGAAGTGAGTGTTTGCGGTTCCATGGTCGGTTCCTTCGGACCCATTCTCTCCGGCCCGGCGGCCAAATTCGGCATAGGTCATCAACAGGGTCTCGTCCCAGTGGCCCAAACGAATCAAGTTTTGTCGAAACGCTGCGAGGCTCTGGGATAACTCCTCTAATAACCTTGGGTGTCGCCACAGCTGCCCCTCATGCGTATCAAACCCATCCAGTGTGACATGCATGACCGGTACACGAGCACCCGAACTGATCAGCCGAATGACTTCCGTTAACTGAGCGGAAAGCTCCCCATGCGGCATCCGCACCGGTAGTCGTCGCGCGCGGCTGAGCTTAGCTTCTAGCGCCTGCGAGGTCTCGGACAAGGTCTGGGTGCGATTCTGAACCAGGTTTAACAACCCGTTGCTCTGCTCCATTGACTCTGGGACGTTTAACCCGGTGAGCTGACTGAGACGCGCCATTGAAAGGTATCGGCCGTTGCCCGCCCGAAACACCTCTAGCGATCCATCTAGACTGGCTCCATGCAGTTCAATCGATTCAGCAGCAAACTGACGCTCAACGGCGTCAACCAGCCAGCCCTTTCGATTAGCCCGAATCCCATCGCTACCCGTTGCCCATAGTTTGACGGACTTAAAGTGTGATCGATTTTGACTGGGATAGCCCACACCGGGAAGCACCGCAAAATCGTTATTAAATGACGCATCCAAGGCTGCCATCCGTTGGTGCAGCCCAAGCGGGCCGACCGCCGAGTCTCCCATCTCGATCGCTTCGCTCTTGGGAAGCGCTATTTTCGGCCGCAGTTTTTTGTAGTCGTCATTGTCGAATGGGATGAGCGTATTTAGGCCATCGTTTGCGCCTTTTAGGTGGAGCAACACCAGGGTTCGACCGTTATCAGCCGCGGCCCACCCGGGCAAGGTCCAGCCCAAGCCTAGAGCACCCGTCAGGTGCATAAATGTTCTTCGGCGCATCGTTTTTACCTCAAATAATAGCCCGGGTGCTGCAGCACCTCTGGATAGTTACTAGCATCCGCCTGAACCGCCAAGCCCCATTGCCAAGCAGGCCCCAGGAGTTCTGCCTGGTCCAACCACTGCTGTATGGATACCTCGCCAGCGGCCACCTGATAATCCATTTGCATCGAATTCATCATGCCTCCCATGCTCATCATGGCCATCTGCCGAGCATCACCCAACACTCGAACCTTGGGCTGAGGCGACAACCGCCACCGTCGGCTTTGAGACTTCTCAATGAACTTGGCTTGAGTCTCAGTCCAAAACGCTAAGACCGCCGGATCTCGTTCAAAGGTTCGCGACGTCAACGGCAGATCCACAATGGCACTCATCAAAGCCTTAACCAAACGTTTGTCATCCTTAGTCAAGCCGTTGTATTGGTCGTAGGCCCACTGATCTGCGCTTGAATAGGGCACATTAACATGAGGTCTCCCGACCTCATCGCGCCAGGCTTTGGCTGGCCAACGTGTGAAGCAATCTGGAATGCACTCGTCGCCAGTGAAATCAATCTTGTAGGTGCCGCGATCGTCGATGGCGTACTTGAAGCTAAATATCTCCCATTCACGCCCTTCAAATTCCAAACCATCGAAAATGACGTTCATCGAGCGGTAACGATCATCTGGCGCATTCGCCCAGCGCACATAAAAACCACGAGTATTCAGATCACCACTCACCGGCTGGGGCGTTTTAAATACCTGGTCAGCTTGCGATTTGACCGCTTGCAGATCTAAACGCCACGTCCCCGCGCAATAAAGTTTTCCTGGATTCCTGCGCGTATTTTCAGAGTTACCCCGACAACCCGGTGTCTGGGTGCCCAGATTGGCAGCGAAGGATTGTCCTCGCCACTGAGCCCCGCCGACAAACAAGTTTCGATCTCCAGTACTGCCGGCCGCATCAAACATAAACCGGACTTCCAGTGCTGTGGCTTCACCCGCGCTGATGTGACTGGGCAATTGAATCGGGATGCGAGCCCACTCAATCTCACTGTCATCTTGATATCGGCCCAAGCGTTCAGTGTCACGTGCATGCTCGAGCTCTGAGGCCGATCCTGTCCACCGCCCGTGTTCACCCACGACCGTGACCTCATAGGCGGGGGGACCAAAATAGGCTTCTCCCCCCAGCAATAAATAGAGGGGCGTGTCAAAGTTTTGCTCGGGTGTCTTGGCCATCCAACCCTGCGCAAACGAGCGTGCAAAGGCTTGGCGTTCGACCAGAAACTCCGGGGCCAGCCAGTTAACACCGCCGGCATAACCACTGACATCTGGCGGATCAAATAAGTTTTGCCCCTGACCTTGAATCGCTGACACCAAAGCCACGGGCGAGAGATGTGCAGATTGAGTCGCACGAACCGCGCCCACCACAAATTCCACCGGACTTTTTACGCCATAACCTAGGTGAGCCGGATCCCAAAACTCCGGTGAATACAAAATCACATCCAGCAAATGATCAATCCGGTAATCCAGTGCAATGGCCGCATCGGTCCACTGATCAATAACCGCCGGTTCGGGCGCCTGGGTAGACACGAATTCGTACCAAAGCCCGCGCACGAGGTGCTCTGCCGCCGCACGCTGGTCCAACAGAATTCTGGGTAGGTCGTCGCCGTCAAACTGACCACGCTGACCCAGGATCGATTTAGAACCGCCGGCAATATTCCAGCCCTGCAACTGGAACCGAGTCCCACCTAGATCAGTAAACCCGTACCCGGTCAGCGCTCTGGCCGCTTGCTTAACGTCAGCCTCGGTGTAGTTACCCTCGCCGAGCACGTATAGCTCCATAATCTCGCGAGCCAAATTTTCATTTGGGGCATCTTTGGTATTTCGATCATTGTCCAAATACATGAGCACCGCCGGATCGCGTACCAAGCCCTGAATCAAACCACGGTAATCACCGGTGGCATGGTCGCGAATCAACTGATGGTGTTGCCAAAGCGCATGACTATTGTCATTCAGTCCGCTGAACCCGGCGACTAAGCGATTATCAAAAAACAAAACCAACCTCTCAGCCATTGGCGAAGGGGTCTGTATCATTTGCTGCACCCACCATTGGCGGAGCTGCCCGACCTCTGCGGCTCGAGCGTTATTGAAAGCCTGGCGAAACTCTTCATCCATCAACCCACGCAACCAATAGCGCGGATCATCGCGTACCCAATCGGGTGGCGAGACAACGGGGCGAGTCGATAGTCCTTGGAGAGTCTGCTGGATCAACTGATGTCGAGTTAACTGGCTGGCGGCCATCACTTCGCCAGGGGATGGCTCAAACCCGGTTCGACGCAAAAAGCTCGCCGCGTCTGACGGGCTTAACAAAGCATCCTCAACTTGAGGCGCAGAAGTGGACTGCCGCCACTCACTTGCCGACATGATCTCGACTTGAACGGGCTTGGTTGCCACTGTCTGACAGCCCCCCAGTACACTCGCAAAGAGCGCGACTAGCATCCCTCGCCACATAACTCAGCCCGACCTCAAAAACATCTCAACCAGAGATTAGTTTGAAACAACCGCAGTCGCAAACCAATCAAAGACAAGTGGCCCAACGCTAGGTCGAACCGGTCAACCACTCACCAATCGGCTGAGGCCATAAA
>JBMYYI010000084.1:0-3812 GCA_049609265.1 Litorivicinus sp. | reverse complement strand
AAGCCCCTGACAACCTCGGTTGTCGGGGGCTTTTTTTATCCCAATTTTCCCAATGGGGTTGATAGCTTCACTCGAATGGCTATTGAGAGGGATTCGACGTTTAATGATGCCCACACGACATCCCAAGGATCACCATGAAACACTATGACTTATTCGTAATCGGCGCCGGTTCCGGCGGCGTTCGTGCGGCTCGTATGGCAGCCGCTACTGGGGCCAAAGTGGCCGTGGCCGAGGACCGCTACATGGGCGGTACCTGCGTCAACGTCGGATGCGTTCCGAAAAAGCTCTATGTCTATGCCAGCGAATACCGTCATCAAATCCAAGATGCCGCCGGATTTGGCTGGCAGGTGCAGGCGCCGACGCATGATTGGTCGGCTTTGGTCGAGGCCAAGAAACAAGAAATTGCTCGCTTGAACGGCATCTACAATCGCATGTTGGACGGGGCTGAGGTCACGGTTTACAACGCTCGGGCGAGCATTCTGTCGGCTAACCAGGTTCAAGTGGGTGATGAGGTCATCAGCGCTGACAAGATTCTGGTGGCGACCGGTGGCTGGCCCTTCATGCCTGAGATTCCGGGTATCGAACATACCGTCAGCTCCAATGAAATCTTTGACCTAGAAGTGTTCCCACAACGCATCCTGATCGTGGGTGGGGGTTACGTGGCGGTTGAATTTGCAGGGATTTTTAACGGTCTGGGCGCCCGAACCACGCTGAGCTATCGAGGCGATCGCTTTTTGAAAAACTTTGACGAAGAAATCGTTGAGGCATTGGCCCATGAAATGACGCAGTCGGGTATTGAAATTGCCTTGAACGATTATCCGACGGCGTTTGAAAAACAAACCGACGGCAGTATTCGTGTCGATTTCAAGCATGCGTCTAGTGCTGAATACGATGCGGTGCTAATGGCGACCGGTCGTGTTCCAAACGTTAATGGCCTGGGTCTTGACGCGCTGGGGGTCGAGATGGGGCGTAACAACGCGATCAAGGTTAACAGCGGCTACCAAACCAATGTGCCTAGCATCTTTGCGTTAGGCGATGTCGTAGAAGATTCCTGGCAGCTCACTCCCGTTGCAACCTCAGAGGCGATGGTGTTTGTGCGTCGTTGGTTTGGCAGCGAATCCGACGCTCAAATGGACTACCGTGACATTCCAACGGCGATTTTCAGTCAGCCCAATATCGGGACGGTGGGATTGATCGAGCGGGAAGCACGTGAGCAGGGTATTGAAATCGATGTTTACGTTTCTAACTTCAAGGCGATGCGCCACACGCTTTCGGGTCGTGATGAGCGGACGTTAATGAAGCTATTAGTCCGTCGTTCGGATCAGCGGGTTATCGGTTGTCAGATGTTAGGGCCGGATGCTGGCGAGATTGTTCAGGGGCTGGCCGTAGCGATCAAGGCAGGCGCCACTAAGGATGATTTCGACGCGACAGTGGGTATTCACCCAACCGCAGCCGAGGAGTTTGTCACCATGCGCTCCGTTACCCGGTGAAGACTCATCGTCTAGCCACTGACCTGGTTTTGGTCGGCGGCGGACATGCCCATGTCGGTGTGATTCGGATGCTGGCTATGCAGCCTGTATCCGGTGTTCGAGTCACGCTGATCAACAGCAGCAGTGAGACCCCGTATTCGGGAATGCTGCCGGGTTTAATGGCCGGACGTTATCAATGGGATGATTGCCATATCGATCTGGCTCGCCTGTGTCGGTGGGCCGGCGTCCGGCTAATTCGTGCTCGGGTCCAGCAGATCGATTTGAAGGCTCAACGCATCCACCTGATCGATGGTGCCAGCGGGTTGCCGCGACATCTTGATTATGATTGCTTAAGCCTAAACCCAGGCGCGACTCCGGACTTATCGACCCCAGGCGCCGCGAATCGCGTGGTGGCAGTCAAACCGATCGCGCATTTTATCCAGCAGTTTGAACGACGCATGCTCCCCCGCGCTCAATGTGCAGATGCCAGCGTGGTCGTTGGCGCGGGTGTGGGTGCCGTCGAGGTCGTCTTGGCCGGCCAAAAACGCTTGCCTCATCATCGCTGGCGGCTGGTCGTGGGTTCGGGCGGGCTATTACCTAGCGCTCCACAACGGGTCCAGCAGCAAATTCAAGCGGTGCTGGCACAGCGCGGGATTCAAGTAATACAGGGGCCAGTGGTCGAGGTCCGGGACAAGCAATTGATCCTGGCGCATCGCGCCATCGATTTTGATCATTGCTTGTGGAATACCCAAGCGGCTGCGCCCACTTGGTTGGCGGACAGTGGATTGCCGACCGATGCGGACGGTTTCGTATTAACCCAGCCTGACCTTAGCGTGCCCGGTTATCCCAATATCTTTGTCGCTGGCGATGCGGCGGCCATTGGTCGCCCCAAGGCGGGCGTATTCGCCGTCCGGGCCGGTCCTGTACTGGCCAATAACCTGCGCCGACACCTCAGTGCCCAGCCGACCCAGCCCTGGACGCCCCAGCAACAGTGGTTGGCTATTTTGAATTTGGCGAATGATCAAGCCATCGCTTGGCGTGGCCAGCACGTGCTTCAGGGTCGTTGGGTTTGGAAATTAAAAGACTGGATCGACCGTCGTTTTATGGCGCGTTTTTCGACCCATTTGCCCAGTATGCGGCCTGAAATTGCCGGTCAGGATCAGCCGTTGTGCATGGGCTGTGGATCCAAAGCGCCGGCGCAGGCATTGGGAGCGGTGGACCTCACCCGCGACGCGGTTCGTTTTGATGTGCAGCAGCCACAAATGGTGACGGTGGATACGCTGACTGATCCGCTCGGGGACCCGTGGTGGCTTGGGCGCTTGGCGGCAATGCATGCAGCGGGTGATTTGATTGCGGCCGGCAGCAGGCCCCAGGCCTATGCGACTTCCAGCGCAGTTAACGACAACCAACCACCTTTGGTTAGGCGCGACTTGGCCATGATGACCCAGGGCTTAGCGACGGTTGAGTTGGGCGAGTCCTTGGGCGGACACAGCTGGAACAATCACCCGGCTAACGTCACCTTGACCCTGCTAGGACCGGCTCAGCCAAGCGAGCCTGCTGATTTGCAACCGGGGATGCGAGTCTGGATCTCTCGTCCGCAAGGATCCGGGTTGTTGCTCGCCGGTGCCATGGAGGATCGGGTCCGTGGACGCTTTATTGACGCCTGGTTGGATCATGCGTATCCACTTGAATACGACTTGATGGATCTACCGCCTCCGGTACGTCTGACGGATATCACCGGGTTCGGCCTGGCAGGGCACCTGATCGGTTTGTTAGAAGGGCACGGGATTCGATGGACCCAAACCATCCCGCATTGGCCGGGTATCGATTGGCAAAGTCAGGCGGTTTTGGCGTCGTCCAATCATGAGCTGGCGCACAAAATCCTGGCAGATTTGCCGTCGCAACAGCAGCAGTTAGTCTGCGATCCGCAAACCCTGGGTGGATTGTTGGCTATCTGGCCTGCCCAGGTCACTCCACCCGCACCCTGGGTAGAAATCGCCGTGCTAGATTCGCCTTTGGTTTAAGTGTCCCGGGGTCGGTTCTTCCGTAATCTGATTGGCCAGTGAATTACAACAATCAGGATACCCATGTCATACGCGTCTGAATTCAAACGCTCGGTCGATACACCGGCCGAGTACTGGGGCGAAATCGCTCAGCAAATCGCTTGGTACAAAGCCCCGACTCAGATTTTGAGTCAGGACGAATTGGGCAGCGATCGTTGGTTCGCCGATGGTGAGCTGAACACCTGCTATTTGGCGGTGGATTACCATGTCGAAAATGGCCGCGGCGAGCAAACCGCGATTATCTATGACTCTCCGGTCACCGGTTCCAAGCGCCAAATTA
>JBMYYI010000083.1:0-4033 GCA_049609265.1 Litorivicinus sp. | reverse complement strand
TAGCGGCCTCCTCTAACCACGCTTGTGGTGTAGGACAGGGCAAAAATTCATCAATCGCTGCAAGGATCTGTTCTTCTCGGGTCATTTAGAGGCCTTAAAAAATAATTTTTCTTGCGTGCCGGCAACATCTAAGTGCCCGACCACGCTAAAGCCCTGTTGGATATAATAATCCGAAGCAGATCCAGCTCCACTTCCTAGGGCAATACCGCCGGACTGCGGCATATCCCTGGACAACTCCCAGGCGCGACGCAGCAGCAATCGGCCGAGCCCTTTTCCGCGAAACTCGTGACGAACACCCACCAGAGGTAGATAACACCAGTCACCAGCGGGCATCGCTTGTTTGAGTTGGGTTTGATAGCTGAGGTAGCGATTAGCATTGCCAATTCCCAAGGTCGCCATCATGGCCAGTCGCTGTTTCAGCGTCACCTCATGGCCTTGGTGCGCGCCGGGACCACAGTACAAAGCCGCCCCCACCAGTTGCTCATCTACAAACAGACCCAACAGGCTCTGGTCGTTTTCCAGGTGCGCTTGGCAGTACTCTCTAACAAAGGCCCGCAAGCGCTGAAGGTAGTTGGGCTTTGAGTGCTCAAACAGCGCCATAAAGGTGCGCTCGTCGCTGTACGCATCGACCAATATCGACTTCACCTCGGTCGTGAAATCCGGACTGATCAATTTAACTTGCGCTTGAGTGGCAGCCTCCATGGCGGTGCGGCTCCTGTTACTGGTAGTAAGCGTTACTGGTATCACTGTGGTCAGTGACGTCCCGGACCCCTTTGAGCTCGGGAAT
This sequence comes from Litorivicinus sp., assembly GCA_049609265.1. Classification (GTDB taxonomy): domain Bacteria; phylum Pseudomonadota; class Gammaproteobacteria; order Pseudomonadales; family Litorivicinaceae; genus Litorivicinus. The sequence continues at coordinate 3,246 of JBMYYI010000083.1, read as the reverse complement.
TTGCTCTAACAGGGTTTTCTCAACCCCATCTTTGAGCGTGACATCGACCGCGCTGCAGCCTTGGCAACCGCCACCAAATTGCAACACGGCAACCGGGTCGTCGGTCAATTCAATCAAACTCACCTCTCCGCCGTGCGCTGCCAAGCCCGGGTTGATTTCAGTTTGCAGAACATAAGTAATGCGTTCAGCTAAAGGCGAATCAGGATCCACTTTAGGCATTTTCGCATTGGGCGCTTTGATGGACAGCTGTCCGCCCAACCGATCGGCCTGATAGTCAATGCGCGCCTCTTCTAGAAACGGCAAGCTGGCAGCTTCGATCCAGGCGCTGAAACCTTCATACGGGAATTCCTGATCGTCGGGCTTTTGCTCACCGGGCCGGCAATACGCTAGGCAGGTTTCGGCATAGGGAGTACCCGGGCGTGAAACAAAAATTCGTACGCCACAGCCCGGGGTCTCTTGCTTAGCAAGCAATGAGCGCAGGTATTCTTGCGCGCTCGCAGTAATATCAATCATCTTGAACTCCATCGTTGTTACGCCAATGATGGCGATTAACCCGCGTTAATCAAGGAAAAAACGATGAAAAAAGCACTTCAACAATTGTGGGCTGTGGTCCGCAGTATCTGCGCCGCAGCCTTTGGGGTGCGCAGCACAAAGGGGCGACTGGATGATGCGAAAAAAGCACCATTATCCGGGCTTATCGCCGGTGCATTGACCTTTGTACTGCTGTTTGTTTTTGTGCTGAGCGCGCTGGCCAGCTGGATTACATCGTTCGCTACTGGCTAGCAATCCAATGCAGCGACGCGGCAACGGCCGCTACGAGCACGCCAATAATGGCTGCTGAATCGAATACGTGATCTTTTGATTTTTCGGACACGAGACACCTCTTGTTTTGTTATGGTCTTGCCCTATCCAAGCTACTCGATTGCAAAATAATGGCAACCCCTCATATGAACTCCCCTGCGACCTTGATCATCGGTGCCGGCATTAGCGGACTGAGCTGCGCACAAACCCTGCAACAAGCCGGCCACGACTGTCTGGTGTTAGACAAGGCCCGCGGTCCCGGCGGCCGCATTTCATCAAAGCGCACCGAACAGGGTGCCGTAGACCTGGGCGCGCAGTATTTCACCGCTCGAGACGCAGGATTTCGGGCACAGGTAGAACAATGGATCACAGACCAAGCCGTAGCTACCTGGCATCCCAAAGTAGCCGTAGTGGATGCAAGCGGCTGGGTGCCCTCGCCTGATGAGCAAGCCCGTTATGTCGGCACACCCAAAATGGGGTCACTGGCTCACCATCTCGCTAAATCGCTAAGAATTCAGCCCCAAAGACAAGTCACTGCAGTGATAGAAGATCACGTGATACTGAGCGATGGCCAAATGCTGGATTTTGAACGCCTTGTGATCGCCTGCCCTGCTGACCAAGCACAACAGCTGTTACCTGACCTTGCTGTCCCAATCCAAGCCCCGTGCTGGGCGCTCTGGGTTGATATAGAGGGGGAGCAACCTTTTGACGCTGCGTTTGTAAAGGACTCCAGCATTGGCTGGGTCGCCAAGGATTCAAGCAAACCCGGCCGCAACACACAGAATCGTTGGGTGGTGCACCCCACGCCTGAATTTAGCCAAGAGCACTTAGAGGAAGATCCTGCACAGGTGAGCGCTCAGCTGCTGATGGAGCTTCAGCAGATTCTGCCCAACGATTTCCAAATCAATCAAAACGGAATACACCGGTGGCGCTACGCCCGACCATGGCCCAAGGATGAATCCAACCGTGTCGGTTTTCTGCAGCCGTCAACCCACATCTGGGTCTGTGGAGACTATTGCCTAGGCGGTCGGGTAGAAGGTGCGTGGTTATCGGGCCAGCAAGCTGCACAGAGTATCCTGGCTAGCTGACTTAGTCAGCACCAGCAAAGATTCGGCGACGATTGGGCGCGAGTGTGACGAAAAACAATAACGCACCGAGCAAGGCCACGACAGCCTCGAACGCCAAAAACATCAACGTGACCTCGGTAGAGCCACCGGCTTGCATCGCAATACCACGGGCAATTGCCGTCACCGCATAAAAACCTGAGACAGCACCCACGGCGGTTCTGACGCGCCGTCCGAAAGTTGCTGCAAACCAATACAAGCCAAGGGTCAGCCAGGCACCACCCATCGCGGTGCGCACTTCGATCAAGGGCGCCCCCGTTAATTGGATACCTAAGATCGATAAATCGGCAAACAACGTGACGAAGCCACCCAGCAACACGCCGAGCAGCCCGTTAAAGAACAAAAATAATCGACCTGCCAGCATCGTTAATTACTTCGTTTTTATTCGCGACATCAACCGGTTGTAACAAAAAATACAAGTAAAAGCTAATTTCCCCAATTTTGAACAAACCGCTGGTAGTGCCTGGCATATCACGTAAAATGGGTGACGCCAGCAAGACGCGGCATCACACTCATGCAGGGACTAAACGCCGAGACTATCAATGACTCGATTGGTTTGGTTACGAGCCGACCTCCGGACACATGACAACCCTGCCCTGACCCAAGCCATGGCGAGCTCAGAAGACGTTATCGCTGTTGCTGGGATCGCGGAGGAAACCTTTGCCCGTCATCATCGCTCAGACATCCAGCGTCGACTGATTAACAATCGCTTGCATCATTTGGCTGGCGAGCTGGCGCAATTGAGAGTGCCTCTTCGCCGACTCAGCGCGTCTACTTTTGATGGGCAAGTAGACGAGCTGCTCGCGCTCGCAAAACAATGGAGCATCACGTCAATCCACCTCAATGCTCAATATGAATGGGATGAGACACGACGGGATGAAAACCTGAGTCGTACCAGCACGATTCCGGTGCGGATTTATCACGATCAGTGTGCCGTCGAACCCGGCACATTAAAAACCGGTCAAGGCAACTTTTATTCCGTCTTCACACCCTACAAGAAACGCTGGCTTGCACAATTAAGGCATCAGCCGCCGTCACCGCTTCCTCAACCTTCGCCAAAATCGAGTTTGCCCTGTGCGCCCAGCGAATGGCCTTTGGATCGCGAGATCGAATCCCTGTGGCCAAGCTCGACCGGCGATATCTCAAACGATTTGGCCGCTTGGCTACCCAAGGTTGATCGATACGACGACACACGGAATCTGCCTGCCATTGCGGGTACCAGCCAGTTATCACATTGGCTGGCGATCGGGGCCCTTAGTCCGCGGGAAATCTTAGCCCAACTGGCCATGTCATCGCCTGAGATCTGGAGCGATACCGGCGG
>JBMYYI010000082.1:0-4212 GCA_049609265.1 Litorivicinus sp. | reverse complement strand
GGCAATCCCCGGTGCGAGTCACCCAGGGCCACCGGAACCACCCACGCGACATCATCCAGCGCAGCCACCAAGGCTTGATCGTCCGGTCCCATGCCAGCACCGCCTGGGCCGATTTGATAGAGAGCCTGCATAACGATCTGCACGTCGCCAGCGGACCGGGCCACCACCAAATCCACGCCGCGCGACCCTGAATACAGACCGTTCTTAACACCCTCCGATAGCCGCCCGCCCAGCACCACCATGACCAGCGCCAGGGCGATAGCCACCAGCGTCAGGCCGACACTGCCGCGGCGATAACTGAGGGATTTAAGGGCCAAGCGCAACATCACAGCTCAATCACCTGATCAAAATGGGTCGCCAAACTGCGATCGTGACTGACCATTAACAGGGCCGATTCGGCGGCTTGGGACAGCAGCGCCCCCACCACCAGATCGCGGTTGGACTCATCCAAGGCTGAGGTCGGCTCGTCGGCCAACACCAAGGACGGCTGCGTCACCAGTGCCCGCGCCACGGCAACGCGTTGCTGCTGGCCGACGCTTAAATGCCGCACGGGGCGCTGGTGCAGATCCGCCGCCAGTCCCAAGCCGTCAAGCGCTGAGGCATCATCGCGCGCGGGCAGCCCAGCAAACTCGCGGGCCAAACGCAGGTGATCGAGCGCGCTAAAGTAAGGCAACAGATTCAGGGTTTGAAACACCAACCCAAGATGGCGCGCACGAAAGCGATCCAGGGCGGGTGCAGACAATGCACCCAGGGACTGGCCTGCCACCCGGGCATCCCCCTTTTGGATCGGCAACAACCCTGCCAGCGCTTGAATCAAGGTCGACTTACCGCTGCCCGAGGGCCCCAGCACCAGCATGGACGAGCCAGCCGCGAGGGCCAGATCTGGAAACTTCAGGTGACGGCGGCCAAGCGCAACCGCCAGCCCCGTCGTCGACAGGGCCAGCTCAGTCATCCAGAGCCAAAACCGGCGTCGCCGGTGTCAGTTCGGTGGCGACGGTAATGTCGTCAGACAAATACACCACCTCGACGGCTTCCAATGACGGGGCCCAATCAAACAGGCTAACGCGGATCCCGCCAATGGCCGCGGGCCTGGTGCACTCAAAGCTTTGAGTCAGGGTGATATCCGAGTGACCGTGGTCGACCTCGACCTCTGAGGCGGTCACGTCAAACCCGGTGCAGCCGCCCTGATCGATCGTTAACAGACTGTTACCTGCGGTTGATATACCCGCCAGGTCCGCCCCGGGAGCCACCAGATTCACGTCCAATCGATTGCCATCTAACGCAATCTCCAACTGACCTTCGCCATGGTGATGACCGCCCGCGGCAAACGCCGACGCACAGATCCATACCGATGCCGACAACACCCATTTAATACCCATAAAGACTCCCGCACCTTAGACGTTACAATATAACATTTAGCATAGCCCATACGGGTACCAAAACCCACCGACCATTTTGGTGCGCCGCACGATTTCCGCCACACCAAGATTGCGCACTCGTTATCATTTTGACCCTCGAACATCCCACGCTGAGCAGCACCGGCTTCACGAAACCCCAGTAATTTCAACGCCCCTAGGTAGTTGGCACGCTATCCGCCATGGCCCTTCGTGCTAACCCAGCTCACGGAGAGACCATGAACACTCGTAACACACTGAAAGCCCTTCGCCTCGCACCCATCGCTTTGGCTGCCAGCCTCGCTAACATGGCGATCGCCGCTGACACCATCAAGGTCGGCGTCCTGCACTCATTGTCCGGCACCATGGCCATCAGCGAAACTACGCTGAAAGACACCATGCTGATGCTGATCGACGAGCAGAACAAGAAAGGCGGACTGCTGGGTAAACAGCTTGAAGCTGTGGTGGTGGACCCCGCGTCCAACTGGCCGCTGTTCGCCGAAAAAGCACGTGAGCTGATTGAAAAGGACCAGGTCGACGCCGTCTTTGGTGGTTGGACGTCGGTGTCACGTAAGTCCATGTTGCCGGTCTTCGAGGAACTGATCTGCACCGCCGATTCTGGACACCCTGTTAAGCACTTAACTTCTGCTCATATGCTTCAGGGCTGAGATAGCCAAGAGCTCTGTGCCTGCGGGTTCGGTTGTAATCAACCTCAATGTATTCAAAGACCGCTTGGCTCATGAATTCCCGATCCATGATGGGCTCGTCTTGCAGTGCTTCGACTTTCAAAGAGTGGAAGAAACGCTCCACACACGCATTATCCCAGCAATTCCCTTTACGGCTCATGCTCTGCCGTAGCTTGTGCTTGCTGATGAGCTTGCGGTAAGCCTCAGAGCAGTACTGGCTCCCACGATCGCTGTGAATGATGGTCTGCTCCGGGAACCCTCGTCGCCAAAGCGCCATCTGCAGTGCCTCGCAGACTAAATCAGCCGTCATCCGTTTTCCCATTGACCAGCCCACTACGGCTCGAGAGTGCAGATCAATCATCACTGCCAGATAGAGCCAACCTCCGCTGGTCATCAGGTAGGTGATATCGCCAGCCCATTTCTGGTTGGGTTCAGTAGCCGTAAAGTTCTGGTCCAGTAGGTTCGGTGCAACAGGGAGCTTATGGTTGCTATTGGTTGTGACCTTGAACTTGCGTGCAGCCTTAGCAACAAGCTTCTGGCGTCGCATACTACGGCTGATCGTCTTTATGTCGTGACGACCGCCTTGTGCTGCTAGGTCGGCTTGTATTCGCCTGGCTCCATTTCGCCCCTTACTGGCGTCAAAGGCACTCCTAACCTTTCGATCAAGTTGTTGCTGCCAGTTGAATCGACAGCTTGGCACCGTCAGCGCCTTCTTCCATGTGTAATACCCACTTCGCGAAGTAGGCCGCCTTTTTTACAATCGCTAGCTCCTCGGCCTGAACACCAAGCTGTCGTTTGAGCCTTGCGGCTTCGGTTTGCAGCGCTGCTTCTCGATCACTAACGGATGCTTTCTTGGCAGCAGCTGGCCGCCATGCATAGATCTGTGATTCTTTGAGTCCCAGCTCTTTGGCAGCGGCAGCAACACTGACTTTCTCCGCAAGCTTAAGCGTTTCGGCTTTGAACTCAGGGGCATACTTTTGGCGTTGTTTCTTTGGTGTCATGGAATACCTCGTTCATCGATTTTACTCGCTTAACGAAGTGTCCTGTATTGGCGGGGCGCATCACTACACGTGTAACGTAATCTACCCTACGCCCCAACCGGAGCGGCAAAGCGAAACTCATCCAAATCCACAGCTACCGAATTAATCTCACTTAGCTTTGGCCATTGGGTCAAATCCATTCCCCACCGGGATGCATTGTACATTTGAGGAACCAAATAGACCTCGAACATGCTGGGGTGACCGAATGCCCACCCCCCAACCGGGGCTGGACAGAGGACTTCTAAGGCATCCAAACCGGACTGCATTGCCCGAACCATCCACTCCACTTTGACGTTGCGACCAGCGGTTTCACAAACCGCTTTTACGGTGCCTAGATTGCAGATTGGGTGAATGTCACACGCGATTAGGTCGACCAACTCCCGACACTTGATTCGGTCTTCTGGCCACAAATCAGGTCCACAAAGCCCATTCAAATACTCGAGAATCGCGCCAGACTGGGTCAGCGTAAGGTCTCCATCCACAAGCACAGGAACGCGACCCAACGCATTACGGCCGAGATGTTCAGCAGCAAGGTGCTCGCTCTCAAGCAGATTCACGGCCACTTTCTGGTAGCTCAGTCCTTTCAGCGACAACGCTATGCGAACTCGGTAGCTTGCGCTGGAGCGCCAGTAGTCATAAAGGATCATAACTGTTCGACGACTTGATCGATCTGACCAAAAATTGAGTGCCCCGTGTTATCGAGGACTTCAATCTGCACACGGTCCCCCCAGCTCAAAAACGACGTTGTTGGCGCACCTTTTTCAATAGTTTCGATCGTTCGAATCTCAGCCAAACACGAGTACCCAACGCCCCCATCTGAAATCGGCTTGCCAGGGCCGCCGTCAGCTCCCTTGTTGCTAACTGTTCCGCTTCCGATCAGCGAACCTGCGGCTAAAGGTCGTGTTCGGGCGGCATGAGCCACCAACTGTGCCATATTGAAGGTCATTTCTTGGTCGATACGCGCGCGCCCAAACGGTTTGCCGTTTAAATCGACGCGCATCTCTGTCGCAAGCGTATACCCTTTCCACAGGTCGCCCAATTCATCTGGCGTCACCGCTATGGGCGCAAACGCACTAGACGGTTTGGATTGAA
>JBMYYI010000081.1:394-4578 GCA_049609265.1 Litorivicinus sp. | reverse complement strand
CCGGCGTCCTCGATGGCCAGGGTGCCCTGCAGCCAACCCCAGATATCGGCGTCCTCGGCATCAATCAGACGCAGATAATGTGCCTGATCCTCGTCAGACAGCAGTTTGAAATGCTGTTCCGTAAAGGGTCCCAGCAGGACGTCCAATTCGAGCATGCCCCGGCGGCTGTGCCAGACTAAGCGCTTATAATCGACTTCGGAAATCATGTGCTCTCCCTTGTTTGTGGGCGCATTGTAACCATCTAGGACCCAACGAGAAGCACTTAGGAAGAATGTCTAAGACCATGGCCTATTCATTAAACGCTTGGCGGCTGGTACGCATTCACGGCCGCGACCCCATTGCATTGCTTAACGGGCAAACCACCGTTGATATGAAAAAGCTGGTAGAGGGCCAGGGCGTCGCGGGAGCCATTTGCACACCCAAAGGACGGATGGTCGCCAACTTTGGCGTCGCACTGTTCCAAGGCGACGCCTACCTGAGCCTACCCGCTGACCGTGTGGAGGCCGTCGAGCAAGCACTGGCTAAGTTTTTGCCATTCTTTGGCTGTCAGTACGAAATGACCGAGTGGCGTGGGCTGGGCGACACGACCCCCATGCAGGCCGAGATACAAATGGATATCGGTGGATTAATCGAAGGGTGGTCCCCCCAATTTAGCGACGGCAAACCGGGTTGGGAGGCACTGCGCATTGAGCGGGCACTGGCCTGGATCAGTGACAGCAGCCACGAAGCCTACACCCCACAGCAGCTTCATTTGCAAAGCCTAGGGGGGATTAGTTTCACCAAGGGATGCTATAGCGGCCAGGAAGTGGTGGCTCGCACCGAGCACCTAGGCGCGGTCAAGAAAACCGTCCGCCCGGTGATCCTAGATCAGCCTGAAGCTGCCGGCGATTTGTTTGTGGAGAATCGCAAAGTGGGATCCCTCATCAACGTGTTTGGCACACATGGACTGGCGGTATTGGGGGCCGAAATCGACGAATGCGTCACTACCGACGGCATTTTGGCCAGTGTCCAACCGCTACCCTTTGAAATCGTAAGTCCGCTCAAACTGAAGCGAAATCAATAGCGGGCAGGCCCTGTTGCGCTAGCCACTGATTCGTTTGAGAGAAAGGTTTGGACCCAAAGAAACCACGCCAACTGGATAACGGCGAGGGATGCGGCGCGCACAACACCAGGTGTTTCTGCTGATCCAAGCTTGCGGCCAGGGCGCCCGCCTCTTTACCCCATAGCCAAAACGCTTTTGGCGCCGTTTCGTTGAGTACCTCGATCCAGCGTGCCGTGATGCTCTCCCACCCCATTCCTTGGTGACTGCCTGCCTGACCCGGCGCGACCGTCAGCACGCGATTGAGTAACAACACACCTTGAGCCGCCCAGGGCTGCAATGAACCCATAAAGGGGGGCTGGCACTGCAAGTCATCACACATCTCCTTGAAGATATTCTGCAACGACGGCGGCCAGGGGCCCTGGGCCACCGAAAATGACAAGCCCTCTGCCTGGCCAGGTCCGTGATAGGGATCCTGTCCCAACACCACCACGCGAACCTGATCGGGGTGTAACGACTCGAGTGCCCGATACCAATGACTTCGAGGAGGCAAGGTGTCAGCCGGCAGAGACGCCTCTAAATGCTGCACCTGCGAGATTTGCTCTGTCGACAAAAGAGATGCCCATGAGGACGGTAAAGGCATAGATAAGGGCTCCTGAGCGCAATATACTCCGCTCGCATTGTAACCGTTGTGAGCAAACCCTTGAGCCAAGACTATTCAAACATCGCCCCCTACGGTGACGAGGATCTAAAGCCTGCGTTGAATCGCCTCATCAAGAGCACGCCCTTTTTGGCGGGTGTCGCTCGTCTTGCTCTACCGAAAACCTCGATGCTATGGCCCGGACTGGCGCGTTTTTTAATTGCCCAACGCCTGCGCAGCCAGTTTAAGCGTCTGAATACCATCGCCGATCTGCAGGACAAGGTCGCGCCGTTTATGGCCAAGGTCATCAAAACTACCATTGATGATCTAACCATCACCGGTCTGGACCAACTGCCCAAACAACCCTACCTGTTTATCAGTAACCACCGCGATATCGTGATGGATCCGGCCTTGGTGAACTGGGCGTTGCACAGCGCTGGCCGTGACACAGTGCGTATTGCGATCGGTGACAACCTGATCAAGCAACCCTTTGTTGAAGACCTCATGCGTTTGAACAAGAGCTTTATTGTCCGACGTAATGTGGCCGGCCCGCGGGAGCTGGCCAAGGTTGTCGGTCAGCTGTCCAGCTATATTGGGCACTCGGTCCTAAACGAAGACCAGTCTATCTGGATCGCGCAAAAAGAAGGTCGTGCCAAAGACGGTATCGACAAATCGGATCCGGCCATCATCAAAATGATCTCGATGGCAGGCCGAAAACACCCAGAGGGCGTCGCCGGCTATCTGAAATCGCTATCGATTGTTCCGGTCTATATCAGTTACGAAGTCGACCCCTGCGATAGCGCCAAAGCGGTTGAGCTATGGAAGACCCAAGCAGAGGGCGGCTATGCCAAGGCGGATAGTGAGGATCTAGAAAACATCGTTTTGGGCATCAAAGGCTACAAGGGACGGGTCAAAGTGGCGTTTGGCCAGCCCATTGAGGACGAAGCGGCGCTCAGTAATCCGACGGATCTAGCCCAGGCCATCGACGCGCAAATGCGCGAGCTATACGAACCCATGGAAACGAATATCGCTGCCGCAAAACGACTGAAGGGCCAAGAAGGCCCCTCAACCAAACTGGACGAGCGCCTATCGCACTGTCCAGAACCTGCCCGTTCAAGGCTGCTAGAAACCTATGCAGCCCCCGAGCTGGATTAGTTCTCGCTACTCACCAGCGAAATCAGCTGGCCTTGGCTGGCCGCCAGTTGGAAGTCCGCAACCACACGATCGGCTTGGGCATTCACCTCGGCCGTGCGGGCGTCGAACAGCTCAATTTCAGCATCGAGAATCTCTAGCAGGCTGCGGCGGTTGATCGTGAACTGCTGAGCATAGGCCTGACGCGTGTTGTCAGCCGACAGCACATAGTCGTCTAAGTAGCTGAGCTGCTGAGTGCTGGACAACAACGAATTCCACGCCTGATGCGTCACCTCGACAACCTCGCGCTGGGCGTCGTTCAACAGATGCATGGCCTGATCGACACGATCCCCTGCTGCATCCTTGGCCGCGTAGTTGCCGCCGCCGTTGTATAGGTTCCAATTCAGACGCAGCATCGCCAGGCGATCCTTGGATACACCGCGCACGCCATCCAAGTCCTCGTTACGGGAGGCACCCAATTCCAACGTGACACGCGGAAGGTTGCTGGCGCCAGCAGATTTCGCCTGCCCCTTGGCTTCTTCGATGTCGGCCAAGGCCTCTAAAATCACCGGGTGGTTGTTAAACGCGGTTTCAACCGCCGCGTCCAAGTTCGAGGGACGCGACCAATCAAAGGTCGGCTGGACCAAACCTTGATCGGGCATCACGCCAACAACGCGATGATAGTTCGCCCGCGCATCCTGCAAGTTAGACAAAGCGGCTGCTTGATTAGACAAAGCCAACGCCAGTCGTCCCTGCGCTTGAACCAACTCGGACTGATTGGAGACGCCGTTTTCAACTCGCCGGCCTAATTGATCGACCAGAGTCTCGTGGGCCTCACGGGTCTCACGAGCAATGTTGAATAGCGTCTCGGCACGCCATAGGTTGGTGTAGCTGCTGGCAGCCTGCAGGGCGATCTGCTGCTCCAAATCCGCAAGAGCATGGCCGTCGGCTTCGCTGAGACCCATGCGGCGGGCCAATTCGCCACGTGCATTGTTATCAAACAGTGCCCAGGTGGCATTGATTCCTAATTCACGGCGCGTCAGCGAGATGGGGTCGCCGCCATTGACGTTATCTGAATCCGTACGCTCCCGCCCGATGCCTGCATTCAGGTCAATACGCGGACGTAGCGTGCCCTTGGTGACGTCAATGTCGCTTTGAGCAGCGGACAAACCTGCCCGGGCCGCCTGCAAATCTGGATGCGAGCTAAGTGCCTGTTGGACCGCTTCCGTCACAGTGGCCGCGTTTGTGCTGAGCGCGATGGCACCTGATACCGCGATGGCGATCAGTTTCTTCATGTGAACCCCTTGGTATTTGATGTTAATGCGATTTAATTAAAGATGATTTGGCGTCCGACGCGCACTGCCCCCTGTACCG
>JBMYYI010000081.1:0-384 GCA_049609265.1 Litorivicinus sp. | reverse complement strand
GAGGAACAGTGCGCCTATGGTGCTAGACGATTTTGATGATGTTTTCGTCAACCAAAGCGTCGAAGTCCGTGCCTAGGTTCGTGACACCCTCGAGAGTAAATTCACCCAGCAGATTGTCAGAGCCGTCTTTAACTTTGATGACCGTGTTGCTGTCATCTTGCGCCACCTCCCCGGTGGTTTCGGAGTCGGAGAACAAGGCGGACAGGTCTAGGACGTCACCATCGGGTTGGCCGTTGTCGTTTAGGACAGCAACGAAGTCATCGATGGTGGCGTTGATGATCTGGCCGTCCTCTAAACCGAAATCACGGTCAACAGCCACGAACAGGTCTGATCCACCGTTGCCGCTTAGCAGCAGGGTGTCGTTATCGTAGTCATCGCCATTCG
>JBMYYI010000080.1:0-4590 GCA_049609265.1 Litorivicinus sp. | reverse complement strand
CTTAGCGATCGCGGGTATCTATGTCGGCCTATTCGCCGCTCAAGCGAACGCCATGTCCGAATCCTTATTCTGGGCCTCGCTCGTATTTTTACCCCACGGCTGGCGCATCGTTAGCTTCTTTCTTTTTCGATTTAAGGGATTACCCGGTCTATTCGTCGGGCACCTCGCCACCTGTTTGATATTTTTTGGGAACCCAGCAGAGATCGGACTCTACGTTGTGACCTCTTTACAAGGAACGCTCATCCTTCCCGCTTTTTATCTATTGTTAAAAGCGATGGGCAAGGACTTATTGGCCACCCGCCCAGAGTATCCCGTTGTGCCCTGGACCTCGTTCGCTTTGTTGGCGGCGGCTGCAACGTTACTGAATGGCGTCTGCGTCGCGCTGGCCACGTCAGTTTTTAAAGGCTCAGCCATTAACTGGCAACAGGCAGGCGGGTATCTAGTGGGGGATTTCACCGGAGCCGTATTGTTCATTGGCGGCCTGGTTCTGTTTTTCCGCTGGCAACGGGGCCGACAGCCTAGTTCTGCATAGGTCCAAAATAGAACACTAGTATTCTCCCTACGTTCCCCCATATAGTTGAGGTAACACACTCGACCCAGAGGGGGTTCCACCATGGAACAATCGATCACGCTCTCGATTCCGTCAGATTTTGACTTCAAATCCCTTAACCTCAGATGTGACCGTCAGACACTCAACGTCGAAATCGACTTAGAGCCCCTAGAAGACCTAGGTATTGAAAACCCTGAAGCGCTAACCGAAAACGAGCCCCTGATGATGGGCATTATCCAGTCCCTGTATGAAATGCACCTGCAGTTTGGTGGGACACCTGACCCCACGGCCGAAGCGCTGTTTGCAACGTCTATCGCCTCGAACGATTTTGAGGAATGGCGATTAATGACAGGTTCAATGACGATCCACTGAGCAAACGATACACCGGAGCTACGGCCATCCATCGCCGCTCCGGTGGACCCTCATCCTGAGGGTCCACCCGCACCGGGTCCAAGTCCTATTTACACCTGCAAACAAAAAGGGCGACCCGCTACGCGGATCGCCCTTTTTGTTTGTATGGTGCCGAAGGCGGGACTTGAACCCGCACGAGATAAATCTCACCACCCCCTCAAGATGGCGTGTCTACCAATTCCACCACTTCGGCAAAAATCGTTAGTCGCTGCTGGGTAGGTCACCCGTTGGCGCGGCAGGAGTATCAACAGTTTCGACCGGTACCGCAAGTGTTGGGAGGCCAACAGCGCCGACGGCTTCTGCCTTATTTTTCGCCAAGACAGCGAGGGCAAAAGAAGTCACGAAAAACAACGTCGCCAAGATACCCGTGGTCTTGGTCAAAAAGTTACCGCTACCTGAGGCACCGAATACGGTTTGCGAGGCTCCGCCACCAAACGAGGCACCGGCGTCAGCGCCTTTACCTTGTTGGATCAACACCAAACCAATGATGCCAATCGCCATGACCACATGAACGATAATAATCGCGCTTTCCACTACTTCTTCTCCCGAAACGCCGCCACGATGGCTGCGAATTCATCAATTTTTAGGGCTGCGCCCCCGACTAATGCTCCATCGACGTCGGGGCACTCAGCCAGCTCTTCAGCGTTTGCAGCTTTGACACTGCCGCCGTACAAAATCTTTGTGCTCTGCATGTTGGACTCGCTTAGCTGAGCACGGATTGCGTTGTGCATCGCTTGTGCTTGCTCGGCACTAGCGGTCTTGCCCGTACCAATAGCCCATACCGGCTCATAAGCCACCATCCATGAGGCCTGCGCCGGGAGGCTCGCCAACACCGGCGCCAACTGAGCGTTAACCACCGCCAATTGTTGACCCGACTCACGCTGCTCCAGCGTTTCACCGACGCATACCACCGGAGTCAAACCCGCCTGGACAGCTGCCAGGGCCTTTTGAGCGACCCATTCGTTGGTTTCACCTTGGCGCTGACGTCGCTCCGAGTGACCCACTAGTACAAACTGACAGCCCACATCCAGGGCTTGCTCACTGCAGATATCACCCGTGGTTGCACCCTGCCCCTGCTCGCTGATGTCCTGCAAACCCAGGCCGATGCTGGAGCCAGCCAACACCTGACCAACACGCTCCGCATACAAGCTTGGCGGGAAAACCGCGACGCCGAGCTCATCGCAATGCGATAAAACCTGTCCAGCTAGCTCACTAGCAGCGGACCCGGTTAGGTGGGTTTTCCAGTTTCCAGCAACAAAATACTTCATGGGGCGCGGATCCTACCATTCAGCCCCTTGGCGTTCAATTAGCCAAGGACTGCTCTACCACTAATGCAATCTCTTTGGCTTGGGATTGGGCCAGCGCCGCATCGTCCGCCTCGACCATAACTCGGATCAGAGGCTCAGTACCTGAAGGGCGCAGTAACACTCGACCACGCTCACCCATGTGGGCTTCGGCCGCTTCGACAGCGGCCTGGATCTGTGCGTTCTCAGACAGGTCGACTTTCTCTGCGATTCGCACATTGATCAGCGTTTGCGGACACAAATCAAGATCCGCGGCGAGTGCTTTAAGCGTCTGCCCACTGGCCCGCATTGCGGCGACCACCTGCAGTGCCGTCACAATCCCATCGCCTGTACCTGTAGCGTGCCCACAAACAACATGTCCCGAGGATTCGCCGCCCAAGCCCCAGCCCAGACGCGACATTTCGGCTACAACATAGCGGTCGCCTACATTGGCCCGAACAAAAGGAATATCACGCTTAGCCAATTGAAGCTGAAGTCCCAGGTTCGACATTAAGGTGCCGACCACTCCACCCTCCAAGCGGCCTTGTGCCTGCAGGTGAATGGCGATGATATAAAGGATCTGATCCCCATCGACGATCGCGCCCGTGTGATCCACCATCACCACCCGATCAGCATCTCCGTCCAGGGCGATACCCAAATCGGCACGGTGCGCCTTGACTGCATCTTGCAGCGCACTGGGGTGAGTCGAACCGACCTCACGGTTAATATTCAAACCATCAGGGGCATCGCCGAGCGTTATGACCTCAGCGCCTAGCTCGCGAAACACCTTTGGACCCACTTGGTAACCGGCGCCATGGGCACAGTCTAAAACGATACGCAGACCACTTAGACTGCTATCTGCGGTGTAGGTGCTTTTGCAGAACTCGATGTAGCGGCCGATCGCATCATTGATGCGACGGGCTTTACCTAGGGTGTTGGGGGCCACTGTCTGCAGCGGCAGATCCACCATGGCCTCGATCGCAAGCTCCAGCTGATCGTCTAACTTTTTACCGTTGGGACCAAAGAATTTAATGCCATTGTCCTGAAACGGGTTATGGCTGGCACTGATGACGATGCCCGCTTGGGCTGAAAACGTACGGGTCAGATAGGACACCGCCGGAGTCGGCAAAGGCCCCAACAGTAATGTGTCGACACCGGCAGCACTGAGGCCGGCTTCCAGGGCTGACTCGAACATATAACCGGAAATACGGGTGTCCTTGCCAATCAGAACGGTTCCGCCAGACTGCGTCGCCAGCACCCGTCCGGCGGCCCAACCGAGCTTGAGCATAAAATCCGGCGTGATCGGTGCTGTCCCCACCGTGCCACGAATTCCGTCCGTGCCAAAATACTTCTTCATACGTCGCTTAAACCTTCCATGACCGCGATGGCGTCGCGGGTTGCTTCTACATTATGTACCCGGACCCACCGGGCCCCTGCCCGGGCCGCCAAGGCGGCAGCCACCGCTGATCCCGTATCGCGAGCCTCGATAGGCTGACCGGTTAAATCCCCAATCAAACGTTTCCGACTGACACCGACCAGGACTGGCCACTGCTGGCATAGCGAAGCCAACCCTTTAAACAGGGTGACATTGTGCTCGAAGGTTTTGCCAAATCCAAAGCCCGGATCTAACACAATCTTGTCGCGGCCTATGCCGGCCTGCTCGCATCGCTGTGCGCGGGCTAGCAGGAACTCCAGAACCTCGCGCTCCACATCTTGATAGCTGGGATTGTTCTGCATGGTATTCGGGGTACCTTGCATATGCATCAAAACCACCGGTAACTCTGTTTGAGCGGCGGCCTCAATGGCACCCTCACGACTCAATGCGCGAACATCATTAATCATGTCAGCGCCCAAGGACGCGGCCGCCAACATCAGCTGAGGATTCGAGGTATCAATGCTACAGGGAATATTGTGTTCGGCCTTGATCCACTCTAACGCGGGCAGGACACGATCTTGTTCAGTCTGCGAATCGACCGGCTCGGCGCCCGGGCGCGTGCTCTCGCCGCCCAAGTCCAACCAATCGGCGCCCTGATCAATGAGAATCTGCACCCGTGATAGCACCTGGTCGCGGCTCACGCCGACGAGGCCACCGTCGGAAAACGAATCTGGCGTCAGATTCATGACCGCCATAATTTGAGTTTTCATGCTCTTATTCCATAGAAAAATGGCCCCAAATGGGGCCATTCCTTTTTCCACTGTTGGACATGCCGCGTTCCACGCCAGCGTCGCTACCTCGAGGAGCACTCGTCGTGGACCGCTCCAGTCCAGCCAACCGACCAGCCTAGCCTATATGAAAAATTAACTTGCGAAAAGACAGGAATGCTGACCTAATAGGGTCATGTTTAC
>JBMYYI010000079.1:2714-4971 GCA_049609265.1 Litorivicinus sp. | reverse complement strand
GATCTGACGGACGCTGTTGTCACGCAGATCGACTAGGGTGAAGCTACCCTGCGGATCGTTCTGGTAGTCATCGCTGGGTTCACCCTCGTTGGCGGTGATCAGCCAACGGCCATCAGGGCTGAACGCCACGTTATCGGGCAGCGCACCGGTTTCAAAGCCTGCGATCTGCTCGCCACGCGCGTTAAACAATAGAACCTGGCCCGGGTTTTGGCCGTCTTTGATGCTGGCTGCGATTTTATCGCCATGAATCGCCACGGCCGTCACGTCACCGCCGTTCAGGTCGATGCCGTTAGTCAGCATGGGGCTGGCGGGCACCATCAGGCTAACCGCCGAAAGTGAACCGGTTTCAGAGGAGGTGACGTACAAACGCTGGCTATCCGCGTGGTAGCGAATCATCTCGGCGAAACCCTCTCCCTGGCCCAATTGGATCTGGCCGATGGGGTTGAGCTGGACAGCGTGCGCGCTGATCGCGCTGGCAGCCACAACGGCTGCGGTTAGGGTCTTCAACATGGTTAGGTCTCCTACAAAAGTGACCTAACGCTGATCAAGGAGCATGACAAACGAATGAAGGTTTGTTTACAAGTGGGTTACGGCCCAGCCAGTGCCGGCAGGCGCCAACCTTCAAACCCGCTCGATGATCCGCTCAATAGCACCCTGTGCCCGCGCCATGGCACCGCGATGCTGATCCATCAGCCCCTGATTAACACCGCCGTCCAACCCCAGTGCCTGTTCAACCGCCACCGCCAGTCCAGACTCGTCTGCATCGACCAGGGCCCCGGACTCCAATGTTTTGAACACCTGCGGAAAGTTATAGCGCGATGGCCCGGCGACAATTACAGCGCCCGCAGCGGCCGCCTCGATCGGATTTTGGCCGCCATGTTTGATCAGGGTTCCACCCACGAAACACACCGCTGCCTGGGTCAGCCAAGCCCGTAGCTGGCCCATCGCATCCCCCAGCACCACGGGTGCATTCCCGGCCGTTTGATCCGATAGCCGAACCACAGGGTAGCCGTGCTGCTGAATCAATTGAGCCACCGCAGCAAATCGCTGGGGATGGCGGGGAACGATCAGTAACCGTAAATTGGGGTGACTCGGCGCCAACGTCTTGAACGCCGCCAGACAAGCCGCCTCCTCACCCTCGTGCGTGCTAGCCGCGACCCACCAAACGCCCGCACCCAGTTGTTCACGGGCCTGATCAATCTGCGACGCAACCAAATCTGGCAAGTCATATTTCAAATTGCCCATGACCTGCACGTCGGGTGCGCCCAGACGCTCAAACGCTGCAGCGTGCTCCTGAGTCTGAGCCAGCACCTGCACACGGCGCATCATCGGACGAGTTAGACGGGATAATTTGGCATAGCCCGCCTCGGACTTTGCACTCATCCGGGCATTCAGCAACATCACGGGCAATGAGCGGCGGGCGCAGGCGGCAATCAGGTTAGGCCACAGTTCTGTTTCCACCAACACCAGTGTGCGGGGTTGCAGGCGACGCAACCAAAACGCCCAAATCCAGGGCAGGTCATAGGGCAAAAAGGCATGGGTACAGTCAGGCGCCAGCGCCAGGACCTGGTCGCGTCCAGTCGGCGTAGTCGTGGTGATCAGCACCGGATGAGTCTGGGATAACTGCTGGGCCAAGGGGGCAATGGCGCGGGATTCACCCACGCTGGCCGCATGAATCCAAATCGGCTGGCGTACCCGGGGAATGCCCCAGCCCAGCCGCTGCGCCGCGCCCCAATGATCGCCTGCATACTTGCGCATTGATCGCAGCAGCATGACCGGTGCTAGTAGAGTCAGCAGGATTGTGTACAGGGTTCGCATGGGGGCATGGTAGCATTTGAACCCATGGACAGCGCACACCCCATCTCACTCCCCAATCTGATCATCGGCGGCGGCATCGCCGGGTTGTGGTGTCATGCGCGGGCGCGGGCGGCAGGTCTGCCCAGCGTTCTGATCACCCCCACCCTAGGCGCGGGTCAAACATTGCTGTCCCAGGGCATTATTCACGGAGGCACGAAATACGCGCTTAACGGCGCACTGACCGGCGCCAGTGAAGCGATCAAGGCCATGCCCGGACGCTGGTTGGATGCGCTGGCCGGCACCGGTGAGATTGATCTGTCCGATGTGCACATTGCAAGCCCCCATCAGCTGATGATTCATAACGACAGCCTGGGCGGGCGAGTTACCCAGTTTTTTGCTTCCAAAGCCCTGCGCGGACGCGTCGCCAGCATCCCCCCGCCGGACTTTTTGCCCCAACAAA
>JBMYYI010000079.1:0-2694 GCA_049609265.1 Litorivicinus sp. | reverse complement strand
TGATACCCACAGCCTGGTTGAATCCCTGGCCCGTCGCGAAGGTATCTATGCCGGTACCATCGCGCATCTGAATCCACAAACCGGATCGGTTCAGTTGGCCGATGGCACCCAGCTGCAGGCCCAGCGCATTGTGCTGGCTGCTGGGGCCGGTAATCAGGCGGTGTTGGATGCCAGTCATCTGGAGTCGCCAGCGATGCAGCGTCGCCCCCTGCAGATGCTGGTGGGCAGTGGAGCCAGCCTGCCGCCGCTGTGGGCACATATCGTCGGCACCGGCAGCAAGCCCCTGGCGACCATTACCACGCATCAGGGCTATTGGTATGTGGGTGGCGGAATTGCCGAGGATGGCGCAGGCCAAAGCGAGGAAGCTTTCCTGGCGAGCGCTCCGACGCACCTACAACGCCTGCTGCCCAGCATCGATTTATCGCAAATCCAATGGCAAAGCGTTCGCGTGGACCGTGCCGAACCCGCCACCGCGAACAAAGCGCGCCCGGACAACCCCTTTGTCGCCCATCAGGATCGTTTATCTGTGGCATGGCCCACCAAGCTGGCCCTAGCCCCGGCATTGGCCGATGAGTTGTTGCCACACTTTGCATCCGGCGAACAAACCCAGCTGAATTTGCCGGCCCCCACCATCGCCAGCACCCCCTGGAATCCGAATGCTTGAGCGCCGGCCATTAACCCCGGAGTTATCCGTAAGCCTGTTGGGACTGGGTACCGTCAAGCTGGGGCGCAATCAGGGCGTGAAATATCCCCAGGGATTTGAATTGCCCAGCGATCGTCAGGTTGATGAGCTTTTGCATACCGCACAGGAATTGGGCATTAACCTGATCGACACCGCCCCAGCCTATGGACTGGCCGAGCAGCGACTCGGCCAGCGGCTGCCGGGGCCTCGCGATAGCTGGGTGCTGGGTACCAAGGTGGGCGAGCGGTTTGACGGCGCCAGCCACTTTGATTTCACCTCGAAAGGCGCGCGGCAGTCACTGGACACCAGCTTGCGTCTGCTCAACACCGACTATTTGGATTATGTGCTGTTGCACTCTGACGGGGATGATCTGGCAGTGCTGAATAGCGGTGCCTGCGAGCAGCTCATCGCCGCAAAACAAGCCGGTTGGATTCGGGCGGTCGGTATCAGCTCAAAAACGCTGGGCGGCGCCGAGCAGGCCCTGACCCTGGGCTTGGATATCGTGATGCTGACCATTAATCCCGAGTACCCGGATGAAATTCCCGCCGCTGCCCAGGCCGCACAATTACAACGCGGGGTTCTGGTCAAAAAAGCCATGGGATCGGGCCACCTAAGCCCCGAGAAATCTCTGCCCTGGGTTGCCGGCACCCCGGGGGTAAGCGCTATTATCGCAGGCACTCTAAATCCCGATCACTTGCGCGCGAACGCTCGCACCCTAGGTTACAAGGACACATGATGCTAGACGCCATTACGCAGGGACTGCAGCAAAGCCTGGATCACAAACAAGCCATGCTGGACTCCACCGAACTGCACCAGCAAATCCTGCGGGCCGCGAATTTGTGCCGGGACGCATTAGCAGCGGGCCACAAAATCCTGTTGTGCGGTAATGGCGGTAGTGCTGCGGATAGCCAGCATATCGCAGCGGAGCTGATCGGCCGGTTTGAGGTCGAGCGCGACGCGCTAGCCGCGATTGCACTGACCACCGATACCTCTGCGCTGACTGCGATTGGTAATGACTACGGGTATGAGGAAGTCTTTAGCCGCCAGGTCGCAGGCCTGGGCCAGGCCGGCGATGTGTTAATCGGCTTTTCAACCAGCGGCGGTAGCAAAAACGTGGTTCGCGCCTTTGAAGTGGCGGCCAAGCGCGGCGTTCGTACCATCGCCATGACCGGATCTAAACACGGTGTCATGGCGGACATGGCAGATGTTTGGGTGGCCTGCCCCAGCACCCGCACCGCCAACATTCAGGAAGGCCACATCACCATCGGCCACCTGATTTGTGCCCTAATCGAGGCAGAATAACTAGCGCTGGGCCTTCTCAATAATTTGGGTGGTCGACACGCCGGCCACCACGCCCAGCACCTGAACCTGCCCACCATAGCCCTGAACAATTTCGTGACCGACCACCTCGGTTACATCGCTGTAGTCCCCGCCCTTGACCAAGACATCAGGACGCAGTGCCGTCAATAATTCCCGGGGCGTGTCGGTATCAAATTCAATCACATGGTCCACCGCAGCAAGTCCCGCCAGCACCGCCATGCGCTGATCTGCATGGTTTACGGGTCGGGTTGGGCCCTTGAGTGCACTGACCGAGCGGTCTGAATTGACCGCCACAATTAAACGATCGCCCAAGCTGGCCGCCTCGTTCAAATACGCCACGTGACCGGCGTGCAAAATATCAAAACAACCGTTGGTAAAGACCACTTTTTCACCGGCGGCCTGATAACTACGCACCCAGTGCTGCAGTTGCGCCAAATCCTCAGCGACCCCTGCAATGTCCTGCGCTCGCGCCTCTGCTAGCTCACGCGGAGTGACCGTGGAGGTGCCGACTTTGGCCACTACCACACCGGCCGCCGAGTTGGCCAGACGACACGCGTTTTCTAGACTCTCACCCGCACCCAAAGCGCCCGCCAACGCCGCCACCACGGTATCGCCAGCACCCGTTACATCGGCCACCGCCTTGGCCTCGGTCGCAATATGAATCGGTGCTAGGCTGCGCTGATACAGCGACA
>JBMYYI010000078.1:0-5024 GCA_049609265.1 Litorivicinus sp. | reverse complement strand
TTAAACGAGGTTGCTATGTATTTAGGGATCTCTGCGATTTCTTTATCGCGAATTAGACGGCGTCTTAACTTAAGTTAAGGCGTAGCAAAATAGTGAACATTACACTGCTGATTTTTCAGGAGTCGTTATGCGCGTCATTTACGGGCAGGAAGCCTTCCCCAGCTATGAAATCGCCCGCCGTCTACCCGGGGTTGATGTCAGCCAAATTCGTTCCCAGTGGGTCTATGTGATTGACCCGGGCCAAGCCCAGGGTGACGACGAAAAAATCGCACGACTTCTAAATCCTGCTGATCCCCTAGCGGCCACGTTGATCGTGGGTCCTCGGGTGGGTACCCGCTCTCCCTGGTCTTCCAAGGCGACTGACATTTTTTTCCGCGTGGGATTGGATATTGCTCGGGTCGAGCGGGCAGTGCTGTACAGCGCACCCTTTGACCTGGCACCGCACCGGGATGCGTTGCATGACCGCATGACCGAGCACTGCTTTGAGGCGGTGGACGATCTGGCTCAGCTGTTCAGCCAGGAATCCGCACGCCCGCTGGGCCGTGTGGCGTTGGGGACAGAGCCTGGCAGTGCGTTGGCGCAGGCTAACCGTGAATTAGGCCTGGCCCTGTCCGATGACGAAATCGAGTATTTGGCGGATGCCTTTGGATCGCTGCAGCGGGATCCGACCGATGTTGAGCTGATGATGTTCGCCCAGGCGAACTCCGAACATTGCCGACACAAGATTTTCAACGCCGACTGGAGTATTGACGGCGTTGCTCAGGACAAATCCCTATTCCGCATGATTCGCGACACTCATGCCGCAGCGCCGCAAGGCGTCATTAGTGCGTATAGCGACAACGCGGCGGTGGTCCAGGGCTTCCAGGCCAGTCGTTTGTGGCCCGATACCGACGGCGTTTATCGCACACACGTCGAAGACGCCCAGATGCTGATCAAGGTTGAAACGCACAACCACCCAACGGCGATTAGTCCTTTTTCCGGTGCCGCAACCGGTGCCGGTGGCGAGATTCGTGACGAGGGCGCGACTGGATCTGGCGCCAAACCCAAGGCAGGACTCACGGGCTTTACCACCTCGCATCTGCGTATTCCCGGTTTTGAACAGCCTTGGGAAAGCGCGGAAAACAAGCCTGAACGGATCGCCAATCCCTTGCAGATTATGATTGAGGGCCCGATTGGTGGTGCCAGCTTCAATAATGAATTTGGACGCCCCAATCTGTGCGGTTACTTCCGTGACTTTGAATATCAGTCCTGGGGTTATCACAAGCCCATTATGCTTGCCGGTGGATTAGGGACCGTTCGCCCCAGCCAAGCCCTCAAGGATCCGTTCCCCGCGGGTAGCCAACTCGTGGTCCTAGGGGGTCCGGGTATGTTGATTGGCCTGGGTGGCGGTGCGGCCAGCTCGGTCGCCAGCGGTGAATCCAGCGCCGAATTGGACTTTGCCAGTGTTCAGCGCGGTAACCCAGAGATGGAACGCCGTTGTCAGGAAGTCATTGACGGCTGCTGGCGATTGGGTGATGACAACCCGATTTTGTTTATTCATGACGTGGGTGCCGGTGGCTTATCCAACGCCTTACCTGAATTGGTCAAGGACGGCGGAACCGGTGGCCGTTTTGATCTGCGTGCGGTGTTAACGGATGAGCCCGGCATGAGCCCGCTTGAGATCTGGTGTAACGAGAGCCAGGAGCGTTATGTACTGGCGATTTCGCCCGAGCGCATCGCGGCGTTTGAGGCTCTGTGTCAGCGCGAGCGTTGTCCCTATGCCATCGTGGGTGAGGCCACTGACGAGCAACGCCTGGTCGTTACGGATTCGTTGCTAGGGGATACCCCGGTTGATCTGCCCTTAGATGTTTTGTTTGGCAAACCGCCCAAGATGCATCGCAGTGTTAGCCGCCAATCTGATGAGTTTGCGCCTTTAGACTTGTCGGCGATGACCCTGGATCAGGCCGCTTTAAAGGTGCTTGAGCACCCCACGGTGGCCTCAAAGAAATTCTTGATCACCATTGGCGATCGCACCATTACAGGATTGGTGCATCGTGATCAGTTGGTCGGCCCCTGGCAGGTGCCGGTCGCAGACTGTGCGGTCACATTGCTAGATTTCGAAGGCGATGCCGGTGAAGCCATGAGCATGGGCGAGCGCACTCCGCTTGCAATCTTGTCCGGTCCCGCGAGTGCCCGAGTCGCACTGGCGGAAAGCTTGACCAACCTATTTGCGGCGCCGGTTGATAGCCTGGCGGACGTCCGCCTGAGTGCCAACTGGATGGCGGCGGCCGACCATGAGCAACAGGGTGCCGTGCTATACGACACGGTTGATGCGCTGTCACAGGCCTGTCAATCCTTGGGGGTCGCAGTGCCCGTGGGCAAGGACTCGATGTCCATGAAAACTCAGTGGGATCAGGGACAGAGCGTATCGCCGGTATCGCTGGTACTGAGTGCCTTCGCCCCCCTGGCCAGTGTGAAACACAGCCTAACTCCGCAACTGGATACCGATATGGAATCCCAGCTGTGGTGGATTCCGCTGGATACGCAGCTGCCGCTAGGCGGCTCGGTGTTGGGTCAGGTTCTAAATCAAATCGGTGATCAAGCGCCGGACGTATCTGATTTGTCGCAGCTTACGGGCCTGCTGCAGTGGTTGAACAAGTATCGCGATGCCCTGGGTGGCTATCACGACGTCAGTGATGGCGGTCTATGGGCAACCCTTTGCGAGATGGCCTTTGCCAGCCGCGCCGGCTTGGACATCGCAATTCATAAGCTAGACCCATGGCAAGCACTGTTCTCTGAGACTCCGGGCGTGGTGGTTCAGGTGCCCATTACCTTGGCTCAGGAAGCGCGTCGCAGCGCCGAAAAACGAGGTCTGCTGGCAATTCACCTGGGCACCTGCACCCGCGAGCATCAACGTATTCAGGTCTCGCACGAGGGCCAGATGATCATCGATCGTCCCCGAGCAACGCTTGAACGGCATTGGTCACGGGTCAGCTACGAAATTGCGGCGCGCCGGGACAATCCCGAGTGTGCGCAGGAAGAATTCATGAGCCTGATCGATGACCAGGATCCGGGTTTATCGCCCAAGGTCACCTTCCAGCCTATTTCTGCTCCGGCCGTTACCGGCACGCGCCCGCGTGTTGCAATTCTGCGCGAGCAGGGCGTGAACGGGCAGATTGAAATGGCCGGTGCATTTACTGCCGCTGGGTTCGAAGCCGTGGATGTCCACATGCAGGACTTAGCAGAAAATCCGGCGTTGCTGGAGCAATTCCAAGGCATGGCTGCCTGTGGCGGATTTAGTTTTGGTGATGTACTGGGCGCTGGTGGCGGCTGGGCGGCGGGTATTCTTGAAGCGCCGGCCCTGCGTGACGCCTTCCAGGGCTACTTCGAACGCCAGGACACTTTTACGTTGGGAGTCTGTAATGGTTGTCAGATGGTATCCCGCCTAAAGGACATCATTCCGGGTGCAGAACATTGGCCTGGATTTGTGCAAAACCGCAGCCGGCAATTTGAAGCCCGATTGGCCATGGTTGAGGTGATGAAGTCACCGTCGGTGTTGTTGGATGGCATGACGGGCAGTCAGTTGATGATTGCGGTGGCGCATGGCGAGGGCCGGATTGAGCTGTCCCAAGCGCAGCTGGATCAACTGACGGCTGGCGGCCAGACGGCGCTGCGTTATGTCGATAACTACGGTCAGGCAGCGGAGCACTACCCAGTGAACCCCAACGGTTCAGTCGGCGGTCTCAACGGTTTCTGCTCGGCTGACGGGCGAGTCACGATCATGATGCCGCACCCCGAACGGGTAACCCGCGTGTTGCAACATTCCTATGCGCCCCGCAGCTGGGGCCAGGGTGATGCACCCTGGAGCCGTCTGTTCGATAACGCTCGTTTGTTCGTTTCCTAATCATTCCTCGATAGGCGGCGGTGGCGGTTTAGGTTCAACCTGGACCGCCAGCGCCTGAATCGGTCGCGGTGACAGACGATTTTCTAGCCAAAAGACCAGCCGTGCGGGCGGCACATCTTCGGGCCATAGCGATTCGCTGGTCGGCTTGAAGCGCCAATGTTTTCGGCGCTCATCCCAATCAGCTCGCTGATGCTCAATTACACTGTGAGACGCCTGATAATGGACGCCGGCGGCGGGACCGGCCGGTATCTTGCGGTCTTCGGATTCGACCAGGCGAACCATATGAGCCGACAAGTCAGGTAGTTGATGGCGAAAATCCACGCCCGGTGAGAACTTTAGGTTGATCGCGCCTGAGGGAAAAATCTCTGCTTTCAGCGTGCCGACCTCAACCGCATCCTGTTCGGGGGGATGCGTACCGTTCAATAAACCGCGCCACTCTAGACCGTTCACAAACGCCTGCGGGGTGAAGCGGGCGTTGCCGCGATTGTTGGCGACCAAAGCCAGTTGGCGGCGATCGCTGAATTCCCGAGCAAAGGGGTCCGGCCAGCCAATCTCACGTCGCCACTGAACATGCCAGACCACTGGGGTTAGATTCTGGCGCATGAGGGCTTTGTCCAGTGCGACACTGGCCCAGGGCAGCTCCGGGTCGGCTTCGGACTGGAAGACTTCCAGCAGTGCAGTCTGTAGAGGTTCGGATTGATAGACCTGGGGTTGTGCGCGAACCGCAACGGGCGGCTCAGCCCCTTGTACGGGGGTCGCAAGGATTACGACCCATCCGACAGCACCGGCAAAACTTTGATATAGTCTGAGCATAGAAAAAAGTGTAGACCAATGCGGACAGATTTCTTTTCACACCGAAACGTGACCATCGATGTCACACCCACGCGGATACCTAGCCCAGGCTCGGATAGTCGCGTCAACACGCAAACGGTGCGTGCGGTGTCAGCCATCACCCCGGTGATGCGGGATCTGCCCCAGCCCCGTCCTGATTCAAATCTGCCTCATCCCGGTCAGCGGGCTCAATCCGGGTATTCGCAGGTGGGTGCCATGGACGATCAGGCGCCCAAAATCATAGGATTTGACGCCTGGGTTTAATTCCTTTCTTTGATGTCTCGGAACTGCCGGCTCAGGGTCGCGCAGC
>JBMYYI010000077.1:0-5072 GCA_049609265.1 Litorivicinus sp. | reverse complement strand
GCAGAAGCAGAAGCAGAAGCAGAAGCAGAAGCAGAAGCAGAAGCAGAAGCAGAAGCAGAAGAGCCTGCCTTGCCACCGGCTTCATTGAAAGACTGCGACGAGGTGGATTGGACGTATTCTCAACAACACACCACCAGCGCCATGTGTTTGGAAGTTGCAGGTATTCGTTTTGCCATTCCCAAAGCCGCCGTGAGCCAAGTGTTGTACCGCTCGCGAGTGCAGGACGATAGTCAGGCCCCCTGGCACTGGGGCACAGTCGAATCCGGCCAGCGTCGTTGTGTCGCCGTTGATACCGGCTGGTTGTTTATGGGCGACCGCTACCACGCCGGCCTGCGTGAACACTACCGTAAGGTCATCGTAATCGAATCACTCGGACTGGCTTTAGCCGCTGATGCGATTGCTGACGAAGTTCAGATTCCACCCGAGGGCGTCACCTGGCGTGACGACACCACGCATCGACCTTGGCTGGCCGGCACCTGGCCTGAACATCCCTGCGCTCTGGTTGATCTGTCAGCCCTACTAAAAGAATTAAAGGAGCTATCGCATGAGTGAAAATGCCCAACCCGATCCAATGCTGCAGTGGGTCTCGTTTCGACTAGATCAAGAAATTTACGCCATTGATGTGATGCTGGTGCAAGAGGTTCGCCGACACACTGAAATCGCACCGGTCCCTGGGGCCGACAGCGATGTGATGGGCATCATCAACCTGCGTGGTAGTGTCGTTACGGTGATTGATACGCGCACACGCCTGGGTCATAACTGTCAGCCGTTAAGTGACGATACGCGCATTGTGATTGTTGAACATCAGGACGAGGTGATTGGACTCTATGTTGACGAGGTGTCCGAGGTCATCTACCTACGCCAATCCGAAATTGAACGCTCACCGAAGGTGTCAAACGACGAGGCTCGTCGTTACATCTCGGGCGTATGCAACAAAGGGGAACGTCTGTACATCCTGCTGGCGGTCGACAAACTGTTGGGTGCTACTGAATCCGAGGGGTTAGTCTCGGAGCTGGAATTGTTCTGATGGACTTGATCACCATGACCCTGGTGGGCGGTCAACTGGTCACGTTGGCTGGTTTGATTGCGGTGATCAAACGTCACCAGCAAGCCTGCGCTCTCCAACATAGCCGCATCGATCAATTGCAACAGCGTTTGGCTGCTGCCGAGCAAATGCAGTCACTGCTGGCGCGGGCTCACAAGTCGGTGCTGCTCCGCGCGCAACAGACTCAGACGCCGGATGACACGCAAACCTCACAGGACATTTACGAGCAGGCAAATCAGTTGATCGCCAAGGGCTGTGAGGCGGCTGAATTATCCCGCTCACTAAAATTACCCTTGGAAGAAGCGGAAATCATGGTTCAATTAGGGCGTCTTAAACAAACGGCCTAATCATGAATAACTTTTGGGAAACGAAATCCCTCGATCAGATGAACGATCAAGAATGGGAATCCTTGTGTGACGGGTGCGGCTGGTGTTGCGTTCATATGCTTGAGGATGATCATGGCAATCTGTACCAAACTGATGTGGCCTGTGATCTTATCGATCCCTGCGAGGGTCATTGCACCCAGTACGCCACCCGCTTTGAACGCGTCCCAGAGTGCAACAAGGTCTCTTTGGACCTGCCGGAAGCCTTCGCGACCATGCCAGAAACCTGCGCTTATCGTCGTCTTTATTACCAGCAAAGCATCCCTGCTTGGCACCCTTTGATTACCGGCAGTAAAGAAGCCATGCACGCCGGAGGCCACAGCGTGCGTAATCGTATCGTGCGTGAGAGTGAGGCTGGCGACTTAGAGGACCACGTGCTGGCCTGGACGCCAGTACGGTTTATTGAGTGACGCAGTAGTCCGCCACGATAGCGCGCGCTTGATCCAAGCCAGAAAAGTTACTCAGCGAAAATGAACTCTGCCAAGTAGGTGTTTGTAGCAGGCTTTCAGCAAACCCCGGATCCATGGCCATGCAGGCCATGGTTAGCGACGGATCGGGGTGTCCTTTGAGAATAACTCGTTGCCCAAGCGGATCTGTCAACGCCACCGCATCGCCCCATCCCCGATCCCAGCATAGGGCAACCTCATTGTTCACACAGCCAACCCCAAGCGAGGTCTCCTGAGCATGCTCCAGCACAAGCGGCGGGGTGGCGGAGCTTGCCCAGCCAAGCGGCAGGAGAATTTGTGTTTTTTGCGGTTGAATCTGCTGGTTCAAAAGCCCTTGGGTGATGCAGCGCTCCAGTGCGGCAGACTCGCTGCGCGTAAGATGGGTACATTCCTCATACAGACTGGCTGCATAAGTCCCAAAGGCGAAGGGCAGTGCGATAAGCGATAACCATTGCATCACTCAAGCCTAGGCCAACCCAAGCCCAGCGGCAGGAGTTTAGGGTACTAGAGCCGATCCTGAATCTGGCGCTGAATATCGTCCAGATCCGCTAGGGTATCGCGAATATCGACCAGCTGCTGTTCCAGTGCAGACCGACGCTGGGCCACCTTTTCCAATAGCAATTTACTTTGCGCCACTTGGGTCGGATCCTGATCGTACAGATCCAGGTATTCGGCAATTTCCCCCAGCGAAAAGCCCAGCCGTTTTCCACGCAGGATCAGCTGCAAACGCGCACGATCACGTCGCGTATAGACGCGGCGACTGCCCACTCGTGTGGGGGCTAACAACCCTTTGTCTTCGTAAAAGCGGATCGCACGCGCACTGATTTCAAAGGTATCGGCCAATTCATTAATACTAAACAGATCGTCCATCAGTCCAACGTTTCAGTGAATCAGCGCTCAGTCTAGCCTAGCCGCCTCTTGAATTCACATTAAAGTGCGCTTACTTTACGTATACGTTAACTAATAGACTAAAACGTCAGAGTGGGGGCACCATGGAAGTCTTAATTACCTTGATCGCTGTTACGGCATTGGCCATTCGCCGTGAACCACTCAGGCACTGGGCTATTGCACTGGTCGTGCTGGGTGGGCTTTGGATGATCACAACAGGCTCCTTGCTGTGGCTAATTCCTGGCGTGATATTGGGCCTGTTGTGCGTAGATAGCCTGCGCCTGAAATTCATCAGCACACCGGCGCTTAACTTGACCCGCAAGATTCTGCCGGCGGTCTCGCAAACGGAACAGGAAGCCCTGGATGCGGGAACGGTAGGTTGGGATGCCGAGCTGTTCAGCGGCAAACCAAACTGGGAGACCTTGGCAGCCACCGGCGCGTTCAAGCTGTCAACAGAGGAGCAAGCCTTTCTAGACGGCCCGACCCAGACGTTATGCTCGATGCTAGACAACTTTGATATTACGAATAACCGACGTGACTTACCGCCGCAGGTCTGGGATTTCATCCGCAACGAGGGATTTCTCGGCATGCTGATTGAGAAGGAACACGGCGGACTGGGATTCAGTGCCCAAGCCCAATCTATGGTGGTTTCGAAAATTGGATCGCGCAGTGTCAGCGCTGCGATCACCGTAATGGTCCCCAATTCCTTGGGGCCCGGCGAATTATTAACGAAGTACGGCACCGCTGAGCAACAAGCGCACTACCTGCCTCGCCTAGCGAGTGGCCAAGAGATCCCATGTTTCGCCTTAACCGGGCCCAATAGCGGTTCGGATGCCGGCGCGATGCGCGACGTAGGTGTGGTTTGCGTGCGTGATTACCAGGGCCAGGAAACGCTTGGGGTCAGCCTCACCTTCGACAAGCGTTATATAACGCTAGCACCGGTAGCCACATTGGTCGGGTTAGCGTTTCGGTTGCACGACCCCGAAAACCACCTGGGCAAAGGTGAAGATGTTGGGATTACCTTGGCGTTGCTGCCACATGATCACCCCGGTGTTGATACCGGTCGCCGTCACTTCCCATGCCGCACCGCATTCATGAATGGCCCTGTTCGCGGACAGGATGTCTTCATTCCAATGAGTTTTTTGATTGGCGGTCCTCAATTCGCAGGGCAGGGCTGGCGGATGCTGATGGAATGCTTGAGCGTCGGTCGCGCCATCTCGTTACCCGCTATCGGTACGACAGCAGTCAAGATGACCTTGCGCAACACCAGTGCCTATGCCCGCGTGCGTCGCCAGTTCGGTATAGCCATCGGGCAGATGGAGGGCGTGGCTGAGCCGCTGGCCGAGATGGTTAAGCGGGCCTATGTCTTTGAGGGCGCCCGCGCAGCGACGGCTGCCATGGTCGATGATGGAGAAAAGCCCAGCGTCGTCAGCGGCCTGATGAAATACCAAGCCACTGAAGCGATGCGTAAAAGTTACGACAATGCGATGGACATTCACGGCGGCAAGGCCATCTGCGATGGTCCCTCAAACTATTTGTTCGCGGACTTTGGAGCAGTCCCGGTGGGCATCACCGTGGAGGGCGCCAACATTTTGACCCGCACGCTGATCACCTTTGCTCAGGGCGCATTACGAGCCCACCCGTGGTTGTATAAAGAAATCCAAGCCGCGCAATCAGCCGACGGCACCCAAGCCTTTGATACCGCCCTTCGTGGCCATGTCAGCTACACCCTGGGAAATTTCTTTGGTGCCCTGTGGCATAACCTGACGGGTGGGCGTTTTGCTTCAGCACCGCCCGATGCGATCTATGAGCTCGGCTGGTATCAACAGCTTCATCGCGCCAGTGCCTCGTTTGCCTTGGTCGCTGATCTTACGGTGATCTCTTTGGGTGGAGATCTTAAGCGCAAGCAGATGATCAGCGGTCGGCTGGCTGACGCGCTGTCAGAGCTTTACCTGATCGCGACAACACTCAAGCGCTTTGCCGAAGATGGCCGCCCTCAGAGTGATCGCATGTTGTTAGATGCCTGCTTACAAGATGCCTTGGCACGGTTCCAGGACCACTTGGCTCAGGTCATCCGTAACTTCCCAAATCCTGGGGTACGCGTGCTGATGAAGCTGTCAGCACTGCCCCTCGGCCGGACTTTCAAACCGGCCAAGGATTCAGTCAACTTAAAGCTGGCCAAAGCGATCCTAGTCCCCGGCGAATGGCGTGACCGAATGACCCGTGACATGTACGTCAACCACAATATTGACGACCCCACCGGAGTTCTGGAGGCCGCGCTATTGGCAGTCACCGAGACGGCTGAGATTG
>JBMYYI010000076.1:0-5111 GCA_049609265.1 Litorivicinus sp. | reverse complement strand
GGCCATCACGGTTCGGATTCGACCCACGTTCATCATACGACGCTTGGTAGCGGTGATCCCACGTCGGTTTTGAATCAATCCTTGGTGATCGATCTGGGTGCTCGATCAGGGTTGCTCAACGGCCATCTGTATTTGACCCAAGATGTCGACGGAGTCGCGGTCACAACGCGTCACGCTTACAGCGGTATTGCTGACGTCAACGGCACCGAGGTGTCGGATTTGATTCAAGGACATGCCGGTGCGAACCGGTTGGACGGCGGTGACGGTGATGACATCATCTACGGGGGTGGCGGTGCTGACACGCTGATCGGCGGCGCCGGTACGGACTATGTTCTCTTTTCAAACTCGCTGAATCCCGGTGCTTTGTCACCTTACCCTGATGGAGTCACGCTGAATTTGGCCGCTCAGACCTACTCGTCTGGTTCGGTTTCAGGCGCCGCTGAGTCGTTCGAAAATGCCGTCGGATCCGAGTTCGCTGACACGATTGAAGGCTCAGCAGGCGCCAACATCTTAGTTTCAGGGGGCGGTGACGACAGTGTGTCTGGGTTGGCTGGCAGCGACACGTTAATTGCCGGTGGAGTTACCCAAGAGGGTGCTCAGCTTGCCGGTGGCGCCGATGCGGACCAGTTCTGGGTCGGTTATGACTTGGATCCTGCTGCCAGAACACAGTCGCTACAGGCGACTGCGACCGCTCAAAACGCTGATTTGTATGCGCTTGACGAGTCGCCGGCCGGTTTGTCCACATCTCGCGCAACGGGTGTCGTGCTGGATTGGGACGGCGCGAGCGACTCATTGTATGTCAGCAGCCAAGGGACCGCTGTCGTGGCGGGTCTAACGGGCGGCTCAACTAACTGGGACGTAAACAATACGGTTGATTTGACGAACGCGACGAATGCTGGCGTCATCAAACTGGCTGCTGGGCAGGCGACAAACACGCTTACGCTTGCCTCCGCAGGCGCGCACCATATTTTTACAGGCTACGAATACAGCGCCGTCTCAGGAGTGGTCGATGGTAGTGCCGGCCCCGCACTGTCAGGTGGCACAGCGACCGACCTAATTTATGGCTGGGATGGTCGCACTGCCGGCGTCGACCGACTCACCGTGGCAGCGGGCAGTCAGGCAGTCGTTGCTGGGCTGCGGGGGGGGTCGGATTTCTCCGGTGATGACCTGCTGGATCTGCGCAACACCACGACCAACAGCGGAACCATCATTGCCTCGCTTGGAGCGGGGGATAATACCTTCTACGGCTCTGCCGGCGTTGACCAACACTTTGGCTCGTCAACTGCAGGTCACGTCAATCAGGTCTGGGGTGGAGCGGGCGTTGATGAGTTCAATGTCGGTGTAAATCGTACGCCAGCTGGTGTGGAAACCGACGTCGCCTCGACGGATATTTTGCGTGACTTTACCCAAGGCGAGACGCTAAACGTTTCTAGTCTTGGGCGTGCTGTGATCAGTTCAACTGACTGGACTGCCGCAAACACGCTTGACCTGTCAGGTGCAGAAGTGACCAACTCTGGCGAAATCGTTGTTGCGCTGGGTGAGTTGGATGACCGGTTTGTCGGCTCGTCTGGTAATGACATTGTGTTTGGCGAAACGGCCGCGACAGGCAACCAGATTTGGGGCGGAAACGGCGCTGACCACTTCATGGTGGGCATCTTGTACGACGAAGTTGCGGCTAACGGCGACCTAAACGCGGCGCGCTCCGTCTTGGGCGCAGGTCAGGTGGGCGTGGATGTCATTCGCGACTGGCAGAACGGCAGCGACACCATAACCGTGGGTGCGGGTGGGGAGGCTGTCGTTGCGGGTGTTTATGGCGTGACGGGCAATGCTGTGACTGGCAATGACACGGTCGATCTGTCGGGTTCGACGAACGCCGGCACCATCGTTACGGCTTTGGGTGCAGGGGATAATTCCGTGACCGGTAGCGCGGGTGCTGATCGCTATTGGGTCGGTTATCAGTACGTTGCCGACGGCAGCGACCATATCAACGGTTCGGCTGCGCCCGCGGCGGAGGTCAGTGCGAACGATATTATTAACGCCTGGGATGACCAATCGTCGTCACGGGATACGCTAAATATTTCGGCGAACAGCACAGCGACCATCGCGTCGTTGCAGGGCCAGACCAACTGGGATGGGAATGACACCGTAGATTTGCGAGCCCAGGTTGCTAACTCAGGGTTGATTCGCCTCGCCGCCGGCCAAGCGACCAACTCGCTCTATTTAAGCGCTGGCAGCGACCACGTTTTCACGGGCTATAACCCCGCCCGTACCCCAGTGACTAGCGGAGCGGCGATCGATTTTATTTACGGCTGGGATGCTCAAGCTTGGTCGCACGTGCCATTTGATGGCAGTTACTCCAGCGCAACCTACTTCAATGGCGCGGTAAATTCGTCCGACGGAACTTACGATCGCTTAACGGTGGCTGCGGGTTCAGTGGCGCGCATTGCGGCGCTTGAAGGTATGGATGTCGATGCGGTGTCTCGCTGGTCGGGTGTTGATACAGTAGACCTGCGCTCTAACGTGACAAACAGCGGCGTGATTGAAGTCGCCACCGGCGATGGCACTGATACCGTGTTTGGATCGTCGGGCGTAGATCATGTATACGCTGGTTCCGGTCAAGACAATTTGTTTGGTGGTTTGGGCGACGATGTCTTTTTCGTTGGTTACACCCCTAGCTGGGCGGTTTCGGCGACGGCGGCCAGCGAGCATCGTGTTTGGGATTGGCAAAATGGTAGCAGCGCCGGTGCACCGGGCGATGGATTGCGTGTCGCGGCCGACAGTTTCGTGGTTATGTCTGGCTTGCATGGAATGGATCCGACCAGTGAGGCCCGCTGGAATGGTAATGACACGTTGGATCTGCGTTGGAACGTCGTCAACTACGGTTTAACGATTTCCGAATTGGGAGCCGGCGATGACACCTTCTACGGGTCTTCAGGCAACGACTATCTGAACCCTGGCAGTGGGTCGAATACGCTTGATTTATCGTTGGGCGGAGCCGATCGGGTTTATCTGGATGCCTACAACCAGCAGACTCAGATTTCTGGTTTTGACGCTGATGACAAATTGTTTTTGGACTCTCGTGTTTTGGAGAGTTTCTCGACTGTACGCGGGATCAATGAGCTGGGAACTTATGACGTCTCAAGCACGGTCGATTTGCGCGTTGGGGCCATTGTGGGAGACGGTCAAGCGTTCGACAAAGGCTCGTTCATTACGTCGAAGCTCACGTATTTGAATACCTATAAGGGCGTTCTAGGTACTTACAATGAAACGCCTCGCGACCCCGACGACTTTAATGCTGCGGATGTGCATAGTGGATCGGGTCCATATCCCTACGGTTGGGCCAGTAACGGTGCATGGAATAATTCTGCCCTTGACTACGCACACGATGGTCCCACCTCAAAAGCCGCGGTGATCGCGGCAGGCACAGCGTCGATATTGATTGGTAACGGGCTTGCTCCGATACCCTTTGTTGGCATTGCCCTGGCAATTCCTTTCTGGGTCAATGGCGGCCTGATGCTTAACGACGGCATCAATAATGTGCAGCCTCAACTTAACGCGACTTACAACGACGCCACTGGACAAGGGTTCTCGGGCGGGGCCGTTATGCTTGCGAAAGACGCTGGGGAATCGGTTGGTAGTAGTGTGGGAGTTTTCGACACCCCATCGTTCACGCAATTCTACAACACGCCAACTAGCGAGTTCTTTGTTGAAACGCTTGAAATCAGTGGTCACCAGAGTGGAGACACGTTAAACGGCGTCTCAAGCTACGTGCTGGTCGGGAACGGTACCGAGACATTTGTTTACCTCGTATTCTCCAAAGATGGCCTGATTCAGAACAATGAGACTCGTCTAATCGCTCAGGTCAATGGCACGCTTAATGCTGATCAGGTTGTAATGTATGACGGCGCGAGCGACGAGACCTACTTGCGTTATTTCAACAACTCTGTTGTGCAGCCCGACTTCCCGCCGGCGGTTAGCTTTGGCGAGAACCTAGTGGCGTCTCAAACCGCCGGTAAGCAAGTCCTTTATCGTGTGACGTACACGGAAGGCAGCGAGAGTGTCACCGATTACGTGACAGCCAGTGAGCTTGCGGACCTGCGGACTGAGAACAAGCCTGATCTGCAAACCGGTGGGGCGTTTACGAACGATACGACAGTTACCTTGACTGCGAATTTTGACGCTGCACTTCGAGCATCTGATCAAGTGCGTTTTTACCTAAACGGCTCGCAGCTAGGTAGCACGCTAACAGGCTTGACCACGACAACGGCTGTTTTGGCAGCGGTTAACTTGGGTAGTTCAGACGGCACGCTCAACCTGCGGGTTGAAGTGGAAAGTGCTGATGGTCTGACGTCGGAGGCGCGCGGGCAGGTGACGCTGGACACCGCAGCGCCTCGATTCAATACCTCGGCTACCGACGACACTGAGGTGACCATCGCTTCAACCGCCGACAAGTTAATTGTGACGTCCACCGAGGCGGGCACGGTGACATTTGGTTCAACTACCAAGGCCGCTCTTGAGTCTGCAGGAAACCAGGTCGAATTTGATCTGGTGGCGCAGAGCTCTGCGGATGTTGTGGCGCTCTCAGCCGCCGATGTGTTTGGTCATTCCGTCTCCCTTGGAACCCTGTGGTTGGGTACTGCCGTGAGCGACTCAGTATCGACTACTAACAGTCGCATTTATGGTTTTGGTGGTGACGATACGTTGACGGCCTTGTCACAAGGCGCCTACCTATATGGTCAAGCGGGTAGCGATACTCTGATTAGTAGCGCGGGCGCTATTTTTAATGGAGGTCTCGGGGCTGACACCATAGACCTTCGCAGCTCGAGCGATGTCAGCACGATTGCTTGGCAGGTTTCGTCCACTGAAAACGATTCGAGTGCGGGTGCGATGGACGCGGTATACGGCTACGAGTCGCAGGACGTTTTGTCGGTCGTGGCAACGGGCATCGCGAACTTCAGCGCAACTTCGGTGTTGGCGACCACCCGCACTGGCGAAAACGATACCTACACTGGGGTCACCAACGGGACGGCAACATTTACGACGCTGGGCTTCGACTTTAACGGAGATGGCGATTCTACCGACGCGAGTGAACTGCAAGTCGATTTCCTGGG
>JBMYYI010000075.1:0-5120 GCA_049609265.1 Litorivicinus sp. | reverse complement strand
GCTAAAGGCACCCAACACCAAAATAACGTCGTGAACCAGCGCTGACACCGCACCCAGCGAGAACTTGTACTGGAAACGCACGGCCACGTAGGCCATGACCACGATCAGCGCGAACAACATGCCCAGGCCGCCCTGATCACGTAGCTCGTCACCCACCTGGGCACCCACGTATTCTGAGCGGCGCAGCCCAACCTCCTGCCCCGCACTGATAAGCGCACTAACAATCTCGTCACCCAGTGTGGGGGAGCTGTCCTGCTGCAGACGAATCAGTACATCACGATCGGTGCCGAAGTTTTGAACCACCGGATCGTCAAAACCTGCGGACTGCAATACCTGACGGGTGGCATTGAGGTCCGCGCTTTGCTGGTAGCTAACCTCAACCAGGGCTCCGCCGGTGAAATCCAGCCCAAAGCTCAAACCCCGCACGGCCAATGAACCCAGCGCGACGACCAGCAACACCACAGACACCATTGCCGCGATTTTGCGCTGCGCCATGAAATCAATATTTAGCTCTTTCATGTCAGCTCCTTAGATCGCTAGAGTCTTGAGGTCACGGCGGCGGCCGTAAACCAAGTTAACCAAGCCACGGGTCACCAAAATAGCCGTAAAGACCGATGTGCAAATTCCCACCGCCAGCGTCACAGCAAAGCCCTGCACCGGACCTGTTCCAACGGCGTACAAAATCACCGCCACAATCAGCGTGGTGATGTTGGCGTCAACGATCGCGACGAACGCACGGTCAAAACCGCCCGCAATCGCCTGCTGCGGATGCAGGCCACGGGCCAGCTCTTCCTTGATACGACTAAAGATCAGGACGTTCGCGTCGACCGCCATACCCACGGTTAGCACGATGCCGGCAATGCCCGGCAGCGTTAGCGTGGCGGACAACATCGACATGACAGAGATCAACAACACCAGGTTCAGGCCCAGTGCGACATTAGCGATCAGGCCAAAGACCTTGTAGTAAACCAGCATAAACAGCAGCACCAGGGCCAGACCTGCCATCACTGACAGCGTACCGGCCTTGATGTTTTCAGCCCCCAGTGACGGGCCGACGGTGCGCTCTTCAACAAAATAGATCGGCGCCGCCAGAGCACCGGCGCGCAGCAACAGCGCAAGCTCGCTTGCCTCGGCTGGGCTATCCAACCCAGTGATGCGGAAGCTATTACCTAGCGCACTTTGAATGGTGGCCAGGCTGATAATGGATTTTTCGACCTTGCGCTCACGGAGGGTTTCGACCGTGCCGTCAGCCGCCTCTTGATAGCGGTTCACTACGCGGTACTCGATAAACAGCACCGCCATGCGACGGCCAATCGCATCACGGGTGATGCGGTTCATGGCACGACCGCCCGGCCCGTCCAGATCGATGTTGACCTGTGGGCGTGAATTCTCGTCAAAAGCGGCGGTCGCACCAGCGACCTGGGTACCGGTCACGATGATGTCCCGCTCAATAATGGCCTGACGGGGCGAGTCGCGGAACCGGAAGGTTTCGGTGTCGGGACGGCCAGCGTCCGGCAGCGCTTCCAGTCTGAACTCTAGGTTCGCGGTTGCGCCCAATACACGCTTAGCCGCCGCTGTGTCCTGCACACCCGGCAATTGGATCAGGATGCGTCCCTTACCTTGGCGCTGTACCAGGGGCTCGGAAACACCCAATTCGTTAACTCGGTTACGCAGGGTTGTCAGGTTTTGTTCGACCGCATTGGATTCCAATTCGCTGATCCGCTGCTCTGACAGATTCAGGCGAACGAAAAAGCCCTGATCGGACTCGTCACTGCGGAACGTGAATTCACCCTGCGGGTATTCCTCACGAATTCGGGTGGCACCGGCGTCGCGGGCCTCGGCATCGCGGAAACGTACTGACAAGGTCCCCTCGTCATCCACATTCACTGCGCGGTAGCGAATGCGATCCTCGCGCAAAAAGCGCTTGATCTCGCTGGCGTAAACCTCAAGTCGTTGCTGAGTGGCCGTTTCCAAATCTACTTCCATTAGGAAGTGCACGCCGCCACGCAAGTCCAAGCCCAACTTCATGGGTCCGGCCCCGAGTGCAGCCAGCCAATCCGGCGTAGTTTCAGCCAGGTTCAGCGCCACCAGATAATCATCACCCAGCGCCTGTTGTACGACGGCCTTGGCTTTGAGTTGAGCCTCAGCGGAATTTAGGCGAATGATCGGCAGTTTACCCTCGAAACTGGCGGATTTGGTTTCGATTCCCGCCTGATCCAACGCATCAATGGCTCGATCCAGGATCGGTTGATCCACCACCACACTGCTACGGCTACCGGCCAGCTGAATCGCTGGGTCGTCCGGAAACAGGTTGGGCGAGGCGTATAAAAAACCGACGGCCAGAATGACCAATATCAGCGCATTTTTCCAAAGGGGGAAACGATTCATGGGGACCCAAAACGGGGGCCGAGGCCCCCTTTCTTCTGATTAGTTGCGGATGTCTTTCAGCGTGCCTTTAGGCAGGGTGGTGGCGATCGCCTGCTTTTGTACGATCACTTCGTTGCCCGCGCTGATCTCTACCAACGCGTAATCATCAGTGACCTTGGTCACCACGCCCGCAACGCCACCGCCGGTTACGACTTCGTCGCCCTTGCCCAGTGCGCCGACCAGCTCACGGTGTTCCTTGGCTCGCTTTTGCTGCGGACGCCACAACAGGAAATAAAAGATGGCGATAAAGATCACCAACATGCCGATGTTTACGAGGGGGCTGGGGCCAGCCGGTGCGTCGGCGGCGTGCGCCATGGGGATTAGAAAGTCCATTAAAGGCTCCTTAAGTTAGCGGCGGGACATCCAGATCCCGCTTCGCATAAAAATCAGTAACAAAGGCGGCGAGGCTACCTGTCTCGATCGCGCCCCGCAATCCCGCCATCAATGTCTGGTAGTGGTGGATGTTGTGAAGGGTTCCAAGGGTAGACGCCAAAATCTCGCCACATTTATACAGGTGATACAGATATCCGACACTGTAATTCGTGCAGGTATAACAATCGCAAGTGCTGTCCAGTGGCTCGGTCGACCCACGCCATTTCGCGTTTTTGATCTTGACCACGCCGGTATCCACGAACAAATGACCATTACGGGCATTACGGCTGGGCATCACACAATCGAACATGTCGACGCCTCGGCGCACGCCCTCGACCAAATCCTCGGGTTTGCCGACGCCCATGACGTAGCGCGGGTGATCCGCCGGCAATTTCGGGGCCGTGTGGGACATCACCTTGAACATTTCTTCTTTGGGCTCGCCGACCGACAGCCCGCCGATCGCGTAGCCGTCAAAGCCCATATCGACCAGCGCGTTCATGCTCTCATCGCGCAGATCCTCGTACATGCCGCCCTGTACAATGCCAAATAGCGCCGCCGGCGAATCACCGTGCGCATCCAGCGATCGTTGCGCCCAACGCAGGCTTAGCTGCATCGAATCCCGGGCCTCGGCGTAGGTCGCCGGATACGGCGTGCACTCGTCAAAGATCATCACAATGTCGCTGCCCAAGGCGCGCTGCATCTGCATGCTGTTTTCGGGATCCATGAACACGGGGGAGCCGTCCACGGGATTTTGGAACTTGACGCCCTCTTCCGTGATTTTGCGCATCGCCCCTAGGCTGAACACCTGGAACCCACCTGAATCCGTCAGGATGGGTTTGTCCCAGTTCATAAAACCGTGCAAGCCGCCATGGTCCTGCATGACCTCAGGCCCCGGTCGCAACATTAAATGAAAGGTGTTGCCCAGCAGAATTTGTGCGCCCGTGCTGGCGACCTGTTCCGGCGTCAGCCCCTTGACCGTACCGTAGGTCCCGACCGGCATAAAAGCAGGCGTATCGACCTGCCCCCGGGGAAAGGTCAGACGACCGCGACGCGCTGCGCCATCGGTGCCAAGGAGTTCGAACTGCATCGTGCAATCAGCGCGGGCCATGGGGACTTCCGTAAAAATGGGGGCGCAGTTTAGCGCGGATGGCGGGTTAAGAACATCGCGTCGCCGTAGCTGAAGAAGCGGTATTGTTCCTCAACCGCCGCACGGTAGGCCTCCAGAACTCGTGTTTGGCCAGCAAACGCACTGACCAGCATCAGCAGCGTGCTCTCGGGCAGGTGGAAGTTGGTTATCATGGCATCCACCACACCGAACTCGAATCCGGGGTAGATAAAGATCTCGGTATCATCCTCAAATGCCTGCACGGTTTGGGCTTGTTGCCACATCGTTTCCAGCGTCCGAACCACCGTGGTACCCACCGCGACCACCCGCCCACCCTGGGCCCGGGCCTGATTGATGGCATCGGCGGTTGGTACGGGCACCTGACACCACTCGCTGTGCATTTTGTGCTCAGTGACATCATCCGCTCGCATCGGCAAAAACGTACCCGCCCCAACATGCAAGGTCACTTCGGCGGTCTGGACACCTTTTGCACGGATTTGTTCCAGCAATTCCGGGGTGAAATGCAGTCCGGCCGTGGGTGCTGCCACCGCGCCTTCGTTTTTCGCATAGACAGTCTGGTAACGCTCACGATCAGACTCATTATCTTCGCGTTTGATATAGGGCGGCAGCGGCATATGCCCATGCTCATGCAGGGCTTGCATGGGGTCCTCGCCCAACAACTGCAAAATAAACAGGTCACCATCCCGATCCAGCAGCTCAATTTGCAGGTTTTCCGAGACGGTCAGGATCGCTCTCGGCTTAGGCGTTTTAGAGCTCTTAACAAAGGCGCGCCAGCGGCCATCGGCCAGCCTGCGCTCTAACATCACCTCGGCCCGACCGCCGGTTTGCTTGGTCGCAAAAATACGCGCCGGCAACACCCGGGTGTTATTCATCACCAGCAGATCGCCGGGTTGCAGCAGCTCTAGAACATCGGTGAACTGGCGATGAGCGATGCCATCATCGGTCAGTGTCAGCAGGCGGCTGTCCGAACGATTCTCCAACGGCGCCGGAGCGATCAAATGCTCGGGCAATTCAAAGCTAAAATCTTGTCTGCGCATGTCCCAGGCCTATGTTGTCTCAGCGGACGGCTGATTTAAGTCGGGCCAGATGGTACGGATTTTTCAGGCAAAAATCTGCGTTTGCCTTGGGTGACTTGGCAGGAACCGAGTGCGGTTGCGGAAATGCCGAGCGCGCAGCAGCGAAGCTCGGCCTTTAG
>JBMYYI010000074.1:0-5146 GCA_049609265.1 Litorivicinus sp. | reverse complement strand
ACCACAAACCTGATGAACCTGGCTCGCTACTATGGGGGGCAATTCTATTGGGGTTTCGACGGCATGAGGGATCGAAACATCCTCGGGACCGATGGCAAGAATGGACAAAACATACTCATAGATCTGGATAAGTCTCGAATAGTAGTAACTCATGCGATATCGGCAGGTTGGGATGTACGCGAGCTTCAACATCGCGTGATCAAGACTGGACGGCTTCCAAAATAAGATTCAGCAAGCCTTGGATGCTCCCCCCAGGCCACTTTTGGCTAACAACTGGCGCCCCCATGTGGATTCGAACCACAGGCCTTCCCCTTAGGAGGGGGACGCTCTATCCAGCTGAGCTATGGGGGCACGGTCGGTATCCTACCGAAACCCGGAACGCCTTGCACTGTGTGCCAGATTAAGTAACGCTTGCGGCGAATAACACCAAGGCTCCCCGCATGATTCAAACTGAACAGCTGCCCTGCTCCACGGGCTATCTAGGCCATGCCATCCTAGACAACTCAAAGGCCCTAAACGCGCTTAACCACCCCATGGCCGTGTCCCTATTAGAACAGATCGAAACCTGGCAAACCGACCCGCACTGCAATGCGATCCTGTTAAGTGGACAGGGTGAGCGAGCGTTTTGCGCCGGTGGCGATGTTAAGTATGTGACCCGTCGCCAACCCGGCGAATCCG
This sequence comes from Litorivicinus sp., assembly GCA_049609265.1. Classification (GTDB taxonomy): domain Bacteria; phylum Pseudomonadota; class Gammaproteobacteria; order Pseudomonadales; family Litorivicinaceae; genus Litorivicinus. The sequence continues at coordinate 4,468 of JBMYYI010000074.1, read as the reverse complement.
ATGGTGACCGAGTCGGCCGCGCGGATGATTACTTCGAGTGTGAATACCGGCTGGATCAAGCCATCCACCGTTCCAGCAAGCCCATTATTGTTTGGGGTAATGGCATCGTCATGGGCGGCGGCATGGGCCTGCTACAGGGTGCGAGTCACCGTATCGTGACCGAGACCTCTCTGCTGTCGATGCCAGAAACCGCGATTGGTTTCTTTCCCGATGTTGGGGCCAGTTGGTTTCTGAACCGAGTCCCAATGGGACTGGGCGAATTAATCGGAATCTCCGGCGCGCATCTTTCTGGCGCGGATGCTCTGCAACTCAACCTGGCTGATCTGCTAATCCCGAGCGAGCTTTATAATCGCCTGAAAGACGCGCTGACGCAGGCCTACTGGATGGACTCAAACGAGGCGAACCATGGCGTCGTGAGTTACACGCTGAGTCAAATGGCGCCCGCCACTCCAGGTCAGTCCAACGTACTCAACCATCTGCAGATCTTATTGGGCCTGCGCGATGCTCCGTCTTTGTACCATCGTGTCGAGGGACTAAAAGCGCTGGAGCAGCATGCCGATCCGTGGATGCAGAAATTGGCGGCCAATACGGCAAAAGGCAGTCCACTGAGCATCGCCCTGGCCCATCGTCACATCTCCCGTCACCGCCACTCCAGCCTGCAGCAGTGCTTTGACGCCGATGCACGGCTGGCGCATCAGCTTGTTCAGAATCCGGAATTTATCGAGGGGGTTCGCGCGGTCTTGATCGACAAAGACCAATCCCCAAATTGGCAATTCGCAAGCGTCCAAGAGGTCCCTGAATCGCTTGTTAATCGCTTACTGAATTAGGAAGGTATTCATGGCTTTTGCCGACAAAGAAAGCTTAATCGCCGCGCTGAACAATAACTTTCCGTCCTGGGATAGCATGGGAACCCTGATCGAAGTGGGCGACAAGTGCGCCACTACCCGGCTAGAACCCAAGGCTCTGCATCTGCGCCCCGGCGGCACCGTTAGCGGTCCCGCCATGTTTGCGATGGCTGATGTATGCATGTACCTGGCGATTCTATGGACCCTGGGTGAACAGGCCGCAGGTTCTGTAACCGCCGATATGCACAGCCGTTTCCTGCGGCGCCCACCCGGTGATGGCGTGTTGCTGTGCAAGGCGCGACTGATCCGTATCGGTCGCACGCTGATTATTGCCGAGGCCATCACCTACGCCGAAGGCGACGACGAACCCTTGGCCCTGTTTACCGCCAGCTACTCAAACCCGACCGCTACAGCCGTGCCAGCATAACCTGGACGACTGGACGCTGGCTTAAGGCACGCCAGCAATACCGACGTAGCGCCTCTTCACAGGCGCTCTGCACCGCATCGTCATCCTTCAAACTCATCGGGCCCAAGGCTTTTAGCGCTTCGTTGATTCGCTGAACGCAGTCCTGAACGACCCGCTCGTCCTGTGATTTATCAACCAGACCTAGTGTGCGAACCCCAGGGGGTGTCAGGCTTTTGCCCTGCTGGTCCAGCACCACGGTTGCCATGACGCTGCCATGGTATTTTAGCTTGTGACGATCCTTTAACACCGCGCCGGTTGTGGGTATCAGTGAATTTCCGGTCAGGCCAAGACGGCCACTAAATACCTTGCCCACTGTCTGCGCTAGGGTCAGGTTGACCAAGTCCCCATTGCGAATTTCCAGCGCATTGGCTCCGCACTCCCGCGCGATCTGTGCATTGGCCTTTAGGTGGCGGCCCTCACCATGGACTGGAATCACGTGGCTGGGGCTTAGGGTCTGATACATCCATTTGAGCTCTTCCACACAGGGGTGGCCGCTGACGTGAATGCCGTTGGACTCGCCGTCGATGACTTTTACGCCAGCCACCGCAAACTGATTACGCATGCGGGCAATCGGGCGCTCGTTACCGGGAATCTCTTTGGAACTAAACACCACCGTATCGCCCGCTTCTAGATGCAGATCAGGATGGGTGTCCGATGCCAATTTTGACAGTGCCGCCCGGGGCTCGCCCTGGGAACCCGTGCACAAAATCAATTGCTCGCTACGGGGCAAATAGCCCAGATCACTGGCCGGCACAATGTTAGGAAAGCCCGCCAGATAACCTTCAATCTTCGCGGCTTGAGTCATCTCGTGCATGCTGCGACCTAGAATGCTGACTCGACGCCCGAGGCGCGCGGCTAACAAGCCCAGCGACTTGACCCTGGCCACATTGCTGGCAAAGCAAGACACCGCCAACCGCCCTTCGTGGCCGCTTAGCACCTGCTCCAACTGCTTAGCCGCTTCGCTCTCGCTGCCACTCCACCCAGGTGTTGTGGCATTGGTGCTATCACACACGACCCAATCGACGCCTTCAGCGGCAATTTCTTCGAGTCGCTTAGCATCATAGGACTCACCCACCACCGGATTGGGGTCTAGTTTCCAGTCGCCGGTGTGAAAGACGCGCTGGTCCGCCACATCAATCACCAGCCCATTGGGCTCAGGAATGCTGTGCGTCAGATGCAACCACTCAACCCGAAACACACCGATATCAATCGGCGTACCCGGCTGCACCTTGTGCATTTTGAGGGCCTTTTGGTCCTTGTCTTTAAGGTTTTTAATCTTGCGTTGAGCAACCCGGGCGGTGAACGAGGTAGCGTAAACTGGGCAACGCAATTTGGGCCACAGGTACTGCAAAGCGCCTAGATGGTCTTCGTGCGCATGGGTCAACACCAAGCCTACGATCTTGTCTTTGATTGCCTCGAGCGCCCGGATATCCGGCATGATGACTTCAACCCCTGGGGTCGTTTCATCACCAAACATCACTCCCAGGTCGACCAACAAGAATTGACCATTAAAGGCGTACAGGTTGAGGTTCATTCCAATCTCACCCGTCCCACCCACGGGTAGAAAGTACAGGCAGTGTGACTCTAGGGCGGGCCAGTGTTGCACATCAGACAAGGCTGTATTAATCTCCAGTACTGTTCATTTAACCATAGGTACGCGATATGACGACCATCCTACTACCGATTCGCCGCGAACCCACCCTAACCGAGGGTGATGAGCTCGAAGCCCTTCTCAGTGAAGGCATGGTGGAAATACCTTTGTTGGGCGAAGTCGCTGCCGGTCAACCCATCGAAGCCTGGGAGCAGCAAGAATTGGTGCTGGTCCCAAAGGCGCTGCAACGCAAGGATACCTTTGCGTTGCGGGTAAAGGGAGACTCGATGATCGAAATGAACATTCAAAATGGCGATCTGGTCGTAATTGAGCGCACACAAACCGCGGCTAACGGTGAGACCGCAGTGGTTCGAATCAATCAGGAAACCGTGACGCTGAAAAAACTCTACGTTCAAGCCGATGGCGTTTGCCTGATGCCGGCCAACAGCTCGATGGAACCCATCTGGTTAGACAACGCCGATGTCGAAGTCGTTGGCATTCTACGCGGCGTCATTCGCGACCAGATCTAGCCCGAACATTGACATTCAGGGGCTCCATGGCAAGGTGCCCCGCTATGATACCGAATCGAATTCACCTAGCCCCGATGGAAGGGCTCATGGACGCTCCACTTCGGCAGTTAGTGACTGCCGTGGGCGGCTACGATCTGTGCACCAGTGAATTTGTGCGGGTCACCCAGCAACTCCTACCTGAGAAAGTCTTCTACCGTTTTGGTGCCGAACTTAAGACTGACGCACGGACCCTGAGTGGCACTCCCTTTCGGATACAGCTGCTGGGCTCAGACCCGGAATACATGGCTAGAAACGCCCTAACCGCAGTACGGTTGGGCAGTCCATCCATTGATCTTAATTTTGGTTGCCCGGCCAAGACGGTAAATGCCAGTCGAGGTGGATCCGTCTTGCTGGATGAGCCAGATCTGATCTATCACATCACACAGACGGTTCGGCAGGCGCTTCCAGCGCACATTCCTTTAACCGTAAAGATGCGGCTGGGATATCGAGATCCGGCCGTATGCATCGACAATGCCCTGGCCTTTGAAGCGGCAGGTGCTAGCGAGCTTGTGGTGCATGCTCGCACCAAGACCGATGCCTACAAGCCCCCTGCCCACTGGCACTGGTTAAGGGAGATTCGTGAGGCCTTGAGCATCAATCTCGTGGCCAATGGTGAGGTTTGGAGCCGCGAGGATTGGTTGCGCTGCTACGAATCCAGCGGATGTCAGGACGTCATGATTGGCCGAGGGGCGGTCGCTCGACCCGATTTGGCTCAACAACTCAAAGACCCAAACTTTGAGCCCTGGCGCTGGGCCGATTTCTGTCAGGCATTGAGCCAATATTGGGAAATACTGACGGACTTGTTTAACGCACAGGGATGTTCAGATCATTATCGCGTGATCCGAATCAAACAGTGGCTGAACCAGTCACAACGGGGCTTCGAGGAAGCACCTGCCCTATTTGAATCGATTAAACGCCTGAAAACGTCCGAGCAAATTCAATCGGCGTTGGCTCAACTCAGCTCAGACCGATCTCGCGCAAACGCTCGTTAAGATAA
>JBMYYI010000073.1:0-5597 GCA_049609265.1 Litorivicinus sp. | reverse complement strand
GCGGGGTCCCTAGTATGAACTTCGTCACTCAGGAGGGATTTGATGAAACGCGCACTGTTGGGAATGGTACTTTTTAGCAGCATGGCCATGGCCGGATCAGCGCACGTCCACGGCGAGCAAGACATGAATCTGGTATTGAACGGCAATACGCTGGCGATCGGTATCACTGGCCCAGTAGCCGACTACGGCGGGCAGCTCGATGGACTTGCGTCACAGGAGCTCATTCGCCTGCCGGCGGATGCCCAATGTGAACGCATCGAGATCAGCAGCAACATTCAGGCTTTGGAGGGTAAAAAAGGTCACAGCGATGTGGAGCTCCAAATGACCTGGCAGTGCCAACAGCCCGATGCTCTGCCAGGACTAAGGGTTCAGCTATTTGAATCCTACCCCGAAATCCATGAGGTGCACGTCCAAGCGGTGATTAACGCTCGAAGCCTAGTCCGCACGCTAACCGTGCAAGAACCTGAACTCACGTGGTAATGCTACGCGCAGAATCGTTAGGGATCACATTCAAAGAGCGGCCGCCATTAAGGCTGCCGCCTTTGTCACTACAGCGCGGTGAAAAAGTTCTGATTCAGGCTCCCTCGGGGGCCGGCAAGAGCACATTGCTCAACCTAATCGCCGGGATCCTTCGACCGACCACGGGGGATATCGAGTTTGAGGGCGTTTGGCACTCACAGCGCAGTGATCGCCAGCTTGACCAACTGCGAGCCACCTCCATGGGTTTGGTGTTTCAGACCTTTAATCTGGTGGACTACTTGAACGGGTGGGACAACGTCACCCTGCCCCTTCGCTTAGCAAAACAGGGGATTACACCCCGCGTTCGCCAAACCATCCAAGATATCGCCACAGACCTGCAGTTGCCGCTGAGTTGTCTCAGGCGCAAACCTAACCAGCTGAGTATCGGACAACAACAGCGCGTTGCTTTAGTTCGCGCCTTGATTACCCAGCCAAAATTGATCCTGGCGGATGAGCCAACCTCTGCACTGGACCCCGACACAAGTGAGGCCCTGCTCGGCCTGATCACCCGTCGCCTCAGCCCCGAGCAGTCATTGCTATTAGTTAGCCATCAACAGGGCATTGAATCGTTGTTTGATCGAGTACAAACACTGGAGTTTGACCATGCTTAGCCTGGCTTGGGCGTCGTTACGCGCCCGGGCCTTTACTGTGGGTCTGGTGTGGCTGGCACTGATGATGTCGGTGTTTTTATTGTTGGTATCTGATCGACTCAGCCGAGCGGCCCAAGACGGATTTAATCGCAGTATCAACGGCGTAGATCTGATCGTGAGTACCAAAACGGGCCCGCTAGAAACCCTGTTGTACAGTGTTTTTCATATCGGCCAACCGCTTTCCAATTTAGACGCCAAACATCTGGAGCAGCTGAATCAGGATCCGACTATTGATTGGGCCATTCCGATTGCACTTGGGGATTCCCATGGCGAATTCCGTGTACTGGCCACCCAAGCGGAATATTTCGAACGCCTTCGCGATGCGCGTAATCAACCCATGCGCTTTGCGGCGGGTCAGGCATTCAACGGTCCGACCGATGTCGTTTTGGGTGCCCAGGTCGCTCACCAGCTGAACTATCAACTGGGCCAATCAATCCAGTTGTCACATGGCAGCGGTGGATTAGGCAAAGCCCATGACGACTTGCAATTTCGCATCGTCGGAATACTCGCCGCAACCGGAACACCCACAGATCAAAGTTTATTCGTTAGCCTCGAAGCGCACAGTCTGCTCCACCTAGGCTGGAGTAACGGCCGCCGCATCGTTCCGCTGGATCGATTGGAATGGGACAGCCTGCCGCCTCTGGACAGCGTGACAGCCGTTTTCGTCGGGCTAAAGAACCCCCTGACTTTGTTTCAGACCGCACGGCGGATTAACAATGAACCCAACGCGGCGATGAGCGCCGTGATCCCGGGCGTCGCGTTGGCACAGCTGTGGTCCATAGTGGATCGCATCGAAGCAATTTTTAGCCTGCTGGGTGGATTTATCGTGATAATGAGCCTGCTCGGAGTATTGGCGCTTAGCCTGACCGCGTTAGACGCACGAACTCGCGAGATGGCAATTTTGCGTGCCTGTGGCGCATCGCCCCTTCAGCTAGCTGGACTCGTCATGGCCGAGGCTCTTTGGATTGCACTCAGCGCCGCAGGTTTTGCGTTTTTACTCACCCACGTCGGTAGCCTGGCTATGAGCGAATGGTTGACCCGAGAATTTGCCATTACACCCAGCCATGAATGGTGGGTAGCCCGCGAGTGGCTTTTGATGGTGACGGTCGTTGGGCTAACGCTGCTTTGCTCAGTGATTCCCGCCATTCGTGTGTTCCGCCGCAGCCTTCAATCAGGACTTAATTCATGAAATGGATCGCCGCCGCTGTCATTGCCCTACTCAGTCACAGCGCCCATGCCATCAAACCTACCGAGGCTGATTTCCAACGTTGGTCAGACAACTGGGATCGCCTGATTCCGCTGGGCGTCTATGACTTCATACCGGAAACGCTGACCTTTGAGGAGGCAATGACGGATGAGTTTCAGCGCAAACTGGATGAGGCCGCAGTACAGCTCAATCCAAAACTACAAAATCAAATCATTGAACTAGCCGGCTACATGGTGCCGATGGCGTTTGATGGGGAACGCGTCACGGAATTTTTGCTGGTCCCCGAAGCCGGTCAGTGCGTTCACGTTCCGCCGCCGCCGGTCAATCAAACCGTGTTGGTTCACACACCCACACAGCCCGTAGAGCTGAGGCATCTTTATCAACCGATCACCGTCACCGGCACGCTGTCAGTGGGTCAGCAGTCCTTTGATCTGGCCGATACGGGCTACACACTGACCCGGGTCACGGTCGATACCATCGAACTGGACCCCAGTGAAATCGCCATCCCACCCGGCGCCGATGGCGAGCTTTATTATCAACCACAGGAGTAACAGGATGCGTTGGATCTTATTGTGGTTTCTGGCCCTGCCCGTGGCAGCCCAGCAAGTCACACTGAACGACTATCTGGCGGCACCGCAAAACTATGGAACTGTAGTACTCACCCGCCATGCATTGGCCCCGGGTGGGGGCGATCCGGCCAATTTTGATATCAGCGACTGCACCACTCAGCGAAATTTAAATGACGTTGGCCGGCAACAGGCGCAGGCGCTGGGTGCAACCTTGGCTGCGGTAGGATTCGAGGCGGTCTACTCCAGCCCTTGGTGTCGCTGTATGCAGACGGCCGAATTGATGAATTTGGGCGAGGTTGAACCCCATCCAGGCCTCGCCTCATTCTTCGAGGGCCACGCGGATCGCACTGAAACCCTGCAGGCCCTGAACGAGTTACTGCAACAAGACCCTAAGCAAAAGCGTCTAATGGTGACCCACTTTGTCGTTATCAGCGCCCTTACCGGCCTTGGCGTCGGCAGTGGTGAATCGGTTGTCTATGACCCGGCCACAAAGGCCTCCTGGCGCCTGGTCATTCCATGAACAGCATGACACTCGCCCGCGTCACCGGCGCAGATGACTTAGAGCAAGCTTTGCAGGTTTGCTAGTCGGCCAGAACTAACCTTCAAAAACCCAATGCGCGGTGCGGCTGTGGTTCAAAACTGTGCGCGCATTGGGCAAGTCGTTACCCTCGGCTTTTTGCAAAGCCTGCGCTTGCGACATTCCCTGATCTAACCAGCGTTGAACCAATCGACGTTTAAGTTCATCGATGCCCGGATTGATCAAAATACTGGATTGATAGTCCATCTGATTCCATGGTGCGCTGTCGAGCAGCAGATAGTTGCCCTCAACCAGGACAATTTTAGTATCACCGGACAACTCGCCTGAGTCCGGGATACTGGCATCTAAATTCCGATCAAAGGTGGGGTAACGCACAGGTCGATCGGCCGACTTGATCTGCTTGAGCAGCGCAATAAACCCTTGGGCGTCAAAGGTCTCCGGCGCCCCCTTCCGGCTTCTCAGCCCCATGGCGTCCAAGGTTTCGTTATCCAAATGAAATCCATCCATGGGAACAACCGCACAACAGCCTGGATCATCTTGATTTAGCTGATTGCACCAGGCCTCGGACACCGTCGATTTACCCGCACCCGGCGGACCTGCGATGGCCACCAAGACCCTTTCGGTCGCGGCCTTCGCAATTAACGACGTGTACAGCTGTGGGGGCATTTGAATCATGGGATGCTCGTAAGAAAGGGTGCCGCGCAAGGATGCCCAATCCTTGCCCGCAACGCTAGATTCAATCGGCCAGAACCGGCTTGGCGAAGTATTCCTTTCCTTTCAGCATATGCTCCCAATACACCGTTGGCAGGATATTCGCTTTCAGATACCAAGCAGTTCGAGTGGGCTGGGTACCCTTCAACACCCAAGTTGGGAAGGTCGGCAACAGCTTTCCGCCATAACCAAACTCGGCCATCACAATCTTGCCGTTCTCGACCGTTAACGGACAGGCGCCATACCCGTCATAGCGAGCCCGTCGAGTGCCGCCCTGCAATTGTTCGGTAATGTTGGCTGCAACAATCGGTGCCTGCTTGCGCGCCGCAGCCATGGTCTTGGCATTCGGCGTTGTGGTGGCATCCCCCAGACCATAAACATTGTCGTACTGCGTATGCTGCAATGTGAACTGATCAACGTCGATCCAACCCGATTCAGCGGCCAATGGGCTGGCCTTGATAAAATCAGGCGCTGATTGCGGCGGTACCACATGCAATACATCAAACTTACGCTCGATCAGCTCCTGGGGCGCGCCCTCGCCCACGGGTTTGAACCAAGCGGTCTTGGCCGGGCCGTCGACTTTGACCAGCTGCTCGTTAAAGCACAGCTGAGCCTGGTACTTCTCCACATATTCCATCAATGCAGGCACAAAGTCGGCCACGCCAAACAACACCCCGCCGGCATTGCAAAACTTCACGTCGATGTCTTTAAGTACGCCTGCTTTGGTCCAGTGATCGCAGGACAAATACATCGCTTTCTGAGGTGCCCCGGCACATTTGATCGGCATCGGTGGTTGAGTGAACAAAGCCACTCCAGATTTCAGGCCCCGCACCAACTCCCAGGTATAGGGTGCCAAGTCGAATCGATAATTCGATGTGACACCGTTTTGGCCCAGGGTTTCGACCAATCCTTCGACCTTGTCAAAGTCCAGCTGCAATCCGGGCGCCGCGACCAAGAATCGGTAGGTCAGCGTGCTGCCATCATCCAGCGTGATTTGGTTATCGTCCGGCTGGAAACTCGCGACCGCCTTTTGAATCCACTGGGCACCTGCCGGAATCAAGTCCCGGGTCGCTTTGCGGGTATCGCCGGCATTAAAGATCCCGCCGCCCACCATGGTCCAGCCGGGTTGATAGTAGTGATCCGTCTGGGGGTCGACGATCGCGAGATCCAAGCCAGGATTACGAGTTAATAAGCTTGCTGCAACCGCAATACCGGCCGAGCCTGCACCGATAACAATGACGGTGTGATTCATGCGGGCGTTCCTTTTTATAACTTTATCGAACAACGTTAGCTCGCAAAGCTATAACGGGTGGCCCGCTAACTCAAGACGACTAAGACCAAACGACAATCCTTGACATCCTCCCCTCACTGAAGTGAGGGGACTCCTACTGCTAGACGACGAT
>JBMYYI010000072.1:0-6497 GCA_049609265.1 Litorivicinus sp. | reverse complement strand
TACACCTCCCGGGTGTATCAGGAATTCGCGATCGATATCCCGGTGGTTCGCGAAAAAATTCAAAGTGTGCTCGATGCCAGCGAGTTCACTCCCGGCGGTCACAATTTCAAACAACTTAATCAGATTTTGCAGGTTTTTCCTCGAGACGAGCTGCTGCAGATTGAGGCAGAAGAGCTGGGTCGACAGGCCCTGAGCGTATTACGTCTGCAGGAGAGACATCGTTCTCGACTAACCCTACGCCAGGATCGAGTCGGTAATTTTGCGACTGTGATCTTGTACGTACCCAGAGATCGTTACGACACCGAGTTGCGCTGTCGAATCCAAGAAATGTTGCATCTGGAGTTAGACGCGGCTGACATCGAGTTCAACACGACGTTCAGCGAATCTGTCCATACCCGGGTGCAATTTATTGTCCGCCTGACGCGTCTGAAACCGGAGGTGACCGAGGCTTATCTGCAGGATAAGGCCGAGCAACTGATTTTGAGCTGGCAAGAGGGGCTGGCCCAGGCATTGAGCGACGAGCACGGTGAAGGTGAAGGACTGGCACTGCTCAAAGTTTTCGGTCAGTACCTGCCCGCGGGTTACCGCGAGGATGTTCCGCCACACCGCGCGGTACTGGACGTACACCACCTCAGTTTGCTCAGCGAAACCAGTCCGCTGAGCTTAAGCCTCTATCAAGATTTGAGTACTCAAACCTTGCACTTGAAGCTTTACCATTTGGCCCGTCCCCTGTCCTTGTCAGACGCCTTGCCGATCATGGAGCACTTAGGCGTTAGGGTGCTTGCGGATCAAACTTATGGTGCTCGGTCTCGCGCTTGGTATATCCACGATTTTACGCTGAGTCTCAACGATCAGCAGGCGCCTCTTTCTCAGTGGCGCGAGCATTGGCAGGAGGCTTTTGCCGCCTGTTGGTACGGGCAAACTGAAAGCGATCGGTTTCACGGCTTGGTGCTTTCCGCGGGCCTGGGTTGGCGAGACATTGCGATGTTGCGAGCACTGTCCAGCTACATCAAACAGATCGGTTTTGAATTATCCAAAGAGTGGATTGCTAAAACGCTGGTCGAGCACCCTGAGCTCGCCCGGCAGCTGATTGACCTGTTTTATGCGCGCCACAATCCAAGCCATAACGGATCGAGCGAAGCGGATGTTCTAGAGCGCCTGAATCAGTCTATTGATTCGGTTTCGGGGCTTAACGAAGACCGTCTGATGCGCCGATATCGTGACCTGATAATGGCGACGGATCGCGTGAACTTTTTCCAGCCTCAGCCGCCGCGGGCGGTGGTCAGCTTGGCCTTTAAGATCGCTCCCCGACGCTTGGACAACATGCCCAAGCCGGTCCCTTTGCACGAAATTTTTGTCTACAGCGCCCGGGTCGAGGGTGTGCACTTGAGAGGTGGAAAGGTCGCCCGCGGTGGTCTGCGTTGGTCAGATCGTTTGGAGGATTATCGAGTCGAAGTGCTGGGGTTGGTTAAGGCTCAGCAGGTGAAAAACGCGGTGATCGTGCCCGAGGGCGCCAAAGGTGGATTTGTCCCCAAACAGCTCAGCGGCGACCGCGATGCGATTCAGGCAGAGGCCATCGAGTCGTATAAGGAGTTTATCTCCAGTCTGCTGAGTCTGACCGACAACCTCGTTGAGGATCAGTTGGTTCCTCCGGCACATATGGTGCGTCATGACGAGGATGATCCCTATCTTGTGGTAGCAGCGGACAAGGGGACGGCGACCTTTTCAGACATTGCCAACCAGATCGCGGTGGATGCAGGTTTCTGGCTGGGCGATGCTTTCGCATCGGGCGGCTCCGCCGGCTATGACCACAAGAAAATGGGTATTACGGCCAAGGGTGCGTGGGTCAGCGTCATACACCATTTTCGAGAGTCCTCTCGGGATCCGGCCAACGATCTGTTTACAGCCGTCGGCATCGGCGACATGAGCGGTGATGTCTTTGGTAATGGCATGCTGCTGTCAGACAAGATGCAACTAATCGCAGCCTTTAATCACCTGCATATCTTCATTGACCCGACGCCGGATCCGGCGACCAGTTTTGCAGAGCGCCAGCGGTTGTTTGCGCTGCCGCGTTCAGGTTGGCAGGACTATGATCCTAAGGTCATAAGCTCCGGCGGTGCGGTATTCGATCGCAGCGCCAAGTCGATCGACCTGTCGGCACAGGCTGCCAAAGCCCTGGGCGTAAAACCGGGGGCTCGTACGCCAAACGATCTCATTCGCGAAATACTGACCGCGAAAGTCGACGTGTTGTGGAACGGCGGTATCGGTACCTACATCAAAGCCAGCGAGGAGGCTCATACCGAGGTCGGGGACAAAGCCAACGATGCTATTCGAATTGATGGCCGGCAGGTGGGCGCCAAAATTGTGGGCGAGGGCGGGAACTTAGGGATTACGCAGCTGGGTCGAGTTGAAATGGCGTTGCATGGTGTTTTGGTGAATACCGATTTCATCGACAACTCGGCAGGCGTGGATTGTTCAGATCACGAGGTGAACCTAAAGATCCTGTTGGGACAGCGTGAAAATGCGGGTGAATTAACGCGCAAGCAGCGTGATCGTTTATTGGAGTCAAAGACCGATGAGGTTTCTGATTTAGTCCTGGCCAACAACGATCGGCAGGCTGGCGCGTTAGGCTTGGCGGCCTATGACGCCGAGCGCAGTGCCTTTGAATTGTCGCGATTTATTGAGCTTTTGGCTCAGCGCGGCGAATTGGATCCGCAACTTGAAGGTTTGCCGAGTGATCTGGCGGCACGGGAAGCGGCAGGTCAGTACCTAACCCGACCAGAACTTGCGGTGCTCTTGGCCACCGCAAAGAATCGCCTCAAGCGAAGTCTGATGGGGCTGGATTCAGACCCAGCGGTGGCTCAAGTTGCGCAGGATGCCTTCCCGGCATCATTGCGTCAGGAGTATGCCTTGGAGATTGAGCGCCATCGATTACGGCCTCAATTGGTGGCGACCCAGATGGCGAATGCCATGGTGCATTACTTGGGCATCGCGGTAACCCATCGGCTAGAGGAGTTGTCAGGGGTCGGGGCGTTGGGCGTAGCGCGAGCTTTCCAGGTGGCCCGGGTGTGTTTTGATTTAGATCGGCGGTGGGCTGAAATCGAAGATCTACCAGCGCAGGTGCCGGTTGAGCTGAGACGGCAACTGTTACTGCGACTGTCGGCCTTGATTCGCCGGGTAACGCGCTGGGTGCTGCGCCGTCATGGCGGTGAGTTCGATGTTCAGAGTTTGATTGACCGATATCACCCACTGATGGTCGAGTTAGCGCAGGGTCTTCCTGTTTGGCTAAGCGGTAAACCCCGTGACCACTTTGAGGCCTACCAAAGTGAGTGGGTTGAAAGGGGTGTGCCGACGGACCTGGCTCAATTTATGGCGTGCTCACCGAGCTTGACCGCGGGGCCCTCTGTGATTGAGGCAACGCTTGAAACCGGTCATAGCGTTCAGGCGGTTACCGATTTGTATTTGGCCGTGGGCGAGCACTTGGGTCTGCAATCCTTCGCCGGATGTGTGAATGCCCTGAGCGTGACGACCTCATGGGAGGCCCGAGCGCGTGATGGATTCCGAGATGACCTAGATCGCGCATACCAGGCCTTTGCACAGGGCATTGAGTACGCTGAGGAAGGTGCCGAAGCCGCGGTTCAGGGTTGGATCGCTGAGCGACCGCAGGCGATGGCTCAATGGCATGAGCTGCTGCAGGCCGCACATGAAGCGGGTGCGCGTGGATATGCCGTGATGACGGTGGCTTCGCGAACTCTGGGTTTGTTGCCGGATGCCGTGCGTTAATTTTTTCCTCAACCTGCCGCCGAGTGAGTTGGAGCGGATGTATCAGGGCGTGAGTGCTTGCCAAGCGGTCAGCGACCAAGGGTTGCGGGTTGAGTTTCCAGCACAAAAGCTGCGCCCCTTTGTAACTCACCTGGGTGTTCAGGGGCGCTTTCGACTGACCTATTCGGATCATGGAAAATTCCAATCCTTGGTCCGACTTTCTTAGCGGAGCTGGTAGACTTAGGTTTTACCTGACAGGAAGTCGAGAATGTACCGTGCTCTGCGACCGGCGCTGTTCGCGCTAGACCCCGAAACTGCCCATGATCTGACATTATCTACCATGGCAACCTTGGGTGCGTTAGCCGGTCCTGGACAGGTGCCAGAGGTTAGACCGCTTGAGCGGATGGGCTTGAGATTTGCGAACCCGATAGGGTTGGCCGCGGGCCTGGATAAAGATGCGACCGCGTTCGATGGTCTGGCTCGCTTTGGGTTTGGCTTTATCGAAGTCGGAACCGTCACGCCGCGCGCACAGCCGGGCAATCCTAAACCTCGCATGTTTCGTCTGCCCCAGTCCCACGCCGTCATCAACCGTATGGGATTCAATAACCAGGGCTTGGATGCCTTAGTGGCACGCGTGGACGGTCGCCGATACGCCGGTGTGCTGGGGATCAATCTTGGAAAGAACAAAGATACGCCCGCAGCACAGGCCAGCGATGACTATGTGGCAGGCTTGGAAGCGGTACACAAGGTTGCCGATTACGTTACGGTTAACCTGTCTAGCCCAAACACCCCGGGTCTGCGGGACCTGCAGTTGGGTGCAGCGCTGGACGAGCTAATGCACAGCTTGGGAGAGGCGCGCAAACGCTTGGCTGATCGCGACGGTCTGCGGACCCCCTTGCTGGTCAAGCTAGCCCCCGATCTGGCCGATGATGATCTTGATGCCATGGCGGATCAGCTGGTCGCCGGTGGGGTGGATGGAATTATTGCCACCAACACCACAATCGTTCGCGACGCGGTCGCAGGGCAGCTGCATGCTGACGAAGCGGGTGGTTTATCTGGGCGCCCCGTATATCGTCGTGCATTAGAGGTTATTCGACGGCTTCGCACCCGCGTGGGTCCGGATTTAACGCTGGTCGGGGTGGGTGGTATCGATAGCCCACAGACGGCTCGCGAGCGGTTGGATGCTGGGGCTGACTTAATTCAGCTGTATACAGGCTTGATCTATCAAGGTCCGGGATTGGTGAGACGTTGTTTACGCCAGTTGTAACAAAGCCCGCTTTTGGCGGGCTTTGGAGGGACTCAGGGTCACGAGTCCGTCTTGTCTACGCTGGCCATGTCGGCCGCTGTCCCTTAGGCCAGCATTGGGTTGGATTGGATGCCCGAGACACCGATGCGTCCTTCCCAGAAGTCACTACGCCCATCGCGCCATCCACCCAGCCAGTCAGCTCGCAGGCTTGCGGGACAGTCGTCCCGTGACCGGCCTGAGATGCCCGCTTGGTAACCTTTTAGATATGCACGACGTTGGACGTCCCTTTTGTGTTTCTTCATCCTGTAGACCTCGCAGTCAGGTTGCGAAATGGAACCTGATTGAATCAGGTGCCGGTTGCAGATGCGTCACCACCTACTCAACTAACGGTAGCTAATGAAACTGATATTGTCAGCCCCTGGTGGGCTAGAAGATCTGGTCGCTGATCAGGCGAAGTCACTTGGGTGTGATATTGAGCACGTCACGCCGGGTGAAGTGCGCGTGGATCTTGAGGATCCCGCTCGCGTCTATGAGCTGCTGTTATGGCTCAGACATGCCTCGCGGGTGGTGTTATCCCTGGCTGAAGGGATGGTCGATGGCCCTGACTCGCTATACCGGCTGGTGCAAAAGGTGGATTGGACGCGTCATTTGCCCTTGGTACCGGGGTTCCGGGTGGATGTCTTTGGCCGGGCGGACTGGATACGTGATGATCGTTACGCCGCACGGGTCACCAAAGATGCCATTGTGGACCAATTTTGGGACAAGGTAGACGAGCGTCCCAATACTGGGCCCGAGGAGCCTTTGCGAGTTGAAGTGCGCATTTTCCGGGGCCGTGCGACCATCGGCTTGAACCTGGCTGGCGAGGCACTGGATCGTCGCGGATACCGGTTGCCGGGCCATCCCGCCACCCTACGCGAAGGGATTGGTGCGGCACTGCTAGACCGTGCGCGCTGGACCCCTGAAACCCCTTTGCTAGATCCTTTTTGTGGTTCTGGAACGCTGATCCTTGAGGCCGCGATGCGGGCTTCAGGCACGGCCCCTGGCCTCTACCGCGAAAACTCCATTGAACATTGGCTTCGCTTCAAGCCTGCAGCGATGGAAGACGCTCGAACCCGTGCGCTAAAACGCCGCCGTGAGCCACCTCGTGAGCCTCGGTTATGGGGCCGTGATATTGATCCTGCCTTCATCGAGCTGGCCCAGGCACAAGCCAAACAGCTGGGTTTGGTTGACTGGGTGAAATTCGAGGTGGCGTCGGTGGCTGAGTTGCCGCAGGTCGAGCGCCCTGACGAGTG
This sequence comes from Litorivicinus sp., assembly GCA_049609265.1. Classification (GTDB taxonomy): domain Bacteria; phylum Pseudomonadota; class Gammaproteobacteria; order Pseudomonadales; family Litorivicinaceae; genus Litorivicinus. The sequence goes on along the minus strand of JBMYYI010000072.1, from coordinate 197 downwards.
GTTGGTGTTGACTAACCCGCCTTGGGGAAAGCGCCTGGCGACTCAGGATCTTGAGCCATTATACGAGACCCTGGGGCAACAGATGAAAGCCCATTGGCCCGGTGCCAAATTGGCCGTATTGACGGACCGCAAGGAACTGGCCCAGGCCATGGGATTGCGGGTCGGGCGGCGTAATGTGGTATCAGCAGGTCCAGATA
>JBMYYI010000071.1:0-6845 GCA_049609265.1 Litorivicinus sp. | reverse complement strand
CGCTGGGTCGAAACGGTCGAGGGATCCTGTATACCCTGGGAATATCGCGCCAAAAGTAATCTGGACGCGATTATACAAACCGTCATGCGGCGATTCGGTTGCGCCGATACCGCTGCCCTAAGCGTGCTGTTGGGTTACTCAATCCGGCAGCTAGCCTATACCCGAAGTAAGTTGTTACAAAAGCTAAACGAGCAATTTGACCAGCTGCGCCAAGGCATCGCTATTGCCATTCAAACCGAGAGCAACGGTCCCAAAGTCGTTCTGGGGATAAACGAAGCGGCCTCTGACGCGTTCAACATTCCTCTACAAGAGGCCGAGAACATGACGCTGGACACCTTTGCTGCAGCGACCAATATTCCTTTTGATGAAATGCAAATTGGGCGAACCCAACAAGCTTCGGTCTGGACCCATGACCAAGGTCATCGCGACCTTGAAGTCGAAGTGTATCAGCAACTGGATTTTCATAGTGACAGTAGCGAGGAGAGCTTGCGGGTGCTGATTTATTTTATGAATGACATCACGCAAGCCAAGCGAGTTGAGATGGCTTTAAACGCGGCCTACCGGCGCTCGCAGAAAATGGTTCAGATTCAAAATGAGCTATTTTCAAAACTGATGCATGAGCTAAAAACACCGCTCAACAGCATTATTGGTTTTTCATCCTTTTTGAATGACGAATCACTCAGCCCTGCGGAGCGGGAGGACTTTTGTGAGCGGGTGCTGCGCAATGCCCGAGCGCTTCGCCATGTCATTGAAAGCAGCGGCCTTGAAAATGCGAGGCTACGGGCCGACGTCGCCGAAGATGAGGAACAGTCTGACCTCTCAACTCTGGTCGAGAACGTTATCAACGATTTGGCGCTGATGAGCAATGAGCGCAGTATCGAGGTGGTATTCAACCCTGAAATGGGTCATCAGCTGATCAGGGTATCGCCCATGGCGATGACTCAGGTCATTACCAATCTAGTTCACAACGCCATCAAGTATTCAGAGCCGGGTCAGACGATTGATGTCCGCACTGGCATTGAAGCCGGGCATGCCTACATTAGCGTGGAGGATCAAGGCATCGGCATGACATCCGAGCAAATAAGAGCCGCGACTCAGCCCTTTACCCGATTTACTGAACGCCCGGGATCTGGGTTGGGATTGAGTATTGTTAAACAGTTGCTGGAAGCAAACGATTGTGACCTGGCGATCACATCGGGCATTAACCGCGGTACAACGATGACCGTGCGGATACCCACCATCAGATTGGTTACGACACCGGCAACGGTTGAGCAAAAAGACTGGGTGTAACAGGAACTGTGCGACGGAATTCCATCGCACAGCACTAGGTCGAAAAGCGCCTTAGTTTTTGGTCGCTTCCGCAGCTTCTGCAGCAGCAGCCACTTTTTGATCGTACCAAGCGTCGAAGTTGATCGGCGCCAGCATCGGGGCCGGGAAGGTTCCCTTGAGTGCCAGGCTATCAATTGCTTCGCGAGCGTAGGGGTACAAAATGTTGGGGCAAACGGCGTTCAGAATACGATCCAACTGACCGTCTTCGATGTTCTCAGCGACAAAAGCGCCGCCCTGCTGGATCTCAGCGATAAAGGCAACGTCTTCTTCGTTCTTAACCGTGACCGTTAGCTTGAGTACCACTTCATACAGGTTGTCCTGCAGTTTGCGGCTCTCGACATCCATGTCCAAACCCAACTTGGGCTGGAAGCCTTTGTCAAAGATCTCCGGTGCTTTGGGAGATTCAAATGACAGGTCTTTTAGGTAAATGCGGGCGATGTTAAACCGAGGATCGGCCATGGATTATTGCTCCTTGAGTAGGTTGTCGAGTCGGCCCTGACTTTCTAAGGCGGCAGCATCGTCATAACCACCCACGTGGGTCTGACCGACCCAAATCTGAGGCACCGTACGGCGATTGCTGCGCTTCATCATTTCAGCGCGTTTAGCTGGGTCGCGGTCGACCCGAATTTCATCGAATGAAATGTTCTTGGATTTAAAGAGCTGCTTGGCCGCGTGGCAGTACGGGCACAAACCGGTGGTGTACATCACAACCTTGGCCATGGGGCGCTCCTATTTCTTGACCGGCAGATTATTGGCCGTCCAGTCCATCATTCCGCCTGATACGCGGTAGACGTCCAGATGACCCGCGGCGGCCAGTTTTTTGACCGCAGCGCCAGCGGAAGATCCCATTTTACAGACCACCAGCAAGGGGCGATCAGAATACTTAGGCACCTCAGACATGAAACTGTCGAGTTTAGTCAGAGGCCAGTTCAGAGCACCGTTGATGTGGCCAGCCTTGTAGTCCTTGGGTTCGCGCACATCAATGACCAACGCATTTTCGCGGTTCATTTTGATCACGGCCTGGGTCGGGCTGACGGCCTTACCGCCACGGCGCTTCTCGTTCAGGATAAAGCCCACCAGCACGATGAACCACGCGCCAACTAGAAAGTAGTTGTTAGAGACAAATTCGATAATCTGGTCAGTCATAACTATACGGGTCTGAGTAAATTCGGCGTGCAGTATACACGTCAACGTGGCCGTGTCGGCGCTCAATCGCTAGACTAGGCGCAGTTATTTTATGGAATCCCTCATGACTCGAAAGCAAACGACTTGCCTGTTGATTTTGGACGGCTTTGGCCGTCGTGCCGAAACCCAAGACAATGCGGTACACGCCGCGCATACCCCCTTTTTCGACGAACTTGAAGCGGGCGTCGCCAGCGAGCTGGCCACCAGCGGACTCGCCGTCGGTTTGCCCGAGGGGCAGATGGGCAATTCCGAGGTCGGCCACATGAACCTAGGCGCCGGTCGGGTCGTCTATCAGGATTTCACCCGCATCACCAAAGCGATTGAAGACGGTGAGTTTTTAACCAATCCCGCGATTGAGGCAGCGCTGGCACATTGCGAAACCGGTCATACCCTACACATCCTGGGACTGCTATCACCCGGTGGCGTACACAGCCATGAGGATCATTTGTTGGCCTTGGCCGAAGGCGCCATGGCACGCGGCATTCGGGTGCGCCTGCATGCCTTTTTAGACGGCCGGGATATGCCACCGCGATCGGCACAGCCCAGCCTGGAGCGCGCCACACAGGTACTGGCTCAGGGCGACGGCGCGATTGCGACCCTCAGTGGTCGTTACTTTGGCATGGACCGCGATAATCGTTGGGAGCGCGTCCAAGCGGCCTTTGATGTGATGGTTCATGCCCGTGCACAGCACCACGCGGATGATGCGCTAGCGGGATTACAGGCGGCCTACGATCGCGATGAAAACGACGAATTCGTGGCTCCTACCGTGATTGGCGAAGGGGCAGCGTTTGCCCAAGGCGACCAGGTCGTCTTTATGAACTTCCGCCCCGATCGGGCCCGTCAGATGACCCAGGCGCTAAGCGATCCCACCTTTGATGCCTTTGAGCGCAATCTGCCCGCGATTGAGGTCACCAGCCTGACCCAATACGCGTCCAGCCTGACCGCCCGCGTCGCCTTTGCGCCGCAGTCACTGGAGAACACCTTGGGTGAGTGGCTGGCCAAGCAGGGCAAGACCCAACTACGGATCGCGGAGACCGAGAAATACGCACACGTGACCTTTTTCTTTTCCGGTGGCCGGGAGAATGAGTACGAGGGTGAAACCCGTGATCTGATTCCCTCTCCGGATGTCGCGACCTATGACCTACAACCTGAAATGTCAGCACCTGAACTGACCGAGCGGCTATGTGCCGCGATCAAGAGCGGTCAGTACGATCTGATTGTCTGCAACTACGCTAACGGCGACATGGTCGGCCACACGGGCAACTTTGATGCGGCGGTCAAGGCGGTAGAAACCCTGGACACCTGCGTCCAACAGGTCGCACAAACACTGGCCGAGGTGGGCGGGCGAGGCCTAGTTACTGCGGATCATGGCAACGCTGAAATGATGCGCGACCCGCAAACGGGTCAGCCGCACACGGCCCATACCACCGGCCCGGTGCCGCTGTATTTGCTGGGTGAAGGTGAGCATCTGGAGTCCGGAGCCTTGCAGGACGTCGCACCGACCCTGTTAAAAATGATGGGGCTTGAGGCGCCCGCTGAGATGAGTGGGCGCGCACTGCTGTGAGGCTTATCGCCGCCGTGCTTGTGGTGTTTTGCACCCTGGCGCAGGCTCAGGATGACCCCAAGGCATTACAAGCGCAGGCCCAGGCGCTAGCGGCTGAGCAAAAGCTTGAAAAAGCACAGAAGGCTCAGCTTGAAGCCGAGGTTAAACGCCTCAACACGCGCATCGAGCGCTTGCAGCAAAACCTGGCTGAGAAACAACGTCGGGTGGATGAACAAGAGGGTCGCGTCGCGGCCCTGCAAGCGGAACGGGCAGCCAAAGCCGATGATGTGCAAGCCCTGCAAGCCAGTTTGACCACTGAGTTACGGGCTTTCTACAAGGCCGGACCCGAGGCTCGGCTGGACCTAGCCGGGCAACAGTCGGGTCCTAGGATGGTGGAGTACCTGCGGTTTTTAACTCAGGCCCGACGCGCCCGTCTGGACGCGCTCAAGGTTGAACAAAAACGACTGGCCAGCGCCGAGCGACGCCTGCAAAAAGAGCGCGATGACCTGACACGCGATTTGACGGCATTGAATGAGGAACAACGACGGCTTGCGGAGACCACCAACCGTCAATCCGCGATGCTGAGCAAGCTGGACCGCAGCTTGGATACCCGGGCCAAGCGCCAAGCGGCCTTGGAGGCTGATCGCGCGCGACTCAATGAAGTGCTCAATAACATCAAGGCCAGTGCGGTGGCCGGGCAGCCCTTCGCGAAATCCAAGGGCAAGCTGGATTGGCCCACCCAAGGACGCGTACTGCGTGGTTTTGGTCAGACCCGTTCTGGCGGCCAAGGTAGCTGGACCGGGATGGTGATCGCCGCCGAGCCCGGCGCCGAAGTACGCTCGGTTCAGGATGGCACCGTGGCCTATGCCGGCTGGTTATTGGGGTACGGCCTATTACTGGTCGTCGAGCATGACAACGGCTATGCGACGCTATACGGCCATAACCAGACCCTAGAAAAAGAACGGGGCGATCGTGTGGCCGCAGGCGAGCTGATTGGGCGCGCAGGCGCAACGGGGTCATTGGCGCAGTCCGGTGTCTTTTTCGGAGTCAATCGCGAAGGGCGCCCGCTGGATCCGGTTAGCTGGCTAAAAAAACGCGGCTAAAAATGCCCCGAAGGGTTGGCAGTTTGAGCCCCGCGGACCACACTCATCTGATCTAGTTGATGGAATCCTCATGAAACGATTGTTGCTGGCCCTACCCCTCTCGCTTTCGCTGACCGCTCAGGCCAGCGTGCCACTGGAAAAAATCCAGGTATTTGCCGAGGTGTTCGAGCGAATTCGAGCCAACTACGTTGAGGAAATCAGCGACGAGCAACTGCTGGATAGTGCGATCCGCGGCATGCTCAACGATCTGGATCCCCACTCCAGTTACCTTCCCCCGACCGACTTCGAAGACATGCGCGAGGATACCCGTGGCGCCTTTGGTGGCCTGGGCATTGAGGTAGCTCGGGATAACGGCTTGATCCGCGTGGTAACACCGATCGACGGGACTCCAGCCGAGCGTGCCGGCATCCTGCCTGGCGATCTGATTTTCCAGATTGACGGTACCGACATCCGCGGCATGGATTTGAATCAAGCCATCGAATTACTCCGTGGCCCGGTGGGTAGCGAAGTCGTGCTGGAAATTTTGCGAGCTGGCGATGAGATTGAGCTCACCCTGACCCGGGATTTGATTACCGTGGATTCCGTGCGTGGCCAGTTTATCGAGCCCGGGTTTGCCTGGGTCCGGATCAGCCAATTCCAGGAGGATACCGGTCCAGAAACACTGGCGACCCTGCGCAGACTAAATGACCAGACACCGCTTGAGGGCGTGGTGCTGGATCTGCGCAACAACCCCGGCGGGGTGTTAGGCGCAGCAGTAGGGGTAGTCAACGCCTTTGTCGACGAGGGTGTCGTCGTTAGTACCCAGCCCCGCGACGCCAGCCAGCGCGTGGAGTTTCGAGCGGCCACCAGTGAGTTCAACTTCGATAACATTCCGCTCGTCGTGTTGATTAACCAAGGCAGCGCGAGCGCCAGCGAAATCGTGGCCGGCGCGATCCAGGATATGAAACGGGGCGTGATTATGGGCACGACCAGCTTTGGTAAGGGCTCGGTTCAAACCCTGGTCGCACTGCCGGATGACAGCGCCTTAAAGCTGACCACCGCGCTGTATTACACCCCCAGCGGGCGCTCCATCCAGAACAACGGCATCACCCCAGACATTAAGGTTGAGCAAGGCACGTTTGATGCACAGGACGAGGCCTTTGCCTTTCGCGAACGGGATTTGAACAAACGCTTGGACAATCCGACCGAGGCCTTGGTCGAGGATGAGGGCGAAGCGAATGCCTTGCTGGCCGAGGACTTTCAGTTAAGCGAAGCCCTGAACATGCTAAAAGGCATTAGCATTATCCGATGAGAAGACGAAATCTGCTGGCCACGATGGCCACCTTGCCGCTGCTGGCCCACGCCAACCCCAACACCCGACCCAAGTTAGCCCTGATCATAGATGATTTGGGTTATCGCGAGCGTGATAGTTACGCGGCGCTGGAGCTGCCGGGGGAACTAACCTTGGCCATTCTGCCCCATACCCAACACTCGGAAGCACTGGCCCAGGGCGCTGCGGCCTTTGGCCATGAGGTGATGCTGCACCTACCGATGGAAGCCACTAATGGAAAATTCCTAGGGGTTGGCGGTCTGCAGTTAGATATGAGTGGCCTGGAATTTGAACAACTCATTGCGGCGGGATTTGATAGCGTGCCCGGTGCCCGCGGCTTTAACAATCACATGGGCAGCGCATTTAGCCAATCCCC
>JBMYYI010000070.1:0-7301 GCA_049609265.1 Litorivicinus sp. | reverse complement strand
GCCAACAGCCATGGTTCTTTCCAAGGGTTCTTTATCATGTTCTTGGTGTTGTTTATCGCCTCTGGTGTTGCCAATGGCTCTACCTTCAGAATGGTACCGATCATGTTTAGAACATTAAGGCAGCGAGCGTTGGGCGATGCCTCGGCAGACACCATTCAGCAAGCCGCTAACAAAGAATCGGCGGCGGTGCTTGGGTTTATATCGGCGTTTGCAGCCTATGGCGGTTTCTTCATCCCGAAAGCTTATGGCACTTCATTTGAGTTGACCGGCGGGGTTGGCGCTGCATTCAATGGCTTCTTAGTGTTTTACCTAAGCTGTATATTAATTACTTGGTGGTTCTTCTCACGCAAAAATGCATCATTGCCCTGCTAGCCTGTGAGGCTTTGTCCCTTTACTAGGGGCAAAGCCAGCTATACTAAATTAAACGCACACAAAAAAGCCCCGAGGAAATGAATCACTCGGGGCTCTGAATTTGTTGGTACCAGCGGCCGGACTCGAACCGGCACGCTTTTAAGGGCGCGGGATTTTGAATCCCGTGTGTCTACCAATTTCACCACTCTGGCATTGGGCGCGGATAATATAGAAAGGCTTGGGGAGTGGCAACAGGGAAAAGGGACCTTTTGGTCCGAATATTTACCGCTCGGGTGTGTTGCGGGTAACACAATTGTCACCCCAAGCATGATAGTTTAATCGAACCCAATCCGGGGATAGCTGCAGGAGAGGCCCTATGAAAGCCCTTCACTTGATCGCCACTATCGATGGAAACCGCTCTGGGGTATCCGAAGTGATAAACCGCCACCGCCGTATTGGGCCGCCAAACTACTTACGACGATCCCGACCACCCAGTTGATGACCGGTTTCGTATCATCTAGCGAAAAGCCCAGCCTAATCGCTGGGCTTTTGATTTAAAAATTCATGAAAAGTGGCACACTGACAGCGCTATATCGCCGCTTGAACTAACGATCAGCTGACGTATCGCACCTCTGATGAACACTTGGAACTGACGTACATGCCCTCTACCCAAAGTCCAATCGATCCCGAACGCCCCAGCCTAGGTCCTGCCCCTTGGTTCAGTCGCGCCGCCGCAGGTTTTTACGATGCCTTTATCTTGCTGGCCCTATGGTTGTTAACCGGATCGGTCGTTGCGATGGCCAGTGGCGGGTTCGCTCACCCGCAGGTGGTTCAACTGGTCTTGCTGGGACTGGCTTGGCTATTTTTTGGCTATCTGTGGACCAAATCAGGCCGCACGATCGGCATGCAGGCCTGGCATCTTAGGGTCGAGAGTCAAACCGGCACCTTGATGAGCTGGAAACAAGCCACCGCCCGCTTCGCCTGGTGCGCTCTGTTTATTGGTGGATTCTGGTTAGGCCTGATACTACTTGGAACCGGGCAGGTGGCCCTGGGTGGAGCCTTGGTCGTCGCAGGTGCCGCCGCGTACCTGAGCGCCTATGGGGAGCCCGATCGCAGAACTTGGTACGACCGTGCTAGCGGCACGCGGCTGGTCCAGGTCCCGAAAGTAAAAAGCCGCTAAACCCGTCGAAACATGGCGGCCGCCAGGATCAGTGCAAGGGCGGCCGGCAGACCCACCGCCAGCGATGGATGGGTTCCGTAAACCAAAGCGACGGGACCCGACACGTCCTGAACCAATTTAAAGCCCAGACCGACCAAAACACCGATAAATAAACGGGTCCCGATCGGTGACGAGCGCAAGGGCCCCAGAATGAAACCCACGGCCGCCAGCACTAGGCACACCACTGACAGCGGCAGGAATAGCGTCTGGTAAAGGTACAGTTGCGGACGCTGTGCGTTTAACCCGTCGGCCTTGAGCTGTTGAGATAATCGCCACAGCGACCAGGGAGGTAAAAAGCTGGGATCGACTTGCGCGAGCGACAACTCTGCAGCCCCTAGATCAATCTGAAACTGGCGATCTTGGACCGGACTGGCCTGGATTCGATCCGGCAACACATCAATGGTTTGGCTATCAATCGCTCGCCAGTCATTCACGGCAATCTCACCCCGTGCGGCTTCACCGGCTTGGCTCAGCGACTGCGCCTGGTCGAACAAAAACCAATTCAGCGCAGACGCCTCCCCACGCGAGTTCACTGAACCCAAGCTCATATAGCCCTGGGGTAATCGATGCCACAAACCCCGGACCGATTCGTTGAGCTCGCCCCGCCCCTGCGCAATCGACTTGTAGTTTTCAGCGGTCACGCTGGAAAACGGGACGACCCACTGCGCGACCAACACCCCGACCAGGCCCAGTACAAACCCAGGCACAGCGGATAAACCAACAATGCGCGTCAACGACCATCCCGCCGCCCGCGCCGCCACGATTTCGCTGGAGCTAGCCAAACTCCCCAGGCCCACCAGCGCACCGATCAAACCCATCAGCGGTAGATCCCGCACCAGCGCCTCAGGCGTCTGCATCAATGAATACACCAGCGCCTGCGCGAATCCGTACGATCCCGAAGCGTTGCCAATCTCGTCAATCAACTCAAAGGTAAATGACAACCCCAACAGCACAACCAAAACCACCAGAGTCGAGGCCATAATTCGCTTTTGAAAGTACCAAGCCAGAATCATGCGAGTCCTCGCTTACGGTTGCGCCAGCCAATGGATTGCGCAACCAGCAGCACAATCACGTGCGCGGGCCAAATGGCCGGCAGCATGGGTAGCCGCTGATCAATCATTTGAGCGTGCAAGTAGTTAACCAAACCAAAATAGCCAATAAACAACAGCACACCGGGTAAAAACCGCGTCCAGCGGCCGCTGCGCGGTGGCGAAGGCCCCAGCGCCAAGGCCAACAAAGCCCCCACCGGCACCATCAAACCCAGAGCGATGCGCCAATGTAGCTGAGCCTGTTCACGAACACTCCCGCTGAGCAGAGCCTGGGACTGCATGGCCTCAACCTTGAGCGGACCACGACGCTGATCAGGCAGCTCGAGCTTGACCAAATACTCATCAAACTGCAGCGCTTCCCAATTTAAAGCGGTAGGGGTCCCGCTCCAGCGCTGACCCTCCTGTAACACCAAAAATCGCTGAGCGCTGTCCGGATCGATCCGCTGATACGCAAACTTTGCCTTGAACACCGTATCCAAATCCCCTGGCTGATGAACAAAAACATCTGCCATGCGGCCGTCTTCTAGGGCACTGGCCGCGTAAAATACCGCTTGCCCGCCGATTGATTGAAACTGTTGAGGGTTCAAGCCTGCGATCCCCGCTACCTGCCGGCCGGCTTCAATTTGGCGTTGTACCCAACCCGCCGTTTGCGGCGCGATAAACAAGGAGATTGCAAGCGTCACAGCCAGCATCAGTGTGATCGGACCCATTAGGGCCTGTGTCAAATGGCGGCGGCCAAATCCCGCCGCGCGCAACGCCGCGGATTCATGATCGGCATACAGTCGGCCCACCATCAGGAGTACACCCAGGAAAAAGGCCAGCGGCAGTACGATCTGAAGGATGCCGGGGATACGACCCGCAACGATTGCAAAGACCAGATCCGGCGCCAGGGTGCCGTTCGCGGCTTCTTCTAGGTAACGCACCAGTCGGCCGGTCAACCCCAAAAAGGTCAACACCAACGCCGCGGCCATTGCCCCCGCTAGGGCTTCCCGCCCTAGGTACCGACTGAGTATGCTCACAGACACCCGAGAATGAGTAAAAACCGGTATCCTACCCGAAAACCCTAAACGGAGCGCCCCATGTTATTTGACCTAAGCCCTGCTGCCCTAAGCGATCACACCACCGATCTGCTGGTCATGGTTCTGTGTGCTAATGAAACTGCCCCCTTTGCCGCTGATACCGTGCAGCGCGTGATCGAAAACGGCGACTTTGCCGGCAAGGCAGGCGATACGCTGTTGATTCCCACGCCCAGCCAAATGGCCGCCAAACGATTGCTACTCGTGGGGTTGGGTGACGCAGACAAGGTGAATGCCAAAACCCTCGACAAGGCTGCCAAAGCCATTGCCAGCGCGGCCGTCAAAAAAGGCGTTCAGCGAGCCACCCTCGCTGGGCAGGCTGCACTGGATGAGACCTTTATGCGGCAGCTTGGCCTGCACCTAGGCCTAAGCAGCTACCAGTACCGTGAAACCTTTGGCACCAAAGAGCTGCCCGAGCCCACGTCACTCGCTAAGGTGGATGTTCCGGTCCATCTAGAACAGGCCAAAACCGGCCATCAAATTGCCCAGGGCGCCAATCTGACCCGTGAGCTCGGCAACCTTCCCGCCAACATCTGCACGCCCACTTACCTGGCAGGCCATGCCCACAAGCTGGAGCACCCCAATTTACAGGTCGAGATCCTCGGCGAAGATGCGATGCGTCAGCTGGGTATGAATAGCCTGCTGTCGGTGGGTCATGGTTCGGACCAAGAGAGCCAGCTTGCGGTCATGCGCTTTAACAATGGCGGCGACGAAGCGCCAATCGCTCTGGTGGGTAAAGGCATCACCTTCGACACCGGCGGTATCAGCCTGAAACCCGGCGCGGGCATGGATGAGATGAAATATGACATGGGCGGTGCCGCCACCGTCATGGGTGTGATGCACGCAGTCACGCAATTGGACTTGCCCCTGAATATCGTGGCGGTCGTCGCCTGCGCGGAAAACATGCCTTCTGGGCGCGCCACCAAGCCCGGCGACGTCGTCACTAGCATGTCGGGCCAAACTATCGAAATTCTCAACACCGACGCCGAGGGCCGACTGGTGCTGTGCGATGCACTGACCTTTGTGCAACAAGAGAAGCCCAGCTGCATCGTCGACATGGCCACCCTGACCGGCGCCTGCATCATTGCGCTGGGTCATCACAACACGGGGCTGTTGGGTAATGACGACGACTTGGCGGACGAGCTGCTGGCGGCGGGCCGCGACGCGATGGACACGGCATGGCGACTGCCCATTAGCGAGGAATACGACAAACAGCTGGACTCCAATTTTGCTGACATGGGCAATATTGGCGGCCGCGATGCAGGCACCATCACCGCTGCCTGCTTCTTGTCGCGCTTTGTAAAAGATACGCCCTGGGCTCACTTGGATATTGCCGGCACGGCGTGGACCAGCGGCAAAGCCAAGGGTGCGACCGGACGCCCGGTACCCTTGCTGATGAACTGGCTGTTGAAGCGCGCCGGATGACCGGTGTTCGCTTTTATATCTGCCCCGAGGACGAGTTTCTCGGGGCGGCTAAATTTGCCACCCGCCTAGCCCGGATGCTAGTCCGCAAGGGCCATCGCGTCTTGTTCCTGACCGGATCCGAGGAGCGTCAGGGCCAGCTATCACAACTGTTGTGGACCTACCCTGCCGACGCTTTTCTGCCGCACCGCACTCAACCCAGCGACCCTGAAACCCGCTTAGACATTGCTGCTGAGTGTGAGTGGGATGACCACGACGACGTACTGATTAATCTGACCGATCAGATCCCCGATCAGTACGCCCGTTTTCAACATCTCTGTGAAGTGGTGCCCAGTACAGATACACTATTGGCATCTGCGCGCACTCGCTGGGTCCACTACAAAGACCGCGGGCACCCGCTAAAACGCTTCGAAACCGACAACATCTGAGACAACCATCACCATGGAAAAGGCATTCGACCCTTCGCTGATCGAGAAAGATCTGTACGCCAAATGGGAAGCCCAGGGCTGCTTTAAGCCCAGCGGCAGTGGAGATCCCTACTGCATCATGATTCCGCCGCCCAACGTCACGGGTAGCCTGCACATGGGCCATGCCTTTAACAACACCATCATGGATGCGCTGGTTCGCTATCACCGCATGAAGGGTCACGACACCCTGTGGCAGGTCGGAACAGACCATGCCGGCATCGCCACTCAGATGTTGGTGGAGCGTAAACTCGAAGGCCAGGGTGTTAGCCGTCATGACCTGGGTCGGGATGCCTTTATCGACAAAGTTTGGGAATGGAAAGCCGAGTCCGGTGGAAACATTACCAGCCAGCTGCGCCGCCTAGGCTCCTCGGTCGACTGGAGCCGCGAGCGCTTCACCATGGACGCCGATTTGTCCCGCGCGGTCCAGGAAGTCTTTGTTCAGCTCCATGAAGAAGGCCTGATTTATCGCGGCAAACGCCTGGTGAACTGGGATCCTGTGCTGAAAACCGCCGTATCGGATCTAGAAGTCGAGAGCGAAGAAGAAAACGGCCACATCTGGCATCTTCGCTATCCGCTGACCGATGGATCAGGAGAGTTAGTGGTGGCGACCACGCGTCCAGAGACCATGCTGGGCGACACCGCTGTAGCCGTCCATCCTGAGGACGAGCGCTACGCCGCCTTGGTCGGAAAAACCATCACGCTGCCGCTGGTTGGCCGTGAAATCCCGATTATCGCAGATGATTATGTGGATCCCGAATTTGGGACGGGCTGCGTAAAAATCACGCCAGCCCATGACTTTAACGACTACGAGATGGGCAAACGTCACGATCTGCCCATGATCAACGTGCTGCGCGACGACGCCAGCATTAACAACGAAGCGCCCGAAAAATATCGCGGCATGGACCGCTTTGACGCACGCAAAGCCATCGTCGCAGATTTCGACGCCGCAGGCTTGCTCGTCGAGGTCAAAGACCACCGCTTACCTGTTCCTAGGGGTGATCGCTCAGGCGCCATCCTTGAGCCCTACCTGACCGACCAGTGGTACGTCGCCGTTGAAGAACTGGCCAAACCGGCCATTGCAGCGGTTGAAAATGGCGACATCGAATTCGTGCCCAAGCAGTGGGAAAACACCTACTTTGCCTGGATGCGTGACCTGCAGGACTGGTGCATCAGCCGTCAGCTGTGGTGGGGCCACCGCATCCCTGCCTGGTACGACGAGGACGGTCAGGTCTATGTTGGCCGCAGCGAGGACGAAGTTCGCAGCAAACATAATCTTGGGGATCGCTCACTCACCCAGGACAACGATGTGTTGGACACCTGGTTCAGCTCTGCGCTGTGGACCTTTTCGACCCTGGGCTGGCCCGACGAGACCCCCGAATTGGCCAAGTTCCACCCCACCGATGTCCTAGTGACGGGTTTTGACATTATTTTCTTCTGGGTCGCCCGGATGATTATGATGACGTTGAAATTCCGTGGCGAAGTGCCCTTCAAAAAGGTCTACGTGCATGGACTGGTGCGTGATGGTGAGGGCAAGAAAATGTCCAAATCCAAAGGCAACGTACTGGACCCAATCGACCTCATCGACGGTATTGATCTAGAAGCCCTGGTTGCCAAACGTACCGGCAACATGATGCAGCCGCAGATGGCCAAAAAGATCGAGAAAGCGACCCGCAAAGAATTCCCCGAGGGCATTGATGCCTTCGGCACCGACGCTCTG
>JBMYYI010000069.1:0-7726 GCA_049609265.1 Litorivicinus sp. | reverse complement strand
ATTCGCCGCACTTTTGTCGATCCCACCGGATTTGCGCGGCTCAATGGGTCCAACTCACTGGCGCTAGAAGTTAAAAAGCGCACCGGTGCCAACATCATTGAAACCATCATGCAGGTGCGTGCGGTGGCTGAGCAGGCTCAGCAATTGCCGCAGTGGCCGCAGGGTCTCAGCATCTCATTCCAACAAGATAAATCCGAGCAAATCACCACCATGCTCAGTGATCTCGAAAATAATGTCCTGACGGCGGTGATTCTGGTGATGGTCGTGGTGGTGTTGTTCATGGGTTGGCGGCCGTCATTGTTGGTCGGCCTGTCGATCCCTGGATCCTTCCTAGCGGCCATGGTGATCCTGCAGGCGCTTGGATTTACCCTCAATATCGTTGTGTTATTTAGCCTGATCTTGGTCGTGGGAATGCTGGTCGACGGCGCTATCGTTACGGTTGAGCTAGCGGATCGTCGCTTGGCGGCAGGGGATACGCCTCGTCAGGCATATTCTGCCGCGGCAAAGCGGATGACATGGCCCATCATTGCCTCCACGGCGACCACGCTCATGGTGTTTATGCCGCTGACGGTGTGGCCCGGCATTGTCGGTGAGTTCATGAAATATCTGCCGATGACGGCGATTATTACGCTGAGTTGCGCCTTATTTATGGCGTTGATTTTCGTGCCAGTGCTGGGGATGGTGCTTAGCCGAAAGCGTCAGGTGGCCCAGCAGATCGATATTGCAGAAGACGGTGACCTGGCCGACTTAACCGGTTTTTCTCGCCGCTATTATCGGGTGTTGTCGTTGATGGTTCGCCACCCCGCCAAGGTGTTGGTGCTGGCAGTCGTTGGGTTGGTGGGTACCTACGCGGCGTACGGCGCTTTTGGTCGAGGTGTTGAGTTTTTCCCGGCCATTGAACCTGAGTTTTTACAAGTACAGATCCAAGCGCGCGGTGACCTATCGGTGTTTGAGCGGGATCAGTTGGTGCGCCAGGTCGAGTCACAGGTGCTGGGCGTGTCGGGCTTAGACAGTGTGTATTCGCGCACGCTCAATCCCGCGGCGACCGATGATCAGCTGCCGGTGGGCACGATTGGTGTGTTGCAGCTCGAACTGATGGATTGGCAGTTGCGTCAGCCAGCATCGGAAATCATCGAGACCCTTCGCCAGCGAGTGGCGGACGTGGCTGGCGTTAAAGTTCAGGTGCGCGAGCAAGAGAGTGGACCAGGCGCAGGCAAACCGCTGAGTATGCAGATCGCAAGTAACGATCTGGAACGGGCGGCGGAAGTGGTCGAAGAGATTGTCGCCCTGATCGAGTCCATCGATGGATTTGAAGATATTGAGGACTCACGGGCGCTACCCAGTATCGAGTGGCGGGTGGATGTTGATCGCAAGCGTGCCGCCCAGTACCAGGCGAGCGTTGCAGCCCTAGGGAACTCGATCAAGATGGTCACCAACGGCGTGGTACTCACCGATATTCGCCCGGACGATACCGACGAGGAGTTGGATGTACGCCTTCGTCTGTTGCCAGAACAGCGTAGTTTGGACGAGCTAAAGCGCCTGCGCGTACCGACGGCATTGGGATCCGTGCCAGCGAGCAACTTCATTACGCTCAGTCCGCAACCCAAAATCGGCAACATCGAACGGATTGATGGCACTCGAGTGCTGACCATCGATGCCGGCGTGCGTGCTGATCTGTTGGCAGACGATGTGGTGGGTCAGTTGAAAACTGCGTTGTCCGAGCGTGACTTTGGTGCGGGTGTTGAAATCAAGTTCAAAGGCCAAGACCAAGAGCAGGCTGAAGCGATGTCTTTTCTGGGCGGGGCGTTTGTGACCGCACTGTTTGCAATGACCCTGATCTTGATCACTCAGTTTAACTCCTTCTACCAAGCCGGCTTGGTCATGAGTGCGATCGTGTTTTCAACGGCGGGTGTCTTTTTAGGTCTTTTGCTGACCTCGCAGCCATTTGGCATTGTGATGGGTGGCATCGGTGTGATTGCGCTGGCGGGCATCGTGGTCAATAACAATATTGTTTTGATCGACACCTTTAATGGCATGCGGGCGAATGGAATGCCGGCTCAAGAGGCCGTTGTGCGCACTGCCTTGCAGCGTATGCGCCCGGTCTTGTTAACCTCGGTGACGACGGTGTTGGGGCTGTTGCCCATGGTATTTGGGTTGACCATCAAGTTATTCGAGATGGAGGTGTTAGTGGGGGCTCCGTCAAGCCAGTGGTGGACACAGCTGTCCAGTACGATTGCCGGTGGCATGACCTTTGCCACGATTCTGACGTTGTTCCTAACCCCGTGTTTGCTGATGCTGCGAGAGAATTTGCGCCGATCTAACCGTGTAGCCGAGCAGTGAAATAGTCCAACAGAGCCCGAGTTGATGGAGAAATTCCCAACTCGGTCTCTGCAAGGCTGCGGGCTAGCCGAGGGTCAATGCTGGCCAGCGAGCGTAAGTTGGTTACGAAGTCTTCGTAACTGCGGGCTTGGATGTTGCGTTTAAGCTCCAACTCCAAGTATCGGATTGCGAGTTTTGTTTCCATAGGCGCACAGTAGTGATCCTGCACGGTCGCGGAAATACGCAGATGTGCAGATCAGGGTGTACTAGGACCCCGCCAATCCAGTACGGGATCTAAAAAGCGCTCAAAGCCGATAAAACTGTGATCGCCGTCAGGTTCGACCGTCTGATGAGCGGCCGGTAACAAGCCGATCGCCTGGTGCGCATCAAGCACCTCATCACCCAGCTGTGTGAGCAGCCACAGACGGCGTTGGTTTTCGTGGGTGATGGCCATGGCGTCCAGCTGCTGGCAGTGCTCAAGGGTCCAGTCAAATTCAGTGTTATCAACGTATTGAACAGCCCTGGGGATCGCTTCGCGCAAGCGCTCGCCGGGGCATAACGCCGGATTAATGAGCACCGCAGGAAGGTCGTACCTGGCCGCTAATAAACGGGCGTAAAAGCCGCCCAAGCTGCTGCCGATCACCACCTTGGGCTGGGTCTGTTCTACCCAATCGCACAGGGTTTGAAACGCCAGTTGCGGATGAACGGGCAGGTTAGGGCAGATGCAGGTGAGACCCCGTTGTGACGCACGCTGTTTTAATAATCGCGCTTTGTATGAACCCGCCGAGCTGCCAAAGCCGTGTATATAGAGATGCATGCGCCAATCATCGCAGAGGCCGCCGGTTTCTGATAGTTTTCGCGCACTCGTTTCAAGGATACTGCCTGTGCAATTCGAAGCCCTTCATGCCCTCTATAATCAACGCCAGTTCGAGCAGGTGCTTGAGCAACTAAGCCAGCCCGATACACCGCAGTTATTGTGGTTAAAAGGCGAGGCTTTGCGTGGGTTGACACGATTTGAAGAGGCGGAGCAGGCCCATCGAGACGCACTTGCGCTGCAGGCCGACTTTGCGAATTCTCTGTTGGGTCTTGGGGTTAGTTTGACCGCCCAAGGGCGGTATGACGATGCCATTGCACATTTTGATGCGGTGTTGGCAGACAACCCTGGGTTCGAGGCGGCCTTAAACGCCCGGGCGCTTGCCTTCCAGCAACAGGGTAATTTCGAAGATGCCATCGAGGCCTACCATGGGGCTTTGGATGTTCATTTCGAGCGAGTCGCCAATCGCATCATTCATGAACAAGGGATCACGCATGAGGATCCTGGGCTGTTCAAACACGTGATGTTTAATGAGCTAAAGCGCAAACCCTTTACCGCGATTGTGTACAACAACATAGGCCTCTGCTTACTTAACCTGGCAGAAAAAGACGGCGCGCGGGAATACTTTCAAGAATCCATTCGTCATATTCCCAGCGGCTTTGGCTATCCCGATCCGTCTGAAAATCTGGAGTTGCTCAACCCACTGAAAGCGCCTGAGCGTGACGACACGCGCGAGTCGTTTAAAGAAAAGTTTGATGTTGATTTGCCGGTTTTTGGGGGTATCGGTACCCGTCAAGATCCGGTGGTATTGGTATACGAGCCCGCCGGAGCGGAGTATGAACTCGTCAGTTATGAGCATGAGTTTGTACGTTGCGTGGCCAAGGGGCTGGATTTCAAGGTTTTGAACTTGGTCAGCAGCGAATTGTTGACCCTCGATGGCCGGGTACTTGATCGCGTTCGGTTTGAAGTTGAAGAAGTTCAAGGTGTTGAAATTAAACGATTAATTCGAACTTGGTGGTTTGATGTGACAGCCCCGTGGCACCAGGACGAACGTTTGAATCCCTCGGAATAATCTAAACGGGGGTAGCGCTTTGCATTCGAATGCATTAATTTTCGGTCCAACCAATAACAAAATTCGGATCGACGGGAATGAGTCAAGCGCTGACTACCTATAAAAGAGTTCTCCATGATGGATTCGCCCAACTTGCCGGGGCGGATATCGGGGACCTTCGTCGTCATCTAGAACATCTCTATCATCCGTCCGCGCAATGGCGCGGATCACACCCGATAAACGAATTGGTTGGCATTGACGCCATACTCGAACAAGTTTGGCGTCCGTTAAAAGTTGCGATGCCGGACATGGAGCGTCGCGACGATATCTTTGTAGCGGGCGAGTTTGAGGGTAAAAGCCTAGTGGCCAGCTGCGGGCACTTGGTCGGCACCTTTGAGCAAGACTGGCTGGGGATCAAGGCCACCGGTAAGACCCTAACGCTGCGCTATGGTCAGGTCGATCAAATGCAAGGCGACCGAATTATCCAGACCACCATGATCCTGGATGTCTTGGACGTTATCCGCCAAAGCGGCTATTGGCCGTTGCCGCCTTCAATGGGGCTGGAGATGACCTGGGACGCCCCCTTTACTCGCGATGGAGTTCGGCTGGATTCGACCGACGTCGAGCAGGGCGCGCAAGCCATGGCGTTTATGCGCCAGATGCAAGAAGTCTTGGGTGAATACGATGACACCAAGGCAAAAGGTCGCGAGGGTCTGCTGGCCATGCCGCAAAAAGACTATTGGCATGACAAATTCATGTGGTACGGGCCCTGCGGGATTGGCACGACTCGAGGTCTGGCCGGTTTTGTGGACGGACACCAATTACCTTTCCGACTGGCGTTCCCCAACCGTAACGGCGGTAACCATTACATTCGTAT
The DNA here is from genome assembly GCA_049609265.1 of Litorivicinus sp. Taxonomy (GTDB): domain Bacteria; phylum Pseudomonadota; class Gammaproteobacteria; order Pseudomonadales; family Litorivicinaceae; genus Litorivicinus. The sequence continues at coordinate 2,665 of JBMYYI010000069.1, read as the reverse complement.
TGGTGATGGACCGTACAGCGTGACCGGCGGTTGGCCCAGCGTGTATGGCAATCATTTGGGCGGCGGCTGGCTTGGCACTTCGCCGACAGGGCGTCGGATCGAGATGCGCGTGATGGATTTCTATTTAGAACACGAAGGGAAGCTTCGTGAGAACTGGGTTCCGATCGACATGCTGCATATTTTGTTGCAGATGGACATCGACATCTTGGCGCGCATGCGCCTACAGCACGGTTGATTGGCAGTTGAGGCGCTTGTTGGTGTTGCCAGTCGGCCGGGTTTTGATACGGTAGAAGCGGGCTTAGGCCTGAGATTAGAAAAATAACGTCTGTTGGAGGACGAATGACAATGACAATGTTCAAAAAAGCGGTGATGGCATCTGCTATTGCAATGGCCAGCGCGTCGGCGTTCGCGGCGAACTGTGGCTTTGATTCGGGACGCGTTAACATCGTAGGCAACGAATTCCCCGCCATCCAAACAGTCGGTGCAGCAGCCGTGGCTTGTGCTAATGGCAGCGCGACCGTCGAAACCAACCTGACGAAAGATCACCAGTCGATCAACTTGGCCGGTATGCAGGGCAACCCCGCTGAATACACCTCAGCCATCGTTGCGAACTCGTCGATCGTCGCGCTGATGAACGAAGACGTGATTCGTCCTCTGGATGACCTGATCGCCCAATATGGCCAGGACATTCCAAAGAACATGTTGATCACCATCAACGGCGAAGTCATGGCGGTTGCCTTTATGGCGAACGCACAGCACTTGCTGTATCGCCAGGATATCCTGGAACAGGCCGGACTTGAGCCGCCCAAGACCTACGAAGAAATGCTGTCTGGCGCTGAAAAGATCCGCTCCATGGGGATTCTGGAATACCCCCTAGGTGGTGCTTTCGCTGCGGGCTGGAACCTGGCCCAGGAATTTACAAACATGTACATCGGTCACGGTGGCGAGTTCTACAAGCCAGGTACGGCACAGGTGTCCATTAACAACGAGACAGGTGTTGCGACCCTAGAGATGCTCAAGGCCTTGAGTGGCTACATGAACCCTGACTTCCTAACACACGACTCGAACCTGACCGGTGACGAGTGGGAAGCCGGCAATGTGGCGATGATGAACATGTGGGGCTCACGTTCGGGTCGCCTGATGGATGCAGAAGGCTCAACGGAACAGGTTTATAGCAACACTAAAGTTGCAGGTCCGATGACGGTTGCCGGCGGCTCTCAGCCTGCATCGACGCTGTGGTGGGACGGCTGGACTGTGGCCAAAAACATCTCGGATGAAGATGCTAAGGCGACTTTCCTAGCGCTTAAAGCAGCGACTAGTCCTGCGATCTTGAACGACGAAACCATGGGTCAGGCGGTTTGGATGATCGACGGTTACAAGCCTGCACCGGTCAGCCAAGGCGTGTTTGAAGCGATCGCTGCGGGTACCACACCGTATCCAATGTTGCCTTACCACGGTTTGCTGCACACCGCGCTGGGCAACAACATTGCCGACTTCCTGACCGGCAAGGAAAGTGCTGAGCAGACGCTGGCTGATATTGAAGCTGAGTACAACGCAGCTGCATCAGAGAAAGGCTTCCTGTAAGTCTCCTTGTTATCTGGGGGCTCTGCTGGGCCCTCAGATTTATTCCTCTAAAAGAATAAAACGATGAAGCATAAATCCTTTTTCTGGTTCATATTGCCATCTGCATTGGCGATGCTCGTGTTCATTGCCGCACCCATTGTGTCGGTGGTGATTCAGTCGGTGTACGCGCCGCATGAGCAGGTCATCAAGCAGGTCGAGAGCTGTAGCATTTTCGGGTGCACTCAATCGACGGTAGTCGATCAGGACGCGACCCGTGAGTTGCGAGAAGCGCAACCCTTAGGACGGTTCGTGGGCGGCGACATCTATACCGACCGCAACCACCTCGCTACCAGCGAGATCAAGACGGCCTGGCAAGAATCCGAAGGATTTGGCGAGTTTTTTGAAAAGGCAACCAACCTCCCATTTTATGGTGCGTTGAGCTTCACCTTGACCTATACGGCTGTGGTCACACCCATGGCTATTATTCTGGGCTTCTTTATTGCGTTGGGAGTCAATAACCTTCCTAAATTACTGCGTGGCCCCAGTATTTTCTTTTCGCTACTACCGATGATCGTTACACCCTTGGTAGGCGCATTAATTCTGTTTTGGATGATCGACAGTCGCGGTGTATTAGGCATCGGATTGTCTAACCTGTTGGATCAGCCAGATCTGTCGCTCAAAGCCTCCACCCCGATGATGTGGATTACCTTAATCGTCTATGGCATTTGGTCATCCTGTCCCTTTGCTTTTGTGGTGTATTACGCAGGCCTGCAGACGGTTCCTCAGGATTCGATTGAGTCCGCGAAATTAGACGGCGCTTCGCGCTGGCAGCAGACCTGGCATATTGTTATCCCGCATTTAGTGCCGCTCACGACTTTTATGGCACTGATTAAAATTATGGATAACTTCCGGGTATTTGAACCGATCGTTTCCTTTAATGCTCAGGCCCATGCGCAGTCCCTTTCTTCATTTATTTACAATGATTTAGGTGGGGAAACTCAACTGCTTTCTTCGGCTGCGGCGACCTCGGTTCTGACCATTTTGGGTGTCATTATTTTGCTAAGTCCGGTTCTGGTCCGGACCTATCGTGACTATGGGAACA
>JBMYYI010000068.1:0-8486 GCA_049609265.1 Litorivicinus sp. | reverse complement strand
CTCCGCGTGTAATCAAACGACCGTTACACACAGCTCAGCTAGGGACCAATTAGATATAGTGAAATTGGCGGAGAGGCAGGGATTCGAACCCTGGATAGGCTATTAACCTATGCCGGTTTTCAAGACCGGTGCATTCAACCGCTCTGCCATCCCTCCGCGGTGGTTGCGCATTATCCATTTATCGAAAAGCAACGCAAGTGGGCGGGGCAAAAAAGTCGGGTCATTGATCGCGGCTAGGGAACGGCGCATTCTAGCGACTCTGCTATATAAGGGTTCCCCATGATCGATTTGTATTTCTGGCCAACGCCAAACGGCTACAAAATTGCACTCTACCTAGAAGAAACCGGTTTGGATTACCGAGTCATCCCCGTAGATATCGGCGCCGGTGATCAATTTAAACCCGAGTTTTTGGCCTTTAGCCCCAACAATCGCATGCCGGCCATTGTCGATCACGCCCCGGTTGATGGCGATCAGCCGCAAACGGTTTTTGAGTCGGGTGCCATTTTGCATTACTTGGCCACCAAGACCGGTCAGCTGTGGCCGACCGATCCCCGTGAGCAAATCCAGACCATGGAATGGCTGATGTGGCAGATGGGTGGCCTGGGTCCGATGGCCGGGCAGAACCACCATTTTAATGTCTATGCGCCTGAGACGATTCCTTATGCACAAAAGCGCTACACCGATGAGACCTCGCGCTTGTACGGCGTTCTTAATAAGCGCCTTGAGGGACGTGAGTTTATTGTCGGTGCCTACGGTATTGCCGACATTGCCTGCTATCCCTGGGTGAATAGCCACGAACGGCAAAAGCAGGATCTCAACGATTTCCCTCATCTAAAGGCCTGGTACGAGCGTATCAAGGCAATGCCATCGACCCAGCGGGCTTACGCGCAGGGTGAGGGTCTGCGTAACCCCAACTTTACGCCCGAGGAAAAAGCGCTGCTATTCGGCCAAAACAAGGACGTGGTCAAGTGAGCTGGCAGGCCTGGTTGATTTTTGTTCCCGCCTGCATTGGCATGAACTTCTTCCCCGGGCCCAACAATATGCTGGCGCTGGTCAATGGCACCCAGTCCTCGGCGGTACGCGCAACGCTGGCCGGTTTGGCGCGTCTGCCGGTGATGATGGTGATGATCATCTTGCTGGCGATGGGCTTGGAATGGTTGATGACTCAGGGCGCCCAGGTGTTGGATTGGATCCGCTACATCGGTGCGGCGTACCTGGTGTGGATGGGGTGGGGCGCCTGGCGCTCGGCCCGTGACAAGATTGAGTTCGCACAGGTCACCGATTTAAGTATCCGGGCCATGGCCATTCGCGAGGCAATCGTTGCCAGCACGAACCCAAAGCTATTTCTAATTTTTGGCGCTTTCTTTCCCCAGTTCATCGTGGCAGGCCAGGATCCCTCGACTCAGATCTTCCTAATGGGCTTCACTTTTATCCTGATCGAAGTCGCAGCGATCGCCGCCTATGCCTTTGGGGGTAATGCCCTGAAACGGTGGCTCGATGGCGACAAGGGCGGGCGCGTATTAAAGCGTGGTACCGGTGTGGCGTTATGGTCGGCAGCAGGACTCGTCCTGGTAAAATAGTGACCAAAATCATAAAGCGGTCACTATAAGAAACATTAGTCGAAAGTTGTTCATTTTTTGAGTGGGGGTGGGGTATGCTTCGCGCATCCACTCACGGAGATGAATCGATGATCACGCAAGAAGCATACGAAGCCCACCAGGACAATTGGAACGATCGCATGGCCCATGCCGAGGCCATGGTGCCTTTAGCGGGTAAGTTGATCCGCGAGCGCGGTATCGAGACCAGCGTATTTGGGCGTCTGCTGAACAACCGTGGCGTCGTCGATATCATCAAGGCGCACCGTTTTGCTCGTCAGGTCGAGGGTGAAGAGCTCAGCGTATTTGAGACATTGCCCGTGTTGCGCGCCGTTGAGAAATTGAATCTAAAGCCTTGCCACGTGGATTTGGGCAAGTTGGTTGTTCGCCACAAAAAACTATTTGCCAGTAAGCCCCTAGAAGATTTCGTCACTGATGAGCTGGCCGGTGCCAAGTTACCTCAGGGTGAACAGCCAACCAGTGAGCAAACGGACGTCGTTCTGTACGGTTTCGGCCGGATCGGTCGCCTGCTGGCTCGTGAGCTGTTGGCTCAGCGCCCCTCGGGTGCCTCGCTTCGCTTGCGTGCCATTGTCGTTCGCCGCGGCGGCGACAAGGATTTGGTCAAGCGCGCCTCGCTGCTACGTCGTGACAGTGTGCATGGCTCGTTCAAGGGCACTATCAGCGTGGACCATGAGGCCAACGTGATTTACGCCAACGGCACCGCGATCCAGGTAATCTACGCCAGCAGCCCCGATGCGGTGGATTACACTCAGTACGGCATTAAAAACGCCCTGATTGCCGACAATACGGGTATCTGGCGTGATCGTGAGGGTCTGTCGCAGCACCTACGTAGCCCCGGCGCAGCTCGGGTGGTTCTGACGGCCCCTGGCAAGGGTGACCTGAAAAACATCGTGATGGGTGTAAACGATGGTGACATTGATGCAGCAGACACGATTTTGTCGGCCGCCTCTTGCACCACCAACGCCATCACTCCGGTGCTCAAGGCGCTGGACGACAAATACGGCGTGCCTAGCGGTCACGTTGAAACGGTTCACTCGTACACCAACGACCAGAACCTGATCGACAACTTCCACAAGGGTGATCGTCGTGGCCGCGCTGCGCCGATGAACATGGTTTTGACCGAGACCGGAGCGGCCAAGGCCGTGGCCAAGGCATTGCCTCACTTTGAGGGCCGCCTGACGGGTAACGCGATTCGTGTTCCGACCCCTAACGTATCGATGGCAATCCTGAACCTGCAATTGGACAACGCAGTGACGGCGGACGAGCTAAACGACTACCTGCGCCACATTGCCTTGCACTCGCCGCTGCAAAAGCAGGTCGACTTCACCAACAGCCCTGAAGCGGTGAGTTCCGACTTTGTCGGTTCGCGTGCCGCGGGCATCGTTGACTCCTTGGCTACGCAAACCAACGGTAATAGCGCCGTGGTTTATGTGTGGTATGACAACGAATATGGCTACAGCTGCCAGGTTGTGCGAATGATGCGCAAGATGGCCAATGCAACTCTCAAGGCCTACCCGATCGAGGGGTAGTACTCTGTGCGAACCGCTAGCCCGCCATCGTGCGGGCTTTTTTTTGCGTACTTATTAGACTCATTGGTGACGGGAAATATCACTCAACCACTGGCGTAGTATTGATGGCATCGCTTATACTCTTTCGGAATAACGATCGACGTTTCTTATAAGCGGACCACGCAGTCGGTCGAACGAATTACAAAAATACACAAACCTGTTTTGACAATGTTGCCCGACGTGGGCACTTCGTGCTGGGCGCGAAGAATGGAGAAAACGGCTCTTATGATAGAGATAAAAAAGGGATTGGATCTGCCGATTGAAGGCGCTCCAGCTCAGACGATTGGTGAGGGCCGCAAGGTCAAAACCGTCGCTGTGGTGGGCTATGACTTCAATGGCATGAAGCCAACCATGCTTGTAGCGCAAGGCGACAGTGTAAAGCTGGGGCAGCCTTTGTTTACCTGTAAGAAAACCGAAGGCGTGGTGTACACCGCGCCCGCCGGCGGAACCGTGGTTGCGGTTAACCGTGGCGAGAAACGTGTTTTCCAGTCATTGGTTATCGAGGTGGCCGAGGACGAAGCGCAGGTTGAGTTCACCGCATACAGCGATCTGAACGCGCTGACCCGCGAGCAGGTTCAGACTCAGCTGGTCGAATCGGGTGCCTGGACGTCGTTGAATACGCGTCCGTTTAGCAAGGTGCCTGCACCGGGCTCGGTACCCAACAGCATTTTCGTGAACCTGATGGATACCAACCCGCTGGCGGCCGATCCCAAGGTGATCGTGTCTGAGCGTACGGCTGACTTTAATGACGGTTTGGCGGTGCTGACCAAGCTAACCGACGGCAAAGTTTTTGTTTGCCACGGCCCGCAGGGACACCCTGATCTGACCAACAATCCGCAGATTCAATCCCAGGGCTTTAGCGGTCCGCACCCCGCAGGTCTGGCCGGCACGCACATCCATCACCTGGATCCTGTCAGCGAAAACAAGACGGTTTGGACGATCAACTACCAGGACGTCATGGCGATCGGCAGTCTGTTCAAAACCGGCAAGCTAGATGTCCGCCGTGTGGTGGCTTTGGCCGGTCCTGAAGTGTCAGAGCCTCGCCTGGTCCGCACGCGTATCGGTGCCAGCCTTGAAGAGCTGACCGCAGGTGAGTTGAAAGGTAACACCACCCGTTTGATCTCAGGCAGCCCGCTAGGTGGCCGCAACGGGCAGGGCGCGCTGGCGTTCCTGGGTCGTTTCCATTTGCAGGTCAGCTGCCTGCTAGAGGGCAACGAGCGTAAGTTGCTGCATTACCTGCGTGCCGGTGTTGACCGTCACTCCGTCATGCCGATCTACGTTTCTTGGTTCAACAAGGCGCGTAAGTTTGCCTTTAGCACAACTACTAACGGATCCGAGCGTGCCATGGTGCCGGTCGGGGCCTATGAGCGTGTGATGCCTTTGGATGTTTTGCCGACACAATTGCTTCGTGCATTGATCGTAGGCGATACCGACAGCGCGATTGGACTAGGCGCTCTTGAGATGTCAGAGGAAGACTTGGCTTTGTGCACCTACGTGTGCCCAGGAAAGTACGAGTACGGCCCGATCTTGCGGGACGCTCTAACAACGATTGAGAAAGAGGGTTAAACCATGTCATTACGTAGTGTCCTGGAGGACCTCGAACCGCATTTCCACAAAGGTGGAAAGTGGGAGAAGTGGTACTCCTTGTATGAAGCCGTCGACACCATCTTTTATTCACCTGCGTCGGTCACCAAGACCACCGCGCACGTGCGTGACGGTATCGATCTAAAACGCATCATGATTACTGTCTGGATGTGCACCTTCCCGGCGATGTTCGCCGGTATGTACTTCCACGGCGGCAACGCGATGGAAGCGATTGCAGCCGGTGTTGCTGAGGCGCCTACGGGTATCCATGGCGGCCTGATGGCGATGTTTGGTGGAGCTGAATATTGGTCTTCGCCGGGTCTGTTGCTACAGATGCTGTACGGCGCGTGCCTGTTCCTACCTTTGTACGCAACCACCTTTATCGTGGGCGGCTTCTGGGAAGTCCTGTTTGCCACCGTGCGTAAGCACGAGATCAACGAAGGTTTCTTCGTAACCTCGGTGTTGTTTGCCCTGACCCTACCGCCGGACATTCCGTTGTGGCAGGTCGCTTTGGGCATCAGCTTCGGTGTGGTTGTCGGTAAAGAAGTCTTTGGCGGTACCGGCAAGAACTTCCTGAACCCGGCATTGACCGGTCGTGCATTCCTTTACTTTGCCTACCCCGCACAAATCTCGGGTGACGCAGTATGGGTTGGCGCTGACGGATACACCGGTGCAACTGCGCTGGGCATCATGGCCGCAGACGGTGTTGAAGGCCTGGCGGCTGCATCACAGGCGGTCACAGACTTCTCTTGGTTCAGCGCCTTTATTGGTGACGTACCGGGCAGCTTCGGTGAAGTATCAACCCTGGCGATCTTCATGGGCGGCGCAGTGTTGCTGTTGATGGGCATTGCTAGCTGGCGTGTCGTACTGGGTGTGTTCCTGGGTATGGTCGTGACTTCACTGCTGTTGAACGCGATTGGCTCGGACACCAACCCGATGTTCAACGTCCCGTGGTATTGGCACTTGGTCGTTGGTGGTTTTGCCTTTGGCATGATCTTTATGGCGACTGACCCTGTATCAGCTGCGATGACCAACACCGGTCGTCTGTGGTACGGCGCATTGATCGGCTTTATGACGGTCCTGATCCGTGTCGTTAACCCCGCATTCCCCGAGGGCATCATGTTGGCCATCCTATTCGCCAACCTGTTTGCGCCTCTGTTCGACTACTACGTCGTGCAAGCAAATATCAAACGGAGGCTAGCGCGCAGTGTCTAGTAACAACGAGAGCATTAAAAAGACCCTGACGGTCGCTTTGAGCTTGTGTGTGGTCTGTTCGGTCGTCGTCTCTGGCGCCGCCGTCAGCCTGCGTGCACAGCAGCAAGTGAACGCCGAGGAAGAGCGTAAGCGCAACATTCTGCAGGCAGCCGGTGTCTATGACGCCGCCGCTGGTGTTTCCGAGCAGTTCGCGCAGTTCGAAACCAAGGTGGTCGACTTGGCGACGGGCCAGTACGTCGATTGGAGCGCCGATCAAATCGCCGCCTGGGACATGTACAAGGAGTCTGCCAATCCTGAAAACAGCCGCGCGCTGAGCAAGGAAGAAGACATCGCTTCGATTCGTCGTCAAGCGAACTTCGCGACGGTCTATTTGTACGACGCTGACAAAGACGGCAACGCTGAGCGTCTGGTATTGCCGGTGCAGGGCTACGGTCTGTGGTCAACTTTGTACGGCTTCATGGCGTTGGAAAACGATGCCAACACCGTTGCCGGTTTGACCTTCTACAGCCACGCGGAAACTCCGGGTTTGGGCGGTGAAGTCGACAACCCCGGTTGGAAAGCGCAGTGGAACGGCAAGAACGTATACCGCGATGGCGAAGTGGCATTGCGCCTCGTTAAAGGTGGCGCGCAGCCCGGTGACGCTTACGGCGTTGACGGCTTGGCCGGTGCGACTTTGACCGGTCGTGGTGTGACCAACTTGGTCCAGTTCTGGTTGGGTGAAAACGGATTCCAGCCGTACTTGAACAACCTAAAAGAAGGCAAGATCTAATGGCTAAGACAAAGGAAGTATTGGTCAGCCCAATCTTTGCAAACAACCCCATTGCGTTGCAGGTATTGGGTATTTGTTCTGCGTTGGCGGTGACATCTTCATTGACCGTCGCGTTGGTGATGAGTATCGCCCTCACGGTCGTGACCGCGTTTTCGAACCTGTTCGTGGCGCTGATTCGTAACCACATTCCCTCTAGCATTCGAATCATCGTGCAGATGACGATTATTGCGAGCTTGGTGATCGTGGTTGACCAGGTGCTCAAGGCCTTTGCCTATGAGATCTCAAAAGCGCTGTCGGTGTTCGTCGGTCTGATCATCACGAACTGCATCGTGATGGGTCGTGCCGAAGCCTTCGCGATGAAAAACCCGCCGCTACCTAGCTTTATTGACGGTATCGGCAACGGCTTGGGTTACTCAGTGATTCTGTTGGCTGTGGGTTTCCTACGCGAGCTTTTCGGTGCCGGCACCCTGTTCGGCGTCGAAGTACTGGCCAAAGTGACTGAAGGTGGTTGGTATTACACCAATGGCATGATGCTACTGCCGCCCAGTGCGTTCTTTATCATCGGTGGCCTGATTTGGGCGATCCGTGCGAAATACCCTGACCAGGAAGAAGCGCCTGAGTTCAAGATCGCACCTAACGCGCGTGCATCGGAGGCGTAAGCAGCATGGAACAAATGATTAGCCTATTCATCAAGGCCGTGTTTGTAGAAAACATGGCGTTGGCGTTCTTCCTAGGGATGTGTACGTTTTTGGCACTGTCAAAGAACGTAAAAACCGCCCTGGGTCTGGGTATTGCCGTCATCGTCGTATTGGCGGTGACAGTGCCCTTGAACAACCTGATTTTGCATTTCCTTTTGAATGAAGGCGCGCTGGTCTGGATCAGTGAAGACTTCGCCGCGGTCGACCTAAGCTTCCTAGGCTTGCTGTCGTACATCGGCGTAATCGCAGCGTCGGTTCAAATCCTGGAGATGTTCTTGGATAAGTTCGTACCGGTTCTGTACAACGCGTTGGGTGTATTCCTGCCGCTGATTACGGTGAACTGTGCGATCTTGGGTGCGTCACTGTTCATGGTTGAGCGTGACTACAGCTTTGGCGAAAGTATCGTTTACGGTACTGGCGCGGGTATCGGCTGGGCCTTGGCCATCGTGGCACTCGCAGGGATCCGCGAAAAATTGAAGTACTCAGACGTGCCTGCAGGTTTGCAGGGACTGGGCATCACCTTCGTTACTGTGGGTCTGATGTCACTGGGCTTCATGTCATTCTCTGGCGTATCACTGTAAGGAGCCGACATGTTAGATATCCAAATCCTATTGGGCGTGGTCATGTTTACTGTGATCGTAATTGCCCTGGTGGCGATCATTCTGGGGGCCCGCTCAAAGCTGGTCGCCTCGGGTGACGTCCAAATTCTAATCAACGACGATCCCAGCAAGGCTATTACCGTGCCTGCGGGTGGTAAGTTGCTAAACACCTTGGCGGACAACGGTATTTACCTGTCTTCTGCCTGTGGTGGTGGCGGTACCTGTGCCCAGTGTAAGTGTGTGGTTCAGGACGGCGGCGGCGACATCTTGCCGACAGAGGCCTCACACTTCACCAAGGGCGAAGCCCGTGAAGGCTGGCGTTTGTCCTGCCAGGTGGCGGTCAAACAAGACATGAAGATCGAAGTCGAGCCTGAGTTCTTTGGCGTTAAGCGCTGGGAATGTGAGGTTATCTCTAACGACAATGTCGCGACCTTTAT
>JBMYYI010000067.1:0-8620 GCA_049609265.1 Litorivicinus sp. | reverse complement strand
ATGCAGGCCTGCTGGTAAGTGGCTTCGCCAGCCAGCGCGTCAGCCGATAAGCTTACCGCAGTTACCTCTTCGGATTCAGCAGGACTATCGCCGTAGTGACTCGCGGCAACACCGCTGTCTTCTTTGAAGTGTGCGGTCGGGCTAACCCCACCGATGGTTCCCACCACCTTTAGGGCTTCGGGATCCGCACACTTCTCAAAACAGCGCGTATTTTGCACGTCCGGGCGGTCGTCCACAAAGAATGACGCTTCATTGGGCATCTCAACCTGGGCAAAGGTGTCCTGGTTCAGCTCGAAATCGTAGTCAACCAAATCGTTTAGGTACAAAACATAGGCCGTAATCTTGTAGACCTCATCGTCTGTCAACGACTGGGGCTGGGGATACGGCATTGCGCGATGGATGTAGTCCCACAATGTAGACGCGTAAGGCCAATACGAACCGACAGTCTTTTCGGGCTTGTCTTCCATCAGTGAGTCCTCGCCACCGGCCAATACCGGCCAACGGTCAACACCCTCACCGAAACTTCCGTGGCACATCGCACACTTTGCTTCATACAGAGGCTCACCCTGTTCCGCGGTACCGCCACCCACAGGCAAACCCATGCCGTCGGGACGAATATCGATATCCCAGCCGGCAATTTCGGCTTGCGTCGCGGGACGGCCGAACTCAGAGGCGGCCAGTGCACTGCCCGAAGTCAGTGCCGCAACTAACAAGACACTAGGTAATTTGAACATTGTGCACTTCTCCGTTGGCATGGACGTTCCAAGTGTGGATTGAGTTTTTGTGATAGATGCTATTGGTGCCGCGCTCTTCGCGCAGCTGCGCCAGCGTGGGCTGAACGTATCCGGTATCGTCCATCGCTCGCGATTGAATCATCCAAGGCTCGCCATTCCACTGGGTTTTGTAACTAAAGCGGGTCAGCGCTTTGGGCAATACCAAACCTTTCAGCTCGGCCTTGCGCCATGTCACACCGCCGTCAAATGACAGATCCACGGCCTTGATGCTGCCGCGTCCTGACCACGCCAGACCTTCAATCTCGATGAAGCCTTTCTGGCGGATCGGGTTTTCAGGGCACGGGTTGGTGACCACGGAATTGGTCTCTTGTACGAAGGTGAACTTGCGCGAACGTCCGTCGGGCATCAAGTCGGTGTACTTGGAGGTTTCCTCGCGGTGGTACCAAGGCTGGTCCCCTACTTCTAAACGACGCAGCCACTTCACGCTGGTGTTACCTTCCCAGCCTGGGTTCATCAAACGCACGGGGAAGCCCTGTTCAGGACGCAGGGGCTCGCCATTTTGCGCGTAACAAATCAAAGCGTCGTCCAAGGCTTTCTCGATCGGAATAGAACGTGACATGCCTGCCGCGTCAGATCCTTCGGCCAAAATCCACTTGCCTTCAGGTTTAACACCGACGTAATCCAATAGGGTCGACAGACGAACACCGGTCCACTCGGAGCATGAAATCATGCCATGGGTGAACTGCAACGCTTCCATCTGGGCGCCCTTCCATTCCATGCCACCATTGGCGGGGCATTCGATGAATCGAATTTCGGTCACAGACGGCATGCGCTGAAGATCTTCGAGGCTGAAGATCAGCGGACGCTCAACCAGCCCGTGCACCATCAACTGGAAGGACTCAGGTGGAATTTCTGGAATACCGCCGTGATAACGCTCAAAGTGCAGACCGCTAGGGGTGATGATGCCTTTGAGATCCTGCAGCGGAGAGAACGAAATTGAGCTCTCGGGGCTTGCGGTCAACCACGGCACGGTGCGTCGCTGAAGGGCAGTAAAATCCGAGGGGCGGCCATACGGACGGGCAACAACACCTCGGCCCAGCTGCTTGGTCCAGCTGGGAAGGTTGGGTGCCATGTCTGCTGGATTTCCCTTGGCCAGTGCAGGGGCTGCGGCGCCTGCGGTCACGCCGGCGGCAACGGCAAGGCCTTTCTTTAGGAAGTCCCGGCGATCGCTGCCCTTAAGTTGCGAGGCTTCTTGGGCCACCGCTTCCATCAGGGCCTGGGTGCCAGGCTCATACATTGATTTCAACGCAGGCTACTCCTTTGCTGTCATTTCATTATTTTTTCGTGGGCGTAAACCTAGCAAAAACCTCGATCAATCTCGATCTAACCTTATAACATTTTGGAATAACGAGACTAAGGTCGAGTGCGCATTCCGCATTGCCACATTGCGGCTGTTTTATGCTCGCAAACCCAACCACAACAAAAAGATGATGTTATGCGGTATTTACTGGGATTGACGCTGGCCACCATCAGCTGGGCCGCACTGGCTCAAGAAGCGCCCGCAACGGCGCTAGAACGGGGCGAATACGGCCCTTTGGATCGCTACCCACAGAGCGTTTTATATAGCCCACCCATCCAAGTGAGCGAACGGGTCTACAGCGCCATCGGGGCTACGCAGCCGGCCACGTTGGAAAACTGGGGGCACAACAACAATCTTAGTTTTGTGATCGGTGACGACGCAATCTTGGTCGTTAATGGCGGATCGAATGATGATTTAGCCCGCGCCATGCATGAACATATCCGCCAGATCAGCGATCTGCCCATACGCTACTTGGTCAGCGAGAACGGTCAACGTCATGCCTTGGCGGGCAATGCTTACTGGAAACAACAAGGCGTTGAGCTTATCGGCCATGTTGATGCCGCAGCTGAGGCCGAGCACTTTGCCGGGGATTACATCGCCACCACGCGCCGCGTGCGCCAGGACGAAAGCTATTCCGTCGACATCGTCCCCTTTGATCGAACCATTGAAGATCCCATCACCTTGGACTTGGGTGGCATCACGGTTGAAGTCAAGTCCTTCGGCCCAGCGCATTCGCCAGGGGATATCTCGGTGCTCGTGCCCTCGGACAATGTTGTGATTGCAGGCGACTTAGCTTTTCACGTCCGGATGCCCCCGATCTTTGATGAAACCGATACCGCAGGATGGGTCGAGACCTGGTCGGTGTTCGAAGCAGTCGCCGCTGACATGATCATCCTGCCGGGACATGGCGGTCCGACGGACTTTGCTACAGTGACCGCTGGCACCTATGACTACCTGGTTTTTTTGCGCAGCGCGGTGCAAGCCTTGTTGGATGAGGATGGCACGCTCGAGGACGCTTACAAAATTGATCAGGAAGCGTATCGCAGCTGGCACACCTTTGAGGAGCTAGCCGCGAGAAACGCTGGGCGAGTGTTCACAGCGATGGAGTTCGAGTAAATCGACCCAGCCAAAACAGACTCAGCGCCACCGCCGGACCAATCCCTAGGGCAAACAACAGGGTACCTAAGCCGGCGGTGCCTCCCAACAACCAACCCAGCAGGACTACGCTAATCTCCAGGCCACCTCTGACCTGCGCGATCGGCAGTCCGGTTTTGATTTGTAAGCCAGTCATCAAGCCATCACGCGGGCCCGGCCCTAGGTTGGCAATCAGATAAATTCCGCTACCCAGGCCAGTGACCAAGACGCCTGCGATGGCATACAACCCCTGCCCCCACAGCACCTCGAACCGAGGCAGGTAAGGCAGCACGTACTCCAAGACGGCCGCGATAATCAGAGCATTAAGCACCGTCCCCAACCCTGGCATTTGCCGCAGCGGCCACCACAGCGCCAAAACACAAAGGCTAAGCGCCAAGGTCGCCTGACCCAATGTCAGCGACGTTTGAACGACCACGCCCTGTGCCAACACCGTCCACGGACTGACTCCGATATTTGCAGCCACCAGCATGGCTTCCCCTAGACCAAACAGGAACAAACCCACCACCAACGCGGCCGCACTCGCCATCGGAGGTCGAAAGGTCATTCGCTGAGGGGAGCTGAACCAAAGCGTCGGTACGGATTTGGTCTTTAGGAATTGCATGTCGGATAGGCTAACAGAGAATGCAGTCGAGCTAGGGCGTTCATTAGATCAGGTTTAAAAAGCGCAATGCACTGAGCGTTAAGCTGACACTGATGGCCCCCAACACGGTCGTTACTGCAATCACATTCGCCGCCAACGCGGCATTCCCCCCCATCGCCCGAACCATGGCGTAACTTGCCGACGCTGTCGGAGCCGACGCCATCATGACCAACACACCCAGAGCCATTGGCGACAAATCCATCCAGACGCCGACAGCGATGGCCAGCACCGGCATCAAAATGAGCTTGGCCCCACAGGCCAGTCCCGTCGCTCCAGAATCTGCTTTAAAGGACTTCAGGCTGACCGATGCGCCAGCACATAGCAGCGCCAGAGGCAGGCACAACTGGGCCAGATACTCCCCACTCTGCCGTATCATGGCGGGCAACGGCCATTGCCACCACGAAAACGGTAAGGCCAAACAAATACCGATGATGAGCGGGTTTCTCAACACCCCTTTGATCTGTTGGACGACGCCACGACTCGCTGATAATGACCAGTTCAATGAAAGGGTCGAGAGAACGTTGAACAAGATCGTCACCAGCGCCAGATACAGCGACGCCAACACTAAGCCCTGTTGACCATAGGCTGCCCCACAGTAGGCCAAGCCAATAATGCCCATGTTGGCTCGGAAGCCACCCTGAACCACCACGCCGACATCACGCGGCGTGGCCACCCAGGGTGCAATCCCATGCAGTGCACCCCAACCCAACAGCGTGACTAGAACCCCCGCACCCATTAATTCGAGGTTGAGCGCCTGCGCTGGATTGGCCTTGGAAATCGTCAGAAACAGCAGAACGGGCAAGCACAGGTTGAATACTAATCGAGCGCCCAACTGAACGAACTCATCGGTAATCCAATGCAATCGCCGCAGAATAAATCCCACCACCACGGAAAACAGTATGGATTCGAGCACGAAGCCTCCTATAAGGCGTGGGATTCTAGCTCAGCCGTGGGCGCTGCACGATACTCAGATGCCGGCAATTCAGGCTAAACAGCGGACACCTTTCTTTTCAGGCGTAAATATTTACCCCACATCACCCTCATCAGCGCAACACGAAAACACCTAGGCGATACCGAAATATAAACAACTAAATCAATGCTTTACACAAACTGCAGCCGGGTACTACTCACACTGAACTGAAAGGGTTAACGGCCGCCAATCTGTGACCCAGGTTTCAATATAAGTGGAAATACGTAGATTAACTGGGTAGCCGGCTAAGTAGCCCAGAAAAGGTTATTCCGACTCCAGCCCTAGAGGTAACAAAATGCATAAACGCAACGTAAAGGATTTGGCAAAAACACTCTGTCACTTAGCGAAAAATACCACGGATGTAGCCGAACGGCGCCAACGTGTCGATCAACTGATTCGACTATGCGAAGTCAGCCTAGGACGCGAGGCGAGTAACGCCCAGACGCTGCGCATCAGCGGACCAGAATTCACCCGCTGGTATCAAACCGTTCAAGAAAAACGGTAGTCGAACATTCGACTACCGTATCGACATCTATTGACCTTTATTGGCCCGTAGCCAGTTGATCGCGGCAGCGCTGGAGGCATCCTTACCCGCGGTATCACCGCTGGCCAAAGAGTCTGCGGCACTCAGGGCAAGTGCCTTGCCCAACTCGACCCCCCACTGGTCATAAGCATTTAAATTCCACAACCAACCCTGAACGAAAATACGGTGCTCATGCAGCGCAATTAACGCGCCCAGCGCCTCGGGGGTCATTGCGTGCGTCATCATCAACGTACTGGGCCGAGAGCCCGGGAAGGTCCGGTGTGGCCCCAGATCAAGACCCTGCGGCCCGGCTTTTTCGGCCCGCGCGGTTTCGGTGTCTTTACCTACGAGTAGGGCCTCCGCCTGGGCGATGGCGTTGGCCACCAGCAGTTCGTGCTGCTCAACCGACCCTAAACGCGGCTGGGCATTCACAATAAATTCGACGGGAATCCAATCGCTGCCTTGGTGCAGCAACTGGAAAAACGCATGCTGACCGTTAGTGCCAGGCTCACCCCAAATGACGGCGCCTGTGGCATGTTCAATCGGCATCCCTTCACGGGTTACACGCTTGCCCAAGCTCTCCATGTCAGCCTGTTGTAGATAGGCCGGCAACTCAGCCAAATGTTGATCATAAGGAATGACCGCAACACTGGGTTTGTCCCAGTACTGACGATACCAGGCATACAGCAAACCCATGAGCATCGGAACGTTGTGTGCCAAGGGTTGTGTCTTAAAGTGCTGATCGACCTGACGTGCGCCCTCCAAAAAAGCATTAAAGCGGTCAGCGCCAATCGCCAGCATGATCGGCAAGCCGATCGCACTCCACAGGCTGTAACGGCCGCCCACCCAATCCCAAAATCCGAAGGTTTGTTGTGCGGGAATCCCGAATTCGGCCACTTTATTCAGTGCAGTCGACAACGCCGCGAAATGCTGACTCACGGCTGCCTCGCCGAGTGAAGCCACGAGCCATTCACGAGCCACCCGAGCGTTAGTGAGTGTCTCAATCGTGGTAAAGGTCTTGGATGCAACCAAAACTAGGGTGCTGGCCGGATCGCAGGCCGCCAGTGCGTGATGAATATCGCTGGGATCCACGTTGGCAACAAAATGAATCTGCGGACCGTCATGATCAGGTGCCAGCGCTTGCACGGCCATTCGAGGCCCCAGATCCGACCCACCAATACCGATATTGATGACGTGCTTGATCTGTTCGCCCGTGGCACCACGGTGGCGGCCATCACGGACTCGTTCTGCAAAGTCTAAGCAGCGCGCGCGTTCATCCAAGACCGCTTGCATGACCGGTTCACCATCGGCCTGGTAGTTGTCCGACGCCTGGCCGCGCAATGCCATGTGCATAACCGCGCGATGCTCGGTCAGGTTCAGCGGCGCTCCTGAGAACAAATCAGCCACCGCCTGTGATAGCTGACGCTCCTGCGCCCAGCCATCCAGAGCCAGCAACACCTGATCGTTCAGAAAATGCTTGCTCAGGTCGACCCGCCAAGGTCCCACCTGCAACGTTAGCTGGGCGACGCGCTCAGGTGTCATCCAGTCGTTAAGATTTTGGTCGGCCAACCCTTGGGCCAATGACTTGAGTTTGTTCATCCTTGAAATCCTTGCACATCGTTGAATCGGGGCAGATCGGCACCTACGCGGGTGCAGGTCACTGCAGCAGCACGGATCGCCCAATCCACCACCTGGGCCATGTCGGCTTGGGCGATCGCTTGTGGCGACAGCCAGCCATGACGTTGCAAGGCGTCCAACATAGCCGCCTGGAAGGTATCGCCGGCACCCACCGTATCGGCCACTTTGATGGCGTGTCCGGGGCAATCGATTTGTTGCCCTTGCGAGCCAAAGACCCTGGCACCCTCGCCACCGCGAGTAATGACGACCCACTTGGGCCCATAGCTGAGTGCCTTGGCCGCAAAGTCTTCTAACGATGCGCCGGGGCTTAGAAATTCGACGTCCTCGTCGGATAATTTGATCAGATCAGCGCGCTTGGCCAAGACATCAAAGGTATCCCACCACACCTGCGGATCGGGCTGAATCGACGGACGGACATTGGGATCGTAAGCGATCAAGGTATCGGGACCCGCTTGCGCGACCAGCGCCTGCAGGGCACCTGCAACGGGCTGAACGACGGTAGCGTAAGAGCCCAGCGAGATAGCCGAGAACTGATTGGGATCGGGCATGTCCGAAGCGGTCAGCGAGACATCCGCCGAGCCTTCGATGTAAAAGGCATACGAGGGATGCCCCTGCTCATTAACCGAAACCATGGCCAAGCTCGTATTTTTGTCGGTGCGGACGACGTGTTGAGTGTCGATCTGCTCAGACACCAAAAACTGCTGAATTTTTTCGCCAAAGGTATCGGTTGAATTGGCGCACAAAAACGCGACCGGCTGCCCGAGGCGCGCCAGACCCAGCGCTACGTTCAAGGGCGACCCGCCAATTTGAGCGGTCAGATGTGTTTGCGTCGGGGTCGGATTTTGGGTTTGGAATACGTCGTACAATGCGTCACCGCAGGAAAGAAACACGTGCTTGGCCTTTTTTCTAATTTGATGCGTAGCATCATGCCCTCGCTGGATTGGTCAGGGCAAATACTGAGTTGAGTGAAGGGACTAGAAAATTGATAGCATCCCTGCAAACCAACGGACACGACGATGCGATTTCAGTGGGTTAACGAAGACAGCGTACAGGTGCATTTGGCTTCACCCGAGCAAGTGGCCAGCGCCATGCGCCAGCTAAGCGTGCATCGAAACTCAGAGATCCGTGATCTGAGCGCGGGGTTCAATCAACTGCTGATCACCTTCGCGCGGCCTGCGGCGGCTCAAGCGCTATTGAGCGGACTGGATCTGAGCGATGCGCCGACAGTGTCCCCCCGTTTAGTCACCCTGCCGGTATGCTACGACCCTGCGGTGGCACCGGATCTCACTGATGTCGCCCAGCGCACCGGGCTGAGTGTCGAGGACATCATTGAGCGACACTGCCAACAAAGGCTGACGGTGGTGGCCATGGGCTTTGCCCCAGGATTCGGTTATCTGGATGGCCTAGACCCTGCACTTTCGCTACCCAGAAAAGCCACACCACGCTCCGAAGTGCCCGCCGGCAGTGTCGCCATCGCGAACCGTCAAAGCGTGATTTACCCCACCGAAACGCCGGGGGGCTGGCACATTATCGGCCGCAGCCCGGCCCGATTGATTGAGTATGAACCCGCGCTACGCACTTTGTTCGAGATTGGCGACCA
>JBMYYI010000066.1:0-8702 GCA_049609265.1 Litorivicinus sp. | reverse complement strand
TGTCGCGAGGGTTGGTAATCAATACCGACTTGGCGCCGCATTTGAACAGCCACATCATGTGTCCGACAAACGCAAAGACGTGATACAGCGGCAGTGGCGCGATCGCGACCATGCCTGGCTTAATCTTGCCGTCAAACATGAGGTCAATTTGGGTCATGTTAGCCAAGACGTTTCGATGGGTCAGGATGGCGCCTTTGGAGACGCCGGTGGTGCCTCCGGTGTATTGCAGCGCGATAATGTCGTCGTGCCCTGGACTGGCCATGGTGAACTGATCGTCGGTACGCGCCAGCAAATCCGTGAATTTCGTGTGCCCGGGTAACTGGTAGGCCGGCACCATTTTCTTTAGGTATTTGACCGCCAGATTCAACAACAGGCGTTTGGGCTGCGGCATCGCATCGGCTAACTCCGTCACGATCACAGTTTTAAGTTGGATTTCGCCACCACAGGCTTCGACCGTCTCGGCCATGTTCGCCAGTACCAAAATACCGACGGCGCCACTGTCATTGAGCTGGTGGATGAGTTCCCGTGGGGTATACAGGGGGTTCACGTTGACTAAGACGGCCCCAATTCGCATCAAGGCCAGCGCGAAAATAGGATATTGCAACGTATTAGGAAGCATCACGGCAAAGCGATCACCGGCTTTTACGCCCCGTTCTTTCTGCAGCCAAGCGGCGATGCGGTTGGCTTTATCGCTCAGTTCGCGGTAGGTCAGCTCGACCCCGAAATTTTGAAAAGCGGGTTGATCAGCAAACTGGTCGACCGCTTGATTGAATACCGAGAGTGCGCTGGGAATTTTTTCCAATTCCAAGCTGGGAGCAGGAGCGTTATCAAATTGCAAAGGTCTGGCCCTGTTGTTATTTGTTTTATGCCTCGACTTTAGTGGAAAGCCATCAGGGTCGGCAACTATTTCCATTCCCCGTCGACCAGCACACAGACCTGATTCTTCGGAATTTCATCCCAATCTTCGTTGTCGGTGAGTGGGTCTGTCGCAATCACGCTGACCACGTCGTTCTCGGTCGTCACCTGCGCAAAGTCCACGGTCATATCAGCGTCTTGCAACCGTGCAGCCCCAAAGGGGGCTCTGCGGGTGATGCTCACCAGCTTGGTCGTCCGCCAACAATAGATCGCCCTTCCATCAGTCAAAATAAGGTTACACACGCCAAAGCGGCTAAGATGCTTAGCCACTCGACCAAAAACCGCTCGAATTCGGGCTGGACGAGGGGCAGTGTTACCGTCCAGCTGACTGAGCAAATAGCAAAACGCATGTTCAGAATCGGTGGTTCCCACGGGCTTAAATCGACCTAGGGGAAGCTTTTTGACACCCGGCAGTTGCCCGTTATGAGCAAAAGTGAAATTGCGGCCGTGCAATTCCCGATGAAAAGGATGGGTATTTTCCAAATTGATGGCGCCGGCATTGGCCTGTCGCACATGGGCTACAACGGCTTTACTGCGGATCGGCAGTCGCTCAACCAGGCGCGCCACTGGGGAATTGCAACTGGCATCCACGTCTCTAAATTCCTGGATGCCTTTGCCGTGGTAAAAGACAATCCCAAAGCCATCACGGTGCGGTCCAACCCCACCGCCTCGAGCGGCCAAGCCGCTGAAGCTAAAGCGAATATCCGTTGGCACGTTGGCACTCATTGCCAGCAGCTCACACACCTCTTCACCACCCCCAATTCAAAACTAATTGGGTATCGTCACGAAAATGATCGAACCCCACACGCCATTGATTCTTAAAACTGCGATTACCGACGCCGAGGGACAAAAACGCACCCTGTTGGTCAGGTATTGAGCCGATAGCTTGCCATTGATTGTTGAAACCCACCATGCCCACCGCCGAGTTTTGCGCCTTTTCCACGCCCAAAGCCGCATCCCAATTCATTCCCCAGACTCGCTGCTGGTGACGCCAACCGATCGAGCTCAGCAGACTTTGGCTCTGCCAGGCTGAGAGGGTCAAACCGTCCACCCAACGGCCCGCCTCATCGGAAAACTGCTGATTTAAGCGGATAAAAGGCCCGGATTGATGCTCGGTGAACCAGGCATCAAAACCGGCGCCATACCAATGGGAGCTTGCGCCATCCAGATCACCTGCCCCGACACTGGCCATGACTGAAAAGCGCCACAGCCCCTGCTGCCAGGACTGTCCACCGACCATATCTACACGGGTCCGTGGTTTTTGACCGACTCGCTCTTGGGAAAGATTGACGCTAATTGGCCATTGGGACGGTATCGCCAACGACAATTGCTGGACGTCCTCCCCGTTTCGCATCTCCCACCCCAATCGCTGATGAACGATGCGGTCGAACTGATAGCGGGTCCGCTGACTATCACGATCAGCCTGCTGGGAGATTGCTTGCATCACCGAACGGTCGTCAATCACCCCTGTTGTCGCATTGACTACGGTACTTCCAGGGATGGGGTTGGTGTAGCCCGTGTTAGCATCGTTCACGATGCTGAATTCAGAGGCGGTCGGCTCGAGCACCGTTAACCCAGAATGAATATCCAAGGGGATCACGCACTGCAAGCCCGTGTTGCACTGCACGGTGTATGTGCCCAAGGGGGTTTCATAATGAAAGTCGTAGGGCTCGCTGGAAGGCTGATTAAAGTTCTCAAAGCGCGTCACCATGACACTGAAATCCTGATCAGAGGCCTCGTCAGAGAAGTGAGGGGATATCACCAGCGTGTCGGCGTGAGCCTGCATCAGGCTGCAGGTAACCATGATTAAAAAGGGTCGTTTCATCGGGCTATCTCCATTTGGGATGCCGAATTTGTAAACCCGGTCACAAAAGCAGACGTCGTTCGGGGGTCCATTTGACCTTTGCCCCCCTGTCGATTGGTACGCAGGACTTTTGCACGACGTGGCACTTAGACCCGCACAGCACCCTAGGCCTTCATTCCCAGGACGAGACCTATGAGACCGCTGTTCGCCCTAGTGTTGAGCTTGGCACTGAGCGCCTGCCAAAGCATGGAGACACCCGCTGGGCCCTGCCGGTTGCCTGACCAAGTGAACCGCTTAGGCGCACAGCAGTGGCAGTCACCCGGGGCACGCACATGGGATTCTGAGGCTCGCTGTTTGGCCAAAGGAGGTATCTATTCCAGTTCAGCCCTTCCGCTGTTGCAGTCACAGGTGCGTCAGCAAGCCGACCAAGGCAGCGTCCACGCCCAGCACCAATTAGGTCTGTGGGCGCTCAACTCGCAACCCCCGAATTATGAAGTCGCCCGTCAACACTTTTTCCAGGCCTGGCAGAGGGGATACGCGCCGGCCGCTTGGTACTTATCCCGAATGGCGCGATTAGGACTCGGACAAGCACCCGACCCGCTGGCCGCGACCAATTGGATGCAACGGGCGGCCGGTGATCAAGTGCTAGTCGCCAAGTCCCAACTCGATCATGCGAATCTTACCCAGCAGCACCTCACCCAAACCCTAGCTAACCTGCAGGGCGAACTCGCCAAAACTCGCTTGCAACAGAATCTGGCACCCAAAACGCCCTTATTTCGGTTTGACCTAGGTGGCGCAGGCGGGTGCGGACAGACATTGCAATGGCGGGCCTTCGGCGACTCGGGTGTCGGGCTCAGCCTTGCCATGGATGCGTTTGAGCGCGACTACCGGGATCAGGGCTGGCTGTGGCTAGACGTTGCGGGCACGCAAGATGCGCTAACGGATCAGGTTTTACAGGAAATCTTGCAGGCCAGTCCGAGCTGGCTTGTGGTCAGCGGATACCCAGCGCCGGCTCAACCCACCCATCACCCGCGTCTGTATGGCCAGCCCAGCAAGGTAACTCAGTATGGACCGACCCTGATCCAGTGGCAGTGCGATGAATCTTAAATCCACTGACCCGACGCGTTATTGCGTCCAGCGGGCGCTATCTGATCGCGTGTATCTGGCACAGGATCTGAGATTAGACCGCTGGGTAGTGCTAAAAAAGGACTGTTGTGAGGCAGAACTGAACATCGGCAAGCTTCTGCTGCGCTGTGCCCCCGCGCTGCTGGATCTCACCTGCGATCAATGGGGTGTATTTGAGTACGTTCCAGATTTGCCCCTGCGCGATTGGTTATCACGTGCCAGCCTCGACCCACGCTGGATTCGGCACACTTCAAAGCACCTGGTTAAAGCGCTCGACGAGGTCCATCAATCCGGCTGGGTCCATGGCGATCTACACCCTGGCAACGTGCTTGTTTCACCCCAGGGGGATGTGCGTTTGATTGACTTTGGTAGCGCGCACCATCGTGGCGTTGTTCCGGCGACCTTCCACGCAGATTATTCGGCTCCAGAGGCTTTGGCCGGTCAAGCATGCGACGCCCAAGCGGACATCTACAGCGTGGGCAAATTGCTATTACAACTCAATCGACGGTTAGGCCATGGCCCATGGCAGCGCCGGCTGAACCGCTCCCAATCGCACGATCCCTGGCAAAGACCCACCCTTGCGCAACTGCACATCCCTGCTGCTCAGCCCCCTTATTATCTCGCATTTGCACTGAGCTTACTGGCACCTAGCCTGGGCGATACGATCGCGCCGGAGCATTCCATACGCGAGCAGATCCGCACAACCACCTCGCTAACGGCGCCCACGCCGACTGGTTTTCGGGACAAAATCCGCGGGTTTCCCGGCCAACCACTCAACAAACTCTGACACCTCGGGATGAGCCCTCAAGCGCTCAACATCGAAGTACTCATAGGCCAGCTCTCGCTCAGTGATTTTTCGATGAATATGCTTGTGGCAGGGACCGCACAACCAGGCAATCGACAGCCGTAGATGCTCACGGGAAAACTGCTTTAGCAGCCGCTTGTCTTTATGGCGACTTTTCGGATGCAAATGGTGCTCTGTCAACGCGCCGATGGCACGCTGGCATAGCTCGCAATGGGCGGGTTTTCTGGGCTTGCGCAGATGCTTACTCCAGGCCAAGGAATCGAGTGTTCAAAGTATCTAGGGTCTAGTACGCTAAAACTCTACTAAGGAATCTTCATGCAAACGATCAGTACCAATATTAGTCCCCGGGCTCACCTAAGCTTATTGACTCAAAACGAAGTGGCTATGCTGACCGATGCCACCCAAGGCGGGCTTTACGAGCTCGTCCGCCGCTGTGCTCTGGCGGTTCTGAATTCTGGCTCAAAGTCTGATGATGGCTATAGCATCATCGATCGCTATCCTGACTTTTCAATTCAGGTTCAAGGGTTCGAACGGGGCATACGGCTGCAAATTGATAACGCACCCGAGAGTGCGTTTGTTGATGGCGAAATCATCAACGGCATCCGAGAACACCTGTTCGCAGTCGTTCGAGACTTGCTGTACACGCAGACCACTTTAAGTCAGTACGACCTGTCGGACCGGGCTGAAACCTCCAACGCCGTGTTCCACCTGTTGCGCCACGCAGATGCCCTAGTGGCTGGGCGCTCACCGAGCATGGTGGTGTGCTGGGGCGGACACAGCATTGGACGAGAAGAGTACGACTACACCAAGGAAGTGGGCCATCAACTGGGGCTGCGCGGATTAGACATCTGCACCGGATGCGGCCCTGGCGCCATGAAAGGACCGATGAAGGGTGCTGCGGTTGGACACGCCAAACAGCATATTCGCGATGGACGTTACATTGGCTTCACAGAGCCTGGCATCATTGCCACCGAATCTCCCAACCCGTTCGTAAATGAACTGGTGATCATGCCGGACATTGAGAAGCGCCTGGAGGCCTTTGTGCGGGTCGCCCACGGGATTGTGATTTTCCCCGGCGGTCCGGGTACGGCTGAGGAGCTGCTGTATTTGCTGGGCATCTTGATGCACCCCGACAACCATGACCAACCCATGCCCTTAATCATCACCGGCCCCCAGGGCAGTCGTGAATTTTTGGACCAAGTCGATGGTTTTGTGCGCTCGACCCTGGGCGATGCCGCCGCTGATCACTATGAAATTATCATCGATGACCCCAGCGCGGTTGCCATGCGAATGAAGCAAGGTATGAGCGAGGTGCATCAATATCGAAGCCAACGCCAGGATGCCTTCACCTATAATTGGAAACTCTATATCGATCGGCCATTCCAAGAGCCCTTCGAACCCAACCACGCCAACATGGCTTCGCTGAATCTGTCGACGAATCAACCGGCCCACACCCTGGCTGCTGATCTACGTCGAGCCTTTAGTGGCATTGTGGCCGGCAACGTCAAGGCACCAGGCGTCGCGGCCGTCAAGCAGCACGGTCCTTTTCAATTAACCGGCGAGCCTGCGCTGATGGAGCGTATGGACGCACTGCTTCGTAGCTTTGTTGAACAGGGCCGTATGCGAATCGACGGTGACTACACACCCTGTTATGAGATCCATCGGTGACCCCAGCGGTTGAGCTTCTAAGCCGAGCTGGGATCGCGCATCAGCTTCACCGTTGCGCGTCTGATCCAGGCACCCAGGGCTATGCCGTTCAGGCGGCACAGTCCATGGGTGTTGAGACCCAACGGGTATTTAAAACCCTGATGGTTCAGCACGCAGACCGTTACGGTTGCGCCTTGGTCCCCGCCGATGCCACTCTGAACCTAAAGCGCACAGCCAAACAGCTGGGCTGGAAAAAGGCGAGCATGGCCAAGCCGGCGGACGCACAACGGATGACCGGTTACATAGTCGGGGGTATCAGTGTTTTGGGGCAAAAGTGTGAGGTGCCAAAGATGTTGGACGTCTCCGCTGAGCGCTTTCAAAGCATCTTTATCAGCGCAGGGCAGCGCGGGTTAGAAATTGAAATTCAGCCCCAGCATCTGATCGAGCTAGGGCTGAGTTGGGCGTCAATTGCCGACTTTTGAGCGCAGATCCGCCGCGCCCTGCAGCATTAGCGAATGATCACTGCCCAATAGGAATAGCGAGGCCCCTTTAGAACGCCAATCCGGCACTTCGGATAGGTCTCCGACAAACATACCCACCGCTCGATTCGCTCGCTTGCAGGCCGCCATAACGGTTTCGACCGCCTCAATCACGCGGGGAGCTTTGAGATTGGTTTCACCCAATGCCACCGTCAGATCGGCCCGCCCAATGAACAAGGCGTCGATTCCCTCAACTGCCGCAATCTGATCGATTTCATCCAGCGCCTCAACGTCTTCAATCTGAGCAACCACGCTCACTTCACTGACCGCTCCGTCCAGCTGACCGGGCATTCCGCGAGTCGCATACCAAGCCGCACGGGTAGACCCAGCAAAGCCGCGTCCACCGGCACCGTATTGGCAGGCCTTGACCAATGCTCGGGCCTCCGCCTCACTGCGAACGTGAGGCGCCAAAATACCATTTGCGCCACGATCCAATGCATCCAAGATGGCCTCAGGAGCGTTGTGCGAGACCCGCTCCAGCGTGGGCAAATCGTTGGCCCGAGCGATCGCGCAACAGGCATCCAGATCACCGCGATTAAAGGGTGCGTGTTCGGCATCCAGACAAACGGTGTCCAGGCTGCTCAACGAAAGCACCTCGGTGATGTGCATGTGCGGCGTCTTTTGAAAGGTCCCCAGCAGGAACTCGCCCGACTGGATGCGCGACTTGAAGCTCGCGCATCGCTGCCCCAGCTGAATACTCATCGCGCGCCCCATAAACGTGACGACGCCAATTCAGCCCCGTCAGCCAAGGTCTTTAGCTTCGCCCAAACCACGTCAGTTTGGACGCTACCAAAGCCTGCGAAGGTGGAGAACCCACAATCGGTTCCTGCAATAACCCGCTCACGTCCCACAATGTTGGCAAAGCGTTCGATCCGCTCAGCCACCAATTCAGGGTGTTCGACAAAGTTACTGGTGGAATCAATGACACCCGGAATCAGAATTTTTTCTTCAGGGATCTGATCCGCTTGATCGCGAATCACCTGCCACTCATGACCGTGCCGGGGGTTGGCAGTCTCAAAAAGCAACGCCGCGGGGCGAGCTTTGAGCACGGTGGGCAGGATCACTTCCAAGCCAACGTCACAGACGTGCGGCCCTTCGTAGTTACCCCAACAAATGTGCATGCGCATCTGCTCAGGTGCGATATTCCGCGTGGCATGGTTAAGGACCTCAACATGGCGAGCGATGCGGGCCATATAGACGTCATCATCGGCATCCTTGAACATCATATGCCGACCCAAACCCAGATCCGGGCTATCCAGCTGCAATTGGAACCCGGCATTGACGATGCCTTCGTACTCAACTCGCATCGCCTCAGCCAGGGCCTCTAGGTACTCGTCATCATTGGCGTAGTACTCGTTAGGCTGAAACAATGCGATGACACCCGGGCTTGCGGCATTCATAAATGCACCCGCGGGCTTTGATTGCTGCAACGCCTGGGTGAAAAACCCAAGGTCTTCATTGAGTGGCTCCATTGATTTGACTTCAATGGGGCCCACGCACTTGGGACGCTTATAGTCCGGTACTCCGCCAGATCGGCTAGCCCAGGCGCCGTAGTTGGGGAACACTTCCAGATCCTTGGGCGTTCGACGGGGGCTGTCGCCCTCAAACCCGGTGATCCGATCTTTGATGTACGTGGCGTAGCTAATTTTGGATTGTTCGCCATCGCTAACAATATCGACACCGCTTGCGACTTGGCGTCGTACGGTCTCGGCCACCGCATCAGTCAGAGTCTGGACAAAAACGGCCTCATCAATTTGATCCACAGCTCCACGAATAAGTATACTGGCTTGCGCCTCACCTTTCATTCGTGCTGAAACTAAAGCCTCAAATCCGTCACTTTTTAGAAAGCTATTAATTAGCGATTGCT
>JBMYYI010000065.1:0-8853 GCA_049609265.1 Litorivicinus sp. | reverse complement strand
CTTTTGCGTTGGGCTGTGTGTGTTGAAGGGAATTGAACGAGCCACCGCGTAGCGGGGGCGTTGAATTGGCCGGCAGGATGCCGGTCTGCCGCGCAGGGCAGGAGGCCCGAGAGCGGCCGAGCCGTCTTCTCTCAACGACGCGAAAGCCCGGTGCTAGGTGGCCGAAGCAATACCAAGGCATAGAAGAATCAAACAAGCCACTGCGCAGGGCAGGAGGCCCGAGAGCGGCCGAGCCCCCTCACTCGGCCACACCCAAAGTACAGGTGCCGTAATCCTGCACCTCCACTTGGGTCGGTCTTGCGTGCTAGCACCTAAAATACGGTTCATGAAAGGAATAATTTTTTTAGAGTTCTTGGACTTGGTCGAGGACAAATTCGGGCTAGAGGTGGCTGACGAGATGATCGAGTCGTCTACTTTGGCATCCAACGCGGCTTACACATCGGTCGGGACTTACCCCTTTGATGAGATGGTGCAGTTGGTGACGCATCTGAGCGCACAAACACAGGTGTCGGTGCCGGATCTATTGCAGGTCTACGGGGAACACCTATTAGGGCGCTTTGCCGCTCAGTATCCCGTGCATTTTGAGGGGTTGAACTCGACCTTTGAGCTGTTGGAAAAGCTCGACAATACGATTCATATCGAAGTCAAAAAGCTCTACCCCGAGGCCGAACTTCCGCGTTTTCATCCTGACCGTATATCCGATTCCCAAATGCGCCTGCGATACGAGTCTGACAAGCCGTTATCCACACTGGCCTACGGTTTGATCGCGGGCTGCGCGGGTCATTTTGGCGAGGCCATCGATATCGAAATGGATGACCAATCGACCGACGGCCAAACGCGAGTCAATTTCATGCTGACCCAGCATGCGGCTTGATGTCCGATCTTGATCGCCGAATTCAGCAGCTTGAGCGCAAGCTTGTGCGGGTCACTGCCGCCCGTGACGAGGCACAACGGCTGTTAGAAACTCGCTCACTTGAGCTCTACGAGGCCTTGAAAGAGGCGGAGGCCGCCCGCGATCGGCTGGAGAAAATCGCCCACACGGACTCGCTCACAGGCTTAGCGAACCGGCGTCTATTAGAGACCACGTATGAGCAATTTGCGGCGATTCATCTGCGCAAAGATGTCCCTTTTGGGCTGATATTGCTCGATTTGGACAGCTTCAAGCCGATCAACGACAACCTGGGGCATGAAGTGGGTGACCAAGTGCTCATCGAGCTGGCCCAACGATTGTCCCAACAAACACGCGCTAACGATTGCGTGGCCCGGATTGGTGGGGACGAGTTCGTCGTCCTGTGCACGCATTTAGCCCGGGCAGATGATTTGATTCCGATTAGTGAGCGAATTCGCCAGTGCGTGATGACGCCGTTTCGAACCGGCGGGCATCACAGCATGCTATCCGCCAGCATCGGTGTGGCGGTTAGCCGCTCAGGCGATACCCTGGGCCAGCTCCTGCGTCGCGCGGACTTAGCAATGTATGACTCGAAACGTAACGGCAAAAATAAGGTGACGTTCGAGCGCGAACCCGAATACGATGGAGCTGCTGCGGTGTAATCCACCCTTTTTGTTTCATTGCTGTGCTAGGGGTTGCCATGGTAACGCTGAAAACGCTATTCGCTTGTGCGGTTGATGCGGCTGATCCTGCACTTCGATTGCCAAGCTACTTACCTCATCAGCCCACGGGCCGCACGATTGTATTGGGGGCGGGAAAGGCAGCAGCTCGAATGGCGCAGGTCTTTGAACAAACCGCTTCACATCCGTACTCTGGGCTGGTCGTGGGGCCCGCGGATGAATCTATTGAGCTCAATCAAATAGAGTATTTAGCCGGGTCACACCCAATCCCCAGTCAGCACTCAGTGGCTGCCGGCCAAGCACTACTCGAGCGGGCCGCGCAGGCCAGTCCCCAGGACCAGGTGATTTTCCTGTTGTCAGGGGGTGCCAGTGCCTTGATTGCAACGCCACCGGACGGAATCGAGCTGTCTGAATTGCAAGAGATCACGCGGCTGATGCTGAATGGCGGCGCGAATATTGCCCAGCTCAATGCCGTGCGACGCTGCATCTCGGCCGTTGCGGGCGGACGGTTAGCGGCCGTGTGTGCCGCGCCAGTACTGACCTTGGCGATCTCGGATGTAACCGGGGATGTGCCCTGCGATATTGGCTCTGGCCCGACCTGCCAAAACCCGACAACGCCGGCTCAGGTCATCGCTTTGTTAAACCAGTTCGAGATCCCGATCTCCAATGCGCTGGCCGAGTTTTTGGCCTCCCCCCAGGCGCACCCCACGATCACGCCGGGCCCCTTTGAGCTCATCGCAACGCCACAGCAAAGCTTGGCAGCGGCTCAGCAGATGGCCGAGCAACGTGGGCTGAATGTACTGAACCTGGGCGGCTTTATTGAGGGTGATGCCAACGAAACTGCCAAGGTATTGGGCGGGATTGCACAGCAAATCGCAGCCTACGACAGTCCGGTTGCGAAGCCCGCTGTGATTTTGAGTGGTGGCGAAACGTCAGTGCGCGTGACGGGCAATGGACAGGGCGGGCGGAACGTTCAGTTTTTGATGAGCCTAGCCAAGGTACTCGCCTCTCAGTCAGGGATTTCAGCCTTGGCCTGCGACACGGATGGCGTGGATGGTGCATTGCCCATTGCCGGCGCAGTTATCGACTCCACCACGCTGGATCGGGCGCAGGCGATGGGATATCCCGTCGACTTGGCCATTGCAAATAATGACGGCCACCGATGGTTTGAGCAGCTGGGAGATCAGGTCGTGACCGGCCCGACCCAGACCAATGTCAATGACTTTCGTGCGATCCTGATTCAGTGAATTTATCGCCCGCAACCACCACGCGAAATTGGATCGCTTTGTTCGCGGTTTTCGCGCTTGTGTCGACCGGCACCGCGCTGTGGATTGCCGAGGGGCAGCTGAATACTCGCTTGCAAGAAATCGGACTCAGACATCAGCGTGCGGATACAGTTTCAGCCTTGTTTGTGGCTAATGAGCTCTCGCAGGGTTTGACGCAATTGACCCAATTGCGAAGCGACCCCCGGGTCCGCAGTTTAGATTCCAGCCAGTCAAGTAGCTTGGCGCAGCTTGAATCCCTGTTTGTCACACTGATGAATTTGGATCCACGCGTGGCACAGGCCCGCTGGATTGACTGGAATGGAAGGGAGCGAGTTCGTGTTGATCGACGTGCAGGGGAGCTGATCGCCGTTCCCCAGGCACAGCTGCAGGACAAGTCGGACCGCGACTACTTTGCACAAGTGATGGCGCTGGCACCTGACACCCTGTGGGTGTCCACCATCGATTTGAACGAGGAAAACGGTGAAATTGAGCAGCCACTGCGCCCCACCGTGCGCATGGCAACCACTGTGCCCAGCCCCTGGGCTGAGGGTTTTTTGATCCTGAACCTAGATGCCCGGCGCCTTCTATCCCAGGTCATCGAGTCCGCCGACGAGCCTGCCACCGTTGGTCTTTTAGATCACCGAGGGCAGTGGATTATTGGTCCTAACGGAGCCGAGGAATGGGCGTTGCAGTTAGGAATGTCTGAGCCACAAACGGGGCCGGTGATGTCCCAGTTAGAGCAGCTAGACGCTGAGATGGATGGCGTCTCACGTCAGCCCTTTGGCTTGGTGTCCTGGGCGCGGGTCCTGCCCCCACAAACGGTTTTGCCGCTGGTCGCACCTAAATTGAGCGTATTGACCCACTGGCCTGAGGAAAAGGTCCAGGCGGTGGTGTGGCAATTCCGCTGGGTTGCGTTGGCGGTGGTGGGATTGTTGCTATTTCCGATCGCGTTGCTGCTGCGGCGCCTGTTCATCGCCGAGCTTCGCTCGCGCCGGGCAACCCAGCGACAATTAGAGCAAGAAATCCAAGCCCGAGCTGAATTAGAAGAGCAGGCCGATCAGCTGTTGCGATCGAACCGAGATCTGGACGCGTTTGCCTATGCGGCGGCCCATGATTTGCGCACGCCGTTGCGCGCGATTACTCAGTATTCGGGAATCCTGCGCGAGGATTTGACGGAGCTAAGTCCTGAGTATCAAGGTTATTTGAAACGGATTACCGACTTATCAGAAGCTTTGGACCGTATGTTGCGGGGGCTATTGTCCTATTCACGTCTGGGAGGCGTCGGGGGTGAAACTGAGCGGTTGGATTTAAAACAGGTCATCCCGGCGATGGCGCAGCTGTACACCCATGATCAATTCTCAATCCATGTAGAGACCGAGCATCCCGTCCGCGTTCCCAAAGTCTTGATCGAAATGATCGTGCGGAACATTGTCATGAACGCGGTCAAGCATCACCACAAATCCCAGGGCCGCCTGATATTTACCACCCAGCGTGAGGGGGATTGGGTCACGCTGTATTGCACGGATGATGGCCCAGGTATTGATGCTGCAAATTGGGACGAGGTGTTCTTGGTCTTCCGTCGACTCAATCCTCAAAAGAACAGCGAACACGAGGGGCTGGGATTGGCGATGGTTCGCCGCGCGGCGGAGAGCGTCGGTGGGTCGGCTTGGATTGAATCGAGCTCGGACGCTGGCACCTGTTTTGCGGTGCGGATGCCAGCGGCGTAGACCGGGTTAGCGCGAACGGTTTGGAGCGCCCCGCGAGCGATTGCGCACATTGGGATTAGGTTTGCGACGACGAGCAGGCTTGCTGTCATCACTGCGGCGTTCACCGGCCGTTCCCGCGGGTTTGACTTTTTTGGGTTTTGACGGACCTTTGGGCGGCTTCAGTTTGGACTCGGGCAGTGGCTTGGTGGGTTGGAAACCGAGTTCATAATCGCGTGGCAGGATCAGCTGAATCAAACGCTCAATATCCTGTAGCTGTTTGAACTCCTCATCGCAGACCAGACTAACCGCTAGGCCCTCGGCGCCCGCACGGCCGGTCCGGCCAATTCGGTGCACGTAGTCCTCCGGCACATGTGGCAGATCAAAGTTGACCACAAAGGGCAATTTGTCGATGTCGATGCCGCGAGCCGCGATATCAGTGGCGACCAGAACCTGCAACTCACCCGCCTTGAATTCGGCCAGTGCCCGTGTCCGAGCCCCTTGAGATTTATTGCCGTGAATCGCGCTGGATCGAATGCCGGCCTTGTCCAATTGAGTCGCCAGGCGGTTAGCGCCATGTTTGGTGCGGCTGAAAACCAACAACTGATGCCAGTTGTATTGTTTGATTAGGTGGATCAGTAGCTGCGGTTTCTTGCCTTTGTCGCAGGTGTAAACCTTCTGCTCAATGCGCTCAACGGTCGAGTTGGGCGGAGTTACCGAAATCTCTACGGGTTGGTGCACCATGCCCTTGGCCAGCTCTCGGATATCGTCCGAAAAGGTTGCCGAATACAGCAAGTTCTGGCGTTGAGGCGGCAACAGGCGGAACAAGCGGCGGATGTCATGGATAAAGCCCATGTCCAGCATGCGGTCCGCCTCGTCCAATACCAGCACTTCTAGATCATTAAAATTAATGGCGTTTTGCTGGTGCAGGTCCAGCAATCGTCCAGGGGTTGCGATCAGCACATCGACTCCGCCGCGTAGCTTTTGCATTTGCGGGTTGATCTTGACGCCACCAAAAACGACTTCGCTTTTGAGGTTGAGATATTTGGAGTACAGACGAACGTTATCCAGAATCTGCGCCGCCAACTCCCGTGTCGGCGTTACGATTAGCGCTCGGGTGCGATTGGGTTGCGCACGACGACCGTCCGCCAGCTTGTGCAAAATGGGCAGGGTAAAGCCCGCGGTCTTGCCGGTGCCGGTCTGCGCGGCTGCCATCACATCAGAGCCCGCTAGCACCGCTGGGATGGATTGGGCTTGGATCGGGGTGGGTTTGGTATAGCCGGTATCGGCCACGGCGTCTTGCAACTCCTGGCGCAAACCCAGTTCGCTAAATAGCATCGTGCTTCCTTGCGGACAAATAAAGGGCGCGAGTATGCGCCCCCGTGCGTGTTTAAGACAGCACGTATTTCAGAATTTCGACGACTTGGTCAGGGGTTTGAGCCCAGGCCATGGCTTGGGCGTCCACTTCTTTGAGCGGGTGCACAATGCTTTCATCGTGCAAGGTGATGTAAGGCTTGCCCAGGGCGGCGCATTGGCCGGCATCAAAGGCAGCATTCCATTGCTTGTATTTGTCGCCAAATCGAATGATCGCAATATCCGCTGACTTTAGTTGGGTTTGCGTACGAATCAGATTGACTCGGGAGGACTGATGGTCGCGCCAAAAACTCTCGCTCGGCACACCTAGCAAATCGCCCGCCGCGTCAGAGGCATCGTGATCGGTCACAGGAGAGCAAAAGCTAACCGCGAGACCTGCGGCGGCGCAGCCCGCTTGAATTTGTTCGCGCCAATCGGTGTGGATCTCACCGGACAAGTAAACTTTCATAAGGCATCCTGAAAATAAGATCGCTCATACTACCTTGGTCTGTGCTATATTGCGCGCCGCGAAGTCGGGATGACTTCATTCTTGCGGCCCAAAAAAGGGCGCTCTCATGGCAATGGACGGCGTAGGTGAAGAGTCGCGATTGCCCAATATATAGGCACGTGATGACAACGACGACGACCTTTGCTGATCTGGGTTTGCCCGATCAGATCCTCTCTAATTTGACCAAAATCGGTTACGAGCAGCCCTCGGCGATTCAGGCGGCCAGCATTCCATTGCTGCTGCAGGGTCACGATATTCTAGGTACGGCTCAAACCGGTACCGGCAAGACAGCGGCCTTTGCGCTGCCGGCGCTGGCCCAAGTGGATCCCAACTCCAGCGACACGCAGGTGTTGGTGTTGGCGCCGACCCGTGAGTTGGCGATCCAGGTCGCTGAAGCCTTTCAGACTTACTCCGCCG
This sequence comes from Litorivicinus sp., assembly GCA_049609265.1. Lineage (GTDB taxonomy): Bacteria > Pseudomonadota > Gammaproteobacteria > Pseudomonadales > Litorivicinaceae > Litorivicinus. Next base: position 2,038 of record JBMYYI010000065.1, on the reverse strand, counting down.
GTATCAAAGGCTTTCATGTCCTGCCGATTTACGGTGGCCAGCCGATGGGTGGCCAGCTGCGCGGTCTGCGTCGCGGTTGCCAAGTGGTTGTGGGCACGCCGGGTCGTGTCATGGATCACTTGCGTCGCGGCACTCTAAAGTTAGACGGCCTGAAAAACGTGATCTTGGACGAAGCCGACGAAATGCTGCGTATGGGCTTTATCGATGACGTGACTTGGATTTTGGAACATGCTCCGGAGCAGCGCCAGGTGGCCTTGTTCAGTGCAACCATGCCCAAGCCGATTCGTCGTCTGGCGGATCAATACCTCAAAGATCCCAAGGAAGTGGCGATCGAAGCTCAATCCAGTGTGGTTGAGAAAATCGAGCAGGCGTATTGGATGGTGCAGGGCACCAACAAGTTGGACGCCTTGACCCGTATCCTAGAAGTTGAAGACTTTGATGGCTTGGTGATGTTCGTGCGTACCAAGAACTCGACGATTGAGATGGCCCAAAAGCTGGAAGCCCGCGGCTACCGTGCCCGTGCGATCAATGGCGATATGACGCAAAAGTTGCGTGAACAAACCATTGGTGAGCTAAAAGAAGGCATTCTGGACATCTTAGTGGCGACAGACGTCGCCGCTCGAGGCATCGATGTTCCGCGCATTACCCACGTGATTAACTATGACATTCCGATTGATCCCGAAGCCTATGTTCACCGTATCGGCCGAACCGGTCGTGCTGGCCGCTCAGGCAAGGCGATCCTATTTGTTGCTCCCCGTGAGCGTCGCCTGTTGCGTTCCATTGAGAATCTGACCAAAACGCGGATTCCGCAGATGGCGATTCCGACACGTGACGAAGTGAGCGCCAAGCGCATTGGCGACTTCAAGGCCGAGATCGGCGAAGCTCTGCAGCATCCCAAGTTGGAATTCTTCCAAAAAATGGTGACTGAATATGCTGCCGAAACAGAAACCGACATGACGGATCTGGCGGCCGCGTTGGCTTGCCTGGGCCAAAAAGACAAATTGTTGTTAACGGACGACAAGCCTGAGCGTGCGCCACGCTCATTTGCTGGCGAGACCGATTGGCACAAAGAGCAGCGTCAGCCGCGAGTGCATGACGACTCTGGCATGGGCTTTTACAAGATTTCCGTGGGCTATCAGCATCAGGTTCGTCCGGGCGATATCGTCGGCGCGCTGGTCAACGAGGCGGATATCGAGAAGTCCTCGATCGGTCGCATTCAGTTGTTCGATGATTTCAGCGTTGTGCAAATGCCCGTGGGTATGCCCGACAACCTGTTGAGTCACCTCAAGCAAATTAAGATTCGCGGCCAGGGCATTTCGATTGCTCCGATCGATGAGCGCGATGTGCCTGAGCAGCCTAAGCGTAAGCCCCGTGGCGATTTCAAAGAGCGTAGCCCGCGCGGCGAATACAAGCCTCGTGGCGAGCGTGCACCCGGCAAGCCCCGTGGTGAGTTCAAGCCCCGTGGCGAGCGCAGTGGTGACTCTGGTTACAAGAAAGACGGTGGATCCGGTTTCAAGAAAGGCTCCAAGCGTCGTTCAAATGCGGACGCTCCGGCGGGTGATCGGACGCCGCGTAAGCGCCCGTACAACAAGGATTAACAGAATTATTTCTAGGTTGTAGCAAATAAGCCTAGGAATAACTTGTAGAGGGTCAGTAATAGGTCTAACCTGCAAGTCGGTATGGAGGCGAGCCCAGACGCTATCGATTTCTCCGGGAAGCGCTTCGTTTTGCACTCTTCTATACCGCCCCGAATGGTTCGGGGCAAATGTCACAGATAGAAAAGGTAAACTCGAGCAATGTCCGAGAAGCAAAACGGAACCGTAAAGTGGTTCAACGAAAGCAAAGGCTACGGCTTCATCCAACGCGATGGCGGCAGTGATCTGTTTGTTCACTTCAGCAACATTCAAGGTAACGGTTTCCGTACCTTGCAAGAAGGCCAGCCCGTTACCTTCACCGAAGGTACAGGCCAGAAAGGTCCTCAAGCTGAGAACGTCGAACCGGCCTAAGCCAGATTTGACTATCAAAAACGCCCGCTAAT
>JBMYYI010000064.1:8956-9183 GCA_049609265.1 Litorivicinus sp. | reverse complement strand
ACCTCTATATCAACCGCAATCAAATTGGCGCGGTGGTCGCCAGCCAACCCTTTGGCGGTCACGGACTTTCTGGCACCGGCCCCAAAGCCGGCGGACCGCTTTATCTAACGCGTTTTGTGCAGGAACGTACTGTGTCGATTGACACCACCGCGGCCGGTGGCAACGCGGCATTGATGGCCGGTCTGATTAACTAATCACGCACTAAATTGTTAAACAAAAAAAAGCCC
>JBMYYI010000064.1:3504-8946 GCA_049609265.1 Litorivicinus sp. | reverse complement strand
CGGGGCTTTTTCAATCAAGCGGGGATTAACCCATGTGCTTGATGACTTCCTCGCCGAACTCGCTGGCTTTCTTCAGCTCAGCACCGTCCATCAGACGCTCAAAGTCATAGGTGACGGTCTTGGCGCCAATCGCACCTTCAACGCCTTTGATCACGAGATCAGCCGCTTCGAACCAACCCAAGTGACGCAGCATCATTTCCGCTGACAGGATCAATGAACCGGGGTTCACTTTGTCCTGACCTGCGTACTTAGGTGCAGTGCCGTGAGTCGCCTCAAACACGCTGATACCGTCGCCAATGTTAGCGCCGGGAGCGATACCGATGCCGCCAACCTGGGCCGCTAGGGCGTCAGATAGGTAGTCACCGTTGAGGTTCAACGTAGCAATAACGCTGTACTCAGCGGGACGCAGCAGAACCTGCTGCAACATCGCGTCAGCGATCACGTCTTTGATGATGATTTCATTGCCGGTCTTGGGGTTTTTCAAGGTCATCCAAGGGCCACCGTCCAGCAACTCAGCGCCGAATTCTTCAGCAGCCAAGGCATAACCGAAGTCCTTAAAGGCACCTTCGGTGAACTTCATGATGTTGCCTTTGTGAACCAAGGTCACCGAGTCTTTGTCGTTGTCGATTGCGTACTGGATCGCACGACGAACCAAACGCTCAGTACCTTCTTTAGAGACGGGCTTGATGCCGATGCCGCAGTTCTCAGGGAAACGGATTTTCTGAACGCCCATTTCTTCGCGCAGGTACTTGATCAGGCTGTCTGCTTCAGCAGTGCCAGCGGCCCACTCGATACCGGCGTAGATGTCTTCCGAGTTTTCACGGAAGATAATCATGTCAGTCAGCTCGGGCTGCTTTAGGGGGCTAGGTACGCCGTTGAAGTAACGAACCGGACGCTCACAGCTGTACAGATCCAACTGCTGACGAATCGCTACGTTGAGCGAGCGAATACCGCCACCGACCGGTGTGGTCAGGGGGCCTTTGATGCTCACTTTGAATTCTTTTAGTGCTTCGAGGGTTTCCTCGGGCAGCCATTGGTCAGCGCCATAGACGTTGACTGATTTCTCGCCACAGAAAACTTCCATCCATGAAATTTTCTTCTCGCCGCCGTAGGCTTTTTCTACAGCTGCGTCGATGACATTAATCATCGGAGGTGTAACGTCGACACCGATCCCGTCGCCTTCGATAAAAGGAATGATCGGGTTATTCGGTACGTTCAAAGAGTTGTCTGCGTTGACCGTGATCTTGTCGCCGGCCGGTACTTGGATGTGCTGGTATCCCATCCTGTTCTCCCTATTATGTGATGCAAGTCCGTGGGTGTGGATTGCGGCGCGCGAAGTATACCAAAAGGTTATAAAAAGCGCCGTCTTTATATGTACTTCAAAGGATAAGACTTTTGGCGAATCCAATTATTCTGTTTAACAAGCCCTATGGGGTGCTCAGCCAGTTTACCTCAGAGGACGGGCATCCCGGTCTGTCTGAGTACTTGGACCTGCCTGGTTATCGACCGGCGGGACGGTTGGACCGGGATAGCGAAGGGCTGCTAGTGCTGACCGATGTGGGCGCTATTCAAGCGCGCATTGCCGAGCCCCGATTTCGCAGCGTAAAGACCTATTGGGTTCAGGTCGAAGGCACGCCGGATCTAAGCGGCTGGACACAACCGCTCACACTGAAAGACGGCCCCGCACGCTTTTTATCCGCCACCCAATTGCCACCGCCGACATTATGGCCTCGCAATCCGCCAATACGGGTTCGGCCCTCTATTCCAGACACCTGGATTTCGGTCAGCATCGATGAAGGCCGCAATCGCATCGTGCGTCGCATGACGGCGGCACTGGGTCACCCCACATTGCGCCTGATTCGGATGGCGACCGCGGGGTTTGAACTGGACGATTTATTGCCCGGTGAGAGCCGCGAGCTGCCCATTCCCGCGAACTGGCAAGCCTTGGCTCAGCGTCCAAAAATGGCTAAAGTTCGCCCCCTTTCCCGTACTCGCCGTAGGTAACCAAGCATGCATGTCGTCGTTGGAATGTCGGGGGGCGTAGACTCCTCCGTTACTGCATACCTGCTGCAACAGCAAGGTCATCAAGTCACCGGTTTGTTTATGAAAAACTGGGATGAAGACGACGGCACCGAATACTGCACTGCGCTGGATGACTTAGCCGACGCACAGGCGGTGGCCGATCAACTCGGCATCGAGTTGAAAAGTGTGAATTTTGCTGCCGAGTACTGGGATGACGTCTTTGAGCATTTCATCGAAGAATACGCCGCCGGCCGAACGCCCAACCCCGACATCCTGTGCAATCGAGAAATCAAGTTCAAAGCCTTCCTGGACTATGCCCGCAGCCTGGGTGCAGAAGCCATTGCCACCGGCCACTATGTTCGACGCACCGATCAAGGTCACCTATTGCGCGGCCTAGATGGCAACAAGGACCAGAGTTACTTCCTCCATGCCCTGTCATCGCAGCAGGTCAGCTCAGCCCTGTTTCCGGTCGGTGAGCTGGCCAAACCTGAGGTGCGGAGAATTGCCGAGGAACAAGGTTTCATTACCGCCAGAAAGAAAGACTCAACCGGCATCTGTTTCATCGGTGAGCGCCGATTCAGCGATTTTTTAAAACGTTACGTCCACAGCAAGCCAGGCCCGATTGTCAGCGAACGGGGTGAGCAGATTGGCGAGCACCAAGGGCTGAGCTTTTACACATTGGGCCAACGGCAAGGTCTGGGCATCGGCGGTCTAAAGAATTACCCCGACGAGCCTTGGTTTGTGGCCGAAAAAAACATGCAAACCAATGAGCTATTGGCCGTTCAGGGCAGCGAGCATCCATTGTTAATGTCACGCAGCCTGACCCTATCGCAGATCAATTGGATCGGTGAACCGGTAGGTGAGGAGATCGAGTGCACGGTCAAGGTACGTTATCGATCGCCCGATGTGCCCTGTCGCGTCAGCCGCAGCGAGGACGGCTGGCAGGTCGTCTTTGAGCAACCCGAATGGGCAGTCACCCCAGGCCAAAGCGCAGTCTTTTATCAAGCCGAACGCTGCCTAGGCGGAGGCGTCATTGAAAGCTTCCAGCGCTGACGCCACTAACAGAACATGACATTGATTGAACAACGAACCCTGGCCCTCGCCGGCATCGTGCAGGCTGCTTACTGGGTGGATCGTTTAGCCACCACCGGCGAGCTGTCCACCACTGACCTTGAGTCCTCGCTAGAGACACTTTTCCAGTTCAACCCAGAGAGCACGGAGCAGGCGCTGGGCGGGCATTTGGCCCAGAATACCGGTTTACGCACCTTGATTAGACTAATCGAGAGTGGCGGCCAAGAACCCGCAGCGGTCACGCGATACTGGGTGTCGCTCACGCATCTAGAACGCCAACTCTCCAAGCGCTCGGATATGCTCGGTGTGATTGGCGAGCGGCTCCAAAGCGCCCAGCGACAGCGGGACCACTTCGATAGCCTCAGCAATCCCAGCATTCTGGCCAACCTATCCCAGATTTATCAGGATACGTTGTCGACCTTTCGCTATCGCATTCAGGTTCAGGGTGACGCCAAGCACCTGCAGACCAATGGTGCTGCCGACAAGGTACGGGCGCTGCTGTTAGTGGGCATCCGCTGTTCGATGCTGTGGCACCAACTGGGCGGCCGACGCTGGCATCTGTTGTTCCAACGGCAAAAATACTTGGTCAGCGCCAAACAACTGCTACAGGTCTGATATACTCCGCGCCCTCATTTTTGCTTCTGGGAATAGCCAAATGGAATTGAGCGCACTGACTGCACTAAGCCCGACAGACGGCCGTTATGCCGGCAAGTTGGGTGATTTACGCCCTTTTTTGTCTGAATTCGGCCTGATCCGCTACCGTGTCGCGGTCGAGGTGCGCTGGCTTCAAGCTCTGGCTAATCACCCTCAAATTCAAGAAGTGCCGGCGCTGTCGGACAGCGCCAATGAGGTGCTGGATCGTTTTATCGACGACTTCACGGCGCAACATGCCACACGGGTAAAAGACATCGAAGCCACCACCAACCACGATGTAAAAGCGGTTGAGTACTTCCTCAAGGAAAGCATCGCTGAGCACCCCGAGCTGAGCGCCATTAGCGAGTTCATCCACTTTGCCTGTACCTCAGAGGACATCAATAACCTGTCGTATGGCCTGATGGTCAAGAATGCGCGGGATCAGGTTTTGATCCCCCAGGCTGAAGCCGTTATCAACACGATGACCGCGATGGCTCATGAGTGGGCCGATCAACCTATGTTGTCACGTACCCATGGCCAGACCGCAAGTCCGACCACCGTTGGTAAGGAAATCGCAAACGTTGCCTACCGACTCAAACGCGCCTGCGAACAAATGCGCAATGTTGAAATCCTAGGCAAGATCAATGGTGCAGTGGGCAACTACAACGCTCATCTATCTGCCTACCCCGACCTGGACTGGCCGCAGTTCAGCCAGCATTTCGTCGAGGGCCTGGGTCTGCAGTTCAACCCCTACACCACGCAAATTGAACCCCACGACTACGTGGCAGAGCTGTGCCAAGCGATGACTCGCTTTAACACGGTATTGATCGACTTGGATCGCGATATCTGGGGCTACATCAGCCTGGGCTACTTCAAGCAAAAGGTCATTGCAGGGGAAGTGGGTTCTTCTACCATGCCGCACAAAGTGAACCCCATCGATTTTGAGAACTCAGAGGGCAACCTGGGCTTTGCCAACGCCATGCTTGAACACCTCGCGTTGAAACTGCCCGTCAGCCGCTGGCAACGTGACCTGACCGATTCCACCGTATTGCGCACCCTAGGTACGGCCTTTGGTCATACCTCTCTGGGCTGGTCTGCGTTGCAAAAGGGCTTGAGCAAGCTGGAATTGAATCCTGCTCGCGTTCTGGCGGATCTTAACGAAGCATGGGAAGTCTTGGCTGAACCGATTCAGACCGTGATGCGCCGCTACGGATTGGAAAATCCTTACGAGCAACTCAAAGCACTGACCCGCGGTCAGGCGATCACCAAAGACGTTATGCAGCAATTTGTCGCCACCTTGGATATTCCTGAGGACGCACGTCAACGTTTGATCGATATGACGCCTGCTAGCTACATCGGCAACGCCACCGAGCAAGCTCGCAACCTATGAAGTTGCCGGGGGACTTCTATGCCAAGTACTGGCAAAAGGCCCCCTACTTCGGTGTCGGCGCCACCGCATTGGCGGCGTTGACACCTAGCGTTACGCAACTGTGGCAATGGGCCCAGCAAAGCGAACACGCTCGTTTGATTCAGCCTCAGCAAAACTATCAGGTCACCCTGGACCCTGTTGCACCGCCCGATGATCAGCACACGTTATTGGTTGGGCACATAGAGCAACATGATCCACGCTGGGATGATTGGGCACGCACGCTAGCCAGCATTGGTCGCTGGAGCTTTTCGGATCTGATGATCAGCCACGCACTGGAAGGTGCTTCG
>JBMYYI010000064.1:0-3494 GCA_049609265.1 Litorivicinus sp. | reverse complement strand
ACATCGGCGATGTTGACGATATGCTCGAGCAATTCACCTTTATTCCCTATTGGCGAATGGACGATGTCATGGTCAGTTTCAGTGTCGCGGGTGCAGGTGTTGGCGCTCATATTGACCAATACGACGTATTTTTAATTCAACTCGCTGGACGCCGACAATGGCAAGTTGGCAGTGTGCAGGATCGCACGCTGCCCGAAGTCGATCATGGCGGCTCGAAATTATTGCCCGACTTTGTCAGCCAACAGCAATGGATTGCCACCCCGGGCGACCTACTCTACGTGCCGCCCGGCTGTGGCCATCACGGGGTGGCCCTGGATGACGACTGCATGACCTTGAGCGTTGGGTTTCGCCAACCGCAGTTAGCGGAGGTGCTAGAACGCGCCCTTGAATGGCTGCCGGACGCACGGGTTGAGGACGTTCGCGATCAAGCGCCTGGCACGACGGTGGGCGATGTCAGTGCACTGCGCAGTCAACTCGTCCAAAGCATCCAATCATTAGATGACGAGGTGCTATCCGCAGCCTGGTCGCTGGCCTGCACCCAGACAGCCGAAGCCGACAGCGACGCCAGCACCGATCAAGTTCGATTTGCCAGCGGCGTTCGGGCTGCCAGCATCAGCCAAGATCAGGCCGCTGTAATGGGCGAATTATTCCAGCTCTCGCCAGACACACTGGCGGCACTCTGCAATCGCGGCCTGGATCTATCTTCATTGCCCGCAACGGAGCAAGATACCCTCGAGGAGTTCCGCGAAGCGGGCTGGTTAACCGATATTTGAGGTGACATCATGATCAGCGTACACAGTGGTGACTGGGATGCCCTTGGGCGCCCTGCCAAAGCGATCCGCACCACGGTATTCGTCTACGAACAAGCCGTCTCACCCCAAGAAGAATGGGACGACATGGATGCACAATGTCTTCATTTTGTCGCCTATGATCGCGCGGGTAATGCCATCGGAACCGCACGACTTCTGCCTGACGGCCATATCGGACGCATGGCGGTACTGAATGCGTTTCGCGGGCTAGGCGTCGGGCGAATGCTGCTGAGCGCCGCGATAGCCGCCGGTCGTGACGCCGGCCACCGTAGGTTACACCTCAATGCTCAGCTATCCGCCCTGCCGTTTTACGAGCGACAAGGGTTCACCGCACATGGCGAAGTCTTTGACGAGGCTGGGATTGATCACAAAGCCATGACCCTGGTGCTGTAATGCTATTACACAGCCTACCGGGTGATTGGAACGCAGTTGTGATCTGGCTAGCCAACCTGGGAATGCTCGCGCTCATCGGTTGGGCCATTACCAGCACACGGCTGCACAAAGTCAGTGACACCCAGGACGCGATCCCCCTTGGGCTGATGGGGTTGGCACAACTGGGGTTTCCTCACCTCAGCGGAGGCGTTGTCGAAGGCTTAACGTTTTACCCACTACTGGTCGGCCTCAGCGCGATGATGTTTGGGTTTCGCTACAGCTTGATGTTGGCCAGCCTGACGCAAGGATTAAACGTGGCTGCGGGCCTGGGTTACCCGTCCATGATCGGCCTGTCGCTGGTGGTGACCCACCTGATTCCCAGCTTGTTTATCCTCGGGTTTCTGGCACTGGCCCAGCGATGGTGGCCTCGTAACTTTTTCGTCTATGTTTGGGTCAATGGCTTTTTTGGTGCTTGCTTTGGCGTTGCGTTTTGCCACCTCGCCAGCACCCTATTACTCATGAGCGCAGGCCCCTGGACCTGGAATTATCTGGCCCAGTTTTATCTGCCATTTGGCCTGATGATGACCTTCCCTGAGGGATTCATTACCGGCGCTTTCTTGACCATGCTGGTGCTATTCAAACCGCAGTGGGTGTACACCTTTCGAGACGAGGTGTACCAGATGTCCAAGCCGGATTAGTTCGACCAAGCAAACGCCCTTTGGTGATCCGAACGGTAGGGAAAAAAGTCCATGAGATGCCCCTCGCGAATCGATTGTTGCGTCGATTGCCACCAGCGATAGTCAAAGATTTCAGGGTGCAATCGCTGGAAGATTGCCCGCGGCTCTTGGTCAGTGAACAGGAAAGTCGGAAATTCTTCAGGGAAAACATCATTGATCCCAACCGAATACCACGGCTCCGCTGCCATCTCCTGCTCAGGCGTCATCGGCTCAGGCACCTTGCGGAAATTGACCTGTGTCAGATAAACAATTTCGTCGTAGTCATAGAACACCACCCGTCCATGGCGGGTGACGCCAAAGTTCTTGAGCAACATGTCGCCGGCGAAAATATTAGCCGCAGCCATTTGTTTAATCGCCCAACCATAGTCATCCAGAACCGGCTCCCACTGCTCGACCGGAGCATCCTGCAACCACAGGTTGAGCGGCGTCATCCGGCGCTCGGTATAGCAATGGCGAATAATGACCTCATCCCCGTCGACCTGGACTGAGCTGGCACAGGTGGCCAACAGTTCTTCGAGCAGGGCGTCATCAAAACGGTCGCGATTAAAGCGTAGATTATAAAATTCTTGGGTATCAGCCATGCGACCGACCCGGTCATGCACCTTGACCAGCTGGTAGGAGCGTTTAACCGCATCGCGACTCATCATCTTGCTAGGACCGAACTTGTCACGGATCAGCTTAAACACCACCGGCAGGGCGTCGAGCGTAAACACGGACATCACGAGCCCCCGGATACCGGGCGCCTCGACAAAGCGATCATCGGTTGTGCGCAGATGCGTATTCAAATCACGGATCAGCTGAGTCTTGCCATGCTTATAGAAGCCGATCGAGGTGTAAAGTTCATGACGGGCTTTGTCCGGCATCATACCCTGCAGGAAATCTACAAATTCCGCAGGCATCGGCACGTCGGCCATGAAATAGGCTCGGGTAAAACTGAAAATAATCGACACCTGCTCAGAGTCCATCACCACGGCATCGACCCGAATGCTGCCGCCATCGTTAACCAAAGCGACCACCATAGGCACAACCTGCTGGGAGCTAACAAAGCGACCCACCCAGTACGCACCTTTGTTGCGGTAAAAGACGCTTTTTAGGACCTCAAGACGGGCATCAACACAGGCCATCTGATCCTGTGACACGTGGTTCTCGAGCGCTCGAACCATGACCTCCCGATCCTTGTCACGCTGGGCAAAGGGCAAGTCAAATTCGTAGTCACGCATCAATTGATCAATCACATCCTGCACGCCGTGCGAGAACGAGTAACTCATCGCAATGCCTTGGCTTGATACGCCCTGTAGCTGCCCATCGAACCAGGACTCTAGAAAGGCTAAATCCTCGGCTTGTTCGGTGTGATCAAACAGCCGGCCAAAGATTGAATTAAAAAAGGTTTCGGCCAGCTCGGGGTCTGTGCGCTCACTAATCATGCTGAGGTACAACGCACGGGTTTCTCGCCAAACATCTCGGGTCAAGTTCTCGTCGCCAACCCGAGAGCGCAGTGTTTCCGCAACGTCCGTCACAGATGTTTCATACAACTGGATGCGCTCGGCGGCTGCGTTTTGAACACCGCCCCAATCCT
>JBMYYI010000063.1:0-9356 GCA_049609265.1 Litorivicinus sp. | reverse complement strand
GCGCAAACTGGCCGAACCCACGACCGCACCCTCGGGCAGGGTCAGGAAACTCTCGTGGTGATTCGATACAAAGGCATCCCTGGGATCCTCGCCAGCCATGACGCCGACCAGGCCCAGGCCCTCTGGGAAATGCACCGGCACGTCTTTGAGTGAGTGCACCGCCAAGTGAGCGCGGCCATCCAGCAGGGCTTTTTCCAACTCTTTGACAAACAGGCCTTTGCCCCCGGAGGTATACAGCGGGCCTTCGAGCTTTTGATCGCCCTCGGTGGTCATCGGCAACAGGCCAATCTGCAAGTCGGGGTGTGCGGCCTGCAGTCGAGCCTGAACATGCTCGGCCTGCCATAGGGCCAGGGGGGATTCACGGGTGGCGATGATCAGATCCATAGGGGCGTCCTTGTGCGATGCCTCAAGGATACGTGTTAGCGACGCATCAGACCATGCTCGCTGGACAAGACCGCCGCACGGAGCACTGGAAACTGTCGCCGGGACACCGGCAAGCGCTGGGGATAGCCCTCCAACTTGACCCCCTGATTGCCTAAATCACTGACCCAATAGGGAGCGATCAGCAGATGCCGATGAATGCGCATCCATTGGGGAAACTGCTGGGCCAGCTGGGTCAATGACTGGGGGCAAACAAAGCGACCGCGATCGGTAAACAGGGTCACCTGGCGAGCACGGTATTCGGCCCAGCGCACACTGGCCGCATCAATCAAGCACCAACGATCACCCTCACAGCCCCACAGCTTGCGCGGTGGCCGGGTTTGCTGATCCAGTCGACGCACCAAAGCCTGAACCTGATCGGTGCGCACTGGGGTGGGTACAAACCCATCAATCCCGCACTGGGCATGGGCCAGCGCCTGAGTGGCATCGCCCATTGCCACGCGAATCAGCGAATAGGGCAAGGCAGAAAACCAGGCCGGCGGCGCCTGCGCAAACAGCACCTCGATCTGCTGGGTCGCAAGGCACTGCAACAGCTCATCGGGATCACTGAACAAACCGGCACAGTGCCCCCAATCGCCGATCGCACGCTCCAAACGGGTGCGCGTGGATTCCTCTGCCTCCAGCACCATCCATCTTGTATACTTCGCCACCTTCATACAGGGAGCATAGTGAATGAGCACAAATAAACCGGGTACCAATGCGCTGTGGGGCGGACGATTCAGTGAAGCCACCGATGCTTTTGTGCAAGAGTTCACAGCTTCCGTGCAGTTTGACCAGCGCATGGCGGCCGAGGACATCCGCGGCAGCCGCGCCCATGCCCGCATGCTGGGCGTACAAGGCGTGTTGAGCGCCGAGGAAGTCAGCCAAATCGATCAGGGCCTGGTGCAGATTGGTGAGGAAATCGCCCGGGGCGAGTTCAGCTGGTCAATCGCCCGCGAAGACGTCCACATGAACATCGAAGCGCGCCTGACCGATCTGATCGGTGATGTCGGCAAAAAACTGCATACCGGTCGCTCACGCAACGACCAAGTGGCCACCGACATTCGATTGTGGCTGCGCGGCCAGATGGATTTGGTCAAGGGTCAGGTCCGTCGCCTGCAAGGGGGCATCCTGGATCTGGCCGAACAACATGCCGATCTGATCATGCCCGGATTTACTCATTTACAGACCGCTCAACCGGTGACCTTTGGCCACCATCTGATGGCCTGGTACGAGATGCTGGAGCGTGACTATGGCCGCTTTGACGATGCGCAACAGCGGATGAATCTATGCCCGCTGGGGGCTGCGGCGCTGGCCGGCACCACCTTCCCGATTGATCGTCACTTTACCGCCCGGGAATTGGGCTTCGACGGCCCGACCCGTAACAGCTTAGACAGTGTTTCGGATCGTGACTTTGCGATTGAATTTCTCTCCGCCGCCAGCCTGTGCTCGATGCACCTGACGCGTATGAGTGAAGAGCTAATCATCTGGGCCAGCGCACAGTTTGATTTCATCGATCTGCCGGATCGCTTCTGCACCGGCTCCTCGATCATGCCGCAAAAGAAAAACCCTGACGTGCCAGAACTTGTACGTGGCAAAACTGGCCGTGTGTATGGTCACCTAACTAGCTTGCTAACTTTGATGAAGAGCCAACCACTGGCCTATAACAAAGACAACCAAGAAGACAAAGAGCCGCTGTTTGACACCGTGGACACCCTGCTGGGCTGTTTGATGAGCTTTGCTGACATGGTGCCTGCGATCGTGCCCAAGGCCGATCCGATGCGTCAGGCGACGCTCAAAGGCTTCGCCACTGCGACCGATTTGGCGGATTACCTGGTACGACAGGGACTGCCGTTCCGTGATGCCCACGAAGTGGTCGGTGCGGCGGTCGGTGCGGGCGTTGCCAGCGGTCGAGATCTGGCGGAATTCTCGTTAGAAGAGTTACAGGCCTTTGACAGCCGCATCCAGGCCGATGTGTTTGACGTACTGACCCTGGAGGGCAGCGTGAATGCCCGGGATCACTTTGGTGGCACCGCGCCCAACCAAGTCCGCAAACAAATTGCCGATGCGCGGGCAAAACTGAAATAACCCACTACCCTTAGGGGCATGGGAAAAACACCCCCACAGGCTCGTCCGGACTGATTGCGGTACCTGACGTCCACGAGCCTCTGGCGCATTGCGAAGTTATTAATCAATACCGACTCACCCGAGTGCTGACACAGCTGCGGGCGGGTCAACGGCGCTTTGTCCGCCTGTTACCGGCGCTACTCAGCCTAAATCACAAGCACCTGCCGGGCTATGTCAGCGGCGATGCCGCCTGCGGCGTACAGGGCTATGTGCCCAACGCGGATATTCAGGCGGAACTGACCCACCGATTTACCTGCGACATCAAACCGGCCCATCGCACCCTGAAATGCGATGTGTTAAACGTTTCGCTGATGGGATCGATCGCCAGCATTGGCCATGGCGAGGATTCGGATATCGACGTGTGGGTGGTGCACCGCGAGAATTTACCCCCGGCTGGGCGGGCCCAACTGCAACAACGCCTGTCCGCCATCGGCGACTGGAGTCGCACCCTAGGCATCCACACCCAGTGTTTTGTTGTCGATCCCAAAAACTTTGCCCAGCAGGCCCCCCTGACCGCCTCGCCCAATGCGCTGCTGCTGGATGAATACCTGCGCACTGCCACCGTCATCGCCGGCGGTTATCCCGCCGCCTGGCTGGTTGATCCCGAACGCGAGGCCGACAGCCCCCGAATCACCCAAACCCTGAACGCACAATTGCCCGCTGACCAACAGCTAGTGGATTTCGGGCCGCTTGCGATGCCTGACACCGCTGCACTGGTTGAACATGCGCTGGGCCAAATCGCAGCCTCGATCGAATCACCCTGGAAGGCGGTGCTGAAACTGAATCTGGCCAGCCACTATGCCAACGGTGGTGCACTGCTCAGCCATGCCCACCGCCAGGCCCTACAGGCTGGGCAACACCCCCCAGATCCCTACGTCGCGATGCTAACGACCTTAAGTGAGTCGCTGCAGGCGCCGGCCCAGGCACAACGACTGGCCCTGATTCGCCGGGCGCTGTACTTAAAAACCGGTGTACGCCTGTCCCATCCCAGTCTGCAGGTGCCCGGATGGCAACATCACCAGATCCATCAGCTGGTCAAAGACTGGGGCTGGAGCCACGCCGACATCGCCCAAATCGATCACGCTCGCGGTTGGTCACTGGATCAGATTCAACAGATGCATCAGGCACTGGTGTCCGAACTGACGCTGCGTTTTCACACGCTGGCGGACCAGTGCCATTGGCAGGGTCTGGCGCCCGCCGGTGATCAACGGCTGGATCGCGTGGCCCGGAAACTGTACGCCCGTTTTGAACCCAAACCGGGCAAATTGGCCCAGCTGCACCCCAGTCTGGTGCGGCACATCCAGCGCCAGCCTTTGACGTTAGAGGCCCTACCCCATGGCCCCTGGCGGCTAACCCAGGGTCAGGGGGCCGAGCACTTTCACACCCTGACCCAGGCCCTGGTCTGGGCCCATATTCACGGCCTGGCGGTGCGTGGGGACTGCGCGATCGTATCGGCGGCGCAGGGTGCACTGAATCAACACCTGCCCACGCGGTCCGTTTCCGCCGACTTTGACGCGCCGGCCCGCTGCGAACAGATGTTGTGGATTGCCAAGCCCGCTGCGGTGGGCAGCGAGGGATTGCGGGCGCTGGCATGGATCGATGTGGTCAGCCGCAATAGTTGGGGCGAGGTACGCTGTCGCCGGTACACCGGCGCGTCGGGCTATGGCCAGGCCCTGGCCGAATGTTTAACAGAACTATTGGAGTGTGAGCTGACCCCCACAGGCCTGAACGCCGTATTCGAGCCAGACCCGGTGATTGATGCGCACCTAAGTGCGCTGGCCCAGGCGCAAGCCTTTTTCGCCCGGCCTGATTTTCGCGCAGGCTGCTATGTGATGCAGGTCGACGGCCGCTTTGTGCTGCTGTCCTGGCAGGAAAACCAGCCCCAGGTGCGGGTGCTGGATGATGTGCTGACGCTGATGGATTGGTTAAAAACCCCCAGCCCGCAGTTCCGAGCACTGCAGCTGGATGACAGCTGCCAACTCCCGCCGGAGCTGCACACCCTGGCGTCCCAGGGACAAAACGGACGGATTCAGTTTTATCTACGAGCCCAGCAGGGAGGCGTACGGGTATGGTGCTGTGATGAACGCGGCTCGATCCTGAGCTTTACCCAACCCCAGGTCAGTCTGGCCCAGGCCAGCGCCCACCTACAGGGCTTTACCCAGCGGCTGCTGATGCGTCGGCAACCCTCAACCCTAGTCCGCTATCGGGCCGATCAAACACCTCAACTACAGATTTACTGGGCCGACGGCACGCAATGGGAGGCGCAACCGTTACGAGCACAAGCCACCCCAGAATTTGCGGTGGCCGCCCATGGGCAATGGAGCAGCGAGGGTGCAGTGGAGTTCGAGATCCATATCGGCGAAGCCCGCTACAGCGCGTTGACCCATGGCCAGGACTATATCCGCGCAGCCGCAGCACAGATTCAAACCCATCGCGCCTCAGGCGAGCATTACCCCGCCCACCTGACCGATCTGAGCCTGCCACGCCACGCGGATCCCTGGGGCGTACAACCCATGCAAACCGTGGAGTATCTGGCACACAAACTCAACATCGAGAAGGCGCTGGCCGCCGCCATGGCGCCCTAGTCCATGGAGTGAAAGCCGATGGTGTTGCCATCGGGGTCCTGCGCGATCGAGATCCAGCCGTGCTTGCCGATCGACATTTTGGACTGGATCAGGGTTCCCCCGGCTGCAGTGACCCGGCTCTCGGGCTCCGAGCAATCCGCACAGGAGAAATACACCATCGTGGAGTTCGCGCCAGTGGGTACGCCCTCCATTTTGCAAATCGCACCCGAGGCACCATAGTTGTTGTAATCCGCATCAAACATGCGCATTTCAAGACCCGGCATGGGCATTTCGTTGGGCACCAGTTGGGTGTCCATCACCTGCTCGTAAAAGGCCGTGCAGGCCTCTAGGTTTTCAACGTAGATTTCAAACCATCCGACTGGATTCATGGTGTCCTCCTTTTTGAAACAGGTGTAACGCAGGGGGTGCGAAAACACTATTGGACAGGGGGTGTCGGTCTACAAAACCGCAATGCGGCGGACATAATCGCCTGATAGACTTCCGGGCAATCGAAAGGAGCTCAATTTGAACATTACTGTCGCCGGGGCCGGCTATGTCGGTCTGTCCAACGCTATTTTGCTGGCCCGCCAGCACCAGGTCACCTTGATCGATGTGGTGGCGGACAAGGTTGAGCAAATCAACACCGGACGCTGCCCCATTGATGAACCCCTGATGGTCGAACACCTGCACAAGGGCGGCCTGAACCTGCGAGCGACCACCGACCCCGCTGAAGCCTACCCCGGCGCCGACTTCATCATCGTCGCCACGCCCACGGACTACGATCCGCAACTGAACACCTTTGATACCTCGTCGGTGGATGCGGTGCTGGCCATCGCACGCCAGCACAACCCCACCGCCACACTGGTGATTAAATCCACGATCCCGGTCGGTTTTACGGCCGGTCAATCTGACGCCAATGTGATCTTTAGCCCCGAGTTTCTGCGTGAGGGGCGGGCACTGGAGGACAACCTGCAGCCCTCACGGATTGTGGTGGGATGCCGTGACGAGCGTGGCCAACAATTTGCTCAGTTACTGGCCGATGCGGCAGATCGGACCGACACCCCCATCTTGCTGACCGACGCCACCGAGGCCGAAGCGATCAAGCTGTTCGCCAATACTTACCTGGCGATGCGCGTGGCCTACTTTAACGAGCTGGACACCTACGCAGGCACCCACCAGCTGGACACCCGCCAGATCATCGATGGCGTGTGTCTGGACCCGCGGATTGGTGATCATTACAACAACCCCTCCTTTGGCTATGGCGGCTATTGCCTGCCTAAGGACACGAAGCAACTACTGGCTAACTATCAGGACGTGCCCCAGCACATGATCCAGGCCATCGTGGATGCCAACAGCACCCGCAAGGATTTCATCGCAAACCTGGTACTGGCCCGCCAGCCCAAGGTCGTGGGCATCCACCGACTGGTGATGAAGGCAGGCTCGGACAACTTCCGGTCCTCCAGCGTGCAGGGGGTTATGAAGCGCATCAAGGCCAAGGGAGTCGAGGTCGTGGTGTACGAGCCCACCATGGCCGAGGACAGTTTCTACGGATCACGGGTAACCCACGATGAAGACGCGTTTTTGGCGCAGTGCGATGTGATTGTGGCGAACCGCTGGACCGAGCGGCTAAAGGGTATGGCCGAGAAAGTCGTGACCCGGGATTTGTTTGAGGATAATTGAGACGCTCACGGGGTCATCGTGTCTTTGCGGACGTAACCTTGTGCAGCTTACGGCACTTCACTCAGCCATTGTTGAGCCAACTCCGGCCAAGCGTCCTCCCAGCAACAGCTGTGGCCTTGCCCAGGCAGTACAACATAGATGCCTGGTTGCTCGCGCTTAAATTCTGAGACGAGTTCAGGCGGAAATACTTGATCGTTCTCACCAAAAAAATGAATCTGATGGACCCGTGCGGCACGTGCCGGCGGCAATGAATCGTGCAAAGGCGTCAAACGGTGAAAGTCCGTCCACCGCCGATGATCAAGATTGCCACCCACGGTGACGACTTTAACCACGTCATCGCGCATCTCGGCCAAATGAAGTGCTACCGCAGCTCCTCCTGAAAAACCCACCAGCGTTAACTCTTGTGACTGATGCTGACGCTTGAGCAGGTCTACACCCGCGTTCATTGCATTTATGACATCAGCACTAAACCGTCCGGCCGTCCAGTCAGACTGCGAGCACTCTGTAGACATGACGAACTGACAAGGACGAGCAAGATAAGCGGCACTATTTCCCTGGGCCTTAGCCAGTTTGAGGGCAACTGGATTGAGTGGTGTTGGGTCATGCGACGGACGGGACCGAGTAATCCATGCGAGGCCGTCGCCTTCGATATATACCGTTAATTTAGAAGCGACGGATTGAGTCGGGGTGTAAGACCGCAGATCGTATTTTGCCGTCTGAACTGTTTGTGCAACCCACGGCAACGCGAGCGAGTCGCTTAAGGCACTGCGCTCATTAACCGGCGGTATAGAACGACATCCCGCTAATGCAGCGCATATGGCGAATGCCGTAACGAGTGTGCGTGGCGGATTTTGGCCCATCACCAAAACGCCTGCGAGCGTCGCCCGCCACCCACGAACGTCATCAATCCATTATCGATCCACCCACCATCACAAATTCCGTGATGTTGGGACCGCGCTCAAGCAGCAGACGCTCTGTCCGCTTCAATTCCGAACCAATCGGCAAGTGATAAGAAATAAAGAACCCCGTTCCATCCGCTCTCTCGATGTTACCCAGGCCGGAGCCTTCCACATCTTCACGCTTCCAGTCCTGGTGACGAATACCCGCGGTGATACGGTGCAGGCCCAAACTTGCTTCGCCGTAGATCGAGCTCGAAGCCAAACGTTGGTCTGATTTGCGCTCGTCTAGATCAAATTCATCCCCCGTCAGATAGCTATGGCCAGCCCCTACTCGGAACTTATTGTTAATCGCGTATTCAGCGCCAACACCGAAGTATTGAGCCCTGATGAGTGCATCCTGAGACTCCTCAGTACCATCAACAACAGCGCCTGCGTTAATAGCATACGCCCAACTGTCTGACTCACGCGCGTAACCCACACCAAAGCCGAAGGCATCTTTCTTGGAATCCGACTCAACCTGAGTCGTGGTAACGCCAATATAGTTCAGGCCGGCATACACCGTGCTCTGAGGACTTACTTCCTTGAGTAACGCGACTTGTAAGGTACGGTGACTCAAGGGCGAGTCATCTTCGACCTGCCCCACCTCAACTCCTTTGGTGTTATATCCCGCAAGCTCGCCTTTGATCGCCAATGCTGCGTCATCTAAATCACGCACCCAGGCAAGTGAAAAGCTGGGACTGCTCCATCGATCTGCTTCGCTGCCGCCGATAAAGTCACCCTCCGCCCGTTCAAGCTTTACGGTCGAATGTTTCACTACGAGCTCTGTCCGGTTCGCCGGCTCTGCGGCATTGACGTAGCCCGCTATCGCAGAACTCACTAGAGCCCCAACCACTAATTTTTTGTTCATCTATAC
Organism: Litorivicinus sp.; assembly: GCA_049609265.1. Lineage (GTDB taxonomy): Bacteria > Pseudomonadota > Gammaproteobacteria > Pseudomonadales > Litorivicinaceae > Litorivicinus. Next base: position 753 of record JBMYYI010000063.1, on the reverse strand, counting down.
CTTCATCCTAGATACGGCCCGGCTCAACCGGGCCGTCAATCCCTACCAGCTAAATGCTGCACCTACACCGATAATCGGGCGCGCTTTACCTTCTAGGTTACTAGAGACACCGCCGCGGATAACGGTACGTTCATTGACGCGAACCTGCGTCGCAACCGCCAATCCCTGGTAACCCATAAAGCTGGCCACGCCAATCCCGAGGTTACCGGTTGCGTTGCTGTCTAGTTCTGGAATTTGAGCCATAGCAGCAGTAGCAGCAATCGCGCCACCAAACTGACGCACGTTAACCGCGTCAAAATCAGCCGTACCGTCATCAACACCGTGAACTTGAACAGGTGCACCGGTTGAAGAGTCGCTGAACGTAGCACCGCGGTCGTCGAGCGTTAGGCTTGAAGAAGTGGTGCCGCCGGAGATCGTCGTCTGGCTTTCAGTGACGACCATACCGTGCGTGTTGTTTTGAGAGTTGGTCAACGTTAAAGATGCCGTTGCACCTGTCGCACCGCTAGTTGATAACGCACCATTTGCGTCAACTGAAGCACCACCAGTATTTGCAATCGTCATTTCACCAACGGTGTTTGAGCCGGTTACAACAGTTTCTGCTGATGTGTTTGACGAGTAGCTTAGAGTGCCGTTTATGTACATATTGCCGTCGACAAGGGTGTCACCAACGATGACGTTGTCCACGGTGCCTGCGGTACCGAGGGCATTGGTCACAATCGCCCGACTTGCAAGGTTACCGTTCGCCATTGCGTA
>JBMYYI010000062.1:0-9494 GCA_049609265.1 Litorivicinus sp. | reverse complement strand
CCGGGCAGATCAATGCCCTCGCTGTAGGACTGCAACCCAAAAATTACCGAGGTCTGGCGTTGGTCTCGTCGCAGCTGATGATGCCCGATCAAAGCGCCTTTACCCATCGCCAGTTGGGACAGCACCTGGCTGGCCACACGCTGATCGATCGCCTCGTAGATTCGTGACAGCTGAGCTCGGGAAGAGAACAGTACCAGCGCACCCAGATCACGACCCCAGAGTGTGTCTAAGTGGGTCAGGATCGCTTTGTCGTGGGCCTCGCTGTCGGTGGGCTCCACCGCATAATCGGGCATAACAATTTGGCCCTGATTGGCATAGTCAAATCCCCCGTCGATGATAAAGCAGGGGGTTTCCGCACCTAGCCCCAGGGCTTGGTATGTCTTGTCAAATCGTTTGCTTATGGCCAAGGTCGCGCTGCACAACACCGCGCCTGCGCATTGATTCCACAATTGTTCTTGCAGACCTTCGGCCGCATTCGCCGGGCTGTACCATAGCTCAGGATCGGCATCCTCGAATTCACTTCGGCGTTCGACACCTCGCATCAGCACCCAACGGGCTTCTGGCCCTTGGGTTTGTGTTCGGGACCAGCTTTTAATTAAGGCCAAAGCCCGCTCCATGCGGATTTTTGACTCATTCATGTACGCTTGCAGGTTGCGAGCTACCTCGGTGTCGAGTTCGCCATTAGCGTTTTCTGCGTCAGCTTTGAGTGCTTCGATGAGGGTGTCTAAATCGGCAATACACAGTTTAAAAGGCTCGATCGCTTGGCTGGCGAGCTGAGCCATCTCGCTGGGCAGTTGTCCTGGGGCTAGACGGTATAGATGCAGGCCGGATGCAGACTGGCTCCAGCGTTTGCTGTCCCCCATTTGCTGACCCAGCCAGCTGCTCATGGCGTCGTGCAAGTTTGCAATCGGCTGAGTGATAGGGGTTATCTGACGATCCAAGCGCCCCAGCGCGGCTTTGCCGCCTCCCTCTAAGCCTAATTTCGAGGTTTCTTTGATGCGCTTTGCGAGGGAGTTAAGCCAATCATTGAAGGCCCCTAGCTGTAAATTCTGGGTTTGGTGACTGATGGCTTTGTCAGCCAGCTGATGGGCCTCGTCGAAAATGTAGATGGCCTCGCCTGGGGCCGGTAGTACAACACCGCCACCCAGCGCTAGGTCCGATAGGACCAGGTCGTGGTTGGTAATAATGATTTCAGCGTCGTCAATTTCGTCTCGTGCGTTATAGAACGGACATTCTTCAATAGCTTCGCAGCGGCGACCTCGGCAGTTGCCGTGGTCGCTGGTAATCATAGGAATCAGATCGCGATCAATCGAATCGTCCCAGTCATCCAGATCGCCATTCCAATCCCCTGAATGAAAGTGCGTATACATCCCCTCAACCATCGTTCGTTGTGGATCGCTGAGTGGTCGGATCAGCTGTTCGTCTTTTTGGCCAGCTTCAAAACGCGTGTGCTCGATACGGATAGGACACAGGTAGCGGCGCCGACCCTTGGCTAGTTTGGCCTCGATCGCCTGGCCAGTGCTATCGGCCAGTAAAGGAATATCTTTGTCCAATAATTGGCGTTGCAGCGAAACCGTCGCAGTAGCCACCACGACTTGTTTACCCAGCGCGCGAGCGCACATTAGTCCCGGAATCAGGTATCCCAACGTCTTTCCTGTACCGGTACCCGCTTCTATCACAACCTTGGGGTTGGGCGTTGACGTGTGCATAAGGGTCTTTGTAATCCACCCTAGCATTTGCATTTGCCCGCGTCTGGCTTGGCCTCCAACCTGGTCTAGGAAGGCATCGTAGGTGTTACGAATGTCGCTTTTCAGTTGTTCTGAGACCACCGTGTATCCTTTATGTTCATATCCCTGCGAGACCAAGCTTCTATACTAAGAAGATGAAGGTCGATTCGTTATTTCATCTCGATATACACCATGTTTTGCAGGCGGCAGGAGAGGTCGCCTTGGACAGGCTTGCCCAGGCGGATCCCTCAACGCGTTTTACTATGGGAATCGCTCAGGCGCAGAGTGCCGAGATCCAAGCGGTAGAGCAAGTGCTGTTCGAGGGTCTCCAGAAGCTAACTCCGGGCGTTTATCTTATTAGTGAAACCGGTCGGACCCAGGGCGCGGTTAGTGACCTGCGTTGGTCGATATGCCCGATGGACGGGGCCACGAATTTTTTGCGTGGCCGCTTTGGATTTGCGATCAGCATGACTCTGTCCAAGGGCGGGGAGGTCTGTGGGGCTTGGATATACGATCCGGCCAGGCAGTCCCTGGCTGCTGTTGGGAACGAACTGCCGGTTCAGGTTAATGGCTTTACTCCACGGTTATCTCGCTTACTTACGATGAAGGGCGCGATTATGGCTCTAGGGGGGCCTGAAAGTGGTGACTCGGATGGGGTTACTGCCTACTGGCAGGGGGTTGCTCAGGCGCAGCGTTGGGGAATGACGGTACAGCGAAATGACTGTGCGGCTTTGGATTTACTGGATTTAGTCTCCGGCGCAGTCGATGCCGTGTATTTCGAATCGACCTCGTATGGCTCAATCCAGGCCGGTTGGCATATCGCAACGGCGGCACGGTGCTCTGTGTCTCCTATCGCGCATGGGCAGCTGCTGGGGTCTCAGGTCGGCATCTTGGCCGCTCAGCCGCAAATTGTTGATGAATTGGTTGCTCGATGGCGAACCAACCCGACGCTGACGCCGGTTTAACCTTTCGTCTATTCAGGTACAGGGGCCGTTGTCACTGCTAGCTGGGTTCCCTATGATGATTCCCAATGATGCGACGCACAAGAGGTGTGCTTGCGGGCCTAGCAACGGATTGCCATAGGAGTATATGGAATGACTAATGTTGTAATTGTGGGTGCCGCTCGTAGTGCGATCGGTAGTTTCTCGGGTGGTTTGGCAAAGCTCAGCGCGGTAGATATTGGCGCTCAGGTCATTCAAGGCCTATTGCAAAAGACGGGTGTTAGCGCAGACGCGATTGACGAAGTCATTTTAGGCCAAGTGCTGACGGCTGGCTGCGGTCAAAACCCTGCCCGTCAAAGCGTTATCAAAGCCGGTTTGCCACAAACTGTTCCCGCCATGACGATCAACAAAGTCTGTGGCAGTGGATTAAAAGCAGTTCATCTTGCGGCTCAAGCCATTGCCAATGGCGATGCCCAGATGGTTATCGCGGGTGGTCAAGAATCCATGAGTCAATCCGCGCACGTACTGCCGGGCAGCCGCGACGGCGTTCGAATGGGCGATTGGAAAGCCGTCGACACGATGATCACTGATGGTCTGTGGGATGCGTTTAACGGCTACCACATGGGCATTACTGCTGAAAATGTCGCCGAAAAATACGAAATCACACGTGACGAGCAGGATGCCTTTGCAGCCGCGTCACAGGCCAAGGCAGCGGCCGCTCGTGAAGCCGGTAAGTTTGTTGATGAAATCGTTCCCGTCAGTATTCCCCAGCGCAAAGGCGATCCGATCGTGTTTGCTGAAGATGAATACATCAAGCCCGGCACAACCGCTGAAAAGCTGGGTGGTTTGCGTCCAGCCTTCAAAAAAGACGGCACAGTAACGGCCGGCAATGCCTCAGGCCTAAATGATGGTGCCGCCGTGTTGTTGGTGTGCTCCGAAGAAAAAGCTGCAGAGCTTGGCTTGCCGATTTTGGCCCGTGTGGCGAGCCATGCTTCAAGCGGTGTTGATCCGGCCATCATGGGCACCGGTCCTATTCCAGCATCAACTCGAGCGCTAGAAAAAGCCGGTTGGACACATCAAGATCTGGATTTGATCGAAGCGAACGAGGCCTTTGCTGCGCAAGCCATGGGCGTCAACAAAGGCATGGGTTGGGATACAGCCAAGGTGAACGTGAATGGTGGTGCAATTGCATTGGGCCATCCGATCGGTGCCTCAGGCGCACGTATTTTGGTCAGCCTGCTGCATGAAATGCAGCGCCAAGACGCTAAAAAAGGCCTGGCGACCTTGTGCATCGGTGGTGGCCAGGGTGTGGCTCTGTGCGTTGAGCGTTAAACCTAGGTAATCCAAAGAAAAGCCCCGGCCTCGGCTGGGGCTTTTTTGTATTCGCGTTAGGGAAACAGCGCCGATCAGAGTACACTATGCGCCACATTGAAAAGGACGCCTTTTGTGAGCACAAATCCCTGGACCCCTGAACAGTTCGCCGTTGCCCCCGCCGAGGGCAAAACTCGATTCCACGATCTGGACTTGCCGCACGCCTTGTTGCGCGCCATTCATGACTTGGGTTTTGAGTACTGTTCGCCGATTCAGGCTGAGTCACTGCCGCTGTGCCTAGAAGGCAAGGACATGGTCGGTAAGGCTCAAACAGGGACAGGTAAGACTGCGGCGTTCTTGATTAATTTGATTGACACCTTTCTGCGTGATCCTCGCCCTGGACGAAAGCCCGGCGCGCCGCGTGCGTTGGTGCTTGCCCCGACCCGTGAATTGGTCATGCAGATTGCCCGCGATGCCGAAGGATTGTGCAAGTACACGGACCTGCGGATCCAGCAGATCGTGGGCGGTATCGACTACCAAAAACAGCGCGATGAATTACGCGCCGGACCCTGTGACATTATGGTCGCCACCCCCGGCCGTCTAATCGATTTCTTGCGTCAAAACGAGATCAACTTGCGCGACGTTGAAATTCTCGTTTTGGACGAGGCGGATCGTATGTTGGACATGGGTTTTATTCCGGATGTTCGTCGTATCGTTCGTGCCTGCCCACACAAGGACCGTCGTCAGACCATTTTGTACTCGGCAACCTTTGGCCAGGCGATTTTAGATTTGGTTGAGCGTTGGACCGTGAATCCAGAGAACGTCATTATTGAGCCTGAGTCAGTGGCCACAGAAACCGTGGAGCAGGTGGTTTATATCACCACGGCTGACGAAAAATACTCGCTGCTAAAGAACCTAATCCTAAAAAATGATCTGCATAAGGTCATGGTGTTTGCCAACCGCCGCACGGTGGTTAACAAATTGGCGACCCGGTTAAAGAAAGACGGCATCGAAGCGGCTGAATTGTCCGGTGACGTCCCGCAAAAGAAACGTATTACCACCTTGGACAATTTCAAGGCAGGCAAAGTACGGGTGCTGGTTGCAACGGATGTCGCGGGTCGAGGCATTCATATTGATGGCGTCGGGCATGTGGTTAACTTCACTTTGCCTGAGGAGCCCGAGGACTACGTGCACCGTATCGGTCGTACTGGCCGCGCCGGATCTGAAGGCACCAGCATTAGTTTTGCCGATGAAGAAGATGGACATCTCATCCCTGAACTCGAGGCTTACATCAAGCGTGCGTTGCCTTCACAACGCCCAAGTGAAGACCTGCTGAGCTGACGCGTGCGGGTTGCAGTCATCGGTGCCGGCAGCTTCGGCACTGTTTTGGCCAGTGTGGCCAAGTCTAACGGACACCAGGTTACCCTTTGGGCCAGAACGACCGCTCAAGCTGAGGCGATTAACCAGCAGGGCGTCAATGAACGCTATCACCCGAAATTAAAGTTAGAGGGTGTGAGCGCAAGCTCAGACCTCGCTGTGGTCGTAGACTGCGCGGATCTAGTGATACTCAGCGTACCGTCCAAAGGAATGGCAGAGGTCTGCGCGAATCTAAGGCCATTTTTGCCAGCGAATGTGGGTTTGGTGAGCACGACCAAGGGCATTCAAGCTGATGGTTTTCTGATGATGTCAGAAGTTATCGAGAAGGCCTGTCCGGGTCATCCGGTAGGTGTACTCAGTGGCCCGAATCTGGCGGCCGAAATCGCTGAGCGACATTTGACGGCGGCGGTAATCGCATCCCCCAGTGCCCATTTGCGTGAGCGTGCCACTCAAGTGTTGGGGTGCCGTTATCTGCGGCTCTATAGTGCGACGGATCGGGTCAGTGTTGAGCTGGGTGGTGCATTAAAAAATATTTATGCCATTGCCTGTGGTTTGGCTGCTGCATTGAATGTGGGGGCCAACACGCAAGCGGCACTCATGACCCGGGCGCTGGCGGAGATGTCACGACTGGCGTCGCACCTGGGTGGCAATCCGATGACGTTTTTGGGTCTGGCTGGCGTTGGCGATTTGATCGTCACCTGCTCAAGCCCACTGAGCCGAAACTATCGCGTGGGTTGGTTGCTGGGGCAGGGCCGCACCCTGGATCAGGCAGAGAGCGAAATTGGGCAGGTCGCAGAGGGGATCAATACCCTTAAGCTGATTCACGCCAAGGCTCAGTCGATGGGGGTTGTAATGCCCATTGTGGCGGGCCTGCATGATGTGATTTTTGGTCAGATGCCAGCGCGGAGTGTCGCGATGAAGCTGATGCAGGCAGCGCATACCTCCGATGTTGAATTCGTGTTGCCACACACGCCGGGCCCATAACCAAAGGCTTTTGATTCTTGCCTGAGCGATAGCTTTGGGCTATCAATCTAATTGATTTTCAAACCTTTTGTTTTTTTATTACACCCCTAGTATGGAGTAGTGGGCAGCAGCTCACCTTGTCCCAAAAAAATAGGTTTGGAGAACAAAAATGGATCTTAAAGGCACTAAGACTGAAGAAAACCTAAAGGCCGCATTTGCGGGTGAATCCAAGGCAAACCGTCGCTATCTGTATTTCGCAAACATGGCCGACATCGAAGGCGCTCCTGAAGTGGCCAACGTTTTCCGGAACACCGCGGAAGGCGAGACCGGTCACGCTCATGGCCACATGGAATATTTGATCAATGGCGGCTCTGGCGACCCCGAGACTGGCTTAGCTGCGGGTAACGTGGCCGAAGCACTGGAATCAGCCATTGCGGGCGAGACTCACGAGTACACGGATATGTATCCGGGCATGGCCAAGGCAGCTCGCGAAGAAGGCTTTGACGAGATTGCTGATTGGTTTGAAACGCTAGCCAAGGCTGAGCGTAGCCACGCCAACAAGTTCCAGAAGACACTGGACGCTTACAAAGAAGAAGCTTAATCCAATACGGGTGCAGTCGATGTTCGGCTGCACCTGACTTGATCATTGGAGCACCCCACATGCCGATGCCCCCAAAAGAAGGCAACTTAGAAGCCCCCACTCGCCACCCTTTAAAATGGCGTGATGAATCTTTCTACGACAAAGAAGCATTAAACCAAGAGCTAGAGCGGGTTTTTGATATCTGCCATGGCTGCCGCCGTTGCGTAAGCCTGTGCGATAGCTTTCCGACCTTGTTTGACCTGATCGACGAAAGCGAAACCATGGAAGTCGATGGTGTCGATAAGGCGGACTACAAAAAGGTCGTTGACCAATGTTATCTGTGCGACATGTGTTACGTCGCCAAGTGCCCGTACGTGCCGCCGCATCCATTCAACGTGGATTTTCCACACCTGATGTTGCAGGCCAAGGCGATCGAATTTAAAGAAACCGGCGGTCAAACACGGGATAAAATTCTGTCCAGTACCGATGCGCTCGGCAAGCTGGCTGGCATTCCCTTGGTGACCGAAACGATCAATGCGGTCAACAAGTTCTCACCAACGCGAGCCGTCGCAGAAAAAGTCCTGGGCATACACAAAGAAGCTTGGCTGCCTGATTTTGCTAGCAAAAAATTCCGCTCGGCGATCGACCCGAATCTGACCTTTGAGGTGGTGGACGGTAAGCGTACGCCTGGCAAGATCGCTTTGTTCGCGACTTGCTATGTCAATTACAACGAGCCAGGTATTGGTCACGATTTTGTAGAAGTGCTTGAACACAATGCGATTCCGTGGACAGTCGCAGAGAAAGAAGTCTGCTGCGGTATGCCAAAGCTAGAGCAGGGTGATCTTGAAGGCGTAGACCGACTCAAGCGCATCAATATTCCGCATCTAGCCAAGCTGGCACGCGAAGGGTATGCCATTACTTCGTTGGTCCCATCATGCACGCTGATGTTTAAGCAAGAGCTGCCTTTGATGTATCCCGACGATGAGGACGTACAGACTGTTAAAGCAGCGATGTGGGATCCTTTTGATTACCTGGTTCAGCGCGCTAAAGACGATCTGCTGAAGTCTGATTTTAAAAACGAGCTGGGAACCATTGCCTATCACGCGCCGTGCCATGGACGTGTGCAGAACATTGGCAAGAAAACCGAAGAATTTTTGAAGTCCTTACCGGGTGTGGAAGTGAAAACCACGGAACGCTGTTCGGGACATGCCGGTACCTACGGGATCAAAAAAGAGTTCCACGAAAAATCGATGAAGATTGGCCGGCCCGTGTTCAGACAGATGAATCAGGCCGAACCTGATTTCATCAGTTCAGATTGCCCACTTGGGGGGCAGCATATCGCCCAGGGCATTGAACAGAATCACCAAAATCAACCTGATCTTGCACACCCCATTTCGTTGGTGCGCAAGGCCTATGGAATCTAAAAAAGGAGAGGGTAATGCCGCGTATTACACGTGAATCATTGTTGTCCTTGGAACAGTACCATCGAGACCGCGACGCGATTCGCGCCGAGGCTATCAAACGCAAGAGTGATCGTCGGGTTTATCTTGGCGATCACGTCACTTTAGCCTTTGAAGACGAGGTGACCCTGCGATATCAGATCCAAGAGATGTTGAGGATCGAGAAGACCTTTGACGATGAAGGTATTGAAGATGAGCTAGAGGCGTATAACCCATTGGTTCCGGATGGAACGAATTGGAAAGCGACGATGATGATCGAATATGTCGACGCGGATGAGCGGGCTGCCAAGTTGGTAGAGCTCAAAGGCATCGAAGATCGCCTGTATGTGCAGGTAGCAGGATGCGATCGGGTTTACGCCATTGCGGATGAGGACCTCGAGCGGGCAAACGAGACCAAGACCTCAGCGGTTCACTTTGTTCGCTTTGAGTTGAGTCGCTCAATGATTGATGCAGTCAAGGCCGGGCAGAGCATTGCCATGGGCATTGATCATGCAGCGTATTCCGTTCGAATCGACGAAATTGCCCCGGAAACACAGGGTTCGTTGGCAGAGGATTTGAACTAAGGGGCAGGGTAATTTCTGTCCTTTTTTCAATATCTGTACTAGTCTCTACCTGCTACCTAATGGTAGCGGCGGGTGCGTTACTTGAACGGCGCTGTAACAGTACGTATATTGTTCGCGCCCAATGGGGGCAGATAATATGAGCAAACAGATGACACAAAAAACAGAATTAACCCTGTTGTACTCATTAAGAGCAACTTTGCACGAGATGGAAGTCGCACTGGGTCTGTCAGATATGACAGAACTCGAGCGTTCGATCTTGGAATACATCGCTTTTTGCCAAAAGAATGGACAAAAAGTGGTGTCAAGCGAACTAGAGAACCAGACCCTCTTCAAAGACATCAGTCGGGCATCGATTTTCCGGGCGCTGAAAACGCTGAAAGCTTCCAATCGGGTGTATCAGGAAACAGATTCTGTGGACCGCCGCGTGAAGTACCTGTATCCGGCGTCTGAGTTCGCTAAGAGTTAATCACGGTTTTTACGTGATGATGAAAGCCGGCAATCGCCGGCTTTTTTGTTTTTAGTCGGCCGGCTCTTTGCCCTGCCAGCATATCCATACACCCAAATTCTAATCA
>JBMYYI010000061.1:0-9525 GCA_049609265.1 Litorivicinus sp. | reverse complement strand
GGTCCCAGACGGGAACGCTTGGGTCCTGTGATCGGCACTGACTGTAGGTATTGGCGAGTGTCCCGTTAAAACACAAACCCTGGGTGCAGGTGGTGTCAAAGCATTGGCTACCAACGCAGGCCACGGCAGGCGCTGGGATGGGCTGTAGGTCGTTTTCCTCGACCCAACGCTCGGCATCCACCAAAACCGCCTCAGCGGATTCAAAGGCCATCCGTTGATCGCGAAAATTACCGGCCATTCGCTCCTCAAGCGTGGTGGTATTTGCGCCTGACAAACCAATCAACGTCAGCACTGCCAAAATGCCCAGGCTGACGATCAGCACACTACCGCGTTGGGCCTTCATAACAGCCGGTTCCGAAGATTGATCGTCATACTGACCTGGCGGCGCACGTGGCCATCGGTCGGTGTGAAGGTCGTGCCATCAAACACGTAAGGTTTGATGCTGGCGTCGGGCGGCATGAGCGTGCGGACGAGAAATACGATTTGAACGCTGATCGCCAGATCCGGATCAAATGCCGCGTCAGACGCCCGCACATAGCGATTCGGAACTCCGTCGCCGTCACTATCCTGACCAAACCACACCCGCATGTCCTCAATGCCGGGGACCAATTCATCCCGGTCCACCACGCCCTGGGCTCGAACCTCGGCGCGATACAAACCTGGAATCCCATTGATATCGGTTGAGAGGTAATAGGCCCGGGCCCTAAGCGGCATGACCGATCCACCTAAATCAATCCCTGAAGAGGTCGGACTGGCACAGGTCCCACCGAGTAAATTAGCGCAGTTGCCTGGCGTCAGTCCCGCTTGGACCTCATGCTTAAGTGCCACGGTGCCGGCGGTATTAGCGGACACCTGAAACAGAGCCGCGCGCTCACAATTCGCTGCCAATAGCGCCTCGCCCACCGCGTAGTCATGCGCATCGGCCAAGGTCAGCTGACCGGCGCCCTCTGAGGCGATGGCGACCACCCGCTGATCATCGACCCCCAACACCGCAATCGCATCGGGGTCGTGTAGAGCACTGGAAAAAGGTGAGGCCAGCTGAGAAGGAAACTGGGCCACCCCCTGAAAGCCATTAAGTGGACGCGTGAGGTTGTAGCGCCAGTCGGCGCCGGCATTATTGACCATCAAACTGAGCGGCAAGGAAGCCCGGCAACCGCGAAAGCCCGCCATCCGCATGTCGCGGGCAATAAATTCCGCAGCAAAACGGGCGCTCTCTTGAGTCCGGTTAAGTTCGTCCTGAACCTGGTAGGCCTGTTTTGCCCCCACCAGCACGTTAAAAACGCCCAACATCAACAAGCTGCCGATCAACAGGCTGATCATCAACTCGATCAAGGAGAACCCGCGTTTCATAGTTGGGCCCTAAGTTCGAGGGTTTGATTGTCCTGGCGCAATCGATCGAACCAGCGCACCTGAACCACCAACACGGTCGGAGAAACACTGGTATCGCGCTGGATCTGACCCTGTCCCTGAGGCAATGCACTGGACAGCTGTGACAGCCATTGATTCAAATCATAGACCCGCAGCTGGGCAGGCGAGCACGAGTTGGCTCGACAATCGCTGGCCGTCCCGGGCGAAGCACCGAAGGCTAAATCGTATCCACCATTGAGAAACTGCTGACGGTTGATACGAGCCCGGTCGACTAAATCGCCCGCCAATACGGTCGCTGTACTGCGTGACCAGGCCGTATCACCGACATTGAGGTTGGCGGCCTGCAGTGCGGCAAAGCCCAACAGTCCGATGCTGGTCACCAACAGAGCGATCAGCACCTCGACCAATCCCACGCCCGCTTGTCTCATGGGCAGCTACCTGTGGGTAGGTTATGAACACCATCGCGATCGAGGTCCAATGATCCCCGGGGACGGCCAATTAGAGACAGTGAAACCTGACGCTGATCGGCCTGGTCGGGTGGGCATAGGCTGAGGGTTAGGCTGTGATTGACCTCGCCCGTGGATTGCCACGTAACCCCAGTGGCGCTGGCCGCCACATCAACGCCCATGAAGCTGGCGTTACGCAAAACACTGGCCGCTGAACTGGCGGCAGGCACCGCCCCACTGACCAAAATCCATTGCTGCCATACCCCGTCACAATGGACACCATCTGAGGAGGCACACAGGGATACCGGCTGGCCCTGCGTGATCGCCAGGGCGCGACCGGCATTCATGGCGCTGATCAAATCACGTTGCACGGCATCCACCTGAGAGCGATTTCGAATATCGACCATCGACGGGACGGCCAGCGACAGCACGATCGCCAAAATAGCCATCACGATCATGCTTTCTAGCAGAGTGAACCCGTGGTGTTTTGGATGCATGGAACTACCTCACAAGCGTCTGAGGGAACCATGGTTGAATGGCGACCCCTAGGCACTAAAGCCTAGTACCAACGGTCGTGAGGTCGACCTGAACGGTCTGAAAATCACATTAACGTGAGGTCGATCACACTATTCGACGTCAGTAAGTCTCAGTTCTTTGGGTAGGTTAAAGGTGATGTTTTCAGGCCGGCCATCCAGCTCTTCGACCGACACCGCACCGTGGGACTTGAGGCGATCAATGACGCCCTGAACCAGCACTTCGGGGGCTGATGCACCGGCTGTAACACCCACGCTTTGAACGCCTTCGAGCCATGCCGGATTTAGGTCATCCGCCTGATCGATCAGATAAGCAGGTGTGCCCTCGCGCTCGGACAGCTCGCGTAAGCGGTTGGAGTTGGAGCTATTAACACTGCCCACGACCAACACTAAATCGTTCGACCGAGCCAGCCCGCGCACCGCATCCTGACGGTTTTGCGTGGCATAACAAATGTCATCCCGCCGGGGGCCGGTGATGTGCTCAAAGGTATCGCGCAACGCCTGGATGACCTCGGCGGTATCATCCATGCTCAATGTCGTTTGAGTGACGTACGCCAGCTGCGTAGGGTTCTTAGGTTTAAGTGCCCGTGCGTCCTCGGGCGTTTCCACCAGATAAATCTGGCCACCCTGAGAGGTGTCGTAGCGGCCCAATGTCCCTTCGACTTCAGGGTGCCCGGCATGACCGATCAAAACGCATTCACAGCCTTTCTCGGCGTAGCGGGCCACTTCCATGTGAACCTTGGTAACCAACGGGCAAGTCGCATCGAAGACCTTGAGAGCACGGCGAGCCGCTTCGTTCTGGACCGCTGAGCTGACTCCGTGGGCGCTGAAGATGACGGTGGCGCCATCGGGCACCTGATCCAGCTCCTCAACGAAAATTGCCCCCCGATCTCGCAGTCCATCCACGACATAACGGTTATGGACAACCTCATGACGGACATAAATCGGGGCACCAAAGACATCAATCGCTCGATCAACAATTTCGATCGCTCGATCCACGCCGGCACAAAAGCCCCGCGGATTGGCGAGTTCAATTTTCATTGCAGGGCCTCGGGCGCTGGATTGACGGCCAAAATAGCGACTTTAAACGTCAGCTCGCGGCCGGCCAGCGGATGGTTGAAATCAACATAAACCTGGTTGTCTTCAACACGGTCAATCACGCCGGGCAACTCGCTACCGTTGGCATCGGCAAAGGACATCATCATGCCCGGGGTCAGATCGGTGTCTGCCGCAAACGAATCCAGCGGCATACGCTGAATATTGTCTGGATTGGGTTGGCCAAAACCGTGCTCAGGGGCGATCGGCAGGCTGGCTTCATCGCCGGCTTTTAGGCCGAACAGCGCTTTTTCGAACCCTGGCAGCAAATTGCCATCGCCCACAATAAAGGTCGCAGGCGTTTTGTTGAATGTGCTGTCGACCTGGGCGCCATCTTCCAACTCGATTGCAAAATGTAAGGTGACCTGGGTGTCAGGTCCGATGGGTAATTCGCTCACGTCGCCACTCCTGGAAGCTGTCTAAAATCATTCCGCCTGCCCCAAGGGTGATGGCGCAATCCGCTAAATTAAAGGCTGGAAAGAACCAACCTTGGTAATACACCAATAGAAAATCAGTGACCGAGCCGAACCACGCCCGGTCAATGGCATTGCCGATCGCGCCGCCCAGGATGAGCCCCAACGAAATGCAGGTGAGCCGGTTCGTCTGACGCAACCAGCGGTGAATCAAAAAGACCGCCACCACGGCCACCGCCAGCAAAAACCAGCGCTGGGAACCATCACCACCCGCCAAGAAGCTAAAGGCGGCGCCGGTATTGTGCAGTCGGATTAGATCAAAAAACGGCAGCACACTGACGCGCTCAGCGACGTCAAAGCGGCTGAGCACCCAAATCTTGGTCAGCTGATCGAGCAACACGACCACCGCCGCCAGGGACCAGCCCCAGCGTCGTGCGTTAGGCAAATTCGCGGCGCTCACCTTCACCTTCGATGTTGCTAACACAGCGGTTACAAATCTCAGGGTGGTCCGCCGAGGTGCCTACGTCTGGCACGCGGTGCCAGCATCGCTCGCACTTGCTGGCCTCGACCTTGGCTACCGTGACGGCGACATCGCCCGCCTCGTTACGATGGGCAGATTCCGGCGCCTGATCGATATCGGCCAAGGTGACCGCACTGGTCAAGGTGGTAAAGCGTAGCTCCTCACCCAGGGCTGAGAGTGACTCACGCAATTCAGGACCCACGTAAATGGTCACCGCAGCTTCCAGCGAACCACCGACCAGCTTATCGTTACGAGCCGACTCAATGGCCTGGTTCACTGCAGCGCGGGTTCGCAGAACATCGCTCCAGAAGGCATCGTTGAGATCGCCGGCAAATTCAACGTCCAATGCGTGCCATTCATCAGCAAAGACAAAGGCGCCGCGCTGGCCGGGGATGGCCTGCCAGATTTCCTGAGCAGTAAAGGACAGGATCGGCGCAATCCATCGGGTGAAGGCTTCGATCAAATCGTACAGAGCCGTCTGTGCACTACGGCGAGCAGTACTGTCGGTCTTGCAGGTGTACTGGCGGTCTTTGACGATATCCAGATAGAAGCCGCCCAACTCGTTAACACAGAAGTTATGTGCCTTTTGGTAAACGCTGGAGAATTCATGATTCATGTAGTGCGCGCGGATCTCGCGCTGCAGGACACTGGCGCGGGCCAAAATCCAGCGATCCAGCGCCACCATATCCTGCACGGCGACCCGGTCAGTGGCCGGGTCAAACCCGTTAAGGTTAGCCAGCATGAATCGCGAGGTGTTTCGAATCCGGCGATAAGCATCCGAGGTACGCTTTAGAATCTCGTCCGAAACGGTTAATTCTTTGGTGAAGTCCGTGGCAGCGATCCATAAACGCAAAACATCCGCGCCCATTTTGTCCATGACTTCCTGCGGCGCGATCACGTTACCGATCGACTTGGACATTTTGCGTCCCTTGGCGTCGACCGCAAATCCGTGTGTCAGCAGACCCTTGTAGGGCGCGTGTCCATGCAAGGCAGCTGAGGTCAGCAGTGACGACTGGAACCATCCGCGGTGCTGGTCAGAACCTTCCAGGTACAGATCCGCCGGGAACGCCAACTCATCACGCTGGCCCAGCACCGAGGCGTGCGTGACACCCGAATCAAACCAGACGTCCAAAATGTCGGTGACTTTGCGGTATTGATCGGCCTCATCACCGAGTAATTCACTGGGCTCTAGGCTGAACCAAGCGTTGATGCCGCTCTTTTCAATGCGCTGCGCCACTTCTTCAAACAACTCGTCTGTGCGGGGGTGTAGCTCTAGGGTTTGTTTGTGAACAAACAAGGTGATCGGCGAGCCCCAGTTGCGCTGACGCGAGATGCACCAATCAGGCCGATCCGCCAACATCGCTGATAGGCGATTGCGGCCCCAATCCGGGGTAAAGACGATTTCGTTATCCACGGCGTTGCGGGCGGACTCCAGCAGTCCGTTGCCACTCATACCGATGAACCACTGCGGCGTTGCACGGTAGATCACCGGCGATTTGTGACGCCAGCAATGGGGGTAGCTGTGTTTTTCGCGATGGGCATGAACCAGGACGCCCTGGTCCGTTAAATATTCGACCACCCGGTTGCCACATTTTTGTACGTGCATGCCGCCCACCACGGGGAAGTCGGCAGGGAAAGTACCGTCGTCCTGGACCGGGCTTAAGCTGGCGATGCCGTGGCGCTGGGCGACCATAAAGTCCTCCAGACCATAGGCGGGCGCACTGTGAACACACCCCGTACCGGCCTCGAGTGTGACGTGATCTCCGTCCAGCAAAGGCACGATGTCACCCCAGGGCGCTTGCATTTGCACGCCCACCAGATCAGGGCCGCTCGCGCGTCCCAATACCTGGTGCGACTCCACACCCCAACGAGCCAGGATGCTGTCCAACAGCCCCTCGGCCAGTACCAGAGTTCGCGGGCCATCCTTTTCAATTCGAACCAACACATAGTCCAGCGTATCGCCAACGCATACAAAGCGGTTGGAAGGCAGTGTCCAGGGCGTGGTGGTCCAGATGACGATCGCTGCGTTATCCGCTTCGCTTGCGCCCATGCGACGGGCCAAATCTGCGGTGTCCTGAACCGGGAACGCCACATCCACGTTCAGGCTGTTCTTGTCAGCGTATTCTACCTCGGCCTCAGCCAAGGCCGATTCGCAGTCCGTGCACCAGTAGACTGGCTTTTCACCCTTGCGCAGGTGGCCGCCTTTGACCAGCTTGCCCAAGGTGCGCACGGTGTCCGCTTCGGTGGCAAAGTTCATCGTCAGATAGGGGTTTTCCCAGTCGCCCAGGATACCCAAGCGCTTGAAGCCCGCTTTTTGAATTTCAATTTGCTCGCCGGCGTAGGCACGGCAGGCATCACGGAATGCGTTGGCGTCAGCGAACTCCTTGCCGATTTTACCCAGCGTGGTTTCAACCTTGTGCTCGATCGGGAGACCGTGGCAATCCCAACCCGGCACATAGGGTGCATCAAAGCCTTCTAGGACGTGGCTCTTGATCACGATGTCCTTGAGCACTTTATTAACTGCGTGACCAATGTGAATGTCACCGTTGGCATACGGGGGGCCATCATGAAGGATGTACTTAGGCGCACCCTGACGCGCATCGCGCATGGCTTGGTAGGCATCGCCGGCATACCACTGCTCTAGCATCTGCGGCTCGCGCTTAGGCAAATTGCCGCGCATCGGAAAATCCGTTTCCGGCAGGTTCAAGGTGGCTTTGTAATCGGTCATGTTAGGTCCGTTTGATTAAGCGAAGACAATCACGCGCCATGGCGTGGTCACGATGAATTTGTTCGGTCAGCGCCTCCAAACCATCAAAGCGCTGTTCATCGCGCAGATGGTGGGTGAACTGAACTTGCATAGTATGGCCATAAAGATCGCCCTCGAAGTCCAGTAGATGGACTTCCAGGCCCAACGGCCGGCCAGCGACGCTGGGTCGAGTTCCCAGATTCACCACAGCCGGATGATCCTGGATTCCCAGACTGGCCACCGTGGCGCGGGCAGCGAAAACACCCCGTAGTGCCACTTGTTTTCGGCTGAGTTGCACATTCGCCGTCGCGAATCCCAGGGTGCGAGCCAGCTGCAGGCCGTGGTTGACCCGGCCCTGAAGACTGTAGGGGCGGCCTAACAGTGCCTCGGCCAACCCTAGCTCGTTACCGGCCAGCGCCTCGCGTACCCAGGTTGAAGAGATCCGGCGCCCCTTGTGCATCACCTGGCGCGTGCGCTCAACACTGAAATCATGGGTAGCACCCATTCGTTCGAGCAAGGCGAAGTCACCGGCCCGTTTGGCGCCGAAGCGAAAATCATCGCCGACCACCAGATGTTGAATGCCCAATTGCCCGACCAACCAGTGTTCAACGAACTGCTCAGGGGATTGGCTGGCCAACTCACTGTTAAATTTCAGTACCTGAACACCGTCCACATAGGGCTGCAGCGCCAGTATTTTTTCTTTGAACTTGGTCAGACGAGCCGGCGCCTGATGGGGCGTAAAAAACTCCCGAGGTTGGGGTTCAAACACCACGGCAACACTAGGAACACCCAGCTGGTTCGCGCGCTCTCGCGCCTGCGACAAAATCGCCTGATGACCGCGATGAACACCATCAAGGTTGCCCAGTGTCGCCACCGAACCTCGTGCGCTCCAATTGTCACCTAACTGCGCTAGCCGAACCTGCACCGAAAACTCCCGAAAATTAAGCGGCGGAGTATAGCCTTAATTGCGCTGCATCCCTAGCCATTCCCGCGGCCGCCAGCCGCTGAGAATCAAAGTGATGCCATAACTCGCGCCACCCAGCACAACCAACAGCGAGGTTTGTGCAGCCCGACTCCACAGACCTATCTGGTCAAAGTCCGCCATTTGATTCAGCGCCAGCAAAAGCACCCAGGCCATCACAACACTGCCCAGCACCACTCGCCAGAACAAGCCAAACCAGCGCTGGGAAGCCTGCCAAGCGCCTATTTTTCGCAACCCCAGCAACAGTAAAGTGGCGTTCAGCGCCGCCGACAACGAGGTCGCCAGGGCCAGCCCAACGTGGGCCAAGGGGCCAACAAACAGCAAATTCATCGCCATATTGGCCACCATCGCAATGATCGCGATTCGTACGGGCGTGCGGGTGTCCTGACGGGCAAAGAATCCTGGCGCCAGGACCTTGATCGCCATAAAGGGCAGCAACCCCAAGGCGTAAGCCTGCAATGACATCGCTGCCTGATGGACATCGCTGGCCTGCATCGCCCCGTACTGGAACAGGGTAAATAACAACGGCTGAGCCAGCAGCACCAGCGCCACCGTGGCGGGCACCCCCAAAATAACGCACAGACCCAAACCCCAGTCCTGGGTTTGCTGGGCCTGCTCGGTGTTCCCGGCGGTGTGTGCATGCGAGAGCTTGGGCAAGATCACGGTGGCGATCGCAATTCCGATGACACCCAAGGGCAACTCGACCAGGCGATCTGAATAATACAGCCACGAGACACTGCCCGTTACCAGAAACGACGCCAGGATGGTATCGAGCAACAAATTGATTTGACTGACCCCGACACCAAACAGCGCAGGCAACATGAGTTGGAAAATCTGGCGTACACCCGGGTGCGAAGGCTGCACCCGCGGCCGAGGCGCCATGCCAATACGCGCCAAAAATGGAAGCTGGAAACCCAATTGCACAACGCCGGCGAGCAACACCCCCCACCCCAGGGCCATCACGGGCACCTGCATTTGTGGGGACAACAGCAACGCCGCCGAGATCAAACTCAGATTTAACAGCACCGGCGTAAAAGCGGGCACCGCAAAGCGATCATGGGCATTCAAAATGCCGCCAGCAAAGGCCACCAGCGCAATGAAGAATAGGTAGGGGAACGTCAGCATCAACAGATCCCCCGCCAGTGCCAACTTGGCGGGGTCACTCGCAAAGCCCGGCGCAAAGACCCACACCACCTGATCGACAAAAAACAGGACCGCCACCGTCAGCACCAGCAGCACACTCATCAGAACACCGGCCGTTGCTGCCACTAAAGCACGGGCACCCTCGGGCTTGGCCATGTATTCGGCCAAGACGGGTACAAAGGCCTGAGCGAACGCCCCCTCACCAAATAGGCGGCGTAAAAAGTTGGGAATTTTAAAGGCTACGAAAAACGCATCGGCCCCGCCGCTGGCGCCAAACAG
>JBMYYI010000060.1:0-9970 GCA_049609265.1 Litorivicinus sp. | reverse complement strand
ACCGACCGGCGAGCTGAATCTGTTTCAAGCGGTTGTCCAAGGCATAGCCCTCGGCGGCCAGCGCAAGCGACTTGCTCCAGATTGGCATTTGAACCTCTTGTAGCTGCAAGGCTCGCTGGGCCAGGGCATTTGCTGCCGCGGCGGTACCGGGTGAAACCCACCCCATCACTATGGCCCCGCGTTGGGTCAGTTGTGCCACATATCGAGTCCAGGCCATTTGGGTGACCAGATGGCCCTGTAGCAAGTGGGCTGCGATGATGGATTGATTGTTGATCGCGATTTGATTGAGGGTGTCGGCGGTTTGCGCCGCCATCGAATAGGCCGATCGATCGACCGCGCGTTGCTGATCGATGGAGTCGTTGGTAGCCCCAGCCACCTGCCACGAGCCCCGCATGGCAAACCACACCAGGGGAATGGCAATCAGCAAGGCCACCAACGCGACGCCGCGCTGATGACGCATAGCCACCGCCGTTACTCACTATCGCCCTGGCGCAACTGATCAAGACCCAGATCTGCGGTTGCATCCAGCACCGCTTGCGCGGCTTGGGTTGTGGCAATCGCTGAAACCCCGCTGGAATCCATGCCGGCGAGCTCCTGAGTCATCGCCGCCACCTGACTGCGAATAGTGCTACCCAGCGTCCCTACAACAGCGATTGAAGTTACTGCGATTAACCCCAGAATAAGCAGGTATTCGCTAAGGCTCTGGCCTTTTTGTCGTTGATGCATTTGATGTCCTCCGTTTGAATGCACGCTGACCTTAAAAAGCCCGCCCCTTCGGCGAATCCCCATAGGGCGTTAGGCCCTGTACCCAAGAACAAGGAAAATATGATGGCGACCATCTCCCTACGCGGCACTGAAATACACACATCCGGCGAGCTACCTAGCGTTGGCACACCAGCGCCTGATTTTTTGCTGATCAAGTCAGATTTATCTGAAGCACGCCTTGGCGACTACGCAGGCAAGAATCTGATCCTGAACATCTACCCCAGCATCGACACACCCACCTGCGCACAATCCACTCGCGTGTTTAACGAACAAGCAGCATCGATGGAAAACACGGTGGTCTTGTGTGTCAGTGCCGACCTACCTTTCGCACAATCTCGCTTTTGTGGCGCCGAAGGACTAGAGAACGTGGCGACAGGAAGTACGTTCCGCAGCGGGTTTGCATTGGATTACGGCGTGCAAATTGTGGATGGACCGTTACAAGGTTTGACGGCCCGCGCAGTAGTCGTAGTCAACCCACAAGGCATTATCAGCCACGCTGAGTTGGTACCGGAAATCGCTCAAGAACCTAATTACGAGGCAGCCAAAAACGCCATTGTTTAGGCCGATCACGGGGTGCGCACTGCGCGCCCCATCGTTTGGCAATCAGTACCCTAATACTTTCCTTTACAGCGACGAAAATCCGTTCAAAATGCCGGCCGTCAACCTTTGGTGCCCGCATGAACCAGACCCTTGTTGTAGTCGATGACGCCGCGCTGGCGACACACTTTGATTCATTCAACGTACTGACTTTCGATCAGTATCTAGCGCAATACCCTAAGAAAAATGAGGCCAAGACACGGGTGATCAATCTGTGCGACACGGCTCATTATCTGAGCCGGGGCTATTACTGCTCATTACTGGCGGAGGCGCGCAATCACCGCGTGATTCCCACGGTCGAAAGCATCAATGGGCTACGAACACCTGAATCTATCGAATCCAAGAGCGATGGGTGTTGGATCTTCTTTGGTCATTGCACCGACCCTGCTCGCCAGAAGCAGGCGCGCCAGCACTACGACCGCTTTCCAGCTCCGATCATCCGTCTGGACGCAAGTATCCGGCGCGCCTCACTGGCCGAACTGAGCCCCGCCGAACGGGTTACCTTTACCCAGCAGCTGCACCAATTTACGGATAAGGTTTGGCGCCACCCCAAGAAAGCCAGGCGACTGCGTTGGGACATGGCGATATTGATCGACCCTAATGAGCAAGACCCGCCGAGCAACCCCAAGGCGTTAAAGCAATTCGTCGAAGCCGCCGCCAAACTGGGTATCCATGCCGAACTATTGCGTGCCGATGAGCTGGGTCAGATCAATCAATACGATGCATTGTTTATTCGAGCAACCACAGCGATTGAAAACGAGACCTATGCGATCGCGCAAAAAGCTAAGCAAGCTGGCGTCGTGGTGATCGATGACCCCGAATCCATTCTGCGGTGCTGTAACAAGGTTTTCCTGCACGATGCTTTTAGTTATCAGGGTGTGCCGGCTCCCGCCACCCAGGTCGTATCCTCCACGGATGCCCAGCTCATTGATGAGCTGGAGGAACAGATTGGGTATCCAATGATCGTTAAATTGCCCGAGGGGTCATTTTCGCGAGGGGTCTATAAGTGCGAAGACCGCTCTGAGTTGGTGGCTCGCCTGAATAAGATGCTGGCGACCAGCGCCCTAGCATTGGTCCAGGAATATCTTTACACCGACTTCGATTGGCGAATCGGGGTGTTGGCTGGCAAACCGATTTATGCCTGTCGTTATCACATGGCCAAGGGGCACTGGCAGATCTATAACCATGCTGATCAGAACGAAAATGTTGGACTATCGGAAACTCTGGCGACCTTTGAAGTCCCCAAAAAGGTATTAGACGCCGCCATCCGATCGACCAAGCTGATCGGAAACGGGTTTTACGGTGTCGATATCAAACAAAAAGACAGCTCGGTCTACGTCATTGAAGTCAACGACAACCCAAGCATTGATGAGGGTGTTGAGGATGCTTACCTGGGGCCTGAGTTGTACATGGCCATCATGGCCGAATTCGCCAATCGACTAGAGGCACGGGGAAAGCTCTAACCGCATCACCCACGCATCGTCGCCGTTGTCGTAGTATCGTCGACGGCGATCCACTTGCGAAAAACCAAAGGAAGCATAGAGCTCAATAGCGGAAGCATTCGTAACCGACACCTCCAGTGACATCGACTGGGCACCCGCGTCGGCGGCATCGGCAATCGCCGTGCGGATGAGCAGCTTCCCAATGCCGCGACCACGTGCGGATTTATCCACCGCGAGTGAATATAGCCGCCAGCCCCGTCCATTTTTTCGCCAAATCATTAAACAGTAGCCGACCACTTGATTGCCTGCGCAGGCTACCCACAAACGGCCGTTGCTGGCACTGATCCAGTGCTTGATCCGCCGTGGCGATAGTCGATCCCCAGAAAATGCCTGTTGCTCGAGTTCAACCAAACGAGATAGATCGCTTTCAATGGCGCGACGAGTTTGAGTAGGCTGTGTCATTCGCGCATAGTGCGCCTGATTAATGCCCTATCCAAGCGCTAAAGGGTGGACATTTGACCTCCGATGCTTATACTTCGCGCCATTCTCACCAAGGCGCTATGGCAGAGTGGTGATGTAACGGACTGCAACTCCGTGTACCCCGGTTCGATTCCGGGTGGCGCCTCCATCCTATCTACGACACATCGATCTTTTTGCTGACGATCTGATAAGGCATCAGTGTGCTTGTATCCGGACATTCTTGCTCCAACAGATCCACCGTCAACTCGGGAAGAATAGGCATCTCGCTGGATCGACCGGCGAACTCAAAAAAGCGTGCAATGACCGCCTGACCTTCTTCTGCTGGTTTAATGGTATCCAACATTAAGTGCTCAAAGGAGCGACCGCAGGGGGGAGCAATCCTTGTTGAGTGACCCTTTACGCACACCATCGGATTGGCAAACGCACGGGCGATCGGAGTCAACGCCGACCACTCTCCGCGATAAGCCACCAACGCATAGCGAAAATGATGCGACCCTTGATCCGCGGTTGGATCTGGCGACGTTGATGACTTGATCAAGGTCAATCGCAAACAACCTTCGTTTGCATCGTATCCATATTTGCAGTCATTCAAAATCGCAGCGGTATAGCCCAATTCATGCAACGCTCCCCACCGCTGGGCAGGCACTTCAAATCGCGCAGCGGCGAAGTCGTCATTTCTGTGCGCGGGCCGCTGGATCGCACCAAACTGAATCTCATAGTGTGCGGTTTCAGGACGCAGGACCGTAGGCAGTGCGACTTTAAGCAGGGTATTCGCTTCACGCCAGTCGACCCAGTTCTCGACCTCAATCAACGAAGAATCTGCCGTCACAGTGAGCTCTTGTATCCATCGACTAGAGCGCCAGTTTCGCTCGATCCGCAAGCGAATCAATAACGGGCCCTGCTCAATAACGTCAATCTGCGCTGGGCTGTCGATACAGTCGGCATGATCCTCGAAAAAAGGATCAATATCCCAGGCGTCCCAACAAACGGGCCGGTCGTCAAAAGCCCAGGCCTGATTAGCAACAGCGCCCTGAGGTAATACCGACCAACCATCAGACAATTGCCAATCCGCAACCCAGCCTTGCGGCGTTACACGGCAAGAAAACCGGGCGTTTTTAATCAAGATTCCTTTTGAGGTTTTCTAGACTCTCAGATCCGTTGGCTGGTCACTGAGGGGTGTTTTCGCAATTGGCACACTGGAATAAGCAGGAACAGTCACGTCTACCCATCGCCCTTCAGACAATGCTTGGCTGGGGCAAAGAAGCCCCTGATCATCAATAACGCCCCACCCAGATGGAACCCAGGCGCCACGAATCTCAACGCCTTGGTCGTTGACCAACGATAACCCATCGCCCTCAAACAACTGTTGCCTTAGGGTCTCCTCGATCGCCGCCAACTGCCGGGACGCGAGGCTATAACGCTCGTGCGCCTCTGCGAATACCTCAGCGATTGCGGTTCCGGGCAAAATATCGTGGAACTGGTTTAGCAAAACCGTCTGCCAAACTTCGTTGATAGCTTGCCGGGGGGCATCTAGGCCATGGACTAACGCCATCGCAGCCCACCATTCAACTCGATGCAGTGCCCGTTCCAGTTGAACATTGGCTGCCTTGATCGCGGCTTGGCTGGTATAGGTGCCCCGGTGTAGTTCTAAATAGAGCTCCCCCTCAATCACGGGCCATCGATGTTCCTCAATCTTGGAAAAAAACGCATCCAAACGTGAGGGTTTAAATCTAGGCAATCCAGGTAACTCAGAAAACTCGCGCGCCCGACGGATCATGGGATCATTAGGTCCCCCGCCACCATCGCCATAGCCATAGGCCAAGGGAAGATCCTGATTGTTCGATTGTTGTTGATAGGCCTGCCAAGTCCCAGCAACCTCTGCCGCGGTCAGTTCAGCCTTGTATGTCGTGGGATGGGGCAAATATTGCACCTTGCGGGGTGTGGTAAAGGTTTGCGCGAGCACTTCACTGCCATCCAAACCACGCCACCTAAAGGTTTGGTGAGGCAACGCATTGAACTGATTCCAGTTAGTCTTGTTTGTCATGAAATATTTCAAACCAGACAGACGCATCAACTGGGGTAGTTGAGCATTGAATCCAAAGGTATCCGGTAGAAACAGCACCGGCGTCTCGGGTGCGGAGAAATGCTCTCGATAATACTTACGGCCCCACAGAATCTGGCGTACCAATGACTCACCGTTGGGGATGTTACAGTCGGGCTCTACCCACATTCCCCCCGTTAACTCCCACTGGCCAGCGTTCACTCGCTCACGAATCTGCTCGAAAAGATCCGGATAATTTTCCGAGGTCCATTGATAAAGCTGAGGTTGAGACTGGGTAAATCGGTAGTCCGGATAGCGCTCCATCAGCCGGATGACATTAGTAAAAGTCCGGCCAGCCTTGGCTCGTGTTTGATCAGTGGTCCACAGGTAGGCGAGGTCCATGTGTGCATGACCAATGCCATGCAAGTAAGCATCAAGTCCGGATGCGCCGCTAGCCAGACCCTTGTTCAAAGCTTGGTGAGCCCCAACCAGGGAGCTTCGCAGAGATTCGTTGCTCAAGGGTTCACGGGTATCGAGCACTCTAAGACTCGCATCAATCGCCTCGATCAGATCCTGGGCAGCAGTACTGACGTGGACCGACTCCAGCGCAACTTCTAGAGCCAGGCAATACGCTTCCAGCTCAACATCAGGCCAAACTAATGCACAGGGCCGCATGAACAGCTGCTTGCGAGATTCGGGATCATGCGGCCAACCCGACAAACCCGTCCACCCAATCAGCTCCAGGGTACAGCGCTTGCCGGGCTGGGCACGAACCGGCACTCGATGGTGGTGCCGATCAGCGCTGCCCAATCGCTCGCCATCCACGAACACCAAACATTCAGGATGGCTGAAGATGTCGCCGGTTTCTCCCAATGGCAGGTATAACTCACCATCCACGCTATCTTCAGGCCAGGTAAAGAATGTTCGGAGTGCGAAATTCATACACCACTCACCCCAATACGTGTTGGGCTCTACTCGGTTAGCACCATATTCAATACCCTGCGGGTCGTGCATTGGCCGATCTAGGCGAGCTAAATCGAATCCATCCAAAGTCTGCCGGTCAGAGAGTATCAAGGGTTTGATCCAATCCAGTACGCGCCGAGCGCGGGCCTGGGTCAGGCGAAATCGTTGCTTATCCACGGTATGGCTCGGCATACAAATGGCAGCTCGCCACGTGCTCTGGCCCCACTTCAACGGCGCTGGGCGTTAACTGTCCACAAACCGCGCTGGCACTGGGGCATCGCGGCGCAAACCGGCAACCCACCGAGTCACTTGAGCGCTGCGACTCCTCCGCCGGCAGAGTGATTTCCCCCTGCCACCGTTGCGCAGGATCCGCTTTAGGCACCGAATCGATCAGCAACTGAACATAGGGGTGTTTAGGCGCCGTTATGACTTGAGCCGCTGGGCCGTGCTCTGCCACTGCACCCTGGTACAACAAAAATATCCGGTCACCCACTTGATAGGCCGTGGCCAGATCATGGGTGATGTACAGAAAAGAAATACCATCGTCATCACGCAGCGACATCATTACGTCTAGGATCGAAGCCCGCAACGAGGCATTCACCATCGAAACCGGCTCGTCTGCGATGATAATTTTCGGTTTCAAGAGATACGCACGAGCCATCATTATCCGCTGTCGCTGGCCACCGGATAACTGATGGGGGTACTTGCGCAATATGTCTGCGCTGCGCAGGCCGACTCGGTTGAGCGCATCTTCGATTCGGTCCTCGGCTTCAGATTGGTTATCGGTCAACCCAAAGTTACGGAGCACCATGTCAAAAACATGCTGAATTCGATAAAACGGGTTGTAGACACCAAACGGATCCTGAAAGACTGCCTGCATGTTCCGTTGCAGCGCTTTGCGATCTGCGGCGGCCAAGGCATGAATGTCCTGACCCTGAAACAGAATCTGCCCCTGGGTGGGGAGCGTAAAGCCCAACGCTAAATTGGCTAAGGTCGATTTACCTGAACCACTTTCACCAGCAATCGTGACGATTTCAGGTCGCTGAGCATCCAGTACCAGATCAAGTGGAGCTAACGCTTGCATCGAGCCGTAGGACTTGCTGACGCCCTTAAATTCCAATAACGGAGTCATTGAACGCACTCCTCGTCATACAAAACGCAAGCGACCTCTTGGCCCTCGTTAATTTTCAAGCGAGGTGGCCTTGCACGGCGACAGGCCTCAGACACATTCGGGCAACGTAACTGAAAAATACATCCGTCTGGGGGATTGCGGGGATCATGAGTAATCCCCTCATGAACACGCAGGGTCTGTCGCTGAGTGAGCGACGGAACTGAGTTGATTAGAATTTGGGTGTATGGATGTGCTGGCTGGGCAAAGAGCCGTTCGACGGTGCTGATCTCAACGATCTGGCCGGCGTACATAACCGCCACACGATCGCACATTTGTGCCATCAGCCCCATGTCGTGACCAATCATGATCATCGAAACACCTAATTCATCGCGTACACGAGCCATGGTTTGCGCCACCACTCGCTGAACCACAACGTCCAAAGCACTGGTCGCCTCATCCGCGATGATGACACTGGGATTGAGTGCGATCGCCATAGCGATGCAGACGCGTTGCTTCATTCCACCGGACAGTTCGTGCGGATATAAAGACTCGACCCTGGCAGGCAACCCCACACGCTCAAACAGATTCGCCAGTCGCTCAGGCATCTGGCCAAGACTGCCCTTACCCTCGTGAGTGACAATCGCATCTTGAATTTGAGCACCAATTTTCATCGTTGGGTTCAATGAATTCATGGCGCCTTGGGGGATCAACGCCAGATCTTTCCAGCGCTGCTGGCGAAGGGTTTCCTCCGAAGCGCTTAGAAGATCCACTCCGTTGAGTTCGACTTGACCGTCGACAATGCGTCCCGGTTGGGCAACCAGCTGCAAAATACCCATCGCTGCGGTCGATTTCCCGCAACCGGATTCGCCTACAAACCCGAGGGTCTCACCCGGGAAGAGGTCAAAATCAAGATCATCAACCGCACGTACATCACCCGTGGAGGTCTCGTAATACACTTTGAGACCTCGGACCTTGAGTACAGGATTTGTCATGTCTGACCTCCTTTACGAAGACGAGGGTTACTCACCTCATCAAGCCCTAGGTTCACCAGCAATAAAGCAATAAACATGATGGCCAGAATGGCTGTTGGAAAGCCCCACCACCACCACATATCACGCAACAGCGCTGCCGAATTAATCGCCTCATAAATCGTACGTCCCAGGGTCGGGATACGCTGCGGCCCTAAACCCAGTGTTTCAAGACCCACCGCCGTTACAATCGATGTCGTCATGTTGGCAATGAATGAGCCAAACAGATAAGGCATCAAATTAGGCAGCATTTCTTTGAACATAATGTCAAAAGTGCTGGCGCCCGAGATTTGTGCCATCCGAACATAGCCAGATTCACGCATCGACAGCACCTGCGCCCGAATCAAGCGGGTCGGCGATTGCCATACAAACAGACTGATCAGCAGGGCCATGACTAACAGCGAAACATCGCCCAGCGTGGACTGAAATACGATCAACACCATCAGCGGTGGGATCGTAATCATAACGTCGGAGGAGACACGGATGATGTCGTCCACCCGGCCGCCCACAAACCCTGAGGTAAAGCCCAACGCTATCCCGATCGACATGCCGATTAACGACGCCAGTGCGCCAATAAAAAGCGTATTGGGAGCACCCACGATCAACAGCGCCAACATGTCGCGTCCCGAGCCCTGAGTACCTAGGGGATGTTCTAGCAAACCCGCTTGACCACGCAAATTGGTAAATCCATAAGGCGCCTGATTCAACGGGCCTGAGCCGGTATAAACCAGTTCCGTATTCCAAAAGAATTGACCAACAACACCTGCCAGAACGATGACCACCATGATGGCCGCACCGGCCAACAATTTGGGATTCATCCAGGGGTTGTCGAAACGTTTTAGGCGGCGTGCTTTAGCCGCACTGATGACCGCACTCATGTGTTGTCCCCATGACGAATACGAGGATCAATAAAGGGGTACAGCATATCGACCAGGAACACGCTGAATGCCGTCATTAAAATAATGATGTAACAACTCCCCTGAATGACTGCGAAGTCCTGATCGAGAATAGCGTCATAGATCAACTTGCCCATTCCGTTGTAACTGAAAATGCGTTCAACCAGGATCTGCCCCATGACCAAAAGGCCGATCTTCAATGCGAAGGCGGTAATCTGCGGCAAAATGGCATTACGAATCATGTAGCGATACAGGATGTAAAACGGTTTTAAGCCTTTGGCTTTCGCTAAGTTGACGTAGTCCTCGCCCTGTACTGTCACCATCAAACCTCGCATCCCAAGGGCCCAGAAACCAAAGGTCACCACGATGATGGAAATAGCGGGCAAGGTGCCATGTTCAATCACACTGATGATGAATTCCCAGTTCCAACCTGGGGTGACGGTAAAGCCATAGGAGCCCGTCATCGGAAGCCATTGCAGATTGACCGAGAAGATATACATCAAAATCAAACCGGACAGGATCGGGGGAATAGAGGTCGCGACCATAGACATGGGGATCGCAACTTTGACCCATTGCGGCGAGCGTTCCCATACCATCAGCGCGCCGAATAAATTACCGATAAAAAACGTAATCACCACCGAAAGCAG
>JBMYYI010000059.1:0-9971 GCA_049609265.1 Litorivicinus sp. | reverse complement strand
GTTTTTGGCGGCTCGGCTGATTCATTGGTCGAGGTCGCTATTAAAGATATAGCAAGTTACGTGGGCTGTGTTTACTCCGAGTAAGTCGAGCCATAATGATCTACCCATCTCTAGTAGGTAAAATGGCCTGCGTGAGGGTGTAATCCCCCCAGAAATTAACTGGGCTTTTAAGTAGAGCGTTTTATGATGAAGACATCAGGAGCGATCTATGAAGAAATCACGATTCACCGACAGCCAGATCATGGCGATCTTGAAGCAACACGAAGCCGGTATGCCCATCGCGGACTTAGCCACAACGTCAGCACGGCCACCATCTACCAGTGGCGCGCCAAATTCGGCGGCATGGACGCAGCCATGATCAAGCGCCTCAAGGAGCTCGAGGCGAAGAACGCCAGGCTTAAGAGAATGTATGCGGATGTTAGACGATAATTATCTTGGCCGGTCGGCGTCAATTAGCTTGGCCGGTTGATCTGATAGGTTCAAATGGTCAGGATTCGCGAGTTGGAGGCTCGCTAATCATTCGTCTCTTCAATATGGCGGTTTTTGAGAGGCAAAATGTATTGCGTGTAAGACACGCAAGCCAAAGTACTTTGTCCATCGGTTTTTGCCGATTTTGAGAATCAAGATCGTTTTCGGTGATTGGGGTGGCCTGACTCCATCCATTTTTAATGGCGATTTGTTAGGCCATCAGGCGGCTTCTTTGGCAACTTTTCGGGGCGGTGGGATGACAGTTCCACCGGGCTCTTTAGGCGCAACAAAAAAGCTTCTTTTTGGGACTTATGGAACTGTCATCATGGAGTGGCAACTTATAAGTTGCCATGCCGATGAGGGTGTGGCTACTATGATGCTAACGATCCAATAGCAACATAAAGGTTTCTTTGTGGGCTCACTGCTCGAACAGATCAAACATCGTCGCACTGCGTTAAATCTCAAACAGCACGACATGATGCTGCGGATCGGTATGTCGCGTCAGCAATATCAGCGCCTCGAATCCAAGGGTAATCCGCGGCTTGAAACCTTAGAGCTTCTAGCAAAAGGCCTCAATTCCGAGTTGCTGCTGGTTCCGCAAGAAAAACTCAATGCCGTGCGCACAGTGTTATTGGGCGATTTGCCGCCCTCTAATCTCTCAGCGCCTGACCAAGGTGAATGCGGCTCGGGTAACCCTCTAGCCGACGACCCATGGCACGGGCTTTTCGGAGACGATGAGTGAACCTGCGCAGGCGTGATGAGGCACGCGTGCTAGAGCTAACTATTCACGGCGTGCTCATTGGCTATCTCGCCGGATTAAACAACGGTCGCAATATTTTGAGCATTGCCGATTCGTATAAAAGCAATCCGGAACGCCCGACATTCAGTCTGATAACCCACCCGCTTTTCCCAAATGCTCGGAAGCTCATGGCCGAACCATGGGCCCGGAATCAGCGACTGCATCCGTTACTGTCGAACCTTCTGCCCGAAGGGGCATTGCGGGAGTTGACCGCCCACAGGCTCAAAGTTCATGTCGACAATGAGTTTCACATCTTCGCCCACCTCGCGGGTGATTTGCCCGGGGCACTTCTGGCGACCCCTTTAGAGCCTGATGCTGTTCCGGACGAGTTGTTGGCGAGCGGGCTCGGTACGTTTCACACAGCCCGGGCGGTTAATTTCGATCGTCTCACGCTGGGAAACAAATTCTCCTTAGCGGGCGTTCAGATGAAGTTTTCGATGAGCGCAACGGACGGGCGCTATAAATTGCCAGCGGGTGGGGATCTAGGCGATTGGATTATCAAAACGCCATCAACTACGCACAAGCTCGTGCCGTTAAACGAATTCACTGCAATGTCGTTAGCCCAGATGGCCGGCGTCGACATTCCTGAGATCAGGCTTGTTGACGTAAACAACCTTGATGACTTGCCCCCAATTAATTTACCTGATGAACGGCACGCTTTTGCGATTAAGCGGTTCGACCGGGCCGGCGACCGCGACCGAGAGCGACGCATTCACATGGAAGACTTCGCGCAGATCTTCGTGAAGTACCCGCACGACAAATATACTGCAGCGAACTACGAACGCATCGGAAGAGTACTCTATGAGTTTTCCGGTGACGCCCTTGCCGACGTCCAGCAACTGGCTAGACGGCTTTTGGTGAATATTCTTTTGGCCAACGGTGATGCCCATTTAAAGAACTGGAGCCTTTGGTATCCCGATGGATTCACGCCACGCTTGTCTCCTGCTTACGATATCGTAACCACCAGTGTGTATTTCGATAACGAAACGCAATACGCACTCAATCTCGGTAAAACCAAAGAGTGGTACGCCGTAACGATGGAGCACTTTAAGTACTGGTCGGAAAAAGCCGGCTTGCCATGGCGGGCGATAAAACCGCACTTAGCCGACACCATGACGAAAGCGCGATTGTTGTGGCCGGAAGCGCTTAAAACGTTGCCAATGGCGGAGGTTCACAAGAAAAGCCTTGTATCGCATTGGTCAAAGCTTCAAGACGATTTCAAGATTAAGGCGCGTTGATCCGCAGGCACTTGGATGCCAGCTGTTTCTCGATCATCATGGGCTTTTAAGTCGGGCATTTTATGACGACGACAGCAGGAGCGATCGACATAGAGATCACGATTCAGCGACAGCCAGATCCCTGCGGTCGTGAAGCAGCACGCGTCCGGCAAGTCCACGCAGAATGCTTATGTCGAAAGTTTCAATCTAGCTATGGGCCATGAATGGGTCGATCTACACCCATTTGAATCGGTAGAGCAGGCTCAACTGCTGGCCATGAAGTGGCTTTGGAGCGACAGCAACGAACGCCCTAACTTACCTTTGGCAGCGTACCGCCGCGTTGGTTGGTGAACGCGGCTTAGGCTCTACGAAAAAAAACGGATAAAAATCGGAGTATTACAGTGCGGCATCGCAGTCGGTCCCGGTTCGTTGACTACGGCAGTGGCCCGCAGGCTGGCGCGTTCACTCGCCCTCATCCCACACCAGAACATCATCGCCGACCCACTCGCGTAAGTAGCGCAGTGCCGATGATTCGGATTTCCAGCCGCCTCGCAGCATGATCTTTTCCATGGGAACCCCGCGCTTTAATAGATCCAGTGCCCCACCCACACGAAATGAATGGCCGCTCAGCGGGCGATCAAACTCCAGGCCTGCTTGTTCTTGGCGGCTATGCAAAATGTGGTTCACCTGGCTGGGCGCAATATGCCCCGCCCTAATTGCACCCCGATGACTGATAGTCGGAAACAGATACCGGGAGCGTCCGTCGACAGGCTTTTTCCACTCCTGAATCAGCTGGGCCAGCGCCTTGGAAATCGGCAGTTGTTTACCCTGTCGATATTGATCGGTTTTGGACTGCCGCAGTATCAGCCGGTGCGTGCCTAGCGGGGTAGTCACCAGGTCCTCGAAGCAAAATTTCACCAGCTCTGAGCGCCGTCGTAGGGTCTCATAACCCAGTTGAAGCAACAGGCAGTCGCGCTGCCCCACCCGTGTTGAGTCGCAGGTGGCTTGCAAGGCCTTTAAAACATCAAGGGTCAGCGGCGTGGCTTGTTTTTGTGGTGCGCCGTACTGTCTTCTTGCTCGCTTAAGGGCAATGACACAATCCGCACCCTTGGTTGGGTCATCCACCTCTAGCAATCGGAAAAGGCTGCCTAGGCTTGCGATCCTGCGTTGAATAGTCGCGACACTGCGATGGCCCGCCATGGCATCAACGTAGCGCGCCAGCACCTGACCGCTCGCAGGCAGCGGCGTTATACCGTGATTCGTGCACCAAGCCTGGTAATGGTTAAAGTCGGCGCGATAGGCGCGAATGGTGTTTTGCGAAAACGCACCGTCAAATCGGTTGAATAGCTCATCTATCATTCAGCCAGTGTTGGTGAATGAATGAGCCTGTGACAGGGCCTGGGAACCTAGGTTTGCCCTTAAGCAGCGGCTAGCACGTTTCTATCTAGACCTGTGGTGCCCGTCGCAACCACACCAGTAACTTCCAGATTCGTAGCTGCCCCATGACATACAACACCATCATCACAAAAAAGACCGCGATTGAAATCATCGGTGTGGTAAAGACATTGAGTGCCAAGCCTATTGTGGCCAGTCCCATGGCAAACAAGACCAGCACGCCCAGCGCTTGCTGATGGGATAGGCCGGCTCTGAGGCAGATATGGTGAAGGTGGGTGCGGTCGGCGTAAAAGGGGCTCAACCCTTTGCGGATACGCCGTACCATCACCGACGCGATGTCGAAAACAGGGAAGGCAACCGCCCAGATTACGTAACTCTGTGGCAGGCTGGGTTTACTGCTTTGGCTGGTGTACAAAAGTGCCCAGGCAATCACAAACCCGATCAGCAGACTGCCCGCGTCACCCAGAAAGACTTTGCGCTTGGATACGATGCATAGGTTAACGGCCAAATAGCCCACCACCGCCGCACTGAACACCAGCAAATAGCCGGTCGCCTGAAAATAGCCCAGCACCGCCTGGCCAATCCCCAGAGTCAGGCACGCAACAATCGCCAGGCTGCCTGCCAAGCCATCAATGCCATCAACCATATTGAATGCGTTCACCAGGCCGACTACCACGATAACGGTCAAGAATGCCGCTAAATAGGCGGGCAGGGGTGCCCATCCCTCGATTGGCAGAGGCTGCGTCAGCGCCACGCCCGATCCGTAAATCATGATCAGCGTTGCCGACGCCTGACCGAATAGCCGAATGCTGACGCCTAAATTGAATCGATCATCGGCGGCCCCAAGCAGAACCAGCAGCCCCCCGCTCGCCAATAGCCACATCAGCTCTGGTGGTATGTCATCGACAAACAGGGCGGTGATGAGGAGACCCGCATAGATCGCCAGTCCCCCGGTTAGTGGGACGTTGCCGACATGCTGTTTGCGGGCATCGGGCAAATCCAGCAGGCGGAACCGGCGTGCCAATCGATTCAACACCGGAAAGAGCGAAAGCACGATAACCAGTGTGCTTAACGATGCTGCGATGGCTGAGCCCACGTTACGTTCCTATTCTTCCGAGTAATTTATGGGTACCACTGTTCAATCGGCTAGATCGCTACTCGGCTTATTCGATGGCAGAATCAGTGCTAACAGAAAGCTAATCATCAACCCCAGTACGATCGACAGTGCCATTAGTAATTGCCAACGCTCTGTTAGAAACTGTTCATCGGTCGCAGCTACACCTAGCGGGATATAAAACGAATCAATGGAGCGGCGTTGTTGCTCTCGCGCTTTGGTGACCAGATCCGTGTACTCGCTCACAATCAGTTGCAGTTCACGTTCCGCGGCCTCAATAAATTCTGGTTCAACCGCAAAGCCTGAGCTCTGACTTCGAGCGATGTCTTTGAACAGCTCAGATCGTAGCGTTTGGAGTCGCCGGCGTTCGTTTAGAACGTCGGTTAGGTAACTGCTTAACGAGGCTTGTCTCGATAATTCAAGAACTTGATCTAGAGTGTTGTCGGTTAGCTGGACTGCCGCCGAACCCGTGCTCTCGCCATTGGCAATGTTTCGAGTGCCTGGATCTTGAAAGCCTTTGAGATCGTTTATGTCGTTGTCTAGGCTGGCGATGTTACGGCTAATCTCGTCAATTTTGAGCTGAGTTTCGCGCACAAAGGAGCGGCTGACCTGGTCAGCATTCTCAAAAAGCCCAGTAAAAATTGGCTCGAAAAATAAGCGTCGGAATCGGTCGCTTTCAGACACTAGATCTGCTGCGCTATAGCCTGATTCGGTCGTTAGTGTTTCTAGCCGTTTATCTTTGGCTAGCGTTTCAGAACCCGCCTCGACGCGGCTCAGGACGTCCCGTGAATTTAGAACAGCAGCTGTATTGGCCATCGAAACACTGGCTCTGGACACGGATAGCGTGTCCAGTCCAGATGCTTGAAGGACCCGATACTTAGTCGTATACAGCGTCGACCAAAGCCTAGGAATGCGCTCAACAATGGCCTCGGCAACCGCGCTCGTGACCCCCAATTCTCGATAGTTTAGAGAAATTTTCAGGGTCGTTGCTTGAGTAGCAGCCAGTTCAGCGTCAAAAGCGGCGGTGATGGATTCTATCGCGGCTGTGTCCTTACCTGCTGCATCTAAACGTGCTTCAAATTTTTTGATGACGCCATACGCAAGTGGGCTGCCGTATTCGACCGATAGCGCCCGGCCTAAAGCCTGTCTGGATTCTAGATCGAATTGGGTGACGAGCTGGTCAAGTACCTCGGGAGCTTTTAAATCAGTGGGCGAAAACCTGGATCCATTTGGGTAGTTACCTTTCTCAATGCCGACCAAATCAATATATTGATGGCTATCAGACTCCAATGAATGAGACTGGAGCAGGACGACGGTAGCACCCAAAAAGCCGCTAAATAGGACGATAGCCGCAATCAGACCGCGGCGGCGCCATAGTTTTGCAAAAAGCTCCGTTAGTGAAATCTCGTCATCAAAAGACACTGACTGGTTTTCTGACACTAAAATAGATCCTTTTTGTGGTGGGTTGCGCCTAGCGAAAGCTTAAACTATTAGAGTGATGCCGGCGAGCGGAGCCTTTGGTACCCAGCAAGGGCTTTGCGGCAGTTCAATTCAGTGTTTTCTGTTTTAAACCGGATGGCTTCAGATTTTCCGCGTTCGTAGTCACTATCTCCTTGATGTAGCTGTTCTAGATCCAGGTATTCGTTAAAATACCCGCACGTCATAAGGTGTGTTGCTAGGTTGCCTATCTCTTGCTGACTGGGAGTTGAGTGAATTTGACTCGGTGTCTGACCGGCGTGAGCTAAAGACGCAGTTAGGACCAGAATGAGATGCTTTTTTAGTGTCATGTTGAGATTTTTATTCGGGGTGGCGGCGCTGTCAAGACCGTCCGTCGGTATTTTGCCCGTGTTCGTGTCTAAAGGCTGACGCGATACAGGGCTTGCTTGGCAGCAACCTTGTAATGCGGTTTTAGAAAAAAGGAATCAAACAATGTTCAAACAACTCGCCCCGCTGTCGCTAGAGGCCCACAAAGACACCTGCATCGCGGTGCAATCCAATTATGGCTTCGCAAAGGAAGTCCACCTCGCCGCGGTGATGGCCGCGGAATTCATTCGCGCTGCTGCCCATTATCCGATCGTGTTTATCGAAGACGAGCAGGCTAAATTCAAGCCGGTCGTTCTGTTGGGATTTCAGACCGGCGAAAATCTTTGGGTAGATGAGTCTGGACAATGGGATGCGGCCTATATCCCCGCCATTATCCGTCGCTACCCCTTTGCCCTTGCGCCTAAGCCTGATAGTGAAGAATTTGCGGTCTGTCTGGACGTTGAATCGGATCTTTTGGGTGATCAGGGAAATCCTTTGTTTAACGATGACGGAGCGCCCAGCGAAATGCTGGAGCGAGCAAAGCAGTTCCTGGGTGAATTGAACAATATGGAAGTGGCCACCAAAGGATTTTGTGAGGTGCTAACCCAGCACAATCTACTGACGCCTTTAAACGTGCGTGTGCAACTCTCAACTGGCGTGCGTGACGTGGCGGGCTGTTATGCAGTTAATCAGGACCGTTTGAATAAGTTGGCGGATCAGGATTTCTTGGCGTTGCGCAACGCAAATGCGCTGGCTCCGATTTTTCATCATCTGGCTTCGCTTCAGCAGATCGAAAGCCTGGTGAAACGTGAGCAAGCTCTTGCACCGGCGTCGCAGCCAACGCATTAATGGCCGCTCGGCACGTTGTTAGCCACTGCGATGCAATGTGCCATTAAAAACATAGCCTTGGTTTCGCACTGCCTGTATCGGTAGCGTTAGGCCGGAGTCACGGGCCCTGGATTTGACCCGCGATATCAGCACGTCGATGGCTCTGGAATTGATTTCTCCAGGGTCCCGTCCCATGGCCCCGATTAAGGTGCGCCGGCTGACCGGGTCGGGTGCGGCGGCGGTCAGTTGATCCACTACGGCGTACTCGTGCTCTGCTAACGGCAGACGGATCTTGCCAGGCCCTATCAACACGAGGTCCTTGGCACTCAGTTCCCACGAATCCTCATTCTGCAAGGCCGCAGCATCTCGCTTTAAAGCTCTTAGTAGTGTCCAGTGAAGCTCGTCAATAAAGACGGGCTTGGTCATGAAAAAGTCAGCACCGCTTTCGAGCGTTTCTTTTTTTGCGTTGTGGCTGCCATCAGCGCTGACCACAACCATGAGTCCTGGGAACAGGTCTCGATAGGCTTTGATCAATTGCAATCCCGTTCGATGGGGCATGTTCAGATCGATGAGAATCGCGTGGTATTGCGCAAGACAATTAAAATCGATGTGGCGCGAGTCGACTTCGACCGATACCGACCAGTCGCGCTCAGTCAGTTGCCCAGCTAGCTGTGATCCAAAGACCTGGTCATCATCGACGATCAAAAGCTCTAGCGCGGAATCCATAATTGCACCACGCTCGGTTGGGTTGATTTTACGATGACGTCACCGCCGTGCAGTCGAGCTACCCGCCGGCTCCAATAAAGTCCTTGGCCTGTTCCACTGACGGCCGAACTCGCATTTAAACGGCTGAACCGTTTGAAGGCTTGGTCAACCTGTTCGCTGGGTATACCAGGCCCTTCGTCAATCACATCGAATTGGATGGTTTCGGTGTTCCCACTAATCATCAATTTGGATTCTCCGCCGTATTTGACGCCGTTTTCCAATAGGTTCTCAAGCGCAGTGATTAGTAAAAAGGGGTCACAGCGCACGGTCATTGCACCGATCTTTTCAGGATAGATCGGCTCAATTCGAGAAAAGCGCTCAATCAGATCACGGATGGTGATCTTGGTGAACTCGGGTTTGTTTAGAACGCCACTCAGCTCTCGTTCCTCGTCTAAACGATAAAGCCAACGTTGAATTTCGGTTAGGTGATGCCGGGTTGAAGTGTCAGTTGCCGAGAGGCTGCCAAAGGCTCGACTCAACGGGCCTTTAATCTCGTGGGAGAGCAGCCGGATCAAGCTGGTTTGTTCGTCAGCGAGGGTTGCGAGGGTCTGATTTGAAGTGTTCAGGCGTGCCCTGCGAACCTCCTCCTGCTCCAATCTAAATGTCGAGGCAGCCAAAATAACAGCACAGCCAACGGCAATGGCATGAGGTAGTGAGTAGATGAAAAAAGCACGGTCGACGGCTTCAAAAGCGGGCGTGAGTGCAGATGCGGCCCGGACGATCAGTAGTGCTGAATATGCAATCAAAATCCATCTCAGCGCCCTGAGAGTCTTTGATTTTCCAGGTTGGCTCTTGTAACAAGGAAACAGGGCTGCCGCGATCAATAACGAGACGGCGCCTGCGCGAGCTTGATAACCCAATGAAAAAATTAAAATCAGAAATATGGCAACTGCGGTGGTACCCACTACCACGGTCAGGTAAGTGCTCTGTTTTGAGAGGGCATCGGTAAGTGCCGCATAGCCAGCCACGATTGCCAGATTCGCCAGCCACAAAAAAAATGCCCATTGCGTTGCTTGGCCTATGGCCAGTGCAGTACTTCCCAACATGAACAAAATCGATGCAATAGCCCAGTTTGCCAACGGTCGATTGCGTTCTTCGGCTGGGGCCGAGCGCCATAACGCGACGCATGCAACAGCCGTGATGCAGGTGACGACCCACAGCGAGAGCGAAAACCAAAAGGCAAATTGTTCCGAGGTCACTATTTATTCCAAGGCGGGTGGCGAGAATACATCCGCACGATACCAGTAATAAATGCGTTGAAATATATTTCTCGGGGACTTTGTTGCGGTGTCGCTCAGTCGCCGGTTAATCTCTGATAAATATAAATCCGCGAAATACCATTAAATGAAAAAACCGCAAGCCCCCGAACGTACAGACCAGACACAATTACCTGCAGGCGACATCGCCGACCTACCCCTGTGGTTGGTTGAAGAAGAGGAGGAGCTTGCGAAGCTGCTGGGTCTTCCAGACGATGCACAGCCGATTTTGCTGGCGCAGGTCGGTGGTGCTGCAGGCGCGGTTAGTGGCGGTGCTGCGGG
Organism: Litorivicinus sp.; assembly: GCA_049609265.1. GTDB lineage: Bacteria > Pseudomonadota > Gammaproteobacteria > Pseudomonadales > Litorivicinaceae > Litorivicinus. The sequence continues at coordinate 44 of JBMYYI010000059.1, read as the reverse complement.
TGCTGCGGGTGCTGCGGGTGCTGCGGGTGCTGCGGGTGCTGCGG
>JBMYYI010000058.1:0-10314 GCA_049609265.1 Litorivicinus sp. | reverse complement strand
GGCCCACTAATTTCACGGGTCTGCGGTTGACCTAGTGATTTATCGGAAGGTATAACAAGCGGGTTCGGCGGCAAAGTCGGCTTGGCACGGGGCCTGGAAGGCAGTTGCCAATAACAACTAGAAATTATTAGAAAAGTTTAAGGGGTTTAATGTGAATAAATCTGAACTAGTAGATGCAATCGCTTCAGGTGCAGGTCTAAGTAAAGCGGACGCAGGTAAGGCGTTGGACGCAACCGTTGCTGCCATCACTGACGCGCTGAAAGGCGGTGAGCAAGTTTCATTGGTAGGTTTCGGAACCTTTGCGGTTAAAGCGCGTGCTGCACGTACTGGCCGTAACCCCCAGACGGGTAAAGAGATCCAGATCGCTGCTTCAAACGTTCCTGGCTTCAAAGCAGGTAAAGCATTGAAGGACGCCGTCAACTAATCGTTGACGCGCACCTTAAAAGCCCAGCATTGCTGGGCTTTTTTGTGCCTGACGTTCTGGCTCTGCGTAGCCACGGAGGTGTCGTCTGGCTATACTGACCGGCGAACAAGAGCACACATGCTTGCCCCCAAAATCAAAAGAAGAAACCCATGCTACAAAACATTCGAGATAACGCCTCTGGTACCGCGGCGAAAGTCATTGTTGGTTTGATCGCGTTGACCTTTGTGGTCACCGGCGTCCAGTTCGTGTCCTTCAGCGGCGAGCCCGAAGTGGCGGTTGTGAATGACCAGCCCATTACCGAAAACGATTTTTTACGCGAGCTGGATACCCAGCGTCGGCAGCTCTTGTCCCTGGTGCAGGATCCCGCACTGATCGAGGAGTCCTTGCTGCGTAGTCGAGTGTTGGACTCATTGATCCAAGAGACGGCGGTACTGACCGAAGCGCAAAGCCGGGAAATCAGCTTTGGAGACGCGCAAGTCGATGTTTTGTTGACCCAAGCACCCGAATTTCAGCAGGACGGGCAGTTTAGCCCAGCTCTGTTTGATCAGTTTGTGGCCCGCCAGGGCTTGGGCCGCTTGGCGTTTCGTGAGCAACTCAAAAACCAACTAGCGGTTAATCAGTGGACCCAAGGCTTAGCCGACAGCTCGTTTGTCGTGCCTTCACAGGTTCAGCAAGCGTTGGCATTGGAGTCGCAAGTGCGTCAGGTGTCCTGGGAAGTCGTATCTGCAGAACAAATTGAACTGACCCAAGTGCCCAGCCAGAATGATTTGCAAGCTCTGTACGACCAGTCGCCCGCACGATGGCAGCAGGCCGCGTCGATGACTGCGGATTATGTTTTGTTAGCACGAGACCAAAACCTGGATGAGATCAACGTTGATGAGGCGGAAGTTCGTGATGCCTACGAGCGTTATGTCCAGAGCTTGAGCGAATCGCAAGAGACCCGTGCATCGCACATTTTGCTGACGGGCGATGATAGCTTGGAGCAGGCGCAAGCGGCGCTCAGCCGACTCAATGCAGGCGAGTCTTTTGAATCCCTGGCTGCGGAGTTGTCACAGGATCCGCTCAGTGGGGAGCAAGGCGGTGATTTAGGCTTTGCTGATCCATCAAGTTATGTGCCCGAGTTTGCTGAAGCCTTAAACCGTTTGAGTGTCGGTGAAGTGTCCGAGCCGGTGCAGACACCCTTTGGGCATCACATTATTAAGTTGACTGAGGCTCGTACCCAAGAGCCCGAGAGTTTTGATGAGCAGGCAGATCGCTTGCGTCGTCAACTGGCACAGAATGCTGCGTCGATCCAATACCAAGCCGATGCCGAGGAGCTGGCAAATATTGCGTTCTCCGGCGACTTGGAAGAAGCGGCAGAGGTATTGGGCCTACAGATTCAAACAACAGAACCGTTTACCCAAGATCAGGGGCAGGGCATTGCTGAGAACTTGAGCGTGCGGGTGACTGCCTTTGGCGAAGAAGTCCAAGCCGGTGAAAACTCAGCACTGGTGGAATTGGATGAAGGGGTGGTTGTACTGCGTATGCGTGATTTTGAGCCCGCCCGTCAGCTGAGTCTCGATGAGGTGCGCGATCAACTTGCGGTTGTCTGGCAAGCTGAGCGCCGCGCGCAGCAGGCGGCTGATCTGGCGCAGCAACGTCTGGCGGACTTGTCCGGCGCTGAATCCCTGGAGTTAACTCGCACCAGTGATGCGCTGCCCAGTGAGATCGTGCTGGCCGCCTTTGCTCTGGCACAGGGGCAGCCCAGTGTCGTGAGTGCGAACAACGGGGACGCCTACGCACTCGAAGTCACCGCTATCGAGCAGGGTGAAATGAGTGATCCCGAGGGCATGCAAGCCTTCCTCGCTAGCCAAGCGCGTCAAGCGGCGGGCCGGGCACTGGGTAGCTGGGCGGCAGGCAACGCGCGCGTCGAACGATAAATGGAATTTTTGACCGAGTTACTGAGCTTCACGCTTAAGATCGCGCTGGTTGTTGTTGCTGGCTTGGTATTGATTGCCGCAATTGCGCGTAGCCAAGGGGTGCGAGAAGGTGGCTTGCGAGTCGTCGATTGGGGTGCCCGTTGGATGCAGTACCGTGCACGGTTATTGCAGCCGCGGCAGGCCAAACAAGCAAAGAAGCTCGCGAAATCCGCTAAAAAGTTAGCCAAGTCGGATGTGCAGGGCACTCTGTGGGTGTTGGTGTTCAACGGCGATATGCGGGTTTCCAACCTCAAGGGTCTACGCGAATCGATCAGTGCCATCATCATGGCTGCAGACCCAAAGACCGACCAGGTCTGCGTACGCTTAAAGTCACCCGGTGGCGGTGTGTCAGAATACGGCTTGGCCGCTAGTCAGTTGATTCGTCTGCGCGATGCCGGATTGCGTCTGACGGTCGCGGTTGAAGGGGTCGCAGCTAGCGGTGGTTATATGATGGCCGTTGTGGCAAACCATATCGTGGCCGCGCCTTTTGCCGCGGTCGGCAGCATTGGTGTCGTCGCTCAGGTGCCAAATTTCCACCGTGCGTTGAAAAAAGCCGATATCGACGTTGAAGTATTAACGGCCGGCAAGCACAAGCGCACCCTGACACTCTTGGGTGAAAATACCGAGGAAGGGCGCGAAAAGTTCAAGCAGGACCTTGACCAGATCCACTCGCTGTTCAAAGCGTTTGTGGTCCAGTATCGCCCACAGTTGGACCTGGAGCAGGTGGCCGAGGGTGACGTTTGGTTTGGCCAGGATGCATTGTCAGTCGGGTTGATTGATGAAGTTGGTCAGATTGACGATTGGTTGATGCAGCAGTCCGAAACACAGGCTGTGCTCGAGGTCCGCTATGAGCTGCCCAAAACACTGGGGACTCGGCTAGGTCGCGGTGTGCACTCTCTTGCGGTTCAACTGCGTGAGTGGTTATGGACAAAGTAACGATCTACACCGATGGTGCCTGCAAGGGCAATCCAGGCGTGGGTGGTTGGGGCGCGTTGCTGCTCTTTGGTGAACACCGCAAAGAGCTCTTTGGCGGCGAGGCTGAGACCACGAACAACCGTATGGAGTTAATGGCGGCGATCCAGGCTCTAGAAGCGCTTAACCGTCCCTGTCAGGTGCACTTGATTACTGATTCGGTTTACATGAAGGATGGCATTACCAAGTGGATTGGCAATTGGCGCAAACGGGGTTGGAAGACGGCCTCGGGCAGCCCGGTCAAAAACCGCGATTTGTGGGAACGTTTGGATGAGAACGTGGCACGCCACGAGGTCCATTGGGGTTGGGTCAAGGGCCATGCGGGCGATCCAGGCAACGAAGCAGCCGATGAGCTGGCCAATCGAGGAGCACAGGCATGCTTAGACAAGTCGTCTTAGATACAGAAACCACAGGTATTGAGCCCCATCTGGGCCACCGGATTATCGAAATTGGATGTGTTGAACTGGTTAACCGACGCCTAACGGGACGGGTTTATCACGAATACTTGCAGCCGGATCGAGAAATCGATCAGGGCGCCTATGAGGTTCACGGCATCAGCAATGAGTTTCTGGCGGATAAACCTCGGTTTGCGGACGTGTCAGAAGGTTTTATCGAGTTTATCAAGGGCGCCGAGCTGGTCATTCATAACGCAGCATTCGACGTCGGTTTCTTGGATGCGGAGTTTGAACGTATCCCGGGCGCTCCCCGGATCAAGGATTTATGCCATAGCGGTGCGGCGACTGACTCGCTCGCGATGGCTCGCAAAAAGCGGCCTGGACAACGTAATTCACTGGATGCTTTGTGCAAGGCCTATGGCATCGACAACTCGAATCGTGAACTGCACGGCGCATTGCTAGACGCGCGGCTACTTGCCGAGGTCTACCTCGCGATGACTCGTGAACAAAACACGTTGCTAGCTAGCACATCGAATCAGGCCAGCCAGGGTATGCAAGCCGAACCGATTCGGCGCGTTATTGAGCGTCGGGAACCGGCTAGCTATCCGATCCAGTCCGATGAATTGGACGGTTTTAATGCGTTGCTCGATACCCTACGGGCGTCCAGTGACAAGGCGCTCTGGGATGAGCATTAATTTTCTGGGCGATCACGATCTGGACTGGGCTCCCCAGCAGGTCTTATCTGATCGTACGGCCTATGTTTTGTTCTCGGCTAAGCGAGAGGTTGCGATAACCGCTTCAGGGCCGCTGCAGCCAGGTCGGCATCCAGACGCAACGATCCTGGTCGGTACGATCGGCGGTATCGTGGTCTATGTTGGCCAAAGCGAGAGCGACCAAGACTGGGCGCCGCTTAGACCGAGCATTCGACAATATACGGACTCACTCTCATTCATTGCTATGAGCGCCGGTATTCAGCGGCTTGAGTTTGTATTGGAGCATCGCTTCTGTGGGCGCTGCGGAGCCCCCACGACACCCAAGGCCTCAGACAGTGGGGTCCAGTGCTCAGATGCGTCTTGTGAGCTTGTCAGCTATCCGCGTATTGCGCCGTCAGTGATCGTGCTGGTCACACGGGGCGAGGAGTGCCTGCTGGCGCGTTCGCCACGCTTTGAGCCCGGTATGTACTCGACCCTGGCGGGTTTTCTAGAAGCGGGCGAGTCCGCAGAGCACGCCATTCGGCGTGAGATTTTTGAAGAGGTCGGCATTGAGGTTAAAAACCCCAGATATTTTGCGACTCAATCCTGGCCGTTTAAGCACTCACTAATGATGGGTTATTTCGCCGAGTATGCAGGTGGTGATATCAAAGTCGATGGTGATGAAATCGTCGACGCTCAATGGTTTAAACCGAATGATCTGCCGCAGCTGCCGCTCAAAGCCAGTATATCGAGGGCACTGATCGATACCTGGTTAGCGGGCCGGAATCGTTAACCGCTGACCAATCCGCAAGATGGAGCCAACCCGATTCGCATTCTGCAGCGCGGCTAAGCTCAATCCATACTGGCGAGAGATAGTCCATAAGGATTCGCCCGCTTTGACGATGTGCTCGCCTGCGGCATCAGCGTAGGCCTGGTTGCCCCCTTGAACGCGCAATACCTGACCTACGCGAATTAGATTCGACTTCAGGCCATTGCTGGCCTTGAGATCGGCCACGCTGGTGTCAAAGCGAAGGGCAATTCCCCCTAGAGTGTCGCCAGAACGAACCACGTACTCCGATAATTGGGCCCATTGATCAGCGGGCAGGGCGCGGAGTTCTGTCAAGATTTTGCCAGCGGTCCCGACCGGAACGACCACGGTTGAGCCCTCAATGGGCGTTGCGAAACGGCGAAGGCACGGGTTTAGGCTGCGGATGTCAGAGACGGTTGTTTCACTCCAGCGAGCTAGCAGTTCCAAATCGACCGCCGACTCCAACTCCAACGTCTCAAACATGGGCACCTGAGGAATCTCAGGTAGTGACACATTGAAGCGTTGAGGATCCCGAACTACCTCTGCCAAGGCTAACAGGCGCGGGACATACCGTTGGGTTTCACGGGGTAGTCGCAAGGAAAAATAATCCGTGGGCTTGTTGCGTTTTTTATTCGCGGCCACCGCGCGGGAAACTCGTCCCGGTCCGGAGTTGTAAGCCGCGATAGCCAAGTACCAGTCACCGTCAAATTGCCGCGCGAGGTCTTCTAGGTAGTTTAGAGCGGCATCGGTTGCGGCAATGACGTCCAGGCGCTGGTCGCAGCTACGGGTTCGTTGTAACCCCAAATAGGTCGCCGTAGCGGGCATCAGCTGCCAGGGCCCGGCGGCCCCGCGGTGGGAGCGTGCCGTGAGTTGGAATCCCGATTCAACATAGGGCAATAAGGCTAATTCGGCCGGCATTCCCCTTCGATCAATCTCGCTGGCGATGTAGTTAAGCCATAGCCGTCCTCGAGCCAGGAAATCCGTCAATAATTCAGGATTGTTACGGCGTAATGACTGCCATTGTTTTTCGACCTCGTACTCCGGCGGCAGACGCTGCAGTGAGAAATCACCAACCAGCTGCTGCCAAAAGGTTTTGGGTTTGGGAGGTTCTGACTCGAGTGCACGCTGAATCAAGAGGGATTCAGTGGTCTGAGGCAGGTCAAATTCGATAGGGTCGACGATCATGCCCTGGGTGTCTCTGAGCAAGGCAGCGAGATCATCGTCTTCGCCCGGCGACACGCTGGGATCTTGGATAGGGGCTAGCTGCGTGCAGCCGCTTGCCAGGGCCATCATGGCCAGCAAAACTAGTCGAATCATGCGTTGTCTTTAGCAGCTCGGACTCGGGCGAAACGCTCATGCATGGGCGTCTCATCCGTGGCTTTGATGACGTCCATCAGCACGGGGTCATCCAGTCGAAAATACGGATTGGTGTGCAATTCGTTTACCAGCCGATCAGGAACGGTGGCAACGTTGTTTTGCCGCAAGGTCTTGACCTGATCTAGTCGGTCAAGGACAGACTGATTGTCGGGCAATATTGTTTTGGCAAATTCTAAGTTGGCTTGGGTGTACTCGTGGGCACAGTAAATCAAGGTCTCTGGCGGTAGGGCTTGAAACCGGGCCAGGCTATGCTGGAATTGTTCAGGTGTGCCCTCAAACATGCGTCCGCAGCCCCCGAGGAATAGCGTGTCTCCGCAGAATAAAATCGGCAACGGATCCATACTCAGGTAGGCAACATGATCCAGGGTGTGTCCTGGAACTTCCATGACGTGAAAACGGCGGCTAAGTAGATCGACTACGTCGCCCTCGCTAACCGAAGCACTGGCGCCAGCAAGCTGTTGTTTACTGCCGATCACCTCAGCCATGGGGTAGCGATCCAGCAGAGTCTGCACGCCACCCACGTGGTCCGCATGGTGATGAGTTAACAAGATTCCGCTGAGCACGAGCTGGTGCCGATCCAACCAATCCAGCACCACTTTGCCATCACCTGGGTCAACGACCCAGGCGGTTTGTCCTTCCCGAAGCCCCCAGAGGTAGTTGTCCTCGAAGGCGGGGAGCCGATCGATTTGGATCAACCGAGTTCCTCGTCATTGCCCATGGCAGTGACGCTGAAACCGTTATCGACATAAATGACCTGGCCAGTGATACCGCTAGCCAAATCCGAGCACAGGAACGCGGCTGTATTGCCCACCTCGTCAATGGTGACGTTGCGCTTCATGGGCGAACGCGCTTCGTTATAAGCCAGCATGCTACGGAACTTGCCGATGCCAGAAGCGGCCAGTGTCCGAATCGGACCCGCACTAATGGCGTTCACGCGGGTGCCTTCAGGCCCCATGCTCGCGGCCATGTAACGAACGTTAGCTTCCAAGCTGGCCTTGGCCAGACCCATGACGTTGTAGTTGGGCATGGTGCGCTCAGCGCCTAGATAACTCAGCGTGACCAGGGAACCGTTACGGCCATCCAAGAGTTTTTTGCCGGCTTTCGCCAAGGCTACAAAGCTAAATGAGCTGATGTCGTGGGCGATGCGGAAGCCCTCGCGGGTCGTCACGTCGACGTAATTGCCATCCAACTCCCATGCGGGTGCAAAGCCGACCGCATGAATGATGCCATCCAAGCCATCCCACTGTTTGGACAGTTCACTGAAAACGGCGTCGATTTCTTCGTCACTGGCAACGTCACAGGGAAAACAAAGCGATTCGTTTGAGCCCCAGCCGTTGGCAAACTTCACCACACGATCTTTGAGCTTTTCATTTTGGTAGGTGAAAGCGAGTTCAGCGCCTTCGCGATGCATGGCGGCCGCGATGCCTGATGCAATGGATAGTTTCGAGGCGACGCCTACGATCAAGAAACGCTTACCGGCTAGAAATCCCATGTCTGTCCTTAGTGTAAAAGTTGACGTGCCGGCATATTACCAAATTTGTGTTCTCAGGTGAGGCTTTTGCTACCATCGGGTCATGGCATTTGTTCGCCGCCCACAGGGCTTCTCCAAGGATGCTGCGCGGCAGCTTAACGCGTGGTTTGAAACGCTCGCCGGTCAGCGCTTAGCTGAACATGAGCAGCAGCTGCTATCGGCTGAATTTCGGCGCCTATTTGCTCCATTGCTGGTGCAGATTGGCGGGCCAGTGGATGCTATTCGCCATTCCAGTGCCGCTCACAAGCTTTGGATTACGCCTGAGCCCATGCCGGACTCGGAGGTCGGGCAAGTCAATGGCTGGGCCGCCCAATTACCGCTGGCGGGTAACATCGCGGATGCGGTGTTGCTGATGCATACCCTGGACGTCACCCGTCATCCACAAGCCGTATTGCGAGAAGCGATCCGAATTCTGCGCCCCGGGGGGAGCTTGCTGATCTTGGGATTCGATCCAACCGGTTGGATTGGCATTAAGCGTAGCCTGCGATTGCGGGGTCAACGAGCCCCGTGGCTGCGTAAGCAGCGACTGGTGGATTGGTTGGCGCTGCTGGATTGCCGTGTGGAACAAATCCAGTGCGCAGGCTATCCCAAACGGCTGGCGGCGTTGTCGGCGTACAACGCGCCGGGTGCCGCGATTTATTTGATGAGGGTCAAGAAGGAACGCCTGATCCCGCCCAACGTACTGCGCCAGCGTCTGCGCGGTCGATTGATGCCGCTGGCGGGATCTCGATCACAGGCTCAGGTCGGCCGCTCGGTGGCACGCGACTCGGTGGTCGTCCCCTTCAAGCGTCGGCGTTAATTCAGCGCAGCTGGGTTGCGCATGAGGGCACCGGGTCCGAAAGGCACAGCCACTGGGCAGATTAATCGGACTGGGTACATCGCCCTCCAAGGGTTTTAAAGGTTGCTCCTGGGTCACATCGACCCGGGGAATGGCATCCAGTAACGCTCGGGTATAGGGGTGTTTGGGTGCATTGAACAGGGCTTGCGCCGGTCCGATTTCCACGATGCTTCCCAGATACATGACCGCAATCTCGTGGCTGAGGTGCTTGACCACCGCCAGGTCGTGCGCAATGAAAACCATCGCCAGATTTCGCTCACGTTGGAGATCCATCAGCAAATTCATGATCTGGGACTGGACACTGACATCCAGCGCACTGACCGGCTCGTCGCATACCAGCAACTGCGGCTCCAGGGCGATGGCCCTGGCAATACCAATGCGTTGACGTTGCCCCCCTGAAAACTCATGGGGATAGCGATCGATTGACTCTGCCGGCAAACCGACACGTTCAAGCAGGCCAGCGGCCCATTCCAGGTGCTGATGAGGAGTCCCGATCTGATGGATTTCAAAGGGTTCCGTGAGGATGCGGCCGACCGTGTGCCGGGCGTTCAGCGCCTCATACGCGTCCTGGAAGACCATTTGTGCCTCGCGGCGAAAGGGCATTAATTGGCTACGCGAACGGCCAATTTGGGATTCCCCTTGGAACAAGACCTCGCCGGAGGTGGGTGGGTCGAGTTGCAGGATCGCACGCCCTAGGGTGGACTTTCCGCAGCCCGATTCACCCACGACCCCTAGGGTTTTACCGGGTTCTAATTCAAAGCTAACGCCATTGACGGCGCGCACCCAGGCTTTTACGCCACGCAGGATGCCGCCGCGAATGGCAAACCGTTTTTCTAGGTTGCGGACGCTGAGCAAGCTCATAGCGCCACCTCATGGCAGGCCAACGTGCGTTTGTCTTTTTGTTGTAGGCTAGGCGTGGTGACGCATCGCTCGCTGGCCTGTGAACAACGAGGCGCAAAACGGCAGCCGGGCGGCATCTCAAACGGCGAGGGCACCAGCCCTTCAATGGTCGGTAATGGCGTCAGCGGCTCGCGATCCAAATGCGGGATCGAATTGAACAGCCCCTGGGTATAGGGATGTTTGGGGTGGCTAAACAGCGTCTTCACTGGGCCTTGTTCAACAATACGTCCGGCGTACATCACTGCGACGTTTTGGCAAATCTGAGCGACAACGCCCAGGTCATGGGTGATAAAAATCACGGCCATACCGCGCTGTGCTTGCAGCCGTTTGATTAGCATCAGAATTTGCGCCTGCACGGTGACATCCAGCGCTGTGGTGGGCTCATCGGCGATCAACAAATCAGGCTCGCCAGCCAACGC
>JBMYYI010000057.1:0-10347 GCA_049609265.1 Litorivicinus sp. | reverse complement strand
GCTATCAATTTGAAGCCATCCAGGGCGATCTGCAGCAAGGATTTGAAGTCACCCGTCTGTCCGATCGCATGGGAATTCGCCTAAAGGCCAGGGTCCCATTCACCTCGGCCCCGATTGAACAATCCGAATCCATTGCGCTGGGGGCCGTGCAAATTCCACCCGACGGCCACCCAATTGTGCTCAACCGCGACCGCCAAAGCCTGGGCGGCTACCCCAAACTGGGCTGTTTAACCCGGCTGAGCTTGTCCATGCTGGCGCAGCAGCGTCCTGGGCACATCGTAGGCATGCAAACCATTGAGCTGGCCCAAGCTCAGGCCAAGCTGGCGCAACTACGCCAGTTTTTCGGTGAATTCACTTAACGAGTCACTGGGCAGGTACTCCCTGCCCCACCCTAGCCCAACAATCTGTTCATCCAACATCCGCTGAATTTCGAACTCCGAGTATCCCAAATCTTGCAGAATTTCCCGGGTCGATGCGCCAAATCGCTCGGCTGGCATTGGCGCAACAATCGGCGCTTCGGTTGGACGGATCGCGTAGGGATCGATTTGCGTGACCTGATGCCCACTGGGGTGATCGGGGTAGATCGAAAAGGCATAACTGCCCTGGTCCACGCCCACACGCCCATCTGCCAGGCGGGAATAATTCTCACGCAGGGCTTCAATGGATACGGGCTGCGCCGCCGCCAGGTCCATGCCGCGCAACACCGTCAACCAGGTATCGGAATCCGCCAAACTAAAGGCCTTGCTGAGCATCGCATGACGGTCACTCGCCGCAGACAAACCCTCTAATCCTGGAATACGCTCCAAGGTCGGCAGATCCGCTGGGGTCGCATCCAGATACAGCCAGCCCTGGGCACAGGGATAAAAATGCGAGAGCGCATCAAAGCCCATGGCCTCACGACCACTGGGTTCATTGAAGTCAGCCCGACCGTCATAGTCGTGGGAATACGGCAACTGGGCCATGTTGGTCACCACCGACAGTGACGTCCGAACCCGCGCCGGCTTGGCACCACGAGCACGCTTATAAAGCGCCAGTCCCATACCGAAGCCAGCCGCGAATCCGCAGTTCACATCCAGTGTTCCGATATGCGCGTGTTCCTCAGGGGTTTGCGGCCCACCAAACCGACTCATGATGCCGCTGTAGGCCTGAATGATGTCGTCGTAACCCACCGCATCTGATTTAGGTCCCCGCCGAGGTCCCCCCAGGCAATCTAAGCGACAGAAAATGACATTCGGGTTGATTGCTGACAGGGTTTGCTCGTCCAGTCCTAACGGCCCAATTTGGCGCTCCGGTGCATTCATCACCACGATGTCTGACTCGCGCACGAGTCGCTCGAACACCTCGCGGCCGGCCAGGGTGGTGATATCCACCAGGGCACTGCGTTTACCCACTCCACTTTGAAAGGCATACATGACCCCGATCAGCGGGTCATACAGACTGTGAATCGGATCCAGCTTGGTCACCTCGGCCCCAAAACGTGTCAGGAACGCAGCCGAGTGCGGGCCGGCAATCACATTGGTTAGGTCCAATACTTTGACGCCGTCGAGCCAAGCGGATGGGGCTTGGCGTTTAGGGGCCGGCAACGGCAAAAATGGCATCTCGCTAAGTCGTGCGAACGCCGTCTCAAAATCCACCCACTCCCGTGAGCGAGGGGTCAACATCTGCTCAGCGTTATGTTCAAACCAAGCCAACGGGCCCGGCTGCTTCATCCGGCCATATTCCACATCATCAACTTCCACGATGATGCCGGCAGCATTGGTATGTTCGTCGTTAACCCATTCCTGGGTGCTGCGATGTGGAGCCCCGGGGATACCTCGATCAGCAAAGATCTGGCCCCATTCTTCGGAGGTCCGGGTCAAAAAAGCCGCTTTCATCTTCTCAGCGATGATCCCCGCCCACTTCTGTGGCAAGGGATAAACGCCGATTGAGGTTTCGCCCTCCCACTCATCACAGGGTAAGTACAGATCATCGACTTCCGGAAGGCCTAGGGCGACTAACTCGTCGTAAATGTCCAGAACCTCTAGCGCGCGGCGAGCGTGGTTTCGATGGGAGGGACAGACGCAATAGAAAAATCGCCCGTCGGCGCACGGATATGTCCGAAAGAAGGGGTCGAGATATTCTTGTAATTCGTCGTAGCTAAGATCCATCGCTTGGCCGCTTTGACGGCGCATCTCGATCTCATGTTCACGCATGGTCTTATAGCGTTCAGGTAACCCGTCGATGACGTAAGAGTTGTAAGACAAACCCTCCATCAAGGCGGCGGCGATGGGCACCTCGATGTGATCACCCCGACCTGTCGTCTGGCGATGGAACAAGGCCAAAGCCACCGAGGCACAGGCCAGTGAAATCGCATACGAGGAGCCCAGTGGCAGCGGAGAAAAGCTGGGGTTTACCCCCATCAGCACGCGGTTGAATCCCATGTCAGTAAAGGCGCCACAGCTGGCCGCCACAACCGATTCGGTGGCTTTCCAATCGCGACGTAACTGATCGTTGCTGGCAAAACCGGGAATCGACAGGGTAATCAGTTGCGGACGCACACGGCGCAAGGCCTGAAAATCGATACCCAAGCGCGCCATCACACCCGGCCGGAAGCCCTCAATGACGATGTCAGCCTGCTCAATCAGCTGATGGGCCTGGCGCAGGCCCTGTTCGGTTTTTAGATCCAAACGAAGACAGGATTTATTGCGATTGAGGACCGCGTTGGCAGATGACTGCCACATCGGACCCTGCGGCGGATCAATGTGGACCACCGTGGCCCCCATATCCGCCAAGGCCATCGCCACCGCCGGCGCGGCGATCTGCTGGCCAAAGTCCACTACTTTTAACCCGGTTAAGGGCAATGTCTGCTCGCTGCTCATTCGTCTTCCCGCCTGTGCTTATCGTTATCCTTGAGCGTTGGCCGAAGGGTAGTTCTAGGAAGCGGCTGGATGTGACAGATTTGCGCCAAACAGCTTTGCGCCAGCGACGCATGACGAAAAGCCATGGGTCGCATCGATTTTTTCGATTTTCAGCCTCGTTCTAACTCGACCAGGCGTCCATCAATCCAGTAGTCCTTATAACCACAACGGGCCACAAGCTCGGCCTGGGCGGTGTCGAAACGTCGATCGGGTGTAATCAGGGCAGGCTGAACGTGCAGACCCGTGACCTGACCCATGACCATCCAGCAGTCGGTCAGTGACTGCTCTTTGTCAGTCAACTGCAGGATTTGTGTGACCTGACATTCCAGCGCAGCCGGCGCCTGGGCAACATACGGGCAATTCACAGTGTGGCCGGCCGCACGCTGCAGTCCCGCCAGGTCAAACTCGTCCACCTCAACCGCCGCACTGGTTTTGGACATCTGCTGCATCAGGGATTGCGACACCAGGTTATAGGTAAACTGGCGTGTCTCGCGGGCGTTAACTAGGGAATCTTTTTCACCGCTACTGACAAACATCAGCATCGGCGGCGCACCACAGATGGCATTGGAAAAGCTGTAGGGCGCTAGGTTGTCTTGCCCATTAGCTGAGCGAGTAGAGATCCAACCAATCGGCCGGGGCGCGATTAGTGCCTTGAAAGGGTCGTAATGGAAATGGCGTTTTAAGTCTTCCTGCGCAATAAACATTCTCAAATCTCAGCCGTGGCAAGGTCTGGGCACTTTAGCCATTCGTCCAAACAGATGCTAACGTCGCGCCATGAATATCCTGTTTGTGATGTATGACCAGCTGCGGTTTGATTATCTAAGCTGCGCGGGACACCCCACCTTGCACACCCCCCACTTTGATCGAATCGCAAAGATGGGTGTCCAGTTCACCCATGCCTACGCGCCTTCGACCATCTGTGGCTCCTCACGCATGAGCTTTTATACCGGCCGCTACACCAGCTCACACGGAGCGCACCGAAATAACTATCCGCTGAGGGTGGGCGAACAGACCCTGGGCGATCACATGCGCCGGGGCGGCTGGGATGCCTATCTGATCGGCAAAACCCACATGGTCATGGATCGCGAGGGCATGCAGCGGATGGGCCTGGATTGCGACAGTACGATCGGCGCGCGAGTTGCCCAGAGCGGTTTTGATGTCGTTGTTCGTGATGATGGCCTGTGGCCGCAGGGGGTAGATGGGATCTATAACCAGACCTACTCGCCGTACAATGATTACCTAAAACAGCGCGGCTATGAGTCTGACAATCCTTGGCATGACTACGCCAACTCCGCGATTGGGCCCGGCGGTGAGATTCTATCCGGGTGGCTGATGTGCCACGCCGATCAGCCGGCGAATATTCGTAATGAGGACTCGGAAACGCCCTGGTTAACCCAACAATTTCTGAATTGGCTGGACGAGCCTGGCCGCGACGCGCCCTGGCTGTGCCATTTGTCTTATATCAAACCACACTGGCCCTACATTGTGCCGGCGCCCTATCACGCCCTGTATGGCCCGCAAGACGTCATTCCCGCCAACAAGTCCGAGGCCGAACGCCTGGACCCCCATCCGGTATTTGCAGGATTTCAGCAGCACTTAATCGGCCAAACCTTTGCTAAGGAAGCCACCCGAACCAAGGCCATCCCGGCCTACATGGGCTTGATCAAACAGTGCGACGACGAGCTGGGGCGGATCCTGGATCGACTCGAAAGCAGCGGCGAAATTGAGCACACCATGATCGTAGTGACCTCCGACCATGGAGACTATTTGGGGGATCACTGGATGGGCGAAAAGGATCTGTTTCATGACTGCTCAGTCCGCATTCCACTGTTAATCTTTGACCCCAGAGCCCAGGCCGACTCGACCCGCGGGACTCGATGCGATGCGCTGGTCGAAGGCATTGATTTGGCAGCCACCTTTGTTGAGGCTACCGGGCAGCCGATCCCCGATCACGTGATTGAAGGCCGCTCGTTGCAACCCTGGTTGAACGGCGAATCCCCAACCCACTGGCGCCACTACGTCATCAGTGAATATGACTACGCGCCCACACCCATTGCGCGGGAGCTGGGCCTGGCGCCGCGGGATGCTCGCTGTGTCATGGTCGCCACCCACGAATGGAAGCTGATTCATTTCCACGGTGGCCTGCCACCCATGTTGTTTGATCGAACGGGCGACCCCAATGAGCTGAACGATCTAGGCCGCGACCCTCAATACCAGGCCCAGCGCGACCAGCTATACGGGTATTTACATGAATGGAGTCTGCGGATGTCCCAGCGAACGGCTCTCAGTGAGGCGCAAATTAACGCGATGCGCGGCCAACCTGAACGCGTGGGTGTGCTGCGGGGACTGTATGATGGGGCAGAGCTGCCGGATGACTGGATTGCGCCGGTGCGCGGACGTGCAAGGAAAATGACATGAGCTTTGAGCAACAACTCAAACAGGCGCTGCGTGATGATCAGGTGATTCACGAGCCTGAGTTGTGCGCGGTGTATTCCAACGATGCTTACACCACCGAACAACAAAGACCGGACTGGGTTTTGCTACCCGAATCCACCCAGGACGTTGTTCACATCGTCAACACCTGCCGTGCGCATAACATCGCTGTTGTAACCCGCGGGGCGGGCACGGGCCTGTCCGGTGGAGCCACCCCGATTGCCGGCGCGGTCCTAATGGTGACCAGCCGTATGAACCAGATTCAAGACCGTCAGGGCACCCGGCTGTGGGTGCAGCCCGGCGTTCGAAATCAGGCCATCAGTGATCATGTTGCAGCCCAGGGGCTTTATTTCGCCCCCGACCCAAGCTCCCAACTGGCCTCCAGTATTGGCGGTAATGTGGCGGAAAACTCTGGCGGCATTCACTGCTGCAAGTACGGCGTGACGGTCAATAACACCCGGGCGGTCGAAATTGTCACCAGCGACGGCGAAGTCATCGTCCTGGGCAGCGAAGCACTCGACAGCCCAGGCTATGATCTGGCCGCTGTCATGCATGGCAGCGAAGGGTTGATGGGCATCATTACGCGGGTCTGTGTCGAATTATTGCCGATTCCCCCGTGCCAGCGAGTGATCGCAGCCGGCTTTAAGGATCTGTTCGATGCCAGCGCTGCGGTGGCCGAGGTGTTTGAAGCGGGCTTAATGCCGGCCGCGCTGGAGGTCGTGGACGGCAACATTATCCAAGCAGTTGAGGGCATGTTGCAGGCCGGGTTCCCGACCCAGTGCGAAGGCTTGGTGCTACTGGAAATGGACGGCCTAGAGGATGAGGTGGCCGAGACCATCGATGCGGCCGCGCAAATTCTAAAGCGCACCGCGGTGACACTGGAGGTGTCCCGTGATGAAGCTCATCGCCTACATCTGTGGAAAGCCCGCAAAGCGGCCTTCCCCGCCATGGCCATGAACTCACCCGATATCTTGGTATTGGATGCCACGGTGCCGCGGGCTGCCTTGGCGCCAGCCCTGCGTCAGATCAATACGCTGGCAACCCAGCACGGCTTCAGAGTGTGGAACGCCTATCACGCAGGCGACGGCAACATCCATCCGTCGGTGCTGTTCGATGCCAGTCAAGGCGAGACCGCAAAGGCCCACGAATTGGGCGCGGAAGTATTAAAAATCTGTTTGGAATTTGGTGGCACGATCACCGGCGAACATGGCATTGGGATCGAAAAAATCGACTACATGTGCCTGCAATTCAGCGCCGTGGAGAACCAAACCTTTATTGATCTAAAGTCAGCGTGGGATCGCTGGGGGTTACTCAATCCCGGCAAGGCCATTCCAACCCCACATCGCTGCGCAGAAGGCGGCGCCCTGCACGTGCATGATGGGCAATTCCCGCACCCAGAACTAGAGCGTTTTTAGGCTCGGAACTGCTGCATCCAACCCAGCGATGCAGCTGGATCGTCAGAGCGGTATTCTGCTCCAAAATAGCCGGTGTAACCGGCCATTTCAGCGGCCCGCAAAACAAACCCAATATCCAGTTCACTGACCCGCGGATCACCGCGATCCGGCGCACCGGCAAACTGAACATGCCCAATGATGGGTAGGTAATCACGCAGGCTCAAGGTGACCTCGCCATGTAGGCGCTGTACGTGGTAGACGTCAAACATCATACGCACGTTGTCACGATTCACCTGCGCCAGGATATCCGCGGCCTGGTGGATTGAATTCAAGAAATAGTCCGGCGCGTCCTGGGTATTTAGCGGCTCGATTAACAGCGTACGATCGGTTTGATCTGCCGCCCACTGCAACCGCTGAACAAAGCGCTGAGTTGAGCGGGCGCCCGGTTCAGCTTGGCCCGCCATGCAGTGGATCGCGGCGGCATCGATTGCCTGGGCGTAGTCCAACGATTGACGCAAGGACTCCAATGCCGTGGCTTCGTCCGGCATTGCGATCAATCCATTGCTGGCGCCTTTGACGGTATTGATACCCAGCATCCTAAGACCCGAGTTTTCCAAGGCCTCGAGCACCTCGGCCGGTGCTGTGTCATAGGGAAAATGACACTCAACCGCATCAAAACCACACTGGGCCGCGCTCTCGATGGCCTGCGGGAGCGGCAGCGTGTTCCACAAAAAACCCAAATTCGCTGAAAATTTCATAGCGCCAGTCTAACGAATTCGCGCACCTGAGGCGGGATCAAATGCAACGGCTTTGGACAAATCGATCTGAATTGGCGTGTTAGCACCGGCTTGCAGTCCAGCCTCGGGCGATAAACGCGCTTGAATGTCCTGCCCGCTCCACTGGCCAATACCCAGCGTATCCGCCCCCATCGGTTCGGTCACCTCAAAATCCATGACTGCGGCCACGCCATGCTCAGCCGATTCAGGTTTGGGTTGGGTGATCATTTCCGGACGCAAACCCATTACGACGCGGTTATAGCCCCCTGACCGGATCGCATCAGAGCAGGGTAATTCGAACTGATGCCGCTGCGGCCCAATGTCGACCTGCACCTGCCCATCCACCACCGGACAATCGATAAAGTTCATGGCCGGCGAACCCATAAATCCCGCCACAAACTGGTTGGCTGGATCATCATAGATCTCTGCGGGAGTGCCCAGTTGCTGCAGCACACCGTCCTTCATCACGGCAATACGATCCGCCAGCGTCATCGCCTCAATCTGGTCGTGGGTCACATACACAATGGTGGTGCCCAAACGCTTGTGTAGTTTCTTGATTTCAGTACGCATCTCGACGCGCAGCTTGGCATCCAGGTTCGACAGCGGCTCGTCAAACAAGAACACCTCGGGTGAGCGGGCGAGTGCTCGGCCCATAGCCACCCGTTGGCGCTGGCCACCGGATAGCTCGCTGGGTTTACGATCCAGCAAATGGTCGATCTGTAGCAAATTCGCAACCTCAGACACCACCCGATCACGCTCTGGCTTGGGGACTTTGCGCATCTCCAAACCGAAACTGATGTTTCGCGCAACATTCATGGTCGGATACAAGGCGTAGGACTGGAACACCATCGCGATGTCACGATCCTTGGGCGACTGATGAGTCACATCTTTGCCAGCCATCAGCAGCTCACCGCTGGTGACCGACTCCAGGCCGGCGATCATGTTCATCAGGGTGGATTTACCACAGCCTGAGGGCCCCACTAGAATCAAAAACTCGCCATCGGCAATGTCGATGTTGATGCCTTTGAGTACTTGGGTGGACCCAAAGGACTTGGTGACGTTGTTTATGCTTAAAGATCCCATGACTTATCCTTTGACTGCGCCGGCGGTTAGGCCGCGTACAAAATATTTACCAGCAACCACATAGATCACCAGGGTTGGGGCCGCGGCAATCAAGGCAGCAGCCATGTCCACGTTGTATTCCTTGCCACCCACTGAGGTATTGACGAGGTTGTTCAGCGCTACCGTAATGGGCTGGGTACCGGGGCCGGAATACACCACACCGAACAAGAAATCGTTCCAGATTTGGGTGAATTGCCAAATCAGGGTCACCATAAAAATTGGTAGCGAAACCGGCAGAAAAACATGTCGGAAGATGGCAAAGAAACCGGCGCCGTCGAGTTGCGCGGCCCGCACCAATTCCGTCGGCACACCCACATAAAAGTTCCTGAAAAACAGGGTGGTAAAGGCCACGCCGTAAATCACATGGACCAACACCAGCCCGGGTACGGTATTAGCGAGACCTAGCTCGGCTAGCAGTCGTGCCATCGGCAACAAAATGACCTGGAACGGAATAAAGCAGCCGAACAGCAAGGCGCCGAACATGAGCTCTGAGCCACGAAAGCGCCACTTGGCCAGTGCGTAGCCATTAAGGGCACCGATGATGGTCGAGATCAGAACCGCCGGCACCACCACTTTGACGCTGTTCCAAAAGAACGGAGCCAGACCTGCGCATTCACTGCCGGTGCACGCACTGCCCCAGGCTTTGGCCCAAGCAAACAAAGTGACATGCTCGGGGAGCGCCAACAGATTGCCGGTTCGAATCTCTTCGATGTCTTTTAAGCTGGTCACCACCATCACGTATAGCGGCACCAGGTAAATCAGCGCAAAAAACAGCAATAGTGTGTAAATAAATAGCCGCGCAGGCGAGACATTAACCACGGTTGGATCCTCGCAATTCGCTGTACAAATAGGGGACCAGGATCGCCAACACACCAAACAACATAATCATGGCACTGGCAGCGCCAACCCCCATCTGGGCCCGGTTAAAGGCAAAGGTATACATAAAGTTAGCAGGCAGATCCGACGCATAGCCTGGGCCACCACCGGTCAGAGCCTGCACCAAGTCAAAGCTCTTGATCGCAATGTGAGAGAGCACCACGATGGCGGAGAAGAACACCGGGCGTAGGATTGGCAGGATGACGTGCCAATAGGCCCGTGCGGGCGAGGCGCCGTCGATCTGAGCCGCCTTGATCAGGCTGTCATCAATGCCGCGCAGACCGGCTAAAAACATGGCCATTACAAAGCCACTAGACTGCCATACCGCCGCGATCACGATGGTATAGATCGCCATCTCCTGATCGACTAACCAGCGGAATTCAAAGTCGGTAAAGCCCCAATCGCGAACCAGTTTTTCCAGACCTAGGCCGGGATTCAAAATCCACTTCCAAGCGGTACCCGTGACCACGAACGACACCGCCATGGGGTAGAGATAGATGGTTCGTATGGCGCCTTCACCACGGATTCGCTGATCCAAGAAAATCGCAAGCGCCAGTCCTAGCACCAACGAAATCGCCAAAAACAGAACACCAAAAACGACCAGATTCGACAACGCTACATCCCAACGGGGATTGCCAAACAGACGCTCATACTGATCCAGCCCAACAAACTCCCACTGCGGCAGCATCCGGCTTTTGGTGAAGGACAGTGCACCGGTCCACAAGATGAACCCATACATGCACACAATCATCGCCACGGTGGTCGGCGCCAGCACAATTTTGGGCAACCACGTTTCTAGTGAAAAGCCCTGAGAGCGATTCGACATACGAATAACCTATCGTTGAAAGA
>JBMYYI010000056.1:0-10409 GCA_049609265.1 Litorivicinus sp. | reverse complement strand
GCTGATGCTTAGAGCTGGCCTAATCCGCCAGCTAGCATCGGGCCTGTATACCTGGCTTCCGATGGGTATTCGCACCCTGAAAAAAGTCGAGAACATCGTTCGAGAAGAAATGGATCGTGCAGGCGCATTAGAAGTGCTGATGCCCAGTGCGCAACCAGCTGAGCTGTGGCAGGAAAGTGGACGCTGGGAGCAGTTTGGTCCTGAGCTGCTGCGCTTTCAGGACCGCCATGCCCGTGACTTCTGCTTAGGCCCCACGCACGAGGAAGTCATTACTGACATTGCTCGCAACGAGATCAAAAGCTACAAGCAGCTGCCGCTGAATCTCTATCAGATTCAGACCAAATTCCGCGATGAGCGCCGTCCGCGCTTTGGCGTCATGCGTTCGCGCGAATTCATTATGAAAGACGCGTATAGCTTTAACAAAAACCCTGAGTGCCTGGCCGGCAGCTACAACCAGATGTACACCGCCTATTGCGCGGTATTCGACCGCCTGCAGCTAGGTTACCGCGCGGTTGACGCCGACAGTGGATCCATTGGCGGCAGCCGCAGCCAGGAATTTCACGTGCTCGCTGATAGTGGGGAGGACGCCATCGCGATGTGCCCACAATCCGACTATGCCGCAAACATCGAAGCGGCGGAGGCGCTACCGCGGGAAACCCAGCGCGCGCCCGCTGAACAGGCGATGGAAAAGCGCCCCACTCCAGACACGAAAACCATCGAAGCGCTGGTTGAAAAGCATGGGGTGGCGATTGAACAAACGCTAAAAACCCTGATTGTGGAAGGCAGTGAAGAAGGCACGCTAGTAGCCCTGGTTGTGCGCGGAGACCACACGCTGAACGAGATCAAAGCCGAGAAAATGCCCGAAGTCGCCAGCCCACTGAAAATGGCTGACGATGCCCGCGTGCGCCAAGTCATCGGTGCGGGTTTTGGATCATTGGGCTGCGTCAATATGCCCCTGACCACCCTGGTGGATCGAAGCGCAGCGCTGACGGCCAACTTCGCGGTTGGCGCCAACGAGGACGACTTCCACTACTTTAACGTGAACTGGGGTCGTGACTTGCCCGAGCCTGAAGTTCGCGACCTGCGCGAAGTCGTCGCCGGCGACCCCAGCCCCTGTGGTCAGGGCACCTTGGAAATTCGCCGCGGCATTGAGGTAGGCCACATCTTCCAGCTGGGCACCAAATACAGCGAAGCGATGAATTGCGTCATGCTCGATGAAAACGGCAAATCGAAACCGATGTACATGGGGTGTTATGGCATTGGTGTGACCCGCGTTGTCGCCGCCGCCATCGAACAGAACCATGACGAGCGCGGCATTGTCTGGCCCGAGTCGATTGCCCCCTTCGACGCCTGCATCGTTCCAATCGGCGGCAAAAAGGACCCGACTGTGACCGAGGCGGCCGAGGCCCTGTATCAGTCGATGAAAAACCTAGGAATCGACGTGTTGCTGGACGATCGTGACATGGGGCCTGGGCCGCGCTTCGCCGACATGGATCTGATCGGTATACCCCATCGGGTAGTAGTCAGTTCTAAGGGTCTTGCTGCAGGCCAACTAGAATATAAGCATCGTGCGAACCCCGACAGCGAGATGCTTGATGAAGCGGCGATTATGGATCGCGTGGGCAGCTAGCCTAGCCCTCAACCCAGCGCGGGCGGACGACAACGCCGCGCTCACTGAAAAACTCAAGGCCGCCGTGGCACACGGCGGTTTTGAGGATCCGTTCTCCGCGAATGTTTGGCTGACGCTGATGTCCCAACGCATGTCCCGGTATAACGATGACCCCATAGAACGACTGGAAATCCTAAGCGCGGTACATCAGCACGCCAAACGCGTAGATGTGCCCGCGGAAATGGTATTGGCCGTTATTCATGTCGAGAGCCGATTTCAGCGCTTCGCCCTCAGCTGGGTCGGCGCACAGGGATTGATGCAAGTCATGCCCTTTTGGAAGGACGAGATCGGATACCCCCAGGCGAATCTATTTGATATCGACACAAACATCCGCTTTGGCTGTACCATCCTGAAACACTATTTAGACCGCGAATCTGGCAATTGGCAACGGGCACTGGCCCGATACAACGGAAGCCTAGGCAAGACCTGGTACCCGGAAAAAGTCATGCGCGCGTGGGATCGCTATTGGTACCCAGGATAAACATGTCGACGTTATTGGTTTTATTTCACTCGGCCACCGGTCACGTGGCACAGCTCGCCGAAAAAATAGCGGCCGGAGCTGAATCCCAGGGGGTCGAGGCGCTCTTACGCAACCCCGAAACGGGGCGGGAAACCCCTTACCTGACGGTGACCAAGGACGAATTACGGCAGTGTTCGGGACTGGCGCTGGGTAGCCCTGCCCGATTTGGCAGTATGAGCAGCCACCTCAAAGCATTCTTTGAGACCACCTCAGATTTATGGCTCTCTGGCGCCATGATTGATAAGCCGGCGGGCGTCTTTGGGGCCTCCAGCTCGCTGCATGGCGGCAATGAGGTCGTCCTACTCGGTATGGCGCTGCCTTTACTGCATCACGGGATGCTGCTGACCGGCGTGCCCTACAGCGAAGCTGGGCTGAATATGCAACAGGGCGGCGGCACGCCTTATGGGCCTAGCCTGGTTGAAAACGACAGCAACCAACCGCACCCACATGAGTTGGAGTTGGCGTTCAATCTGGGCGTTCGGCTGGCAAAACTAATAAAGGCCCTTGCATGAATAAACTCTCCACTGCCCTTACGATTTCGCGGATCAGCTGGTTGGCGTTGGTGGCTTGCATCACCCTGACAGGACTGGCGATTTCTTGGAAGCTAGCCATCATCGCCTTGCTGCCGCTGTTGCTTTGCTACCACGGCCCGATCAAGGGCGACATCCGGGGCAACCAGTGGGCGGCCTTTGCCGTGACACCGTATTTTATGTACGGAGTGACCGAGGAGGTTGAGCAATGGTTTATTCCTGACGTCGCTTACTCAGCGGTACCCACGGTACTGTGGTTGGCCAGCAGCGCGTTGTTTATCGCATCCATGATGCACAGCCGATGGGCTGCACAGGAAAAGATGGATGCTGCCGAGCGAGCCTAGCACCTGCCCCTACTGCTGGGAGTCACTGGAGATCGCATTCGACCCTGCAGAGGGCGAACATGAATTCTGGGAAGATTGCCACGTCTGCTGCCGACCCATCCTGTTTCATATCCGCATTGCTCATGATGGTGGATTCGAAGTCAGCGCATTGTCGGATGACGACTAATTTGATGCCAGCAGGGCCTCGCGCAAGCTAGGGGACAACGAGCGTTCATCTAACCAAACCCCTAATAGCCTGCGGCCCAGGGCCGTGTCCTCAGAGCGATATAGCTCCTGACCATTGAGCGTCAAGGTAAAGAAAGTCTCGGTTACCGCAAGCTGATAACGATCTCCTTTGACCACATCCTGATAAGCCGCCAAGAAGGGAGCCAAGCTGCTCTCCCACTGGCTAATGGACTCGCCTGCGGGCAAGGTGCGCTGCAGACCCAGTCGAGTTGCATCAACAAAACCCTGGACGTTCACCGAGCGCAGGTATTCAATTTCAAGCGCCTGGACCTCATTTGAGTCTAAGTCGAATCCCGCCTTTGGGTCCTCGCGATACAAGCCCGCCGCATAGATCTTAAACAACCCTTTCCAACGAAGCAGGCCTGCACCGTCCAGCTGAAGCTGCTGATTTTGAACGGCCAAGGTCGGCTGAAATAGCACGCCAGCCACACTGGCGACATCCGCAACAACGTTACTGCTGAGCACCACCAGACTGAAAAGTATCGCTCTCACACCATGCCCTCATGGTTGCAATCACCCGGTCCATCTCTGACGGTGAAGTAATATAAGGAGGCATGGTGTAGAGGTATCGCTCAAAGGGGCGTAACCATACCCCGCGATCCATCGCAAACGCCTGAACACCGGCCAAACGGTCCGCTGAATCCACCTCGATCACGCCAATGGCGCCCAACATTCGAGTATCCAGCACTCCGTCTATCCTTAGGTCAGACAGCCCACGTTTCAATTGGTTCTCGATACGACCGACTTGGGTCAAACGATCTTCGCTTTCAAACAACTCAATACCCGCCAATGCGATTCGGCAGGCCAGAGCATTGCCCATAAAGGTCGGCCCGTGCATAAAGGCCGGACTGGCCGTGTTGGGGCCAAAACCGTCATACACCCGACGCGAGGCCAGCGTGGCTGCATGCGCCGAATAGCCGCAAGTTAGGCCTTTGCCCAGAACCAACAAATCCGGGCAAACCTGGGCCCGATCTAGCGCAAACATCGTCCCGGTACGACCAAAACCCGTGGCTACCTCGTCAAAAATCAACAGGGTTTGGTATTGATCACAGAGTCTTCGCAGTTCCTGCAGAAAGGCCGGGCTATTCTGACGAAAGCCGCCAGCGCACTGAATCAGGGGCTCAATGATCACCGCGGCCAGCTCGTGACTGTGCTGGGCCAGCAGTGACTCAACCTCTGCCAGGTGCCCGCAATCCCCCACACACTGGCCACAATCCCGCGGCATGGGTGCAAAAATTTGTTCAGGTGCCAGCCCGCGGAACGTGGAATGCATCCCCTCAGCCGGATCTGCCACACTCATACAGGCCGTCGTATCGCCATGATAAGCATTTCGAAACGCCATAAACCGGTGCTTGGGCGTCCCTTGGTTACCCCAATACTGGACCGCCATCTTCATGGCAACCTCGACCCCGACACTGCCCGAATCACTGAAAAACACATGCTGAAGGGGGTCGGGGGTCATCTCAACCAGACGTTCCGCCAGCAACTCGGCGGGATCATTCGCCAAGCCGCACAGCATCATGTGGCTAAACCGGTCGATCTGATCTTTGGCTGCCTGATTGATATGAGGGTGGGCATACCCGTGAATCACACTCCACCAGCTGCTGATGCCATCGATCAATTCGCGTCCATCAGACAACACCAGATGCGCCCCCTGGGCATCAACCACCCGGTGCAGATCCGGCGCTGTTTGCATCTGTGCATACGGCAGCCACAACTTACGGCTCATAAAAACTGCTCCCATAGCAATGCGCCGGCAATCGCGAACATCACCATTGCAATCAAACCATCTAAAATCTGCCAGGCACGGGGATTTTCAAACCACGGTCGAATTAACCGAGCCCCATAACCTAGGCACAGAAACCAAACCCAGCTGGCGCTGAACGCTCCGACCGCAAACGCAACCCGCTCTGAATCTTGATATTGCCCACCAATACTGCCCACCAGCACCACGGTGTCCAGATACACGTGGGGGTTCAGCAGGGTAAACGCACTAACCGTTGCCACTGCCGACAGCCAGGAGCTAGCAACGCGGCTCTCAACCTTCACCTCGCTCACCGGCGCCAACGCGCTCCGCACGCAACGCCACCCATACCAAAGCAGGAATGCCGCACCGCCCAGTCGTGCAATAGAATCTAGGCTTGGAATTTGAGTTAACAACCAACCAAATCCAAACACCCCAGCCGTCATCAGAACGGTGTCATAGAACGCACACAGCGCAACCGTCACACCCACATAGTGCCCCGCAATGCCCTGTCGCAGTACATGGGCGTTCTGAGCACCAATGGCCATGATTAAGCCCAACGCCAGAACAAACGCGGTGGCAAAGACGTTAATGAGTTGAAACATACCAGCTCCTTAGCAGACGCGCAGTGTAACCCACCCCACAATGTGACCAAATTTTTTATTTGGTCATTATTTAGACCAAAGTTATTTGACGGGTCACATGGTGCAGTGCATCCTTGCGACCAAGGCTCAGGAAGAGCTCTGAATTCTAAAAAATCAGGGACGAGATTGGGCCACGTTGAGGTGCCGGAATACCGGCTTAGATGCACGAATCCATTAGAGGGACTCGCAAATGAGCAAGACACGCCAAGAACAAATCGCAGAATTGGAAAAAGACTGGGCCGAGAATCCCCGTTGGAAAAACGTCCGTCGTGACTACACTGCCGAAGACGTCGTACGTCTGCGTGGTAGCGTTCAACCTGAATACACCTATGCCAAGCGTGGCGCTGCTAAATTGTGGGAGCTGGTCAACGGCTCGTCTAAGAAAGGCTACGTAAACTGCATGGGCGCACTGACCGGCGGTCAGGCGATGCAACAGGCCAAAGCCGGCATCGAAGCGATCTACTTGTCAGGCTGGCAAGTCGCGGCAGACGCAAACACCTCAGAAACGATGTACCCCGACCAGTCTTTGTACGCTTACGACTCAGTACCCACCGTTGTTCGTCGCATCAACAACACCTTCAAGCGTGCTGACGAAATCCAGTGGAAAGGTATCTGCGACGGCAAAATTGCTGAAGAAAACGCAAAAGACTTCTTCCTGCCTATCGTTGCTGACGCAGAAGCCGGTTTCGGCGGCGTTCTGAACGCTTACGAGCTGATGAAGAACATGATTACCAACGGCGCTGCTGGCGTTCACTTTGAAGACCAGCTGGCTGCGGTTAAGAAGTGCGGCCACATGGGCGGTAAAGTACTGGTTCCCACGACTGAAGCCGTTCAAAAGCTGACTGCAGCTCGTTTGGCTGCTGACGTTGCCGGCGTACCGACCATCGTATTGGCTCGTACTGACGCCAACGCGGCTGACCTGCTGACTTCAGACGCCGATCCTTATGATGCGCCTTTCCTAACCGGCGAACGCACCACTGAAGGCTTCTACAAAACCAAGGCTGGCATCGATCAAGCGATCGCACGTGGCTTGGCTTACGCGCCTTACGCTGACTTGCTGTGGTGTGAAACCGCTACACCTTGCCTAGAGGAAGCTCAGAAGTTCGCAGACGCGATCCACGCTGAGTACCCTGACCAGCTGCTGGCTTACAACTGCTCGCCCTCGTTCAACTGGAAGAAGAACCTGGACGACGCCACAATCGCTCGCTTCCAGCAAGCGCTGGCGGACATGGGCTACAAGTACCAGTTCATTACCCTGGCAGGTATCCACAACATGTGGTTCAACATGTTCGATCTGGCTTACCACTACGCTCAGGGCGAAGGCATGAAGCACTACGTTGAGAAGGTACAAGAGCCTGAGTTCGCTGCTGCAGAGCGCGGTTATAGCTTCGTTGCACACCAGCAGGAAGTCGGCGCAGGTTACTTCGACGACGTCACCACCGTGATTCAGGGCGGCACCTCTAGCGTGACTGCACTGACCGGTTCGACTGAAGAAGAACAGTTCTAAGCGGGGCGATCCCCTGCACCTTTAGGGTGGCCCCTCGGGGCCACCCATTTTTATCCGCTGAAATGGACTTCAGCGGTAGAAATTTAGGAAAACGCCCCTGATCGGGCGTTTTTTTATGCCCCCAGTTTTTCCAGCATCTGCGAGCGCGCATCCGAGCGCCCCCAAAATAGCAAACGGTCGTCAACATTCAGGGGCAAGCTGGCAAACGGCGTGAAGACCACTCCATCGCCCTGCCTGACCTTTAAACAAACCACACCCGGGACCAAGATCTTGCTAAGTGCGATCTGCCGCTTGGGCGATTCAAGCAAATGGCGATAGGTCGCCGGGGCGCGCGAGGCACTGAGTTTCACATCCCAGGTTTCTAACTCGCCCAATCCTTCAACCCGAGCGATCAACTCGCGCACCCAAGCTTCAGATTGCGATTCCAAATGAACGATAAAGGCCTTGAGCATCGGGGTTCGCAAGCGCCCCACTAACTCCTCGGCAATCACATCGGCGGGATTCATCAAGCCATCCCACTTCGCCTTCTCAAACACTTCGGTATTCATGGGGCGGTTGATACGGCCCACCCCGACCAGCTGGGGCTGCGCAGAGCGGGCGGTCATCCAAATCGATAGATTATCCGGATCATGGTTAGTTCCCGCGATGATGCCTGCGGCATGCTCCAGATCCGCAGCCCGCAATGTATGCTCCTCGGTACCCAGGCCCCGGGTCCAGCGCGGCGCATCCCCCACCACCGAGGGATCTACGACATTCACCACTAGGCCCCGCGCGGTAAATGCCTCGTGAATGGCACGACCCAGCCGGCCATAACCGCACAGCACCCACTGGTTCCCCTCGATGGTGGCCGGCACTTCAATGTGCTTTTGCCCCGGGTCCAACAGCTGATCAGCCACGGCATAGTGCAGGGGCTGAGTCACACGTAACACTAAACTACGCGCAAACAACCGATAGGGATCCAGCACCTGATCGGTGCCGAAACTCAGCAGATTACGGGTCGTATCATCATGCTCCGAACGGACAAATAATTCCTTGCTAGGCGCCAGCAACTTCATCGCCGTTGCCACGCCTAAATTGGAGCGATCACTGTCGGTCAAGGCGACCACCGCCACACACTGAGCACGCAAGGCACCCGCATCCTCTAGCACACGAGGGTCGCTGCCATCCCCGACATGACCCAGCACAGGCTCCTTAAAGTCCACGGCGTCCAGGTGCTGAATTTTCAGCGGATTGCGGTCAATCACGACGCAAGGGATGTCGTAGTCCGTCAAATAGTCGACTACTCGCAACCCCGTCTGGCCATAGCCGACCACCACCATGTATTTGCGATCCAAACGCCGCACCCGCCGACGAAAATTCCAGGTTGAAAAAGCCCGCTTAAATGAGGTCGACTGGATCGCACCAATAAACCCACCGGCGAAAAACAGCCAACACACGACTACCAGGTGCGCATAGACCAGGAAAAACAAACGTTGAGAGGGGTTAAACGGCGTTGGAAATTCACCAAACCCAATCGTGGTGCCGGTTATCGCCACCATATAGAGCGCATCCAACAGGTCGACTCGGAAATTACCCTGGGGCCCAGTGGCAGGAATCAACCAAAAGATCAGCGTCCCCAGTGCGTAGGCCGTCAACAGCAAAGCGATAAATGGCCGCATTCGGACCAATAGGATATGACCCCAATGCATGGATTCGGTATGCGCGCGCAAACGGGTTTTCACGTGACTAAGATCCTAGGCTAGTAACATTCAACACTAGGATTGCATCAATACGCGCGTGATGCACCGCCGGATGCTAGTCCCAGCGATCGTCGACCATGTCGCGGCCAACGCTTTCGCGCAGCCACTCAACAAAGCTCTGAACCCGAGGATTGGCCAGGGCGTGATTGGCAAAGATCAGCCAGTAGGCACTATTACCTCGGATGGTGTCACCCAGACTGATCAGACGTTGAGTTTCCAGCTCGTCGCGAATTAAAAGCGGATCGGCCAGGGTCAGCCCCATCCCCGCGACCGCCGCTTCTACCGCTGGGCTGTTATTTTGAAACGCCATCTTGTGGGGCACTTTGCCCTGAAAGCCCAGCGTTTGTTCTAGGTAATATTCCCACTCGCCCGGTCTCGTCGCGACATCTAGCAAGGGTTGGGCGGCCAAGTCCGAAGGACTCAGCACCCGCTGTTTATACTTTGCTGCCCCCACAGGGCTGAGCGATTCCTGAAACAGACGTTCGTAATGCGGCGTGTCACGGGGCTCAGACCCCAGCCGAATAATCAAATCAATGTCAGGATCATCGACATTGCCAGTCTGTGTGGTGGCGATCACCTCTAGCTCAATATCTGGACGCTGTATTTCAAACTCAGACATCCGCGCCATCAACCAACGGGTTGCTAAGAAAGGCGCGACCGCAACACGCACCGATTGACGCTTACTCGCGACCAGTACCTCGGTCGTGGCCTGATCAATGACACGCAACCCTTCCATGGCGCGCTCGGCAAATCGAGCCCCCTGGGGCGTCAGACGGACCTCGCGAATGCCTCGATGAAAGAGTAAAACACCCAGGTAGTCCTCGAGCGCTTTGACCTGGTGACTGACTGCCGAGGGCGTCACATTGAGCCATTCAGCGGAGGCTTTGAAACTACCCAAGCGCGCACTCTCAACAAAGGCACGAACCGCCTTAAGCGAGATGCCTTGAACACGCCCACGTGAAATAAACTCACCCATAGTCAAATATTAGTCTTTTGTCAGATTAATCGCGATCGCTCATCATTGCCTTCGTCGAAACGGATCGACACAGCTTTTGTGATGGCGCCAGCGGCGACATTACACCTGATTTCCAGACGCCTCAACTTTGGAATTATTATCAGCCCGCTCGAGTCAGCGGGCTTTTTTTTGCCTGAAATTTATTGCTTTGTGAGCGTGATAGCGTCCTTAAATCGCTCAAACAACGGATCGTCACGCTCGGGAATGTAATTGGTATATTCAAAAAAACCGTCAGTGAGAGGACTCTGAGCGATCAAGTCTCGCTCCGTTTTGGGAATATCGGGACTAACAAAAAGTACCACCGGTGGAACCGCGGATAGTTCATCTCTGGGTACTAGCTCGATACCAAATCGCTCTGCATATTGATCAATAAAAAATTTCCCTGTTACACAGGCGTCCGCCTGACCCGCCACCACCATACGGATGCAGGCTGTGTGACTCTGCGTCTCTAGAGTAGTCACCCGCTCGTCCG
>JBMYYI010000055.1:0-10943 GCA_049609265.1 Litorivicinus sp. | reverse complement strand
CAGGTATGGGCGTGGGTGTGGTTTCACTGGCCCAGGCCAAATGCTGTTTATCGACCTCGGCTTTGGCAGCGACGGGGTCAAAGAAACGATACCCCTCAAGCGTGGGCAAACGCAGACGCGACGTGCCCACCAACCCGTTAATGTTTTGGCGCTCAAACGCCTGCGGATTAGCACGCAACAGGCCCATCATGACCTGATCGACGCTCAACCCATCTGCGAGGATATCGTTGGCCACTCGCCACAGGGTGCGGCCGCCGACCTCGATAGTTTGGCCACTCAGAGGCACGTCCGTTTGCACGGGAACGACCGGCGGTGTGGGTGGTTGCGGCGGCTCAAACAGGACGCTGTAGCCTTTGACCACCCGACCACTGGGCGAGTAAAGCTCGAGCAAGAATTCCAGCGCCAAATCATCCAGCGCCTGCTCAGAGCGCACCAGCACCTGTGCGACGCCATCACCGGGCACGAGTTCAAAACTTAATTCAGCCAGCTGCGGCACACGCGGAATGCCCAAGCGTTCGAACTCCGCCTGCGGCGCGAGGCCCGGCAACAGTTGATCCGGTGAAATACTACCTAAATCGGTGACCGCAATGCGCGCCTGGAAGGGCTCACCATCCTGCGAGATGAGCTGCAGAGGGCCCAATTGAATGGCCTGAGCCGTCAGGCTAATGGCCGCCATGATGGCGGCTGAAATAAAACGCATTCGCTACCCTTTTTGTTTACCGCAAACCTGATGGGCTAAAGCATAGCCCACCCAGACTCATAAGGGGCGGTCGAGCAAATCCAACGTGGTTTGTGTGACCTGTGCCAGTGGATCAAAGCCAAGCGTCATGGTCAGTCGAGGTCCCTGGGCATCCAGTTTAACCACAAAACGTGACTCTGGTGCCTGTTGAATCGTCATCAAACTCAAATCGTCAGCCGCTTCAAAGCCCACGGATTGCAAGCGCTCGAGCGTCTCGTCACCAAAGTTTTTGTTACCCAAAATGGATACATTCAGCGCCATGCCGTGAAAGGTCGGGATGACCAGTTCACTCCAGCCCAACTGATAGGGCATCAGCTCAGATTGCTGAATCAAACCCGAAATATCTGAAGCTTGAACAGAAACGTCAAAGGCAATGTCGCCCTCATCCTTGCCCTGCCCGTTCAGCATCTTGGCCGTTTCACCTGCCAAGCGCTGGACACCCGATTGCCCTAGACGCCCGACTGACCACAGCGCCGTAAAATCCGCGCTTAAGACCGAATCCAAGCCGATCGCACGCAAGGCGGCCAAGGCCATCTGCTGGGCCGGCGGCAACGGACGCAAAATCGAACCCGGCACCGGCGACTCGTCTTGCCACCACTGACCTAGCGTGCCTGACCAGTCCAACAAAACGCCATTGGCGGGGGCTTCAACCGCAACACCCGCCGGCATTGCGTTGATAACCCAGGTGAACTCGCCGGGTTGGAATTGCGCAATGTCGGTGATGTCCAGGGTGGTATTGCCCGACACGTAGGGGTGTGCGGCGCTTTTTTCAGTGCCGAACAGCGACAGCTCATAGCCGCGCTCGAGCAAAGCGTCACATAACGCCTTGCCCAGCAGACCCGAACCTAAGATGGCTACGCGCATTAGGCTTCCATCACAATGTTCAGGGCGCGGCGCAACGGCTCAGCCGCACCCCACAGCAACTGGTCACCGACCGTAAAGGCGTTGAGGTATTCCCCGCCCATATTGGTCTTGCGTAGGCGACCGACTGGGATATCCAGGGTACCCGAGGCACGCACCGGAGTGAGGCGCTGCATAGTGGCCTCTTTGTCGTTGGGTACGACGTCAACCCACTCGTTTGACTGGGCGATGATCTCGTTAATCTCGTCCATCGGAACGTCAGATTTGAGCTTGATCAGCAAAGCCTGCGAGTGGCAGCGCAAGGCACCGACCCGTACACAGGTGCCGTCGACCGGAATGATCGATGAGGTCCCCAAAATCTTGTTGGCCTCGGCCTGCGCTTTCCATTCTTCACGGCTTTGGCCGTTGTCCAGCTGCGAGTCGATGTAGGGAATCAAGCTGCCCGCCAGCGGTGCGCCAAACATATCAGTGGGGAAGTCATCGCTACGCTGAGCGGCCACAACCTTACGGTCGATATCCAAGATCGCACTGGCAGGATCTGCCAATTCCTCAGCAACGGTGCTGCGCAGATAGCCCATGCCCGTCAGCAGTTCGCGCATGTGGCGCGCGCCACCGCCTGACGCAGCCTGGTAAGTTTGAGCGCTCGCCCACTCAACCAGCCCCTGATTGAACAAACCGCCAACCGCCATCAGCATCAACGACACGGTGCAGTTGCCGCCGATCAAATCGCGGGTACCGCCTGCGATGCCATCCTGAATGACCGATAAATTCACAGGATCCAGAACGATGATGCTGCTGTCATTCATACGCAATGAACTGGCGGCATCAATCCAATAGCCCTGCCAACCTGCAGCGCGCAGATCGGGGTGAACCGCTTTGGTGTAATCACCGCCCTGGCACGTGATGATCACGTCCATCGCCGACAACGCTGCAATATCGTGGGCGTCCTGCAACGCAGGCTCAGCCGATTCGGCCGGCGCCGCTTGACCCGCCTGTGACGTGGTAAAAAACACCGCTTCAATTTTGTCGAAGTCGCCCATCGTACGCATACGATCCATCAGGACCGATCCGACCATTCCACGCCAACCTACTAAACCTACTCGCATTGTCTTTTCCTAAATTACTGTGCTTCTAGCGCCGCGATAACCGCGTCGCCCATGGCTTGTGTTCCCATTACTGTGTCCTGGGCGGTGGCAATGTCACCGGTACGATGACCGGCCGCCAACACGCTCTGCACAGCCGTTTCAATTCGATCGGCCGCCTGTGCCTGGCCCAACGAATGGCGAAGCATCATAGCAACTGACAACAAAGTCGCCAGCGGATTCGCCTTATCGGTGCCAGCGATGTCCGGCGCACTGCCATGAACCGGCTCGTACATGCCCTTGCCGTTCACATCCAACGAGGCCGAGGGCAGCATGCCAATCGATCCGGTCAGCATGGCCGCGCAATCGGACAAAATGTCACCGAACATGTTGCCAGTCACCATCACATCAAACTGCTTGGGGTTACGAACCAGTTGCATCGCCGCGTTGTCCACATACATGTGGGTCAGCTCGACCTCGGGGTATTCGGCTGATAAACGGTTCATGACCTCACGCCACAGCACCGTGACTTCTAGTACGTTGGCTTTGTCGACACTGCACAACTTTTTGCCGCGTTTCATCGCGGTCTCAAACGCAACCCGGCCCACGCGTTCAATTTCAGGCTCGCTGTACACGTAGGTATTAAAGCCCGTGCGAACGCCATCGCGCTCTTCGATACCGCGCGGCTGGCCGAAGTAAATACCGCCGGTTAGCTCACGTACGATGAGGATATCCAGACCCGCAACGATCTCGGCCTTGAGCGAGCTGGCGTCCGCCAGTTCGGGATACAAAATCGCCGGGCGCAAGTTCGCGAACAGATCCAGCTCCGAGCGCAAACCCAATAGGCCTTTTTCGGGACGCTGCGCCATCGGCAAGCTATCCCACTGCGGGCCGCCGACCGCGCCAAGCAAAATCGCATCCGCCTGACGAGCGGCTTCCAACGTGCCCTCAGGTAACGGCTCTCCGGTCGCCTCGATCGCAGCACCGCCCACCAAGGCCTCGCTGAGATGCAAATCCAAGTCTGCATTATCGATCAACCAATCCAAAACCCGGGCCGCCTGGGCGGTCACTTCGGGCCCGATGCCGTCACCGGGTAATAGCAATACTTCTTGAGTCATGAGTTATCTCCTGCCACGTCCGCAAACATCCAAGGCGTAACGGCGGCACGTTGTTGTTCATAGGCGCGGATGGACTCCGCGTGTTCTAGCGTCAAACCAATTTCGTCCAATCCCTTGAGCAGGCATTCGCGGCGGAATTCGTCCAACTCAAAGCCAAAGGCATGCGGACCGGCAACGACCTGCATTTGCTCCAAATCAACCGTGATCTGGGCGCCCTCGTTCGCTTGAACATAGGCAAACAGCGCATCGACCTGATCGGCCGGCAAAATCACCGGCAACAAGCCATTTTTAAAGCTGTTGTTATAGAAAATATCCGCATAGCTGGGCGCCACGATGGCTCGAAAGCCGTATTCCATCAAAGCCCAGGGCGCGTGTTCACGGGATGAGCCACAGCCAAAGTTCTGGCGAGCCAGCAACACACTCGCCCCTTGATAGCGGGCTTCGTTCAAAATGAAATCCGGGTTGATCGCGCGCTGGCTGTGATCCATGCCCGGCTCACCGGGTTCAAGGTAACGCCAATCATCAAACAGCGTGGGTCCAAAACCGGTGCGATAAATCGATTTTAGGTATTGCTTGGGAATGATCTGGTCGGTATCGACGTTGGCTTTGTCCAGGGGCGCCGCCAAACCGGTGTGTTTTGTAAATGCCTGCATGATTAAAACTCCCGTACGTCAACGAAGTGACCCGCGATCGCAGCCGCGGCGGCCATCGCCGGGCTAACTAAGTGGGTCCGTCCACCGGCTCCCTGGCGGCCTTCAAAGTTGCGGTTACTGGTGCTGGCGCAGTGCTCACCGCTGCCTAATTTGTCCGCGTTCATTGCCAGGCACATCGAGCACCCAGGATCGCGCCACTCAAATCCGGCCTCGATAAAGATTTTATCCAGCCCCTCTGCTTCAGCCTGCGCTTTAACCAGACCGGAACCGGGGACCACCATGGCCTGCTTGACGCTATCGGCCACTCGATTACCTCGAGCAATCACCGCTGCATCGCGCAAATCTTCAATGCGTGAGTTGGTGCAGGATCCGATAAAGACCCGGTCCAACCTAATATCGGTAATGGCCTGATCCGCTTCCAAGCCCATGTAGCTCAGTGCGCGCTCGATGCCGCCTCGTTTGATCGGATCCGCTTCGTTTTCTGGGTTGGGTACAAATTCGCTGATACCAACGACCATTTCAGGACTGGTGCCCCAGCTGACCTGCGGTTCGATGTCTTCGGCTTTGAGCACTACCTCGGCATCAAACTGTGCATCATCATCACTGGTCAGGGTTTTCCAGTAGGCCACGGCCTGCTCCCACTGTTCTGCGGTGGGGGCAAAGGGGCGTCCTTTGAAGTAATCGATGGTCTTGTCGTCGACTGCCACCATGCCGGCTCGGGCGCCGGCTTCGATCGCCATGTTGCAGACGGTCATGCGGCCCTCAACCGATAGGCTTTGGATCGCTGAACCGGCAAATTCAATCGCATAACCCGTGCCGCCGGCCGTGCCGATTTTGGCAATAATCGCCAACACCACGTCCTTGGCGGTTACACCGCGACCCAACTGTCCGTCCACGCGAACCCGCATGTTTTTCATCTTTTTGGCGACCAAGCACTGAGTCGCCAACACATGCTCGACTTCACTGGTGCCAATCCCGTGGGCCAAGGCACCAAAGGCTCCATGGGTCGAGGTATGCGAATCGCCACAGACCACGGTCATGCCCGGCAAAGTCGCGCCCTGTTCAGGCCCCATAACATGCACAATTCCCTGACGCGGATCGTTCATCGAAAAGGTCGTGATGCCGGCCGCTGCGGTGTTGGCTTCCAACGTCTGGACCTGTAACCGGCTGGTGGGATCGGCGATCGCCTCAACCCCAGCGATTTGGTTCTCGGTGGGCACGTTGTGATCCACGGTTGCAACGTTCGCGGGTACACGCCAAGGGCTACGGCCAGCCAACTTAAGGCCCTCAAAGGCCTGGGGGCTGGTGACCTCGTGCAGTAGCTGCCGGTCGATGTAAATCAAAGCACTGCCATCGTCGCGTTCAGCGACAACGTGGGCATCCCAAAGTTTGTCGTACAGCGTTTTTGCCATGGGGCATCCTCCTGTGGTTGCTAGGCAGACTAGTGACGCGCTAGGGTAACTTCAAATTATCTTTTCTATGGATTTAATTACCAATGGTTATTGATCTGCCCGGACTGCAAGCCCTGATCGCCATCGCAGACCACCCCCGCATGGCGGACGCCGCAGAAGCTCTACATCTGTCCCAGCCCGCGGTGTCAAAACGCTTGTCCGAGTTGGAGCGCAGATTATCCATGCGCCTGTTCGATCGGGTCGGCAAAGAGCTGCAACTGACCCCCGCGGGACGGACCTTACTAGCAGAGGCCCGGGGCTTTTTGGCGGAACATCAACGCCTGGAGCAGTTAGCCCTGGAGTTGGGCAGCGGCGTGCAAAGTAGCCTGCGCTTGGCGACCTCGCACCACATCGGTTTGCACCTGCTACCACCGGTCCTGCGCCAACTGCGAAGCGAGTTGCCGCAATTAAAGCTGACGTTAAAGTTCATGGATTCCGATGCCGCGTACAGCGCGGTGCATTCCGGCGAAGTCGACATCGCGCTGGCCACGCTGGACCCCGGTCAAACGACCCCACTGCAACCCATCGAAATCTGGCAGGACCAACTGCGATGGTGGGTCCACCCCTCGCACGCCCTTGCCCGGCGAGCCGAACCCCTGAATCAGCATTTGGCGCTGATGCCACAACAGGGCACCTATACCCGCGAGCTGGTCGAACGTGCGCTGGGCGGCCTGGGTGAAGTGCTGGTCTCGAACTATCTGGAAACCCTGGCGGCGATGGTCGACGCCGGTCTAGGCTGGTCAGTGTTGCCCGAGCGGCTGGTCCGCGACGGCTGGGTGGATCTGGGGCGGCCAGCACTGCATCGCACCCTAGGCGCGCTGATCGACCCCCGTCGAGAACAGGGCATGGCGGCTCGGCGCCTGATCGAAATCTGCCAAAGCTAGGACAGCGGCGTCAGTCCATACGATGTTGTGACTGATTCATCTGCCAGAACATCAGCAAGAAGCCCGCACAGGCCACCACCGTGGCCACCGAAAACGCCAACTGGCCTCCCCCCTGCTCATACAAAATACCGCTGATCGGGGAACCCAGCATATTGGCGGCACCAAAACCCAAGGTGGAATACATCGCGATCCCTCGGCCCAGCTGCTGACGGGGAAACGATTGCCGCAAAAATTCCATCGCACCGACGTGAAACACGCCAAAGGTGATCCCATGCAGCGATGCCGCAATCAGCATCAACCACAGCGACTCGATACCCCAGGCAATCATCGGCCAGCGCAACATCGCCACCGCCAGCGCCAATAACATCAGCTGGCGTGGATCAAACTTGGCCAGGTACTGGGACATCATCACCAAAATGATGACCTCGA
This sequence comes from Litorivicinus sp., assembly GCA_049609265.1. GTDB lineage: Bacteria > Pseudomonadota > Gammaproteobacteria > Pseudomonadales > Litorivicinaceae > Litorivicinus. The sequence continues at coordinate 3,726 of JBMYYI010000055.1, read as the reverse complement.
CCACCACCCCCAGAGCCCATAACCAACCCGCGATCAATTGCGAATGCCCGTTCTCCATCGCGTAAAGCGTAAAAAAGACGTTCAGCGGCGCCGTGGAGATTTTGCTTAGAAAGGCACAGGCTAAAAATGTCAGCACGGCCGGCGCCAGTAACGCCCGCCCAAAACCGGCCGCCGGCGGCGGATCGATCGCCGTAATATGACGGCCGGGAACCGACAGGCTGACCACCGCCAGAGCGATCGCCAAGCCCAGCATCCAATAAGGCCAATGACCGATCGGGAATCCGTCGAACCAATAACCGCTGACAATCGCCAACACGACGAAACCCGCGCTGCCAACACCGCGGATGCGGGGGTACCAGACCCGTCCGTGATCACCCAGATGCTCAAAGGTGACCGCATCGAACTGCGACAGAATGGCATCCCAGAAAAAGCTAAACGTGCACAGCACCAGGGCTAGCGCCCAAAAGGTTTGGACATGGGGAAGCGCAATGGCGATCAGGGCGCATAACACCGCCCCCAGACGAATAATCAAAATGCGCTGAGGTAGGTGATCCCCAATCCAACCCCAAATCAGCGGACTGACGACCTTGAGGCCGCCGGCCATGCCCAACAACAATCCAATGTCGCTGGGGCTAAAGCCTAACGAGGCGAAATACGGGGCCTGCCAAGCGACCATGATCGCAATGACGCCAAAGTAGATGGCGTAAAAGCTAGACAGCCGAATGATCGGCCCGTCGATCATCCTTCGATATTCGGCGTGGGCTGGCGAATGTGTCCGTTTTGGCCGCGCTGACGAAGGGCATGGTCCAGCAAAACAATGGCGACCATGGCTTCGGCGATGGGGGTGGCGCGAACGCCAACGCAAGGGTCATGCCGTCCGGTGGTAATGACCTCGGCGGGGTTACCATGAATATCGATGGTATCCCCAGGAATTTGAATACTGCTGGTGGGTTTCAGTGCCAAACGGGCAACCACCGGCTGGCCAGAGCTGATACCACCCAGCACGCCGCCGGCGTGATTGGATTTGAATCCGTCCGGGGTCATCTCGTCGCGGTGTTCGCTGCCACGCTGGCTAACCACGTCAAAACCGTCGCCGATCGAGACCCCTTTGACGGCATTGATGCCCATCAAGGCATGCGCCAAATCCGCATCCAGGCGATCGAATACCGGCTCACCCCAACCTGGGGGCACATTGTCGGCCACGACCATCAACTCAGCCCCGATTGAGTCCTTGTCCCGGCGGATCTGAGTCATCAATTCCTCAAGCGCAGGAATCGCATCCGGATCGGCACTAAAGAAGGGATTTTCATTGACGATCGACCAGTCCTTGACCTGGCAATGGACATCGCCAATGCGGGTCAGACAACCACGGACGGTAACGCCGAACAGCTCTTTGAGGGCGACCTTGGCAATCGCACCGGCAGCCACACGCATGGCGGTCTCACGGGCACTGGAGCGTCCACCGCCCCGGTAATCCCGATGCCCGTATTTATGCTGATAGGCGTAATCCGCATGAGCTGGGCGGAAGGTCTCGGCGATTTTGGAATAGTCCTTGGAGCGCTGATCGGTATTTTCAATCAGCAGGCCAATTGAGGTGCCGGTGGTTTTACCCTCGAACACGCCCGATAGAATTCGCACTTCATCCGCCTCACGGCGCTGCGTCACATACTTTGACGAGCCCGGCTTGCGGCGGTCCAAGTCGACCTGCAAGACCGACTCGTCGATCGGCAATCCAGGCGGCACACCATCGACCACGCAGGCCAGTGCAGGTCCGTGGCTCTCGCCGGCGGTAGAGACACTAAACAAGCGCCCGATAGTATTCCCAGACATAACGATCCTTAAGTTGCAGGCGCCGGATTATAGCCCCGTCCGCAGCCCCTGTGCATCCACAATAAATACCCCACCATCGCCCTCAGTCCCTGGCCAAACCAAGGGCATCCGAGGCCAGGTCCGCTCCAGCGCAGGCCACGAGTTCCCCACCTCGCCGACCAACAGAGCATCAATGGCCATCAAATCCGGCAACCCCCGGAAAATTCTGCGCCAGTGATCCAAGCCGTCTGTGCCCGAGGCCAACGCCATTTCGGGTTCGTGCAGATACTCCTGCGGCAATTCGTCCATGTCACGCTGATCCACGTAGGGCGGATTGCAGATCACTAAATCGAAAGGCCCCTGCCCCTTGAGCTGATCCAGCAAATCAGAATGCACGGTGCGCGTGCGATTACGGGCTTCCATCCGGTCAATATTTCGCTCCGCAATCGCCAGGGCCTGGGGCGAAATGTCCGCCAGCACCACATCCGCCTCAGGCCACACCTGACCCGCCAGCAGGCCCAGGCATCCGCTACCACAACATAAATCCAAGATCCGGGCCGGCTCGCGCTGCAGCCAGGGCTCCAGCTCCTCGGTGATTAATTCACCAATGGGGGAGCGAGGAATCAGGGTATCCGTCGAGATCTCGAAGGTCAGACCATGGAATACCGCCTTGCCCAACAAATAAGGCGTAGGGATCCGTTCCTCGACACGCAGGCGGATTAACTCGATCAAATGCTCGCGCTCTGCCACCGTTAAATTGGCATCCAGCAAGCGATCATCCCCTTCCATATCCAATCCCAGCGCACCGAACACAAGAGCAATAGCCTCGTCCCAAGGGCTGCCGGTACCGTGGCCATACCACAACGGATGGCGGTCAAATTGCGTCAGGGCATAGCGCACCAAATCGCGAACGTTGAACAATTGATCCTGTAGACGCATATAGACTCCAATAACTTGCGGCACAGTGTACCTAGGGAGCGCCCGAATGTCCGACTCACCCAGCTTTGAAGACCTACTCAAAGAAGAAGGCGCCCACGATGTCCAAAAGCTGACCCGCGTCCGTGCCGACGTTGGCCGCGCCCCGGTCGACCGCGAAGCCCTAGCCCGCGCCCGGCGGCTGGCAGAAAAAGGTCAGGATTTGGATTTCAGCGGGTTTAGCACCGACGAGCCCCCCATGCTGGCCGCCGATGCCCTGTTGGAATGGCAGCGCGACGGGTTTAACCGGGTCAAACGCCATCTCGATGTTGAACGATTCGATGCCGACTACCGGCTGGATTTGCATGGACGTACCGTCGAGCAGTCGGCGCTGGCGATTCAGGAAATGCTGGAACGGGCGCGCAAGTACCGCTGGGCGCGCTTACAGATTGTGCACGGCGTAGGACGCCGCAGTGCTGAAGGTAAGCCACTGCTGAAATCCTATGTCAACAAATGGCTGCGCGAAGTCGACGATTTGATCGCCTTTGCCAGCGCACGGCGCCGTGACGGCGGCGCGGGGGCCCTAAATATCCTGACCCGTGGACTGGTAGACGAGAAATGGCCGCACTGACGCGGCCATCAGACAGGCCTGACTGATCTGTAACGGCAAACTGAGCCACACTTAATTCCTCACTTGACGCACAATAATGTTGTGCATAGATTGTAGGAACTGGGATGAGTAAACGATTCAGAGACCCGTGGCTGGAGCAGTTTTATCAGTCTGGGCAACATCACAAGCGAATCCCCAAAGCCTTGCATAACGCACTGTCCCGGAAACTGGATTTGCTAATTCATGCGACGGACGAAAGAGATTTGAGAAGTCCGCCCGGCAACAGGCTTGAACAGCTCAAAGGCGAGCTTGCTCGGTGGTACTCCATTCGGGTTAATCAACAATATCGACTGATATTTGTTTGGAACGCAAAACTCAAACGGGCTGACTGG
>JBMYYI010000054.1:0-11126 GCA_049609265.1 Litorivicinus sp. | reverse complement strand
CCCGCCCGAATGCCTGACACCTGCGAAGTGATAGACGTATCTCGCTCGCTCAGCTTCGCCACTTGAGTCTGCAACCCAATTCCGACCTTACCCTCGCCTTCGGCGCTGGCACTGGCACCTGCTGAACCTTCTGCACCTGCATCGGCGCCACTCAGCCCCGCATTAGCGCTTGCCTCACCGCTGGCATTAGCTTCGGCCTCAGCCGAACCTTCGCCACCGGCTTCAGCGTAAATACCCACACGCGTACTTTCCGATGTCCGTTCACTGATCGATATGTCTTCAGCGGCTACGGCACTGAAGTCAGTCGAGTCCATAAACAGGTCGCCATCCGTCTCGATTTCAGAGCCGACCAACTCAATGGCGTCTTCAGCAACAATCCGCATATTCCCACCGGAGCGAATAGCAGATCCGGTATTGGTCACGTTGAGATCGAACGTGGTGTCGGTTCGGCCGATCGCAAAGTCGACGGTTGCTGAGGCATTTCCTGATGCCGAAGCACCCGCACCGGCACCCGCTGACGCGCTCGCCTCAGCGCTTAAGCCATCTGCGCCAGCACCAGCATCGGTACCCGTCTCTGTTCCAGCTTCCGCTCCCGCTTCGGCGTCGCCCTCGGCTTCGCTCGATGCGAATACACCAAACTTCACTTCTTCGCGAGAGGTCTCTACCCGTTCAATGTTTTGGGCTGCAAGTAGCCTGACGTCCTGTGCCTCGATGTCTACATTTCCGCCGACATCGATTTCTGAACCTTGTAACGTGACGTCCTCATCCGTTTTGATCGTGAGGTTTCCACCAATCCCCAGATTCGAACCACGCGCACGTAAGGACAAACGATCCTCTGTTTCATTCACCGTGCTACCGAAACTGACGCCTTCCGACGTCGACCCATCGACATTGTCGATGGATTCAACAGAGACACCAATCGTGGTCGTGGATGACGTCCGAGACGACGTATCTTGATTGCGACCCTGAAGCACTCGAAGGCTGTTTGCGTCAATCGTCGCGTCGCCGCCAATTTCTAAATCTGAGCCCTGAACCAGCATATCGCCATCAGCATCAAAACTTGCGTTGCCGCCCACGTTGAACTCAGAAGCAACGTTACGAATCGATTCGGTCTCTTCTGTCGTTTCGGTCACGCTATATAGATTGCCACCCGCGCCAAGGCCACCGGACAAACTTGACGATGACGTTGATGAGCGGTTTTCGCGGGCGATGATGTTAATGTCGCCAGCTGACTGAATGTCAGCGTCCCCACCCACATCAACTTGCGTTCCCGCAAAGGTCGTATCGCCACCTGAGTCAGTCGACAAGTTTCCACCGACACTTAGACCAGATCGGACCTGAGTCACCGTCTCGGAGTTCGACAAACTCATCGACGTCGCGCCCGTTGTCGATTCGAAATCAGTGGTGCGGTTCTCAATGGTGTCAAAGGTAATGTCACCCTCGGCCACCAAACTGGCGTCCCCACCGGCAGACATTTCGGCGCCCAAGTTAGTGATGTCGCCGCCCGCATCCAGGGAAAGATCGTTCGTCGCAGAAATACCCGCTGTGCGACCTATGACGGTCTCACCCTGCGTGTCATTTCCGGCGAATTGGCTGAAGGTTTCGTTGTTGATATCGCCACCGGCAGCAATGTCCACATTGTTACCGCTGATGTTACCGGACAGGTTGTTTAGGTCACCCTCAACGTCGATGTCTAGGTCGCCGTCAGCCACAATGTCACCGCCCGTATTGTCGAGCTGAGCGACATCGATAGACAAATCATCAGCCGAAATGACAGCCGACTGCTGAGCAATTTCATCTTGAATACGCTTGGGCAAATAGACTTGCGGCGCCAATACTGTTTCACCGTCGATTTCGACCTCAACCATCCAAATAATGGGTTCTTCAAGCGCACCCAGCTGTTCTTCGGTCAGAGGCTGACCAAAGGTCAAGCCCAGCGTGTCGGCTTGGGATACGGAGTTCTCCATAAAGCCTGACATGACATCCGCGATGTTGTCATAGCCATCCAAAACGCCCGCACCCGTCTGTTGAATCAACTGCTGCTCAACTAAGTAGGCCTCATAACCCGAATCGCCTAAACGACGAAACGTGGAGTCAGTGTCGATGTTCAGGTTTTCAAGCAAATACTCCGAACCCAGGGTCGAAACGCCAGGCTGAAGCTTGGGGTTCATCTCGACCAAATAAGCCGCAGACGGATCTCGATTCGTTACAAAGAAGCCGTTAGGGCTGTCTGGCAAAGAAATATTTAGGCTGAAACCGCTCGGGTTCTCAGCCGCCTGCCCCGCCGCCGAACGGCTACTAGATTCGGGCGTCAAATCACCCGTGTTAGTCAACGTTCCACCGCCAGTGATCGACAAATTGCCGCCGCCGACCACCTTGGCGACAGCAAAACCGTCGTTGGTGTTTTCAAAGGTTCCACCTGTTGCAGTGCCACCGGACAGCAACTTATCTCGGTGATACGTCAAACCGCCTAACGCAATAAACTTCGTTTCCAAAACAGAAACTTGAGTGAAGCTCTCTTTCTCGGTAACCAACGCGTTGTTTTCGATACTGCCACCCGCGGTGAGTACGCTGTTCGCTCCGCCCTGCAACAACCCACCATAGTTTTTAATGGCGCCTGTGGCTGTTAGGTCGAATCCGCCTTGAGCGATCATAATCGGCTTGACCGCCGGGACACCGTCAGTGATCCATTCGTGCTCTTCCCAGGTCTCAGTGACGGTGTTTCGCTCGTACTTATCCGGATAAATGTATGGATATGTTTTGTCTTCGCTCTTGTTGTAATTGATACGGGCATTCGTCGTTTCGGAAATAGGGTTACCCGTTTCAAATCCACCGTCACCAAACCGATGGGCTTGGTTCGCCACTTCACTGGCCGAAACGGTGATATCACCGCCAGCACGAATTTCCGCTGAGTTTACAAATTTACCTGCTGCGGTAACCGTCAGATTGTTACCCGCGCGAATTTCAGCGCGAGTATTTTCTATTTGCTTGCCCTCTATATACGGCAGCCCACGACCAAATCCGATGAACCGGCCATCAACCAGGTCAACATCAACAAAGTTACCGAAGCGGCCGGCCGCAGCCATATCCAGGTTTTCACCGGCATAGACGAACCCGTAGTTGATTAGGTTGCCCGCGGCATCGATGTCGGCCGAACCATTCGCCGCGATCGCGCCGTCAGAGTTAACCGTCAGTCCTGAACCCACGTTAAGCGTCAGGTCCTCGTTCGAGAAAATAAGGCTGTCATGGTTCATGGCGTTGGTGATATTCAGCGTTAACCGGTCACCGACATTGCCTGCCAGCGCGCCAGAAATTTCATTACCCGCAGGCAGCGTTAGCGTATCAAAGGACAGACTCATGTTCTGGTAGCCCTGAAGCGTACCTAGATTTGAAATCCCAACGCCGCGATTCGCGCTGGAGTTAACGGTCCAGTCATCGCCCGCAAACAGGGTCGCGCCGCGTGAGTTACTGATCGTACTAGCCGTCCAGTTAGAAGCAGATCCACTGTCGCGCAAAGAAACGGTAAAGATGCCATTGTTCGACAGGTGATACAGATTGGCCTGCGTTGACACATCACTGCTAATTGAGCCGTAGTTGGAGATAGTGGCGAGACCACCCGTGCTGTTTATGGTCCACGCATCGCCAGCATATACCGTTGCACCGCGCGAGTTAGTGATGGTGCCAGCAGTGCTGCTGTCGTTCACATTGCCGTTGATTTCCCATACTACCGACCCCGTCGCTGTATCAGATTCAGCGCCGACGTAAGTTCCGGCGTTCGAAAATGATGGCGTCCTGAGCGTCGACGATTCCCCCGCCGTTAATATGCCATCCTGCAAGTTCCGGACCGACTGGGTCGCATCCAAATCGAACGCCTTTAGCGAGGCGATGGTGCCCGAGTTGACGACCGTTTTAGCATTCACATCCATGAGCGACAGGGCCTTAAGAATGGTCCCATCACCCACCGTCAGCGCCAAGCTACCCAAGCCCGTCGACGACAGTTTAAAAATGTCAGCTTCCCAACGAGTACCTTCGAATTTCAAAACCTCGTCGATCATGAAATCCAGCGTGCCGCCGGAAAAACGAGTGTTATTGAACTCGGCGGGATTGCTCGTTGCTGTATCCACCATGGTCCGGGCGTCTAGGGTCAAATCATCAAATCCGTAGATCTGACCACCGTTGGTCACGATGGAACCCGTATCAGCCTTTAACAGCATTGGCTGGCCTGCGGTTATCGTGCCGTTAATTAGCTGAATGTCCGCAGACGCAATACTCTGTGAGTTGTTGCTGGACGTCGTAACGATATTCACTACATCCGTGGCCGAAACGCGGCCTGCGATCGAAATCGTGCCGTCAGCGTCAATATCTAACGCGCCATTGTTAGCCGCAATTTCGCCAAAAACCGACAGCGCCGCATTCTGGTTTGTTGACTCACTATCGATGGTGACACTGTCAGCAAAGATGCCCGCCGGTTCAGCGATGGTCAAAGCTGTGGTGTTTGACTGCGCGCCAGATGAGACACGCTGATAGGGCACTGAACCTGTTCCCGTATGCTCGTAAACACCAGAACCCAGTCCAATAAACAGATCATTAGCATTCAAGCTGCCCGACAAATACATCTCGGGTGTTGTCAGCGAAACCCATCCAGCCGATGTGAGGTCAGCACCGTCACCTACGACCTCTAAACGATTGCCGCTAGCACTCGTTGTATCGAACTGCCCAATCGCTGGGGTGCTGCCACCAACCAACGAGACGGTGCCAACCACCATGTCGAACTGATCAACATTGATGACACCACAGCTATCGCATACCAAACCGGCAGGGTTCGCGACTAGAACATCAGCGCGCGTACCTGCCACTTCCAAAAAACCGTTCAAGATAGAAGCCGAATTGCCGGCGGTGACTTGGTTCAAAATGACCGAGGCAGAGCTCACCAGCGTCGGGTTTGAGGTAATCACAGCCGACAAATCCGTCGTGACTGTCACGTCTTGGTTAAACGCTTGGTTATTTAAAATCACACCCGCGGAATTAATATCAAAACGGCTGTAGGTGTTGTTAGACAGACCACCGGCTGTTGGCGGGGCAATGTGAACGACCGTCGTCGCGTTGTTCGAACCAAACTCAACAGACGTATTTGTCCCGCCATCAGCGACCACTGAAACACCCGCGGATACCGCTGAATCAATGTTCGGCGGCGCTACTTCTTCAGACGTGGTGCTTTGCAAACGCGTGGAAGCTAAGCTCTCCTCGGTTAAGGTACCGGAAATCGAGCCAGCATTGACACGCCCCCCAAGGTTCAGCGCTGACGCGCCTAATGTCAGGCTGTGTGAACGAATGGACGCAATGAAATCCGCTCGACCGCCCAACAAATACTCGTCGGTTGCGACACTGGTGATACCGTTTGATGATGAGTAGTCATACTGACTGCGAGCAGACATGAGATCCGCACGGGCGTCGCCGGCGTGTGCGGCACCGTCAAAAATCCCAGCCAACTGGTTGCGCAGGGCCGTATTCGACAAATCAATGGTGCCGGACGCCTCAAGTTCACCTTCGTTAACCAATGTGCCGGACGCAATCGTTAAGTCGCCACCATTGGCATAAATCGCACCGATTTGATCCAAGTCGACGGTTAAACGGTTCTCGAACGTAGCAGTCGCGGCAGAACTGCTGCCGTCATACGCGAGGCCCAGGTTACGTCCGTCCTGCGCGTCCGTATCAACGGCATCCAGCGCCGCTTGGTTGTATACCAAGCCATCAACGTTAAGCGTGACATCGCCTGCTGCCTGCAGCGTACCCGTGTTGGTCACTGTGCTGCCCGTCGCCCCGTTGCCAACGCTCAAATCGCCGGCTGCTGAAACCAGGGCACGGTTTACCAACGCACCACCTGCATTAAGCATGATGTCAGCTGCCGACGTGGTCGACAGCGTCGCACCCGCATTGATCGTCATCGCACCTGTCGTAGCCAGAGTGACTTGGCCGCGCTGCGCGATACTGCCACTCAACGCCATATCTGCTGCGGTCAGGTTTAGACCGCCGTTGCTGGTCACGGCACTGGTTGCTGCCAAGGTCGCCAAGCCACTTACGTTCGCCGTGGTGACACCGGTCACCGACATGGCACCGGCCAGAGTCAGTGCGCCGGCCTGCAAGGTCGCCGTTCCGGCTACCGATACGACCGCGCTGGTGTTTGTTGCGCCTACAGAGATGGACGAAGACGACACCGAACCCAGTGCCAGATCACCCGAAACAGACAGGTCTGTGTCGATTGAAATTGCATCACCCACCAAACCCAAGTCACCGCTGACGGCCCAAGTACTGCCCTGAGCAACGGTCAGCGCGTTTGTGCTAGTTAGAGTGATGTCTGCGGCATTAACTGTGGCCGTGCCTGCGACGGAAATGCTGTCAGCGTTCAGCGTAGATACACCACCCGTATTGAGCGTACCGTTTACAGAGGCGGCATCCACAAGGTCTAAGTCTGCATTGCCTGTGGAACCTAGGCTGCCCGCGTTACCGACCGTTAGCGATTGCGCATCCAAGTCCAGCGTTTTTCCGACGTAAGCAACATTATTGATGTTTACGGCGCCGGTTACGTCAATAGTCAGTCCACCCGCCGCAGCGCGATTGGCATCTGGTCCAGCGGTTATATCCGCCAGGCTGTCTGCGGTAATCGAGATATCACCGCCTGCACCCGCAGTGTCACCTGCAGAATCCATACGCCCTTTGACGATTGTCAGATCGCCCGCTGAGTCGAGTGTAATAGAACCACCGCCGTTGGTGCCGGTATCGACCGCATCAATCGCAACCTGGTTAAACGCAATGTCATCTTCGACATCCATCGAAATAGTACGGGCCTGAAGCGCGACGTCCTCAGCCGCGGAGCCCATTTCCAGCTGACCGTCGGCTGTGATGGTGATTTCACCGCCCAGAGCAATCATGTCACCCAGCGTACGAACACCGACACCCTCCTCGGTGGCCGTTAGCGTAATGGTATTCGCATACATGCCACCCAAGGCTGAAGAGTCGATGGCGAATGAGGGCGCACCGCCCGATTCCGCCCCCGTAGCTGAAGTAGACCAATCCCCGGTAGATGTGTTCAGCGTCGCCGTGCCGTTATGCGCCAACACCTCAATTTCACTGCCGTTGATACGGCTTTGAATATCAATCTCGCGCGAAACCAGAGCCAGTTTGTCAGCGTCTAGCTGCGCGTCGTTGGTCCCGTTGTTGGCAATCGTTAAGGCCGCCGACGAAAGGTCAAAAGCAATGTTTGAACCGGTTACTGTCGCAGAGCCGGTCACCAAAGCAGTCAAACCGGCATTTAAGGTCGAACACCCAGTACAGGTGATTCCGTAAGGGTTCGCGATAATGACATCGGCCTGGGCGCCAACGACTTCAATCGAGCCGGCCAGAGTCGAAGCATTGGCCGAGACAACTTCATTCAGGATAACGCTGGCCGCACCGCCACTAAGTTGCGGATTTGCGCCAATTACAAACTGTATTTGCCCAGAATCAGTGCTCTCGGCTCCCAAGACTGCTTCAGTATTGGTGACTGCATTGTTCAGCATCAGCCCCGTAGCAGAAACATCAAATTGCGAGTATGTGTTGTGTGAGATACCACTCGAATTTGGCGTTCGAATCTGAACGACTGGCGTGTTCAAAACCTGACTGGTTGACGGATTTGTCGTCGTAGCCGTTCTAATGACTCGGTCGGTATTTACGCCTGACGTAATAGCCGGAGCGTTACTACCGCCTCCCGTTACCGTGGTCGCTAGGGCCGGCATGGCAGCCAATGACGACAGCAGCGCCATTGTTGAGCCCAGACCCTTTACCGCACTTTTTGCCAGCTCACTAGCAACGACCAAACGGCCATCACATTTGCGTCGAACAATTCGAAAAACCTTATTCATAATCGTTACCTTAGAAATCTACGCTAAGTGCGGTGGTAGTAAATTTGTCGCCTTTATCTTGACGGGCCACGCGGACAGGAATGGAATGCTTGATATCAAGCTTCCAAGCACCGAACTTCCAGTTCGTGCCAACAACGCCGGCTTCCATGTCACCTTCGTACTGACCTTCGCGGATTGAACGGACGCGTCCTGTGTCGTAACCGATGTAGTAATCCTGATTGACCACTACGCCGTTCATGGGCACCTGCTTTTTAAGCGTCAGGGTGTTTTGCCAATAATTACCCTCATCACCACTGATAGTGACGTCGGTCGAACCTCGGACCGAAGCTGCACCGCCGACATTCAACTGTTGCGACCCATACAGTGGAACGGTCGCCATTTGGCCAACGAACTTAGAACCCCAAAGCAGAGACTGCGAACCCAGAGTAAAAGGATGCTGCCAGTCTGCGGTTAACTTAAATCTGAGGTATTCAGACTGCGGATTTTCAACCGGGGTATTGACGCCAGCCGGCAGGTTGTCAACTTCGCTGATCCCGATCGCAAACTCAGGTTTCAGGGTCAGCACTTTGTTTCCAAATCCCCAGACGCTGTTGGTTGAAATCTCAACCGCGTCTAACGTACGGCTGTTTACGCCGATTAACTGACCGTCCAGATACGACTCAACCGAATCTCGCTTGGCCTTGAAATTAATCGAATGCTTGGATGTTTGATCTCGGAAAAATACGCGGTTCCACTCAGCATAGGTGCTTTGGTTTGCGCCCTCATTGTCTAGCTGCGTGCCCGTGATGGGAAAAGTCAGAATGGTTTCGAACCCACCCCGGGTATGGCCTAACGAGAAAGTGTTGTAGCCCCACGGCATTGCCACATTCAGGTTGCCACTGTACGAGTGTTTATCGTCCGTATCTTTTGTTTTGCGGTAGTAGAGCGACACTACGTGATTGTTCAAGACATCACCCGTCACAACGCGCAAGCTCATTGCATCTAAGCCCACGGATTCGCTGCCGGAGTTATCGAGACTTAAGGTATGTACCGGCTTCGGCTCACCACGATTTTCAAAGACGACGTTACTCTCGCCAGGCGCATCTCCGGGCTCGATCTGCATAGTCACATCGTTGCCCGGAATGGCATTCATCTGATCCACGGCCTGCTCAAGGTCGCGGATGTTCAGCGGCAGGTCCTGATCAGGCGTGTACACAGGCGCCACATTCAACTCAGGGGAGCCCTTAGCCACAACCTGCTGGACGCGCCCCTCAGCGATATAAACTGTCAAAACCCCATCGCTCAGGTCTTGATTGGGTAGATAAGCACGGGTTGTCACAAATCCACGCTGCAGGTAGTAGTTAGTCGCTTTGGCCAAGGCCGTCGACGCCAATTCAGGCGAAATACACTTTCCAACCAAAGGCGCTTCTAGAACCTCAAGATCCCATTCGTCCATCACCCGGGCGCCATCAATCGCTAGGCGTTCCAGTTCGATGCAGTTTTCACCGGCTGGAATATTGGACAGATCCAGCTCAAACTCAGAAGGCAACTCAGACGCAGGCGGAACCTCGGCGGGCCGAGTAGCCTCACGTCGCTGCTGCTCGCTTTGAATCGTTTGATCCAACACATCCGCCGCGCTTTCGATCTGCTCGTCGGTCGCAGCAACCGTCAAAAGGGGCGCAGCAGCCACGGCCAACAAAAGAAATTTATTTTTCATGCTCAAAATACCCAAACAAATCCAAATTCACCGCCCAAACGTTGGCGGTTACTGCGCGCTTCGCTGTTCAATCCCAGCTTTAACATGCCGCGCTCACCGACTTCATACTGCAAATCCAAACTGGCCTTGAAAGCCTCACGACTCCATACCTCCGCAGGTGTGGTAAAGGCGGTGTAGTCGTTCGAATGAACGGTGTGCGTATCGCCGGTGTAACGGGCTGAAATCGTTAAGTCATCAGCGCGGGCGTCGCGGGAAATGGCCGTTTTGACCCGAACCAAGGTCTTAGCGCCCAGGAACCGACGCTTGTGTGAAATCGACAAACCAAATTCATGGGCCTGACGAACGAAATATTGCTCAGACACGGCCAGATTCAGTGCACCTGCACCGGTCTCTTGATACGGATCAGCTTCGTAGTGTTGGCGCGTTGCGCTGACGTAGGGCGTCAACGCCGTGCGTCCATCTGACAAGTCAAATCGGCGGCCAATCTCGGCCCGATAATCATAGGTTTTTGCATCAACCGTGTGGCTCGCAGTCCGGCCGACGGCCGTTTTACGCACCCCATTGATTGTGCTGGTTGAGCGTGTGGCGTTGGCCATGAGGTATTGATAACGGCCATTTATGCGAGCGTACAGAGTCGCAACCTGCTGATTGCCAGTTGAGTTCTCGCCCGTACGATCATCCCCCTGGCGAATTCGAAGATCTAGGTCCGAATACGAGAAGCCAACCAAACCGTGCTTGAATCGACGGTCGAGACCAAAAGTCCCACCTAGGGTTCGTGCGGTGAATCCGTCGTGCCCGGCATTGTCCTGAGAACCTGGCGTTGCGATGGGCACTGAACCGGACGAGCGAGTGTTGCTTTGAATGGTGCGCGCCCACAGCGACGTGTTGGCATCGCGATAACCAGACCAGTTGCCACGGCGCGCCTGGACACGATAGTTAACGGCATTGGTGACTGCATCAATAGAATCAATATGCGCGATAACGTGCGAATTGTTGGCAATCGGCGCAAGGCGCTTAACCTCGACGGCCAGGTTTTGCTGATTGTTACCATAACCGTAGTCGTTGAGGTCGAGCAGGGTCAATGCAGTCTGCATATCGCCCAGTGCAACACCATCGGTGGCAATGCGACCCAAAGTCCGAGCCGCGTTGTCAGAGGGATGGTTGCGAGTTGCGGCCTTGTCGATGTATTCCTCGTCGTCACGACTAATGGTCACCACAACGCTCTCGTTGTTGTTATTTACGCCTCGTTCAATCGACGAGTTCATGACATAAGAGGTGTCGGATAGGCGAGAGTTCGAAGAGTCAAGCACCTGATCCAATCCAAAAACGTTGGTTGTACCCGCATCTTCACGAAGAATTTCGTAGGTGGCTCCATCCTTAAATGTCGAATTCAAATCCAAGAGAAATTTAGCGTTAACGGGAACACCTGAGGCGACATCCAAAAACTCACCGGCGACAATGCGGCCCGACGTGGACGCATCGATTTCCAATGCATTTTCGACCGAACCATTGAGGTAACGCTGACCATCTAG
>JBMYYI010000053.1:0-12297 GCA_049609265.1 Litorivicinus sp. | reverse complement strand
TAGTTGACGGATAAGACGATAACGATCGCGGCGGTTTAAAAATCCGCCGACTTCGATCTGCTGCTCACGAAACACCAGAAATACCCGGGGGGCTTCCATCTTGCGCTTGGCGGGCCGGATATCAATGTGAGTCCACTGCCGAGGGGTACTGACGTCCTGCTCCACTACCTTCAAACCACTTTTGAAGTGCACTTCGGTGGGGGTTAAGCGCAGTGTCTGCTGACGTTGTGCCTGGCGAGCGACATGGTAAAGCGCGGCGCTCAAGGCCAGCATTTCCAATACTCCAAACGGCAGCGCCAGCGTGACGCCCTGGAACGTCCAGAAAATACCAAAGCCCAGCACGCCAACGGAAAAGATTGCGATCACATATAAGTTGTAACGCCAGGGCATTGCAGCGTTGGGGCGCATTAGGATGTGTCCGCAGCCGGGCTGCGAGTCGTCTGAGCATTCAATCATGGGCATCTCTGACCGGCCTTGGTCGATTCCTCCCTAGAGCGCTCAGTATTGATTCAAACCGATACCCGACTCAACCCAAAAACGACAACAAAGCCTGCTGAGCCGCTGATTCCTTCAAGGTAGGGGCGTGCCCGGTATCGGGAACCACTGCGCTTAGGCAGTTGGGATGACGTTGCTGCATCTGATCGAGCGTCTGGGCAGAGAACAAATCCGAACGCTCCCCACGCAATACCAGACACTCAACCGGGGCCAGTGATTCGAACAGGTTCCAAAAAGGTTCAATATCGCCGCCCTGAGCCTGCTGGGCGATGCGCGGATCATAATCAAAACGCCACTGATCGCCTTGTTGGACGCACAGCGCGCGGGTGCGTTCATCCCAATCCTGCTCCAGCGGATGATCCGGGCTTTGTGCCTCGTGGACCGCCTGCTTAGCCTCCTGATAACTGGCAAAGGGCCCACCACGTCCTACCCGAGCTCGAATCGCATCAATCCCAGCACGTTCAATAACCGGTCCAATATCATTGATTACCACCCGTCGCATGCGATGGCCATGGGTCGCGCCCAGCGCCATGGTCAAAATCCCACCCAGGCTAGTGCCGACCCAATCGAACTGCTCGACCGGCAAACCATCCAGCCAGTGCGCCAAGTCAGCCGCATAGGTCGGTGGCTGATAACGAGCCGGCTGATCATCCCAATCTGACTGGCCGCGCCCCCGCAGATCAACCAAATAGAACGGCCGCTCGGGAAACAACTCTAGCAAGGGCAAAAAATCCCGATGATTTCGGGTCAGTCCGGGGATGCACAACAGCGGCGTGCCCTGCCCCTGCCGGTAATAAGTCGCCATATTCAGGCCATCGGGTAGGCGACATTTGTTCATGCGGATGCTTGGCAAGGTGACTCCCTCAAGGCACACTCGTGGAATGATAGATCCTAACGTACTTGAACTACTTGTATGCCCAGTCAGTGGCGGCAAATTGACCTATAACCCACAGACTGAAAAGCTGGAATCACCCGACGCGGGTGTCGCATTCCCCATCGTCGATGGCATTCCCCATCTGATCGAAGAAGCCGCAGAGCCCCTATAACGGGGGCGCTTCGCGCTGAACCCAACGCTCAAGCTCGTATAACAACTGCTGCTGTTCGGGCCGCAATTCACTGCTGGCGAGTGTTTCCATTTCGCTTAGGTAACGGGGCAACGTCATCGCGCGCCCTCGCGCAGGTCCCTGCCACCGTGCACTGCAATACTGGGTCCACTGTTTGCGTGCGCGCGGCCCTAGATGTTCAGGGAAATTTCGCGCCAGATACAAGGGCAACATTTGGTTGAGGCGCGGATCATCAAAGCTGGGCGGATCTGCCATTAAATCCACCGCCTCGCTGGTGCGCACCTGGCGTAACTTGGCCTGATCGTTGCGGCTAAACATGCCATCAAACAACTGTGCGTCGACCCAGGCTGAGGTTTTAAACTCATTAACCAGCACCGCCTCCGCAATGCTCATCCAATGGGCATTGGATTGCTGACGCACCCAATCTCGTTGAGCTTTGAAATGCGCACGATCGATGCCGGCAACCGCGAGGGCCTGTGGACACTGGGCCAGCTTTTCTAGTGGAAAGACAGCGCACGCTCGATTGGTTCGAATCCGCTTAAAGGGCACCCGGGGGGTCTGTGAGTCACGTTCAGCGCTGGGTAAGTACAGGTAATGACGCAATTCATCGGCCGTAAGCTGGGCCAGTGGCGCCAAATCCATCCCAAGATCAATGCACCACACCTCGTTGGGGTTCTCCGGATGTGTCCCGATCGGATACACCAGTCCCGCATACCCCCGCTCCAACCCGAACAGTGAATCCACCATCACCAGGGCCCCATGCCCAGACATGGCCGTGTGAATTCGATGCTGGACCTCTTTCTTGTCAGCCATCGAAAGACATTCCTGCCATAAATCCGGCGCTTGACGAGCCAAGATAGCGGCCAGGTCACGGGTAGCGAGGGTATCCCCCAACGCATCGTGGGCTTGCAAATTCGCGATGTCGTTGGCGGGGGCCAGATCCTCAAGCTTCATGGACACTCGGCCATCGCGTTCAGGCCATTGCAGTGCGTGAGGCGCAAATACATAAGCTGCGCGCACCGCCACGATCAAATCGTAGCGCTTGTTCTGATCCGCGTATTGCCAACTGTAGGGATCGTGGAAATTGCGGTACAACAAATGCTGGGTAAACGGATCATCGAAATTGGCCGTGTTGTAGCCCATGATCATCTGTGGGGCATCACAAAACAGATCATTGATACGTGAAGCGAATTCACGCTCCGTCACACCCTCGCGTTGAAGCACATCGGGGGACAGCCCGTGGACCAGGGTCGCCCCTGGGCTAGGAATGACATCACCCGCCAACCGGCACTTGAATTCATGCTGGTCGATGGGCTGAAAATCAAAAGTCGCGCGGCAAGCCGCAAACTGGATGGGCCGATCTAGCGCGGGATCGATCCCCGTTGTTTCATAATCGTAGAAAACGAAGTTAGACGTCATCAGGCAAGCTGACGTTTAGCTCCAACACCGCACAGTCGTTTTCTTTCTCGAGATTAATAACGACCTGAGAAGGATCGATATCCACGTACTTGCTGATGACCTCAATAATGTCACGCTGCAACTCGGGCAGGAAGTCCGGACCGCTGCGCTTGACGCGCTCGTGGGCGATCACAATTTGCAAACGCTCTTTGGCAGTCTTGGCCGTGTCACGCTTCTTTTGGAATAGAGACAAAAAGCTCATGACTTAACCTCCGAACACTCGTGAAAACAGACCGCGCTTTTTCGCGGTCGTGAAACGCAGCTCACGCTCCTCACCCAGCAAACGGTCTACCGCATCCAGGTATGCCTGACCGGCATCGCTCTCGGTGGCCATAATGACCGGCTCGCCTGAGTTAGACGCCGCTAACACGTCTTCGGATTCGGGGATTACACCCAACACATCAATCGCCAGGATCTCGTGCACGTCTTCCAGCGCCAGCATTTCACCCTTCTCGACACGAGTCGGGTTGTAACGGGTCAGCAACAGATGCTCGCTGACGGTGCCGCCGTCCTCTGCCTTTTTCGATTTGCTCTGCAAAATACCCAGAATACGATCCGAGTCGCGGACCGAGCTGACCTCGGGATTCGTCACGACGATGGCGTGGTCGGCGTAGTAGAGCGCTAGGAACGCGCCTTTTTCGATGCCCGCTGGGCTATCACAAATGATGTACTCAAAACCTAGGTCGTTTTGCAGCTCGTCCAGCACCTGGCCGACACCTTCTTGGCTCAAGGCATCTTTGTCGCGGGTCTGCGAGGCCGGCAAGATAAACAGATTGGGGGTGCGCTTATCCTTGATCAAAGCCTGATTGAGACTGGCCTCGCCCTGGATAACGTTAACAAAGTCGTATACCACACGGCGCTCGACGCCCATGATCAAATCCAGGTTTCGCAAGCCGACATCGAAGTCGATGACGCAGGTCTTGAAACCCTTTTGAGCCAATCCGGTAGCAATTGCGGCACTGGAGGTCGTTTTACCGACGCCGCCCTTGCCTGAAGTGACGGTGATGATGGTCGCCATGTTGTGGGGTATCCCTAAGTGTGGTTTTACCCCAGCAGAATAACACGCGTCTGAGCCAGAACAAACTAGCTGAGAGACGTCAATTCCAAGCGGCCTGAGTTCAATTTGATACGCGTTGGCAACCCCCATTGAGGATGCTGTTGCAGATCATCCAGCGTCAAAAAAACTCCATTGATCGCAACTAACTCTGCCTGCAATTTATTCACACAAATCAAAGCCTCAGCATTTCCGCTGACACCCGCGGCAAGGCGCCCTTTGGCGGCGCCGTAACAGATCAAATGACCGTCAGCCATGACCTCGGCGCTGGGGCTGATTTGTCCAAAAACGATCAGATCTCGACCCTGGCCCCAAACCTGCTGGCCAGAACGAACCGGCGTATTGATCAGTTGTGCACCTAGGTTCGGAGCCGGCACCTCAACCGCCACTGGAGCGGGAGCTTCAAGCTGCAATGGCGTGCTCGCCGCCGGTGGCAGCAAGGCAAGCCCCATCGAATTGGCCTGCCCCAGGGTGCCACCGCCGGCTCCCATGACTCCCCCCAGGGTTGCGCCGTACTTGCGGCAGACTCGAATGATTTCGCCCATGTCCACGTGACCTTGGGTTTCACTCACATCGATCGCCCATGGCCGCGAGGTCAATGAGGGATGTGCGGCAATCTGAGTCTGTACCCAGGCATCCAGTTGCATCGGATCGGAAGTACGCAGAGACAGAATCAACAGCGGATAATCGCAGGCGGCAATGCTAAACAAGACTGTGTTACCTAGGTGATACAGAAGGGCGAAGTATGCACCAGAATCCAACGGGGTTAAATCAGTCGTGACCCAGGATTTGAGTCATCATCACTCAAGGTAAATCCGCCGCCGGTATCCAGCTGGCCTCGGTTGGCCTGAACCTGCCCCATCGCCAAACGAAGATTGTTCTCACTATCAGCATTGCGCAATGCCTCAGCCTCGCTGACACGTCCAGCACTCCATAACTCTAACAAGGCGTGATCAAAGGTCTGCATGCCGATGGATCGGCCTTGCTCCATCGCCTCTTTGATCTCGGCCACCTCGCCCTGGCGGATCAGATCACTGATGCGTGGGCTGCCTAACAGGATCTCAACTGCGGCGGTTCGCGAGCCATCGACAGTCTTGACCAATCGCTGGGACACGATGGCACGCAAGTTCAGAGATAGATCCATCAGCAGCTGAGATCGGCGATCCTCAGGGAAGAAATTAATAATTCGATCCAGCGCCTGGTTTGCGTTGTTGGCATGCAACGTCGACAAACACAAATGACCGGTCTCGGCAAAGGCAATCGCATGTTCCATCGGCTCGCGGCTACGAATTTCGCCGATTAGGATCACGTCCGGTGCCTGGCGAAGCGTGTTTTCCAACGCGTCCTGATAACTGTCGGTGTCCATGCCAATCTCGCGCTGATTAACCACGGATTGCTTGTGGGAATGCACAAACTCGATCGGATCCTCGATAGTGATAATGTGGCCTGCGGCATTGGCATTTCGGTAATCAATCATGGAGGCCAGTGAGGTCGACTTGCCACTGCCGGTGGCGCCGACGAATAGGATCAGGCCCCGGGGCGTCATCGACAGCTCTTTCAATAGCCCCGGCAACCCCAAACTAATCATATCCGGGATCACGGTTTTGATTGAGCGAGCCACAACGCTGACTTCGCCCCGCTGCTTGAAAGCGTTGACTCGAAAGCGGCCGACGCCATGGATTGACACCGCCACATTCAATTCCGGCTTAGCTCGGAACTCTTCTTGATGAGCCGGGCTGATCGCTTGATGGAGTAGGCGCGCGATCACCCCATTCTCCAGTGGTGCTCCCAAGGGATGCAGAGTCCCGTTAACCCGCGCGGTCGCAGGCGCTCCGGTCGATAGATACATGTCCGAGCCGCCCAGCTCGTCTAATTTGCGCAGATAGTCTTCTAAGGTCATGGCCTCAGATTAATCCTGCGGGTTCACCGGCTGGCCACTGATGTCCTAAACTGCGGACCCCGTCACGGAGTGGTTCATGGAAAATCTAGCCCTTTGGCAACTGATCGCGATCGCATTGATCTTTGTTTGGTCAGGTTTCGTGCGTGCTGGATTGGGGTTTGGCGGCGCGGTGTTGTCGTTACCCTTCCTGCTTTGGATCGTCAATGATCCGCTGATTTTCCTGCCCATCATCGCCGTTCATCTACTGTTTTTTTCAGGCCTGGTGATGCTGCGCAGCTCGCTCAAAGCCCATGCCCGGGGGGAGCGCGCCCGACCGCAGATCGACTGGCCCACCTTGGGGCGCAGCCTGGGCATCATGATCGGTCCAAAGATCATCGGCGTGCTGGGACTGGTGACCCTGCCGAATGAGATTCTCTCGGCCATTATTTTCGTCATTGTGTCGGTCTACGCGATCTCCTACATCCTCAACACACCCATCAAAAGCCGTTATCGCAGCTTGGATACTGGATTGTTGATGCTGGGGGGCTATGTCAGCGGCACGTCACTGATCGCAGCGCCACTGGTTGTCGCCGTGTTTGCCGCTCGGGTCGCCGCACACCAATTGCGCGACACCCTATTTATGCTGTGGGTCATCTTGGTGTCGATCAAACTATTGTCATTTGTCGCTCTGGACATTGATCTGCAATGGCGTGAGCACCTGTGGCTATTGCCCGCGGCCTTTGTCGGCCATCTGCTGGGCGAGTGGTTCCACGACTCACTGAGTCGTAAAGACCCGGTCGTTTTCTATCGAGTTTTGGGTGCGGCCCTGCTCGTGGTCAGCAGCATGGGCCTGGTTCGCACCCTCACTTGATCACTGATCCGCCCGAGTCACCCCGTCAAACTGCGGCTGGGCCTTGGGCTTGCGTAGCACCAGAAACAACAGCGGTGGGATAATGGCCAGCGTTAGCAACGCCGATAGGGATAGCCCACCGACTACGACCGTACCCAAACCTCGATAGAGCTCAGAGCCCGGTCCGGTCAGCAACACCAGCGGTAACATGCCAAAGATACTGGTCAGGGTGGACATAAAGATCGGCCGAATACGATCCTGAGTGGCGGCGATGATCGCTTCCCGAGGCTCCAACCCATGGACCCGCAGCTCACGCAGGGCCTGATCGACCAACAAAATGGCGTTATTCACCACGATGCCGATCAAGATCACAAATCCCAGCATCGTCAGCATATCCAAGGGCTGATAGACGGATAGGTTCAAAACGCCCAAGCCGATCATGGCGCCGGCCATCGCCAGCGGCACCGTGGTAACGATCACCAACGGGTAAACAAAGGATTCGAACAGCACCGCCATCACCAAGTAGACAATCACCAACGCGACCAGCAATTGAACCACCATCGCATCCCAGGTCTCGTTCAGGGCATCGGCGGTACCCGAGATACCGATGCTGACATCCGGCGGTAGATTTTCAGACATCGGCGTAACCACCTGTTCACGGACCTGTTCGACGATCGCTTCTAGCGGCGTACCCGGTGCAGGCCGAAATTCCAGCGTAATCGCTCGCGTTCGCTCTAGATGGCG
This sequence comes from Litorivicinus sp., assembly GCA_049609265.1. Taxonomy (GTDB): domain Bacteria; phylum Pseudomonadota; class Gammaproteobacteria; order Pseudomonadales; family Litorivicinaceae; genus Litorivicinus. The sequence continues at coordinate 4,753 of JBMYYI010000053.1, read as the reverse complement.
GATCTGTGTCGGACCCGCGGTCAACACCACATCCGCTAGCGCATTGACCGGCAGCACATTACCCTTGGGCGTTACGACCGGCAGATACCCAATTTGTTGGGTAGTGTCGACTGAATTGGCGATGCCCTTGAGCACCAAATTTAAGCGCTCAGAGCCCAGCGTGATTTGGTCCACCCGCACCCCGTCATTAAACGCATCGACCACCAAGCCGAGCTCCTGCGGGCTGACTCCAGCATCTGCCAGACGATCCAGCCTGGGCTGGACTCGGACCTCAGGCGCACCCAACTCAAGCCCAGGGATCGGTCGGAATTGATGGCCCTCGGAGCGCGGAAATGCCTGTGCCAATCGCCCCGCAGTCTGCCCCGCAATCCCCAAAATGGTCGGTAAATCCGGTCCACGAATATCAATACTGACACTGCGCGACCCATCCACGCCCCGACCGAAAATACTGGGCTGGCTCATAAACCCAAAGGTGCCCGGCTCAGCAAAAATCGGCCCTTGTAACGCAGGGATCAGTTCACCGGCACGTTGCTCATCCACCGCCGTGGCCCCGACAAAGGCATTTTGGCGAAGCGCAACCACAAAGAAGTTCTCAATCTTAGGCGGCTGACCGGGCTCGGATAGCTCGCCAGTATCGCGGGCCCACAGCCTGCGACTGGCATTTTCTAGATCGCGGGTAATGGCGGAGGTCGTCTCCAAGTTGTATCCCGGCGGCGGCAGGATGAAGCCGAACACCAAATTACGGTTACCCTCAGGCAAGTATTCAAGTTTGGGCAGCATGATCGAGCTGATTGTCAGTGATCCGGCGGCTAGCACGACCGCAACGATAACGCTGATCAGTTTGTTGGCGGTAAACAGCCGTACCATGCCCAGAATAAAGGCCGAGAACCCTCGACCGATCGGGTCAATGATCGGTAAACGCATCGGTTGGAAGGGACGGTTGCCGCCCATCACCTTGCGTGACATGGCCGGAATCAGCGTCACCGCCACAATCAGGGACAGGCTCACAGCCACCGAAATCGCCACCGCAATGTCACGAAACAGCTGACCCACTTCTAGCTTGAGCGTCAGGATGGGAATAAACACCATGACCGTGGTTAGCGCAGAGACCAGGATCGCACCCCAAATCTGTGCCGCGCCCTGGTAGGCCGCCTCGGGTGCACTCATCCCCTTTTGACGGTTACTGACAATTTTTTCCAAAACCACGATAGCCGCATCGACTACCATGCCCACGGCAAATGCTAGGCCTGCCAACGAAATTACGTTGATGCTGCGGCCCAGGGCAGCCATCGCGACAAAGCTGCCAATAACCGACACCGGAATCGCCACACTGACCACCAGAGTCGCGCCGGGTGAGCGCAGAAATAGCAACAAAATTCCCGCTGCCAGCAATCCGCCGGCAGCAATGTTTTGTTGAACCTGATCAATCGACTGCTCGACGTATTCGGTCTCGTCATAGACCTGTTGCAACTTCAGCCCAGCCTCGGCCAAGGCCCCGGCATTGAGTTCGTCCACTACCGCTCGGATCTGCGCCATGGTTTCAATTACGTTAGCGCCGGTTTCCCGTATCGCGTTAATCGCCAGGGCGTCATCGCCCAAGTACCGAATATTGGCACCGGCCTCCTGATAGTCGAAACGGATGGTGGCCACATCCGCCAGGCGAATCTGCGCGCCATTGGGGGTCTGCAACAACACCGTCTCACCGATCACTTCAGGCGAGTTAAATTGTGCATCCACTCGGGTGGTGTAGCGGCGCTTGCCCTCGTCGACCGCGCCGGCCGACAAACTGACATTGGCGGCTCGAACAGAACTTGCGATCCGCGACAGACTGACGCCGAACTGCGCCATGCGATCTGGATCGACTTCGATGACTAACTCCCTCGCCGTGCCACCAAAGATATTGGCGCGGGCGACACCGGCCACACGTTCGATTCGCTCTTTGATGACGTCCTCAGAGAAATCCCCCAGCTGCGCCATCGGTGCCGTGCTCGGTTGCATCCGGGTCAAGATGAACCAAGCCATTGCATTGTCGCCATCGCCTGAGGTACTCAGCGTCGGCTCACTGGCCTCTGCCGGATAGTTCGAGACCCGGTCCAGTCGATTGGCCACCAGCAACAACGCGCGATCCATGTTGGTGTCGACACTAAATTCCAGCGTGACCTTGCCCTCATTCACGCTTGAGGAGCTGGTCATTTTTTCGAGGCCCTCTAACCCCTTGAGGGCGTCCTCCTGGCGGTTGACGATCTCACGCTCAACCTCGGCCGGCGCTGCACCAAACCACTGGGTCGTCACGCTGATAACCGGCTTGTTGACGTCGGGCGCCAGCTGGACTGGGATCTGAGTCAAGGCCAGAGCACCGAATAGAACGACCATCAATACCGCAGCAACGACGGCAACCGGCCTCTCGATACTGGCTCGGATCAAGCTCATGAGCGATCACCTTGGGCAACGACTTCCTGACCCGGGCGCAGGCGCTCATTGCCCTTGATCACCACCGTCTCACCCTCGGCCAGTCCGTCCAACACTTCAAGGCGGTTCCCGGCTGACTCGCCCAGTACCACCGGGCGCATCGCGGCTTTACCCTCCTGCACCACGTACACCATCGCTTGGGGCCCACGTCGCAAAATCGCGTCTTTGTGCACACCCAAAATAGTACGAGGCTTTGAAACGGGAAGATTCACTGTCACTCGCGCTCCCACGGCCAGCGGCTGATCCAAAGTAAACCGCGCCGGACGCGTGCGGGTCGCACCATCCTCGACGGGCAACACCGAGCGCAAGCTGAGGGTCAACGCTTGGCCCGCGCTGTCAGACGCGCTGACTGCCCCGCCAACACTTAGCGCTTGAGCATTCCGACTGGGCACATCCACCACGACTTCATTATTCGATAGCGACACCAGCTCCATGGCCGCTTGACCGCGATTTAACCAAGCACCGAGTTGGGTGCTCTTACTGATCACCACCGCATCAAACGGCGCGCGGATATTGGACTCGTCCAAATCAATCTGCGTCAATGTCAAATTCGCCTGGGCCGCCGCTACCTGTGCCACGCCCGCATCCACGGCACTTTGCCGACGATCCACTTCAGATTGACTGAACGCTGTGCGATCTTTGAGCTGTGTCACCCGATCAAGCTCTAACTCAGCCAACTCCAACGCCGCTCTAGCTTGATTTAGCTGCGCTTTCTGTTGGGCCAACCGGGCATTCAACCGGTCTGTCGACAAGGTCAATAAGGTTTGTCCCTGGCGCACTGTATCGCCCACCTGAACCTGAATCGCGGCCACCTGGCCCGCTACCGTGGCACTGACGCTTCCCTGACTCGCTGCAACGACTTGTCCGACCAAGGGCAGGGTTTGGGTGAACTCCATGGATTGAACAGCGTCAACCCCGACTACCGCAGGGCGTGCTTGCGCCACGCCAATCAAAGACAGGGCCATAGTCAAAATAAGTGCACGCATGAGTGTGGAGCTCCAGATGATGATTATGCCCCCTTATCTAATGCTGCAGGGCAATAAGTCAACTGAAGATCGTTCTTGATGCGTTGAAAGATCAGGTGATTGAGAAGCGACCCATGAAATCTGTTCCAACCGCCCCTATCACCCTTGCATGAGTCAATTATTAGCACCCTTTATCCGCTGGGCGGGCCCAGCCAACCGCCAAGAATTTATTGTCGCCACTGCCCTACCCATCATTGCGATTGGGGGGTTAAGCCTTGCTATCGGTGCTCATCGCTGGCCAAGTGGCCTTGCGGTTCAGCCCCTGTCAGAGTCAATACAAGGCATTTGGTGGACGTGGCCGTTAACCGGTCTGTGGGTGCTGGCGCTGATCATCAACTGCGCCTGCTTTGTCCGACGAAGCCGCAGCATCAACAAGAGTATTCACTGGGTCTGGCCCTATGCGGCGCTGTGGATACTCAGCCTAGAATCGCTAACCTTTGTTTTGATCGCTAGCGGTTGGTCCTGGGCCTGGGCGTCGGTATACGTGTCGGGCGACCGTAATTTCTCACTCGGCCAGGACTGAACCTTCGCCGCTTTATTTTTCGACTAGACAATCACTGGGTAGCGAAACCCCTGCCCAGCCGTGCACCATAAACTGGCGAATGTTTTGATGGTCTGCTCCTTCAGGGGTGTCTAGCACACTGCGATAGTGCTCACCAAAGCAGGTCAGCGTTTGCGACTCAGACAGCCCATTCAAGCGCCCAAACGCCAGCACTTTTGCCGACCCCTGATTTTGCTCTGACGAGTTCTGAGCCGAACCGTTACTGAAGGCCACTGGGGAGAATTCGTAATGCTGCTCGATGAGATCAAGAAAGTCAGCAAACTGGATTTCCAATGGCTGAGCGTCGAGTCGTTGAATGAAGTGAGTAATGGCAGACATGGCTTGGCTCCTAACAATGATGGCGAGAGCTTAAGGGCTCATTTGATGAACGCAAGGCTCAATAATTGACCCCAAAAGTACGCCGACCTCATGTTTTTTCACTTCATTGCAGAATTGGCCTTGACTGCACCGCTGAAATCCTTATGATGCGCCACACAAATCAGGTGCGGGATGGAGCAGCCTGGTAGCTCGTCGGGCTCATAACCCGAAGGTCGTCGGTTCAAATCCGGCTCCCGCTACCAACTTGATAACGAGAAAGCCTTGTCAATAAAGCGTGCGTAGCATGCGGAATTGACAAGGCTTTTTTGTTATCTGAAGTTCGGTAACGTGACTGATTTGAACCGCAAAGACCCCGGTCGGAGGTTGGCTGGCAGGATGC
>JBMYYI010000052.1:0-12418 GCA_049609265.1 Litorivicinus sp. | reverse complement strand
GCTGGGGGCGGGTGCAATCGCTTTGGGAACACTGGTACGGGTAAGCAGGAGGTCCAATGCTGGGTCAGTCATAGTATTTCCGTGATGTTGTTCTCAAGAACGAGGCGGCGCAGCCGATACCCCCGCATAGTTCCCTTTATTAAATCACGCTCGGTGGCCTTTTTGTTCCAGCTATCTCATCCAAAGACTCGAGCACTGACCTTAATTGCACCTGGCCTGAGTCTGTTCTTGGATGTTCCCTGGCTATTCCTTGTACTGGCCGCGACCGTACTGATCAGCGTTATCACTCAGCCAAAAAGCCCACTGCCCGCCACCGTTTTGCTGGGCTGCGCGCTCGCTCATCCGATCCATCAGCTATGGATTCTGCCCGCACTGGCCGCACTAGTCTGGGATACATTCAAGCCCAACTGGATCAACGGTCTGCTGGTGCTCGTCGCTGCTGCTATTGCGTATTTGGCCACTCTGTTGACGACACCTCCGTCCATCGAAGTGAGGGCCGTTGCGATATCGCTGGCACTTGCTATCGCTCTCCTCTTAACACATCTCGAATCTCGCAAGGCTCGGCAAAAAATGAAAACTCGCCTGATCCGCCTTCGTCAACAATCACGTTTCCGGCGACACCAGCAAGCCCAATATCAGCCGTATTTACCGACCCAGGCACACCAAGCCATTGCCAGCGGGAAATCGGTTGGTCAGATCAAACATCGACGTCGTCACTTATCCGTGTTTTTTAGCGACATCCACCGATTCACAGACCGTGTCGATGAGATGGAGCCGGAGGACATTGCCCGATTTCTGAATGATTACCTGACCCGGATGTGTGGCATTGCGTCGGATTTTGGCGGAACCGTAGACAAATTCATTGGGGATAGCCTGATGATCACCTTTGGCGATGATGCCGATAGCGATCCTACGGCCAACGCACGGGCCTGCCTAAATATGGCTATTGCCATGCAAATAGAAATTCAAAGGCTAAGTGAAAAATATATCGAGCAATATCCCGCGGGCGCTCTGAGCGTGCGAATGGGCATGACCGCGGGTTACTGCACCACGGGCAATTTTGGCTCGAACGAACGACTGGAGTACACCGCGATTGGCAAGCATGTCAATCTTGCATCGCGCTTGGAAAACCTAGCTAAACCCGGCGAGATGCTGGTCGGTTACCCGATATGGCAGTTACTGCACCAAGAATTTAACTTTAACCACTTTGGGGAGGTCGAGATCAAAGGATTCGCCCGCCCCGTCAGTGTTTATCGCCTTATTGACGGTACAGTCGCACCGCAAGCGAAGTCGGGCCTTTCAACGCCCGCACAGGGTTAATGTCGACACCCCCTCGCCGCAAAAACCGGGCCTCAACCTGAAGGGACTCGGCATGAGTGACCCGCAACAACTCCCCAGCAATCCGCTCGCAGCAGGCCTCATGAAAACCTTGATGATTTCGAAAGCTCATCAAGTAACTGTACAAGCGATCACGGTCCAGACGCGGTCCGGTGTACTGAATAATGACGCTGGCCCAGTCGGGCTGTGCAGTTACCGGGCACAGACTGCGGAAGGCATCGGTGAATAGTGTGACCGACTCCTGTGAACCGGCACAAATGGATGTATCCAGCTGATAATCCGCAATCCAGATCGCCTGGTCCAAGGATTCGCCAACCGGGGTGGATGCGGTCACTAGGGGGCCGTGATTCAGTGCAAAAAACTCGACCGCCACCGGCGCTCCCGCCGCCGCTGACATTTCTGCGGCCACCCGCTGGGCGACCGGCTCGCGCTGAGCACCAAGGCGCGTGTTGTTCATACTGTTGAGATACAGCTTGATCGATTTCGACTCAATCAAATTGGGGCTGTCATGGGGCACCGTATAGCGCCCTGTAGACATCACCGGCTTACCGTCATCATCCAGCCAGCTGACTTCCCACAGGTTCCACTCATCAAAACCTTCGAAAGGCGCAATATCGACCCCTTCTCGCTCGCGAGCCCAGCTGCGGGGCACTGGCGCCAAGTGATCGGGGCTAAAGACGTCGGGTTGTGCGACCGTCTTGCCTAACGGCAAGCCCATGTCCTCTAATCTCATTTACGAATCCCTGCGCCCTTCATCAGTAGATGATTAGCGTACAAATAAGCCAACAACGTAATGGCGGCCATCAAACTCAGCGCGACCCCCAAGCTGATATCAGACTGGCCCAACATGCCGTAACGGAACGCATTCACCATGTATAGAATGGGATTTAGCATCGCCACGTTCTGCCAAAACCCGGGCAGCAGCGACACGCTAAAAAACACGCCCCCCAGGTACGTCAGCGGAGTCAACACAAAAGTCGGCACAATGCTGATGTCATCAAAACTGTTTGCAAAAACTCCGTTGATAAACCCTAAGGTGCTAAACAGCACCGCCGTCATCAAAACGACGAGCAAGACAACGCCATAGCTGTGAATCGTAAAATCCGTAAAGAAGCTGCTAACCACAACGACCACAGCCCCGACCAGTAGTCCGCGCACCACACCTGCGACAATGTAGCCCCACAAAATGATTTGCTCAGGCACCGCAGCTACCAGCATCTCTTCGATAAAGCTTTGGAATTTTGATGAAAAGAAGCTAGAGGATACATTGGCGTAGCTGTTGGTAATCACGCTCATCATAATCAGGCCCGGCACGATAAAGGTCATGTAATCCATGCCTCCCATCTCGCCGATACGCCGGCCGATCAGACTGCCGAAAATGACAAAATAAAGCGTCATCGTGATCGCCGGCGGCACCAAAGTCTGCACCCAGATACGCATAAATCGAGTAATTTCGCGACGCAAAATCGTACGAAACGCCACTATCCATAACGGGTTCATGGCGACACCTCCGTGGGCTGGCCAGTCAGATTAATAAACAGCTCCTCAAGGCGGTTGGATTTAGTTCGCATCGACAAAACGCCAATACCCGCTGCGCTGAGCGCGGCAAACATATCGTTGAGCTCTTGGCCCTTGTTGAGCGTTATTTCCAAGGTCATCTCATCAGTTTGCTCAACCTGATAGCCCGCGACGGATGGAGCGCTGGCCAAGGGCGCCGCAAGGTCGAGCACGAAGGTGATGGTATTCAACTGGGACAACAACGACTTGGTGTCGGTATCTTCGACAATCTCGCCGGCATTAATGATTGCAACCCGACGGCACAGGGCCTCTGCTTCCTCTAAATAGTGAGTGGTCAGGATGATAGTCGTGCCCTGCTCTTCATTTAATTCAGACAGAAAATCCATCATGCCCCGGCGCAACTGAATATCAACGCCGGCCGTGGGCTCATCAAGAATCAACAGCTTGGGGTCGTGGACCAGTGCGCGGGCAATCATCAACCGGCGTTTCATACCGCCCGATAGACCGCGGGATTGGGTGTTACGCTTTTCATACAGCCCCAACCGATCCAAAAAATAGTCGGCTCGGTCTTTGGACTCCGCCCGGGTCAGCCCTTGGTAACCGGCGCTATTGAGCACAATGTCCTGAACTTTTTCGAACAGGCTGAAGTTAAACTCTTGCGGAACGATACCCACGCTGCGTTTGGCCGCTGCAAAGTCTTCATCAATATCAATCCCGTTAATCCAGACCTTGCCCGCGCTCTTACGAACCAGACTGCAAATAATCCCGATCGTGGTGGATTTGCCTGCACCATTCGGACCCAACAATGCGTAGAACTCGCCTTTTGGCACCGTCAGGTCAATGCCTTTGAGTGCTTCGAACCCATCGTCATAGACCTTTCTCAGACCTTCGATGCGCAATGCTGCCGTTTGTGTCATGTGTTCTCCTTCGCGGGTCGCTAGGATATTGGGTTTCGGGCATAAAAAAACCACCTTGCGGTGGTTTTTGAATTTGGAGCGGGATATCGGGTTCGAACCGACGACCTATACCTTGGCAAGGTATCGCTCTACCAACTGAGCTAATCCCGCAATTTTCCAACGAATGGCATCCCGTAGGGGACTCGAACCCCTGTTGCCGCCGTGAAAGGGCGGAGTCCTAGGCCACTAGACGAACGGGACGTTGCGTTTCGTTGTGGGCGCGAATTATGCCACCGTTTTTCTAAGACGCAACCCTAATTTCGAGGCATTTTGCACAGCGACCCGAAATGGGATCGCATGAATCGAAACCAACGCCTCACGATCGTCCCGATATCCACCACCAATCACCCCCGCCACGGCAACGCCCTGCTGATAGCAACGCTCAAATACCAGGGAATCACGCCGCCGCATTCCGCTCTCAGTAACCGCAAGCTTGCCCAGCTGATCGGCTTCATGAATATCAGCACCCGCATCGTAGATCACTAAATCTGGGGCGAATCGCACAAATAGCGTGTCTAAGGTTCGATCAAGAACCTCTAGGTAATCATCGTCTCCACAACCGCTTTGCACTGCAACATCCAAATCCGAGTGGGCCTTGGGGTGTGGATAGTTTTGTTCACAATGAATCGAGCAAGTAAACGCGCCCGGATAACCCGCCAGAATTCGTGCGGTGCCGTCGCCCTGATGAACATCGGTATCCAGAATCAGTACGCGCTGCACCTCACCGGACTGCAATAAACGCACCGTGGCGTACGCCATATCGTTAAAAACACAAAAGCCCGCCCCGCCCTCACGATGACTGTGATGTGTTCCACCCGCCATGTGCAGCGCCAGACCATGCTTTAGCGCCAACTGGGCGGTTAAATAAGTGCCATTGGCGGCAATAAAGGATCGGTGCGCCAAAGCGGGCGTCCAAGGAAGGCGCAATCGCTTTAATTGGGCTTGGGTCAAGGTTCCCTGTGCGATGGCCTCGACGTATTCGATGTCGTGAATCAGAGAAAGGTCATGTGCCGATGCTTTGTCCGGCGTCTGCAACCACACCTGATCTAAAATGCCCTCACTATGTAGCAGGCGATGCAACCGATGAAACTTGCTCATCGGGAATCGATGATCGTCAGGAAACTCGTAGCTGTAGTCGGGGTGGTAGACGAAATTCAACATGCCCAATTGTGTTGGGGCATGTGATGGGAAAGCTAGTCCTGCTGGAAGCGCTGATAGACATGGTTCGTCGCAGAGACATAACCATGCAGACTGCCGCAATCAAAGCGCTGGCCTTTGAATTTCAGCGCCATCACGCATCCATCTTTGGCCTGCTGCAACAACGCGTCAGTAATCTGAACCTCACCGTTCTTGCCCGGTGGCGTGGTACGCAGGATTTCAAAAATGTCAGGGGTCAGAATATATCGTCCAATAATCGCCAAGTTACTGGGCGCATCAGCAGGCTCTGGCTTCTCAACCATATCGGTAATCCGATAAACGCCCTCTTTAATCTCTTCGCCTGCAATCACGCCGTACTTGTGAGTCTCGTCCATCGGTACTTCTTCGATCGCCACGATTGAGCAACGAAACTGCTTGTACAGCTTGGCCATCTGGGTCAGAACGCCCTCCCCTTCATTCACGCAAAGGTCGTCAGCTAACACGACGCCAAAGGCCTCATCACCGATTAAGGTCTCGCCGGTCAAGATTGCATTGCCCAATCCAGCCATTTCTTTTTGGCGGGTATAGGAGAATTCGCATTGATCGATAAGCTCCCGAATCGGCTGCAGCGCCCGCTCTTTTGCGGTGCCCTGAATCTGATCCTCGAGTTCGTAGTTTTTATCGAAATGATCCTCAATGGCACGTTTACCGCGACCGGTGACGAACGCCATCCGATCCATACCAGCTGCCAAGGCTTCCTCAACCCCAAACTCGATCAAAGGTTTGTTAACGATCGGCAACATTTCCTTTGGCATTGATTTAGTGGCGGGGAGGAATCGCGTGCCGTAACCGGCTACGGGAAACAAACACTTCTTGATCAACTTCACACTCCTTGTTTATTTCTAAACCCTAATGGATCGACCTTGGTAGGTCTAGCGCACTGCACCATTTGGTTCAGGTATACTAACGATACATTTAAATTGGATACTCAAGTCAATGCGGTCTCTAGTCCTATCTTCCCTATTGTTCCTATCCAGCTCGCTCGCATGGGCACTCGACGCCCCCTCCAGCTGGGTCGAAAACAAAACCCAAGAGATCCTCTCTGCCATTTCCGAGGCGAACTTAGCGGTCGATGATCAGGCCGGACAAGCTCTATTAGCTGAACGGATCATCATCCCCCATGTAAATGTCCAGGGCATCGCCCAACGGGCTGTCGGGCGCCCCTGGCGCGAGGTCAGTGAAACGGACCGGGCTCGTTTCATTGCCGGGATGAAACAGAACCTGCTGAACTTGTACGGCGGTGCCTTTAGCCAATTCAAAGCCGCCGATATCGAAATTCTAAGCGAGCGAATCGGATCACGCGGCGACCGTGCCATTGTCAACACGCGCCTACGCCGACCTGGCGAGGACTGGCTCGCCGCTGAATTCCGACTCGTCGCCGAGGATGAGCAGTGGCAGGTCCTGGACGTCGCTATTGAAGGCGTCAGTCTATTGTCATCTTACAAAGCTCAGATCGATGAGCGGCTAAGTCGCCTAGGGCTTGAGGGCACTATTGAAGAGGTTGCTGCCGGACGCTAGGCACCGCTTGCGCCCGTTGCTGCGCACTAAGCCAGGGTGGTTGCCCAAAGCTAACTGCCAGACGCGCCAACCACCTTGGCTCGATGGGGTAATGGGCAATGACTTCTACCCCCTCATCGTACGGGTCAGTCTCTAACACCAATTGAGTCGGTTTTAGCTTCAACGCGGCAGCCCGAAGGCGCGCACTGGGGACTGCCGAGCCCGAGACCTCTGCGCGGGCAGCAACTAAAGCGACCTCATTCAAGCGAACCTGTGTCATCCACAACCCAGCCCCCTGAATCAACGCCACCAACCCCAATAGCACCCAGGGCAAAACGATCATACTCTCGAGCATCAAAGCTCCCCTGTGTGTTTTCATCCAACCATGCCTCCAGTTCAAACACCTGCTTTCCTAAGCTCTCAAGTTCGGCCGCGTCGGGCTGCAAAGCGGCATAACTCGCCATCGCTTGAATTCCCAGACGCCAGTACGCTTCGCCAAGCACCCGATACAACGCGGGGTTATCACTGAGTTGTTGAGCCTGCTGTTCCAGTGAATCCACCGTTTGAATCCAGTGCCCTTGCTGCGACCAGATTCTCGCCTCCCCAACCGCGGATGGCACAGGTGGCTGCACGGCCCACTGGCAACCTGACAGGCACATCACTGTACTTACCCAAGCCCATCTCACTTAACTTCCCTCTCTTTTATTCCACGCAAAATCAATTTCTTGCGCCATGTAACTTGATCTAATTTCTGATCTTTGACCTGTGGCGTTTCTCGCCAGCCAGACCACACGCTGTCAGGGTTTGCCAAGCAACCCGGAGCCATCACTGCAATGACCAAACACCACCCCCTCATAATCCCTCCGATGAATTCAGAACAACAAAACCAATGACGGCAAAAGCCTGCGGCAACGCCCCCACGATGAGCGGCATCAACAGCTTCGAGCCCAACGCCGCCGCCGCAGATTGACGCCTTTCGTCCAAGGTCAAAAAATGACGATCGATTAACTCTTCCAACCAGGGTGCAACCGGCGCGCCTTGTCTGGATAGTCGAACCAAGCCCTGGCCCGCCTGCTGCCAGACCACACAATCCTGGCGCGCAATCCAATCGCATTGTTCGGACACATCCCATCGCGGGTCTGGTAAATACCCCACCAAGTCAGGGTGGCTCTGCGCAAAAAGCTCACCCGCTTCACCCATCGCGTTTTGAATCGACAGCCCCGCTGCTGTTTGAATCTGAACATGCTCAATCCATTGAACGCTGTGCCGGGCAAACAACTCGGCCCGCCTGCGCTGAACCCTTTGGACTGACCGGCGCGCCACCCATCGCCCCGTCAGCCATAGACTGGGTATCCACGCGATATGGATCAGCCCCGCCAGGGCCGCCGCTGCATTCCATCGCTTGTTGCCGGGCAATAGCCACCACACAACACCCACAAGCCACCAACTCACAGCGCGTGCCGCGCAATATTGCGAAAAACCGCCCACATCGTGGCGTTTAGAACTACGCAACCTAAAATCACCGCAAGGCCTGAATAGGTCGTAAACAAAAGCGACGTGGCTTGGGGTTCAAACAACCCCACCATGCCAACCAAGGCCGGCATCACAATCAGCAACAACCGGGCTTGGCCCATGACCGGCGCCATTGCAATTCGGGCCAAACTGATGGCTCGCTGACGCTGGTTAAGCCGCTGAGCCAATGCCTGAATCGCGCTAGACAAATCACTGCCCTGCGTCTCGTACAGGCTGACTAAGCGGCCAAGCAAACGAATGTCCTCATGCGGGTGCTGAGCCAGCGATTGTGACCACCGCGCCCCCGTTGCGCTGTGCACCTGGGCACTGAGGTACCCCACCGTCTTTGAAAACTCTGGCATGGCGCTGTCCAACGGTGAACCAGAGGCCATTTGAGCCGCCAGACGATTCAACTGAGCCGGCAATCGCGCCTCCCACCGCACCTGATTTTGCCGCGCTTTATGCCGACGCCAGACTTGCCAAATGATAGGCGCCAACCAAGCTCCGCTCAGGGCCCACAGTGTCTCAAGCATGCTGATCACCTCGGTAGTGGGCTTCCCATTGATATCCGTGATCATCCATCCCACTGAGCTCATAGATGCCGCTCACACGCCGCTGCCCATCCGGCGTCCGCTCAACTCCGACCACCAGATCCAACGCACAAGCGATTTGTTCACGAACAGCGATCAACGGCCAATCCAAACCTGACAGCATGAGTAACATCTCCATGCGCCGCGCCGCGGCCTGCGCATGATTTGCGTGCAGGGTGCTGAGGCAGCCTCGGTGACCCGTGTTGAGCGCCTGAACCAACTCAAGGGCCTCGGCTCCGCGAACCTCGCCTAGCAGAATTCGGTCCGGCCGCATTCGTAATGCGTTCACTAACAACGCTCGGCTATCCAAACCTGCATGCCCCCCTTGAGGCGCGCGGGTTTCTAGGCGGATCCAGTGGGCATGGTTTAGATCCAGTTCGGCGGCATCCTCGATGCTCACAAGCCGCTCCGCGCAGGGAATATGTTGGGCAAGTGCATTAAGCAGCGTCGTTTTGCCAGCGCCGGTTCCGCCGACCACTAGAATGTCACGGCCCAGACTCACCTGATCCGCCAACCAATCCGCCCACTGCGCGGGTAACGCCTTTTGCTCTACCCAAGCGTGCAGAGAGTTGGCGCGGCTTTGAAATTTCCGAATCGTTAATGCCGGCCCATCAAGACTCACCGGGGGTAACACCGCGTTAACACGTGATCCATCGTCTAGACGACCATCGCACACCGGGGAAGACTGATTGATCTCGCGGCCAATAACCCTAAGGATCCTTTCGATCACTCGCACCAGCCATTCATGATTGGGAAAACAATAATCAGTCCGTTCAATCCGCCCCCCGCGTTCGACCCAAATCGGGCGATCCCCGAGGACCATGATCTCGCTGACGTCCGGATCGGCCAACAGCTCCTCAACCGGGCCGAAGCCGGTTAGCAATGCCTCAAGTCGTTTTATTTGGTCTGAGTTCAAGGCCCCCGCAGCCCGCTCGCACCACCAGCTAGCGGAGCGTTTCACATCCGGTGCCTGAATCATGGCTTGTTGGGCGCACACCAAGATCGCCGCCTCGTCGACAACCAACGACGGATCAGCCGGCGCCGAAACGCTGGCGTCAATTGCCAGCCGCAACGGACAGTTGGCCAGCGTCAAGGTTGCGCCCAATGGCCAGGGATGACGAACATTAGGCGCGAGGCGATGAGCGTCCATTCTGGACCCATTTTTAGAACCCAGATCAACGACCCAAACACCGTCGCGATCCAATTCAACCTCGATATGCGCCTGACTAACGTAGGGGCTATTTAGGTCATTCACGCCCAGGCGAATGGGTTGATCCAGCACTAGGCTACGAGGCTTAACCAGTCCCTCAATTGAAATTTGATGACTAAGTTCTGCAAAACACAGTGTTTCGACAGCCAGCTGAGTATTCATAAATGTTCCTCCAGGGGCTCGAACCATCCCACCACCCGCCAATGGGTAGCCAAATGACGGCCTTCATTTTTTGAAAACGGCAAACCCCGCGTGCGCTGGGACTGCAATGTGTCTAGGCCGTCAAACCGGGCAAATTCAGTGACCTCAGCGATATCTACCAGCGATTGCTGGGTCAGGCTTTGACGACGAAACCCGCCTTGGCTAGAGGGCGTGCGCAATACGAGGCTCAGCTCCAGAGCGAGTTGAGTCCCCTGCCAGTGATATTGAGCCTCCACTTCCATCCCGTATTCTTTGTCTTCAACCGCACCATCGCTTCCGTCGCGCTCAATCTCACCTCCGATTTTGAGCTGCACGGGCTGGGTGGGATGCATTCGGATACGAGGCTGCGCCAGCACCCGAACGCCGGATTGCTCGGCACTGGGTAGCCAACTCAAGAAACTGGATGCCGACAGGCTGGATTGTGCGTTCAGACTCTCGCCCTGAACTTGCAGACCCCAGTCTAGACCCTGAGTTTGAGAAGACGTTTTCGCGTGTTCCAGGATCATTAATCGCAGTTGCATCGAACCCAGCAAGGTACCCGGTGCCAGCACCCGGACAGTGGCCGGCGTAATGGTTTGATCTTGAATGAAATACAACTCGGTCTGACCTACGGATTTGGCCAGTAGCAGCGCCAGGCTGTCGTTGAGCGGTTTGATTTGTGCCACGTCACCGTTAGCTACCAAGACCTCTTGGACGCCTGCCCGGTCGATCAGTCGCGAACTGCCCTGTTCAATCACCAAAGGCTGCGCGCAACACAGGCCGGAGAGCAGCCAAACTGCTAAAAGTCTCATGAGCCAAATCCGTACGAAATGCGCAGCGCTTTGGGCTTGGCTAGTGCTCGGGTTTTGATCGGTTTTAATTTCGGCGCGGGGGGTATACAGCCCGGGCCCGAGCATCGCAGAGCCATAATCGTCCCGCGGGCCAAGCGCGCCAGTTGATCACGCTGTGACGCAGGCACGCTGATCTCAATTTGGTCACCGACCGGCGTAAGCTGAGCCTGTGGCAACTGCACACCCGAGCCATACAGTGCAGCCACCAGCGGTCGAGTCACAGTACCCAACCCCTCAAACTGGGCCGGTGACAACGCCACCCTGGCTCCAGGTGCCGTCTCCAGGGTGGGGGCTCGTAGGTCATGCAAGGTGAGTATTTGCCCCGCATTCAGCGGCCGACGCGCCAACAACCCCTTTAAGCGCTCGATTTGGCGGGGCTGCACTGTGGCCGAAGGCGCATAACCAGCGGGCATAGAGTGCACGGATAGATGCTCTGGTCTCATCTCAGAACCCGCATTGATCGCCGTTTTCACAACGACCACCGATTGCATGGGGACCACCTCGGTCTGGGTCTCTTGCTCACCTGGCAGGTTCTGCAAATACCAGCCCAAGGCCGCCAGCGTCAGTGCCCCGATCATGCGCACCCAGACCCAACCTAACCAGGCCGGCATTGCCTTTAACGTCCAACGCTTGATAGCAGCCAAAACACCACCCCCTGATAAACTTTTCGGTTAACTAAACAGCCTTGCTTGACCCAGCCATACTCGTTTTTCGTCCATGGCGGCGGTGCGGATTCCGCCACCCGAAATGCCGCCGGCACTGCACCGTCGATGGACTGCCAACCGGCTTGCTGTGACTGGGGCAACAAAGCGATACAGGCCGCAATCAAAAGATCTGACGTCGTCATGGCTGCACCTGTACAGGCATACCCAAGCCATCGCGCGAGTAGCCCCTTAGATCAGCAAAGGGCTTAAGTGAAGACAGGTGGCTTAAGGCGTGCGGGGCCGGCTGCAGAGCCGCCCATTGGGCTCCCTGGATTGGCAGCCAACGATTGATTTGATCGCGGGTCTGCTGGGCACTTTGAACAGCGTCGGGAATATATAGGTTGGCCTGCCATCCAGCGTCTTCAGATTGCCAAGCGAGATCATGCTGAGCCTGTGTCTGCTGGAGAACTTGATGCTGCTGAGCGAACCACTGCTTCAGCCCCAACAATGACGCTGCGAGCACACCCATGACCAGCAACGCCTCAATCACAACTGAGCCTCGAGCTGTGCCTGCCATACGGGTGCCAGCAACACCTGATCGACCTGAGCGTGCTGACGGGGCCGAACCGAGGCTGTCGCCCGATGCGCACCGGCTTGCGCTGCGAGCCACAACTGCTCGCGTGTGAGTGCCATCAAATCCGCAGGCCCCTGATAGCCAGTCTCCTGAGAGCTGGCTGAACCTGCCGCGAGCGTGATGGTTTTGGTCTTGAACCACTTTCGAACTTTGTAAGTCAGCCGGTCGCCGGCATGCCACTGGCCATTGCGCTCGGTACTGCTGCCGGATTTGTTCAACCGCATTAGGCCGAAAAATGATTGGGACCAGTTGCGCTGGCTGAGCCACGACCGCCCCTGCAGGGCCTGAACA
>JBMYYI010000051.1:0-12815 GCA_049609265.1 Litorivicinus sp. | reverse complement strand
GCAGTCCGGGTAGCCGGAGTAGTCCACGGCGTTGACGCCGATAAAGATGGCGTCGGCGCCGACCACTTCCGCCAGGCCCAGGGCCAGGGACAGGAAGACCGTGTTGCGGGCCGGCACATAGGTCACAGGGATATCGTCCCCCTGAGTTTGATCACCGGTCGGCACCTGGATTGAATCATCGGTCAAAGCCGAACCGCCAATGGCGTCTAGATTCAAACGAATCACCTTGTGCTCGTGATCACTCATCGCTTGGGCGACGCGTATCGCGGCGCCTAGCTCAGCGTTGTGGCGCTGACCATAATCAAACCCCAGGGTGTAGCACTCATAGCCCTGCGATTTGGCGATCGCCAAGCAGGTCGCGCTGTCCAACCCACCGGAGAGTAGGATGACGGCTTTTTCTGTCATTAGTGTCCGGGCTCCTCGCCCCATAGGTATTTATGCATCTGAAGCTGCATTCGCACATTCAACCCATCCGCCAAAATCCATTCGGCCAACTCACGGGGAGCCAACTCTCCATGAACGGGTGACATCAAGACCTCATCAACCTTGGAATTCAGATTATGCTGATCCAGGGCCAGGCGAGCCCACTCGTAATCCGTGCGATCGGCCAGTACAAACTTAATCTGGTCCGAGGTCTGCAGATGATCCAGGTTACTCCAGAGATTGCGGTGCGCTTCATCCGAGCCTGGCGCCTTGAGATCCATCACCTTTGACACTCGAGGGTCAATGGCCGAAACATCCAGCGCGCCACTGGTCTCGATACTGACCGCCAACCCTGCGTCACAAAGCCGCTTCATCAGCGCATGCACACCCGGCTGGGCCAGCGGCTCGCCGCCGGTCACGGTGACATGGCGGGTTGGATGCTGGGCGACCTGATCCAGGATGTCCGACAGATCCATCATTTGGCCGCCATTAAAGGCATAGGCACTGTCGCACCAGCGGCAGCGCAAAGGACAGCCGGTCAAACGAACAAAGACGGTTGGCAGGCCAATGGTGCGGCTCTCTCCCTGCAGCGAGAAGAAGATCTCGCTGATGCGCAGTGCGTCAGCCATTTAGTTGGTCTGACTTTGCAGTAGCTGACGAGCCTGAGCCGCCAGATCTGAGGTTTCATCCTGGGCAATCAATTCAGCCAACACCTGCTGACCCAAAGCCGGATCACCCTGAGTTAACTGCAACCGGCCTAATTTGAGCATCGATTGAGCGGCCCGACGGTACTGGGGGTGCTCGGCCAATAGCTGTGTAAAGCCCGCAATCGCCGCTGGGGCGTTACCCTCGGCTTCATGAACCTGGGCTAACCAATATTTGGCGTCTGCCAACAACTTGCCATTGGGGTAGGCCGCGATGAACTCAGACAAGGCTTGCTGTGCCTGAGCAAATTCACGCTCTCGAATCAAACTAAAGGCAGCCTGATAACGCTCGTTTTCAAGCGCAGGGTCGCCTAGCTCTACCGTGGGCTGATCTGCCACTGCGATCGCCTCACTGCCGCTTGCCGCCAATACTGGGACTTGTGCGGGCGCTTGGCTAATCGCGGAAATCCGCTGATCCAAGTCGATGTAACGAGTGCGACCGTCGGCCTGCAAGGTTTCAATATCCCGAGCCTGCTCTTCGATTACGCCCCGTAAAATCTGAACTTCTTGTTCGAGTAGATCAAAACGCTCGAGCAGCTGTAGCTGAAGATCCCGCAAGCTGTCGAGTTCATTTGCACTCGCTGAAAATGAAAAGGCCGCCGCTGCAAACGCAGCGACGACCTTGGATACGTGAGTCATATCTTATTTGTAGATCAATTCGACACGACGGTTACGGGCATAGCCTTCCTCAGACTGAGACAAGCTCAGAGGACGCTCTTCACCGTAAGAAACACTTTCGATTTGAGCGCTAGCCGCACCCTGGACGATCAGGTAACGCTTGACCGCGTTAGCACGACGCTCACCCAGAGATACGTTGTAAGCACGCGTTCCGCGCTCATCAGCGTGACCTTCTAGACGAACCATGGCAGCGGGGTTAGCTGCCAGGTAAGCCGCGTGAGCCTGCAGAGACAAACGGGCGTCCGCTTTGATGCTGGCCTGATCGTAGTCAAAGAAGAACAAAGTGTCAGACGCGAAAGCCGCGTCCTGGCGAGCTTGGATCTGCTCGGCAGTGAGGGCTGTCGAAGAAACTGAAGACGTAGATGCGGATGCAGATGAATCTGACATGCTGTCGCTGCTGGAGCTGTCCATCATGTCGTCTTTCATGGTGCTTGAACAACCCGCCAACACGGCGATTGAAGCCGCTAGAATTGCACTCTTGGCGATACCGAACTGATTCATTATGAACCCCTTTTACCAATATTTTTTTTAGTTTACAGCGTCAGGCTCAGTTCAAAAAGGGAGACCACGCGGGTTCCCTAACATCACCTGTAGTGGAGGGTATCAAAGTATTTACCCTACCATCAACGGAGACTATCCCTAATACACCCTTTCCGCCATTGGACGTAGCGTACACCATCATCTGACCGTTAGGCGCAGGCGATGGATTCTCATCAAAGCCACTCGCCGTTAATACTTGTAAAGCACCGCTTTGCGGCTGCATGACTGCGATTTGGTAATCTCGCTCAAATTGGTGGACAAATGCAATCTGATCATCACCGGGGATGTACGTTGGGTTGGAGTTGTAACGACCCTCAAATGTCAGACGCTGAGAGCGGCCAGTGTTGACGTCATACTCGTAAACATGGGGGTTGCCGGCGCGCGTCGAGGTAAACAGGATGCGGTCGCCATCCGCACTGAAGCGCGGTTCCGTGTCGATGGCTGCGTTTTTAGTTATGCGAACCAGTCGATTATTTCGAAGGTTCTTGATGTAGATCTCTGGGTTCCCGTCGCGTGAGCTGGAGAACACCAAACGACGCCCGTCGGGCGAGAAGCTCGGCGCAGTATTCTGGCCCTCATAGTCAGCCACCTTGGTTTTCGTGCCGCTGGCTAGCTCCTGGATATAAATCTCAGGACGTCCGGATTCATAGCTGACATAAGCAATCCGCTGCCCCTCAGGCGACCACGCAGGCGACATGATCGGCTGAGAAGACTGAAAGATCGCGATGGGTCGCGCGCCATCCGCATCGGCATACATCAGCCGGTAGGACTGATCCTTATCTGTGCGATGCTCGACCGTAACGTACGCAAGCTTGGTGCTAAAAATGCCCCGTTGCCCGGTCAGCTGCTCATAAACACGGTCAGAGATGAAATGTCCGATATCACGCAGTTGAGCCGCACTGCCCGGAATACGCTCGCTCAGCAGACTGGCCTGCCCAAAGACATCATAGAGCTCGTATTCCACCACCAGCTGTTCGCCCTGTGGGATCACGCGGCCAATGACCAAGTATTCGGATTCGATCAGACGCCAGTCGCGAAACACCACTTGGTCGCCCTGGGAGGGGCGGGACAGCATGTTCTCGCGAGGGGTACCGACAAATAGACCCGTACGTTCCATGTTGTTTTCAATTAAATCCGCCAACTCCAGCGGCAGCGCACCACTGCCCTGCCAGCGGAAAGGAACGAAGGCGACGGGGATGGGATCCTCAACGCCGTCGGTAATTTCAATCACCAGCTCGGCGCGGACCTGCGCACTGAGCATGGCAGCTAATAGGAATAGCAATCGCAACATTTAACGGGCCCCTGGTCTAAAGATCATCGTGAATTGACGGAAATTTTGTTCAAACTCGCTTGCGGATAACTGCCGCATCTCGCGAAACGGCGAGGAGCGCTCCAACGCATTTCGTGCGCTGTTATCAAAGTTGGGGCTGCCTGAGGATTTGGCAACATTCACCGCCAATACGTCGCCGGTCGGCGCCATGTTAATCCGCAAATGGACTTCAAGCGCATCTGAGCCTGCGGGCAGGCGCCAATTGCGCCGGACCTTTTGGTCAATGGCACTGACAATGCTGCGGGCTAAGCGTTCGCTGGCAATGGCGGCTTGAGCCTGCGCCTCGGCCTCCTGCTGGGCCTTGATTCGCGCAGCCTCAGCAGCCTGTGCTTGTTTTTTACGCTCCTGCTCTGCCAAACGCTTGGCCCGCTCAGCGGCCTCGCGCTTTTCAGCTTCCTCGCGCTTGGCTTTTTCCTGAGCCGCTCGTTTTTGCTCGGCTACGCGTTTCGCTTCAGCCGCCGCCTTTTTCTCTGCTTCGGCCCGGGCCTTAGCCTGCTCGGCCTTCTTACGCTCTGCGTCAGCGCGGGCCTTTTGTTCAGCGGCTTTTTTCTCAGCCGCTTGCCGTGCCTGCTCGGCTTTTTGTTGGCGTTGCTGTTCTTCTTTGCGCTTTGTTTCTAGCTCGCGTTTACGTTGCGTCTCGATGCGCGCCTTGTCTTCGGCTTGCTGACGCTTGAGCTCATCCGAGGGTTGGGTGGGCTTGGGTGCTGGTTTGACCTCGGGCTGGCTTTTAGCGGGTGCGGCCTGCGGCGCCGTGGAGGCCTCGACAGTCAGGACCGTTGCGTTGATAACATTGGGTTGTGGCTCAAAGCGCTTGACGTCGGTATCCCAGGTTACAAACAGACCTGCACCGATGACGCCATGCACCAACAGCGCAAAGACGATCGATAAAGAGGACTCAGCCCGTCGTGCCATTAAGGCGCCTCAGACAATAAGCCAAGGTTTTTGGCACCCGCGCTTTGTAGCGCTGACATGACCTGCATGATGTCCTGGTACGCCACCGTTCCATCACCGCGCAGATTAATTTGAGCATCAGGGCGCTGACGGACAATCTTGGCAACCTGATCACTCAGCGTCGCCAAATCGATGGGCGTTGTAGCGTCACCGACATTAAGGAAGACCTGCCCTTGGGCGTCCACACTCACGGTTACCGGTTCTTGGTTGGGCTCAACCGGCAACGGCTCGGATGCCGCCTCAGGCAAGGCAATTTCCACCCCCTGCTCAAGCATGGGCGCCGTCACCATAAAGATCACCAGCAATACCAACATCACGTCGATGTAGGGCACCACGTTAATTTCAGCGACCATGCGGTTACGGCGACGTCTCATGACTCAACCGGCTTGGAGTGGACTTTGCGGTGCAAAATCGAGCTGAATTCATCTGCAAAGGTTTCAATGCCAGCCAGGGTGCTGTCCGCCTGGGCCGCATAGCGGTTGTACGCCACGACCGCGGGAATCGCAGCAAACAAACCGATTGCGGTCGCAATCAGGGCCTCGGAGATACCCGGCGCGACCGTCGCCAGGGTAGCTTGCTGAGCATTAGCGAGACCACGGAAGCTATTCATAATGCCCCACACCGTACCAAACAACCCGATGTAAGGACTGATCGATCCAATGGTGGCCAAGGTGGGCAGATGTCGCTCCAGGCGTTCCTGCTCACGGGCAACGGCCACCCGCATGCTACGCTGAACCCCTTCCATCAGGGCGTCCGGATCGACTCCGTTTTGCTGACGCAGACGATTGAACTCTTTAAATCCTGCGCGAAATACCGCCTCGGTGCTTTCGGGCGTTTCTGTCGACGGTTCCCGATAAATTCGAACCAGGTCTAACCCGCTCCAAAACTTATCTTCAAACGCCGCTGCACTTTTCCTGGCTCGGGTGAGCGTAATTCCACGTTGGAAAATAAGCGCCCAACTGGTAATCGAGGCCGCCACCAGGGTCAGCATTACCAGTTTGACCAGAGGGCCGGCCTCCATGACCAGGGCCCAAATGGAAAGCTGTTCGTTCACGCTTTGTCCTTATTGCTATGTTCAATTGATTCGCGCATGGATACCGGAATCCGGGTTGCTTTAAATGTTTGGGTGTTCACGCACACCACGGTCACCGAGGCGCTGACCAAGCACTGCTGGTCACGGACAGCCTGTTGCTCAAACACGAGACTAGAGCCACCCAGCGTTGAGACACGCGTCACAATAGAAAGTTCATCGTCCAATCGCGCCGGCGCCAGATACTGCACATCCACATGGCGCACGACCAGCACCAAGTCTTGCTGCTCCAACATCGATTGACTCTGGTATCCCAACTCACGCAGCCACTCGGTCCGACCACGCTCGAAAAACTTCAAATAATTGGCATAAAACACCACGCCGCCGGCATCGGTATCTTCGTAGTAAACCCGAACTGGCCAACTATGCATCCCACTCTCCAATGGCTTGGCGGGCCAAATCGGTCACCATCCGCCCCCGGGGTGTGCGCTGAATAAACCCCTGTTGGATCAAATAGGGCTCAATCACATCCTCAATGGTGCCGCGTTCCTCACCAATCGCGGCAGCCACGCTATCCAACCCCACCGGTCCACCGTCAAAACGCTCGATAATCATGCCCAGCAAGCGGCGGTCCAGCGGATCAAATCCATGCCGGTCAACCTGCAACAGATCCAAGGCATCCGAGGCCGTTTTCGAATCAACGATCCCATCCGCCCGTACCTGGGCAAAGTCCCGAACTCGGCGAAGCAAGCGATTCGCGATCCGAGGCGTTCCTCGGGAGCGGCGGGCAATTTCAGTGGCACCCGCAGATTCGATCTGCAACTGCATTAGCGAAGCTGAGCGCATGACGATCGAGGACAGGTCCTCAATGGAATAGAACTCAAGCCGTTGCACAATACCGAAGCGGTCCCGCAGGGGGCCGGTCAATAGACCCGCACGGGTAGTCGCACCCACCAAGGTGAAGCGCGGCAAATCGAGCTTGATTGAGCGGGCTGCGGGCCCTTCACCGATCATGATATCCAGCTGATAGTCTTCCATCGCTGGGTACAAGACTTCCTCGACCTGCGCCGACATCCGGTGAATCTCGTCGATAAACAGGACATCGCCGGGTTCAAGGTTCGTCAGCATGGCGGCCAGATCGCCCGGTTTTTCTAGCACCGGGCCGGAGGTCGAACGCATCTGGCTGCCCATTTCGTTGGCAACGATGTTGGCCAGGGTGGTCTTGCCCAGTCCCGGCGGGCCAAACACCAACAGGTGATCGAGCGACTCGCCGCGGCCGCGAGCGGCATCAATGAACAGACCGAGCTGTTCCTTGACCCGAGGCTGGCCCACATAGTCCGCCAGCAGCTGCGGTCGTAATGCCCGATCGATGTTCTCGAGCGGATCCAGCTGCGGGTCAATCACTCCACGATCCATCGATTACACCTTTGAAAGTTGTTTCAGGGCGCCACGGATTAGAGCGTCCGTGGTGCTGGCGCCGTCTTTGCTGGCCAGATCCACTGCACTGCGCGCGTCTTTTTCGCTGTAACCCAGCGCCACCAAGGCCGCTCGTGCCTCCATCGCGCCACCGGCCTTGCCGACTTGCGCGGAGGTAATCGGCGCATCAGGCAGGCGACTTTTTAGCTCTACCGCCAACCGTTCAGCCGTCCGCTTGCCAACTCCGGGGATTTGGGTCAGTGCGGCCACGTCACCGTTCGCGGCAAAGCCCGACAACTCGTCCAAGTTATAGGTCGACAGAATCGCCAAACCCATTTTCGGCCCGACTCCACTAATCTTAGTGATCGCCTGGAATAGGCTACGATCGGCGCGACTGGTAAAACCAAACAACACCGGTTTTTCGTCGCGAACCCCTTGATGAACGTGCAACGTAACCGTTTGCGAGAGTCCGGGCAGTTCAGCCAAGGTCGTGACTGGCACTTCTAGCTCGTAGCCGACGCCTGCGACATCAATCACAATGTGGGGTTGGTCGACCTCGACCAGAGTGCCTTGCAATCGAGCAATCATAAATTATCTAAAACGTCCTCTACGTACGTTCAATGCGCCCACCCGTGACAAGGCGTTTGCGGAGTTTCCGTGACAAATAGCCACCGCCAATGCGTCAGCCGCGTC
Source organism: Litorivicinus sp. (assembly GCA_049609265.1). GTDB lineage: Bacteria > Pseudomonadota > Gammaproteobacteria > Pseudomonadales > Litorivicinaceae > Litorivicinus. The sequence goes on along the minus strand of JBMYYI010000051.1, from coordinate 5,050 downwards.
GGACAGCGGGATCTCGGGCAAGCCTAACAGCATTTTGACCATGCTTTGAACCTGGGATTTGTCTGCCCGGCCCGAGCCCACCACGGAGGACTTAATGTTGGTCGCTGTGTATTCAGCGACCGGCAAATTCACACTGGTGGCTGCCACGATCGCTGCGCCGCGGGCTTGACCGAGCTTTAAGGCGGATGAGACGTTTTTATTTACGAAAACTTCTTCGATCGCGACTTGGTCGGGACGGTAATGGGCGATGACCTCGGCTAAACCCGCGTGGATTTGTCCGATACGAGCCGGGAAGGTGTCCGCGTCAGCGGCAATGGTGCCATTGTCGATATGCTTGGGCTGTCCACGTTCGAACAGCACCAAACCATATCCTGTGACCCGTGATCCCGGATCAATTCCCAGGATCAGGGACATTTAAAGACTGTCCAAAAAGGCTGAGTCGAACTCGGCGTTGGTGTGGACTTCCTGGACATCGTCCAGATCCTCCAACATGTCGATCAGCTTCATGACCTTTTCTGAATCCTCGGCGTTGAGGGGCGCTGTGGTTGAAGGCACCTGATTGACATCCGCATCCGCGACTTCAAGCCCAGCTGCGATCAGCGCTTCTTTGATCGTGCTGAGATCAGTCCACTGGGTTTCGACCACCACGCTGCCATCTTCGCCGATCACAACGTCATCGGCGCCGGCCTCAAGGGCCGCTTCCATCGCGCTGTCTTCATCTGTGCCTTCGGCCAGCAGAATTTGACCTTTTTTGCTAAACAGATAGGCAACACTGCCGTCGGTTCCCAGGTTACCCCCGCACTTAGAGAACGCGTGGCGCACCTCTGAGGCCGTGCGGTTGCGGTTGTCGGTCATGCATTCAACCATTACGGCCACACCTGACACGCCATAACCTTCGTAGGTGAGTTCCTCGATGTTTTCCGCTTCGGTGTTGCCGGCGCCGCGATCAATCGCACGTTGCATCGTGTCTTTGGTCATGTTGGCGCTTAACGCCTTGTCGACCGCCGCACGTAAACGGGGATTATCGTCAGGACTTCCGCCCCCCATCCGTGCGGCTACCACCAACTCACGAATGAGCTTGGTGAAGACCTTGCCGCGTTTAGCGTCTTCCTTGGCCTTTTTGTGCTTAATGTTGGCCCATTTACTGTGTCCTGCCACGGCTTAACCCTCGACTTTAACTCGAGCGCGCAATCCCAGCTCTTTGAGCTGGTTAGGATCTGCATCACCCGGCGCATCGGTCATAACACAAGCTGCGCTTTGGGTTTTGGGGAAGGCAATCACGTCACGGATGCTGTCCGAACCGGTCATCAACATGACCAAGCGGTCCAATCCAAAGGCCAGGCCACCGTGCGGCGGCGCACCGTATTTCAGGGCGTTCAACAAGAAGCCGAATTTCTCTTCACGCTCGCCCTCTTCGATGCCCAGCACCTGGAAGACTGCGTTTTGCATCTGAGGATCATGGATACGGATCGAACCACCGCCCAACTCTGTGCCGTTGAGTACCATGTCATAAGCGCGACTGTTGGCGGCCAACGGATCTGCAATCAGTTCTTCCGGTGAGCAGGTCGGTGCCGTGAAGGGATGGTGCAATGCGGTCAATCCGCCGTCCTTGGTCCGTTCGAACATGGGGAAGTCGACAACCCACAGCGGAGCCCAGTCACCCTGAACCAAACCTAGGTCATGGCCCACTTTGACTCGCAATGCGCCCAGGGCATCCGACACGATATTCGCTTTGTCAGCGCCAAAGAACAGCAAGTCGCCGGTTTGAGCACCGCTACGCTCAAGGATCTCGGCTACTTCGCCTTCGATAAACTTCACGATGGGTGATTGCAGCCCTTCTAGGCCCGCCGCCAAGTCATTGACCTTGATCCACGCCAACCCACGAGCGCCGTACTGACTAACGAAATCGGTGTAACCATCGATCTGTTTACGGGTCAGCTGGGCTCCACCCGGTACGCGCAATACGGTGACACGACCATCGGTGTCCTTAGCGGGACCGGCAAAGACTTTGAACTCGACGTTTTGCAGCAGGTCCGCAATGTCGACTAGCTCCATATCGATACGCAGGTCCGGCTTGTCGGAACCAAAGCGACGCATCGCTTCGTGCCAGGTCATGCGGGGAAACTCACCTAGGTCAACGTCAAGCACCTGTTTGAACAGATCTCGCGCCAACCCTTCGGTCAAATCCATGATGTCGTTTTCGTTGACGAAGGACATCTCCAAATCGACCTGGGTAAATTCAGGCTGACGATCAGCACGCAGATCCTCATCACGGAAGCACTTGGCAATTTGGTAGTACTTGTCGACACCCGACACCATCAACAACTGTTTGAACAACTGCGGCGACTGAGGCAAAGCAAAAAACTGGCCCTGGTGAGTTCGCGACGGCACCAGGTAATCGCGGGCACCCTCGGGGGTCGCACGGGTCAGAATGGGAGTTTCGACGTCAACAAAACCGCTGTCGTCTAGGAAACGACGAATACTGGCGCTGACTTTTGAGCGCAGCATCAGATTATTCAGCATCTCAGGACGGCGCAGGTCCAAGAAACGGTTTTTCAAGCGGACTTCTTCACCCACTTTGGCATGCGCGTCCATTTGGAACGGCGGCGTTTCGGCCTGGTTCAGTACCACGACTTCCTTGCCCAGAAATTCGACTTCACCGGTGCGCATGTCTTTGTTGACCGTGCCCTCGGGACGGCGACGAACGCGTCCAGTAATCTGCAAAACCCACTCAGGGCGTGCACGATCCGCGGTGGCGAAGGCCTCAGCAGTGTCAGGGTCGATTACGACCTGCAGGATGCCGGCCCGGTCACGCATATCCAAAAAGATCACGCCTCCATGGTCACGGCGACGGTCGACCCAGCCACTGATGGTAATGGTTTGGTCTAAGAGCTCGGCGGTTACATCGCCGCAATAATGATCGCGCATGAATATCCTTGGTTAAGCAGTCTTTGTGTCAGCAGGCGCAGCCGAAGTATCGGCTGCCTTTTTCTTGCCTGAGTTTTTGAAGTCAGTTTCGTACCAACCGTTGCCCTTTAGGCGAAAACCGGCGGCAGAAATACGTTTTTGCAATGTGGGCTGCTCGCATGCCGGGCATTGAGTCTGCGGCGCGTCCGCAATTTTTTGCAGGATCTCGACCTGATGACCGCAATCGTTGCAAAGATACTCGTAAATCGGCATTCAGCGCCCTCCATTGGTTGTTAAGCGGCGCAGATTATAGCGGTTTAGCCGGTTGATTGGCGAGGGAATTTAGAGTCGTGGGCGCGCCAGTTGAACGTGCCACTGAGGATGGGTTTCTCACAGACTGGCGGGCAGTTGAGTTTTGATGGACTGCCCCGCCGCCACAGTATGCCCCACCACCAGCGTGGATTGCGCGTCAGCCGAGGCAAGCTTGACGTGCGTGACATCAATCGCGGCACGGTTGGTCAACCAAAGCTCAGCACTGCCGTGCTGCTCGCGAATCGAAACCTGTATCAAATCGGCAGGCTGTGTGCGCAGACGAAGCTGATCCAGCCACCGCTGGGCCTGAGCATCACCGGATTCGGCCGCCTTGGCCAGCAAAACCTCCGCCGAAGCGGGATCGCTTTCCATCAACCCCTGACCCAAATACTTACTCGCCTCGGAGTTGGCAAACAAATCCTGACTGATCTGATAATCCGCCCGCGCGTCAGCCTCCCGGCCCAGTGCTCGGTAAATCCGCGCACGCAGATTGTAGTGCCGGTAATAATTTGGATTCAGGCGTATCGCCATATTCGCGGCTTTTAAGGCATCCTCAAAACGCTCAAGCCCCAGCAGGGAAAATCCTTTTAGCTCATAAAACGCGGGTTCACGCGCCTCGATTTTTAGGGCTTGTTGTGCTCTTGCCAACGCACCATTCATGTCGTCCTCAAGATAGGCAGCCACGCCGCGCTCCAGGTGGTCATAGGCCGCCTGAGTGATCTTCAAACGCTTGGTTGCGGCCTGGTAGGCCTCACGCCCGATCTCGCCACCGGCATGTTGCTGAGCGAAATTGCGGTTGGCAATGACCCGAGCCTGACTGGGTGGGTGGGTTGCAAACAGATTGACGCCCGCTGAGCCGCCAGACTGATTGGATTTTTCTAAAAACCGCTGCTGCAGATCGACCGCGCCTTGCAAGTCATAACCGGCCCGCAACATATACTCCATGCCAAACCGATCGGCCTCGAGCTCGTCCGCCCGGCTGAAGCTGGCACGGCCCGCACCCAGCAATAACGAACCGGCTTGGGCGCTGGCCTGGCGTGCGACGGGGTTGTCGATCAAGGCACCCAGCACCTCAAGCCCCAGCTGCCCCAGCTGACCCGCTGCGTTCTGGTTTGCACCGTGGCCCGCCGCGGCATGCACAATCTCATGAGCCAACACGGCCGCCAGCTCGGCTTCGGTCTCCATTGCCAGCAACAGGCCGCGGTTGATGCCAATCTTGCCGCCAGGCAAGGCCCAGGCGTTCCAATCCGCCGCATTGATCACCACAAATTCGTAGGGCAAATCCCGATCAGCGACCGCCGCCAAACGCGCACCGACCGCCTGCACGTACTGGATCAGCTCTGGGTCGGCGACAAAATCGCCACCGGATTGCTGGCGCAAGATCGGATATTGCTGGGCGCCCAACTTGAGCTCTTCGGCCTGGCTCATTAAACGCAACTCATCGGCGCCGGTGACTTCATTCGTCGCGCAACCGGACAGGCCGAGTACACCCAGAAGAATTAAGAGTATCGAGCAGTGTTGCATCGCGTGGGGTTACCTCCTTTCAAACCAGCACTATATTAAATCGGTCGCATCACGACGCCAGTCGTAATTTCTGCAACCACAGACCTTGTTTATATCAAACAGATACCAATTCCTGAGACAGCCAATCCAGCATCGCATCGCAAGCCTGGGCTCTTATCTCACTGCGATCGCCCGGGAATACCTGACAGCGTGACTGAACACCCTCAGGTGAAGCCAGCGCCATCCAAACCAGACCAACCGGTTTTTCGACCGTACCGCCCCCTGGCCCGGCAATCCCGGTTGTCGCCAGCACAAAGTCCGCCTGCAA
>JBMYYI010000050.1:0-13386 GCA_049609265.1 Litorivicinus sp. | reverse complement strand
AGCGTTGTCGATCTGGTCGAACGCCTGAGCCGTACCGCCGAATACTTCAGCACATACGCGCGTCAGAGCCGCAGTCAAAGTGGTTTTACCGTGGTCAACGTGACCAATGGTGCCCACGTTTACGTGGGGCTTGGAACGTTCAAAGGTTTCCTTGGCCATCGCGCCAAACTCCTAATCAAATTAAAAATCAACTTACGCCAACAGGGCGAACGCGTCGCGATCACCCTGTAGGAATAATTGGTGGGGAGGGCAGGATTCGAACCTACGAAGGCTGAGCCGGCAGATTTACAGTCTGCTCCCGTTGACCGCTTGGGTACCTCCCCAGAAGCGCGCGCATTGTGTGCTTGCCACCCTAGGGTGTCAAGGCCTTTTCACAATGGAGCGAAAATGGTGCCGGCAGCAAGAATCGAACTCGCGACCTTCGCATTACAAGTGCGCTGCTCTACCTACTGAGCTATGCCGGCGTGGGCGCGGATTCTACGCAAACATTTTGATCAGGGCAACACCTTAACCAGGCCATCAAGCACCAAATTGCGATGAATTTTAACTTCGCGCTCTAACAGGGGGGCCAACCAACGGGCATTTCCACCACTCAGATGTATGACATCAAAGCGCTGAGAACGAGACTCCACGCGGCCTACCGCCTCTTTTATCAAGCCCACGTGGGCCAGTCGAAGCGCGTGTTCAACACAGGTTTTAGTGTCCTTACCCGGAGAAAGCTGGGCGTCAAACAGCCGAGAATGCTGGGAACGGACCCGCGCGGTGTGGTCCCCCAGCGCTCGTCGGCCCAAATCAATGCCGGGCGCGATATAGCCACCTAGGTGCTGTCCCTGCGCATCGGCAAAGTCGATCGTCAGGGCGGTGCCGGCACTGACGCTGCAGACCGCAACCCCGGGCTGCCATACCGCCGCCAAGGCTAACCAACGATCAATGCCCATGGTGTCGAGCTTTTTATAAGCCGGGGTCAAGCCATTGGGCAAGGCTTGAACCTGGGGCAGGTCAACGATGACACCGGGCCAGGCCAACTCACAACGGCGAATCCAGGTCTGCGTCAACTCGTGCGAGAGCACTGAAGCCAAACGCACGCGGGCCACCCCTAGAAGCTGAAAGCATTCACGGTCCTCATAGGCAGCCTCCCCGTAGGAAGTGCCAAATCTCCACTTCACTCGGGTATTGCCTAAATCACAATCAAGCGTGGGTACGGACACTGACTTCTCCTGAGCGAACAATCTGAGGGCCTTGTTCGGTTTCAATAATCAAGCCGCCATCATCGGATAGACCGCAGGCGGTCCCCTGGACGGCACCATGGGAGCCCGATGCACGGACTAACTTGCCACGCAGGCAATCCCATTTTGCAAATTGCGCCGCCAGCGATGGGTTAGGCGCCTGCGCAGCCTGTGCCACTGCGCGAGCTGCTCGGGCCGACAATAAAGTACGGTCAATGGCGGGGTCCAAACCGAGATTGCGCAAATCGGCATAGGGCTGATCGATTTGAGCCGCAGCCACCGCCGAGGTCTTTAGGTTTAAGCCGACGCCGATAATGGCACGGCACTCGCCCATTGGGTCGCCCTGCACTTCGACCAGAATGCCGCCGCATTTGTGCTCAGCCACCCACAAATCGTTCGGCCACTTCAAACCGACTCCTGCCACGCCACTGCGACTGAGCAACTGGGCCAATGCCACCCCTACCTGCAAACTTAGATGGGCGGGCACACCGTCGTGATAGCGAATCGCGCAGGAGAAATAAATGTTGTTTCCCCAGGGGCTGACCCAAACCCGGCCGCGGCGCCCACGACCGGCAGATTGATGTTCGGCGAAAGCGAATTGAAGTTCAGGCCAAGGCTGCTGGCCCTGCATCAATTGCGCATTGGTCCCGGGTATTGATTCGTAAACATCGACGCGCACGTTCTTAAACGTTCGGCGCAGCGAGCCTGCCAACTTACCGGCATCCAGCCACTGAGCCCCACCGGGCAGTCGATAACCCCGGGACCGCACGGATTCGATCGTGATTCCCCGGGCGCGGGCCGCCTGTACCTGCAAATTAATGGCCGCACGGGAAACACCCAGTTGATCGGCCACGCTGGGGCCGGTGTGAAATTCGCCGTCGGCCAATAGATTTAGAAGTGGAGTCATTCACCGCCCTTGAGATATGCAGCACGAACCCTACCTACAGACCCGTTCTCGTACAATCCCATGGAAGTGAAGCATGTCTAAAGAAACACTGGGTTTTCAGACCGAAGTCAAACAACTATTACAGCTGATGGTTCATTCGCTGTACTCCAACCGCGAGATCTTCTTGCGCGAGCTGGTGTCAAACGCATCGGATGCTTGCGACAAGTTGCGTTTCCAGGCCCTGGAAAACGATGACTTGTATGAGGGTCAAAGTGATCTGAGCATCACGATTAGCACCAACAAAGACGCCAAGCAATTGATTCTGACCGACACCGGCATCGGCATGAATCGCGATGACGTGATCAACAATCTAGGCACCATTGCCAAGTCGGGGACGGCGGACTTTTTGGCGAACCTGTCGGGCGACCAAAAGAAAGACAGCGCCTTGATCGGTCAATTCGGTGTCGGCTTTTACTCCGGCTTTATGGTGGCCGACGAGATGGTCGTCGAAACTCGCAAAGCCGGTGAGAGTGAAGCCGTGCGCTGGAGCAGCACCGGTGATGGTCAATTCACGGTTGAAACGATCGAGAAAGCCGAACGCGGCACCCGACTGATTCTGAAGCTAAAAGACGACGCCTTGGAGTTTGCCGATGACTGGCGCGTACGCTCGTTGATCACCAAATATTCCGACCACATCCCTGTGGCCGTGCAAATGTTTAAAACCGACGACGAAGGCAAGCCCACCACTGAGTTGGAAACCGTTAACACGGCACAAGCCCTGTGGACGCTGCCCAAGAGCGAAGTCAAAGACGACGACTACAAGGCGTTTTATAAGCATATCGCACACGATTTTGAGGACCCGCAAACCTGGGCCCACAATAAAGTCGAAGGCAAGTTGGACTACACCAGCCTGCTATACATCCCTGCCCGCGCGCCCTTTGACCTATGGAACCGAGACGCCCCCAAGGGTTTGAAACTGTACGTTCAACGTGTGTTCATTATGGACAAGGCCGAAGAATTCCTGCCGCTGTACCTGCGCTTTATGCGCGGCGTTGTCGACACCGCTGATCTATCGCTGAACGTGTCGCGCGAGATTCTGCAGCAGGATCCGCAAGTCAGCAGCATGAAATCAGCCCTGACCAAGCGCTCTCTGGATTTGATTGGCAAGCTGGCCAAAGACAAGGAAGCCTATGGCAAGTTTTGGACGAACTTTGGCGAAGTGCTAAAAGAAGGCCCGGCGGAAGACCACGCAAACAAAGAAAAGATTGCGGCGCTGCTGCGCTTTGCCTCAACGCATGATGACAAAGCTGACCAAGTGCACTCGCTGGATGAATACATCGAACGTGCGGGCGAAGAGCAAGACAGCATCTATGTCGTAGTGGCAGATAGCCACGCCAACGCATTGGGCAGCCCGTACCTAGAGTTGTTCCGCAAGCAAGGCAAAGAAGTATTGCTGCTATCCAACCGCATCGATGAATGGTTAGTTAGCCATCTGACTGAATACAAAGGCAAGAAAATTGTCGATATCGCCAAGGGTGATGTGGACATGGAGAAGCTTTCTAGCAAGGAAGACGCTAAGGAGCTTAAGAAGAAGGCCAAGGAGGCCAAGGATCTACTCAAGCGCATGAAGGACGTGCTAGGTGATCAGGTCGAAGAGGTCCGTGTTTCCGGTCGTTTGGTGGAGTCGCCCAGTTGTTTGGTGGTTAACGAAAACGATATGGGTATCCAGATGCGCAAGATCTTGGAGGCCTCGGGGCAGTCAATGCCGGCGGGCAAGCCCATCCTGGAGATCAACCCTGAGCATGCATTGCTCAAACGCCTGGATATTGAAGCGGACGAAGATCTATTCGGCGATCTAACTCAAGTCCTGTTGGATCAAGCCCGTCTAGCGGCTGGGGATGACCTGGAAGATGCCGCCAGCTACGTCAAGCGTGTCAACGCACTGCTGGCAGGCTAGCCACACACCCAGAAAGAAAAAAGCCCGCGTGATGCGGGCTTTTTTTAACTCATCAACTGCGCGTACAGCGATAGCTCATCGAAAATGCACCACTCGTTGAGAATTTTTCCATCACGAAGCTCAAAGTGACTAGCGCCCAGAAGCGCCACACGCTTGCCAGAGCCGGCCCCAAACATCGAACTTGCACTGTGGTCCGCACTAAGGGACCAACGCAAGGCCACTCGAACGGGCTTGCCTGGGGTTTGCTTTACAATGAGGTGGTGCGCCGTGAACTCGGGATTGGATAGACCCTCCAATCGGGCCTGATCCCAGGCCGCCATGCGCTCACGGGAGTAACTCAGATGATGGCCCGAGCCTTCAAAGCGCAAAGCACGATCATAATGTTCCTGCCACCTCTCCTGGCCCGCTAACTCGCCAAAGCGCTTTTGATAAGCCGCGAGCACCGGTTGAGCCAGCGCCGGGTCGCCACATTCCAAGTATTCATCACTCCAGCGGGCCACTAAATCCTGTGCCGGTGTGGAACCGTCGGTGTTGCCTGCGGCGATCATGCTAGCGGCTTGTTGTTTGGGGTCGATGCCCAACTGGATGGCCACACCGCAATTATCGCGCACGAGGTACTCGTCAACAATCTGGTCAGCTTTGCAAATGCAGTCGGCGATCGTAAACATCGTCATCGGCATTGGCGCCTGCGGCGCTGGCCCAAACAGCCCCGCCCCCTGTTTGGTGGCAGGCGAACGAACCCGATGGGAGGAATAGAATATCTCATCGCTCCACTCACCGATGATCACGTCCTCAGCCAACAGATGGCGATCGGGGAACTCATCTAAGGTGGCCTGAGTACCGGCGATCACAGGATCGACGCCGACACTGTATGACATGGGGGTTTTCACCGGGCAGTCCGCACTGTACCAATCCCTTATCCGCTCCAGGCCACGCTCTTCCCAGATGCGATAGGTGATATCGATGATGTAATGTTCCGGAGAGGTAAACTCCTCGGAAAAACCTTTTATGCCCATGCGGACCTCCTTTTATTTTCTCTGGAGGTTAGCGAGGTGCATTCGAATGCACAAGAACTAGTCGAACTCGACGGGAACCGGCTCGATCTGAACTAGAGGATATCCCGCCGCAGCCCAAGCATCAGTGCCATTAGCAAACCAATACAGCGGTTGATAACCCATGTCAGCGAGGTGTTGCGTGGCGTTCCAACCCATCCAGCAGTCGGCAATACAAAAGACGACGATCGGCTGCTGATCCCAATTCGCCTCGATGTTTTGCTGCAAATACGCCTGCATATCGTCCTGTGGGCGACCAAAACCCACATTAGGCAGCCACAGTGCATCAGGGATGGTGAAACGCTCAGGATGTTCTGGCCAGGTGCCGTCAATTTCGTCATAGCGCCCAGTCGTAATCGACAGCACGTCAACAAACAGAGCACCTTGCTCCCACAGACGATGGGCCTGGTCAACTTCGATGCGCGTGCCGCCGGGCACTGAGTCGGGCGTGGCATAGGTATAGTTGTGTATCCGCAGTCCCGTTTCGGGATCGAAATCCGCGGCCCAGGCCCCGGGAATCGACACAACCCAAAACCACACCCAAGCTTTCATTGGGCTAACTGACCTTCAACACTGAGCCCCAGCGAGGTCCATGCTTGCATGCCCCCACGGTAATACTTCAGCTTTTCTTCGGGATAGCCCAGATTGGTCAGGCTGTAGGTGGCTCGTTTGAACATCGATGGGGTTTGACCACACCAGTAACCGTTGCAGTAACCGACCAGAGTCTTGGCGTTAGTGAAATCCAAGGCACCGTCGTCGCCCTCGACCACACCAAACATTTCCGTCATGTAGAACAGCGCGTCTTCACGGTTGTCTGCGAAGTTTTTGTAGCTGACGTTGGTCGTGCACGGAATGCGCAAATCGTTGTGCCAGTTCTCGGTCCGGGTATCAAGCACCAAGATGCTCTCGTCAACACTGGCAAGCTCCATGAATTTGATAAATTCGATCTCGCCGAGGGTTTCGATGCCTGCACTGATCGACATCGGTTGCGGCGTACCTTGCCCGGTTTTCGCATAGGCGGGATGGACCTGATTACCCTGGGTTTGGTTACGCTCGATGACGCAGGTTTTATCATCCAACTCAACTTCGACGGACTTGACGCCCTTCATCACCATGGGACCGCCGGCGTGCCCCTCGGCCAGAGCAAGGGTAGAAAAGCCCCCCAAAGCTGCTGACAGAATCAGACCCGTGGTAATTTGCTTATCAAACATGACGTATTCCCTTAGACTTTCAGTTATATAGTTAGTCCAAAATAATATAACGGAGCCACCATCCATGAAACCCATGCTATTGGCTAGCCTCGCAGCAGCCCCTTTGGCCTTCGCTCAAACACCCATCGAACACCAGAATCTGAGCGCCGACTGGTATGATGCCGAGGGTGATACCGCCGTATTAGTTCTACACGGAACACTAGCGCACAAACGAATGGAGATCATCCAGACCTTTGCGGAACTGCTAAACGACGATTACGAACTACCGGTCTTGGTGCCCAATTTGGCACTCAACGACCCCCAGCGCCCGGGCATGGTGGACTGCAGTGTTCCACACGATCACACCCACATGGATGCCGTTAAAGAACTTGAACTGTGGGTGGAGTACCTAACCCAACAGGGCTATAGCAAAGTTGCTCTGCTGGCTCACAGCCGCGGCGGTGCGCAGCTAGCCAAATATTTGCAGAATCCTGATGAAGCGATCGTCGCTGCCGGCCTGGTGGCACCGGCCACCTATTCAGAAACCAAGGCCCGGGAAGGGTACAAAAACGCCACCGGAAGCGATTTATCCGGCTGGCTAAGCCAAGCCCAGAGTATGGCCGGCGACGCGGTGATGACGGTACCTCGATTCGTGTACTGCGAGGATGCCCAAGTCACAGCCCGCGCCTTTTTGGGTTATCACCAGCCCAGCGACCAGTTCGACACCCCGACACTGCTGAGAGAAGTTTCGACTCCTGTTCAGATCTATGTCGGCAGTGAAGATGACGTGGTTGCAGATTTGCCTGATCGCTTGGCCCAGGAAGCATTAGACTTAGCCGGCGGCATCGTAGAAATTGAGGGTGCTGATCACTTTTTCCGAGACCTGTATGCAGATGACGTTATCAGTGAATTTACGAGCTTTATTGGCTACTAGCCTGGGCCTGTTCATCATGGAAGCCGCCGGCGCTGACTTTGAGCGACCCGCGCAGCCCTCCATGGTGTTTGTGACCCAAACCGGCTGTCATTTTTGTGACCGTCTGGACGAGGCGGTAATCAGCCCACTGCAGGCCTATGGCCTGTTTGATGGGACTGTACGACTGGTACGGTTATCGATTGACCCGGGATCACGGGTCACTGACGTGGATGGGCAAAACGTCGCGGCGGTCGATTTTGCCGCGCGTTATGGTGCGTATGGCACCCCAACGCTGCTGTTCTTGGACGCCCAAGGACAGGCGCACAGCGAAGCGCTGTACGGCGTGCCCGATGCCATTGATTTTTATGGTGCCAAAATCGAAGCCGCTGTTGGGCGTCTAGCCCAAAGCCAGTAATGCCTGGGCGTCAAAACGCTGAATAAACCACATCAAGCCGACGGCCCCGATCACTCCCGATGCGGGGATCACGACCCAGCGGCGATAGGCCTGATCGGATCTGAACCAACGTTTAACCAGCAGATAACAGGCCGCAATCACAGCTAACTGACCCAACTCTACCCCGACGTTAAAACATACCAAGGCCCAGGCAAACGATTCCCGCGGCATACCAAAATCACTGAGCACCGAGGCAAAACCCAGCCCGTGCAACAGCCCAAAGGCAAATACCAAGGGCAGCCGGAAACGGGTTAGGCGCCTGGACGCCAGATTTTCAAACGCCACATAGGCAATAGAGAGGGCGATCAGGGGTTCTACAATTTCTGGAGCCACCGAAACCCAGCCATACATACCCAGCGCCAAAGTGAATGAATGTGCCAGGGTAAACATGGTGACCTGCCACAACAGAGCGGAGAGCTTGCTGGCGATCAAAAAGATACCTACGACAAACAGGATGTGATCCAAGCCAGCCGGGATAATGTGCTCGAATCCGCTGGCGATGTAGGTCTGAGCGATCGATACCGCACTGGGCTTGGCAAACACTGCAGTCAGGTCAAAGGGCTGGGTCGGCACGTCCGACTTGATCCATTGGTGTGGCGACCAGTGCCAGCGATCCGACTGGGGATCGACCTGACGTACGCGCGTTGCATGATCACCAAAAGCCGCCGGGTAATACCAAGTCAGGCTTTGCGCCGCCCTGGAAAGGGTTCCGCTTAAACGCACAACGCTATTACGCGGCACCTGGGTGTAACCGGGTTCAGGAATCTCGACCGATGCCACGGCAAGCTCAACCGTCTGACCGCCGGCCTGCAAGCGCACCCCCTCTAACAAGGTGTCATGAAATGCGTCAAAGGCCGCCGTTAAATCCTGAGCTGACATCACGCGGTATTGATCATACAACTCCGCATTGGGTGCCTGAGTGGTGTCACTGTACTGCCCGTTAATGCCACTTAGCAGCGCCTCAAAACTGACGCGCATCTCGATCTCTACGGCTTCAGTCGTATAGGCACTAATCTCAATCAATGCAGGCTTCACAACATCCGCCCTTACCGAGTAGAATAAGGATATAACTAAAGTGAATATAAGCTGTAAAGCGACCGACATTTTCACGTGTAACGTGCCTTTCCTTGAGTGAGGGGGACTCTGAATGGCTTATGCTCACTCAGAAAAATAACAACGGAAGTGTTTAAAGGACCGAAACCTATGACAACTATCGACCGTCGTCAATTCTTGCAAGGACTTGCTGCGGCCGCTGCTGCGGGCAGCATTCCGGCCATATACAGCGCCCGCGCATTGGCCAGCAATTCCGCCCCTGACGGGTTCTACGACATCCCGATGCAAGGTGACGCGCGGATTCTGCACATCACCGACGTGCACGGCCAACTCAAGCCGGTTTACTTCCGTGAACCCAACGTCAACCTAGGGGTCGGCGACGCGTTTGGCCGCGCACCGCACCTGGTCGGACAAAACTTTTTAAACGAGATGGGCTTCCAGGCCGGCTCACCTGAGGCCTATGCCTACACCTACTTGGATTTCCTACGCCAGGCCGAGAAGTACGGTCGCACCGGTGGTTTCGCACACGTCAAAACCTTGCTCGATCGCTTACGCGACCAGGCAGGCGGGCGTAGCAACACCCTAACCCTGGATGGCGGGGATCTGTGGCAAGGCAGCGGAACCTCATTGTGGACACGCGGTGTCGACATGGTCGAGGCATCGAACATTCTGGGCATCGACGTCATGGTCGGCCACTGGGAATTCACCTACCGTGAGGCTGAAGTTCTATCAAACGTTGCCCTGTTCAAGGGTGATTTCATCGGTCAAAACGTCAAGGTCCTTGAAGACTCGCTGTTTGACGATGCTTATTTTGAAATGGTTGAGCGGTTCGACGGCCGAGGCCTGTACGACGAAGATTCCGGACATGCCTTCCAGCCTTATGTCATGAAAGAAGTGAATGGCGCACGCATCGCTGTCGTCGGCCAGGCGTTCCCACGCACATCAAACGCAAACCCCCGGGAGTTTTTCCCAGACTGGTCCTTTGGCCTGCGTGAAGACGACATGGCGGAGTTGGTCGAACAAATCCGCGGAGACGAGAACCCTGACGCAGTCGTACTGGTGTCACACAACGGCATGGATGTGGACGTCAAGATGGCTGAGCGTGTGCCCGGACTCAATGCGGTCTTTGGCGGACACACTCACGACGGTGTTCCCAAGCCGCTCAAGGTTAAAAACGTCGATGGCAACGAGTGCTGGGTTACCAACGCTGGCTCGAATGGCAAGTTCGTCGGTTGCATGGACATGGCCATTGAAGGTGGCCAGATCAAACAGATGAACTATCGCCAGCTGCCGGTGATCAGTGAATGGCTCGAGGCGGACAAGGAAATGGACGCCTTTATCAACCAGATGCGTCAGACGGTCTATGACGAAAACGTCGTCGAAGCCCGTAACAAAAAGTGGTCGAACAACCCCGCGCGTTTAGGCAAAACCTACGAGAGTATCCTGAGCGAAAAACTGGCCCGAGCTGATCGTACGCTCTATCGCCGTGGCAACTTTATGGGCACCTGGGATCAGGTGATCTGTAACGCGCTTCGCTGGGAGTACAAAGCCGACATCAGCCTATCAGCGGGTGTTCGCTGGGGCACCACCACGCTCAAAGGAGACTGGATCACCATGGATGACGTGATGAACCAGTGCGCCACCACCTATTCAGAGACCTATGTTCAAGAGATGAGTGGGCAGCAGATCATCGACATGCTTGAAGGCGTGGCCGACAACCTGTTTGACCCTGATCCCTATCTGCAGTCAGGCGGCGACATGGTGCGAGTCGGTGGCTTGGACTACACCATTACACCGAGCAAACCGCTGGGCCAACGAATCAGTGATGTGCGCCTGGATAACGGCGAGGCCATCGTGGCTGAGGGTTCCTACAGCGTATCCGGTTGGGCGACCGTCAACCGGACTCCGGATGGACGCCTGCTGTGGGACATCATCGCAGACTATTTACGCAGTGAACGTGACGATAACAACGTCATCAACCTGCCCAAGATCAACAATCCCAAGGTGGTTGGCGAAACGGCCAACCCTGGGTTTGCCGATTACGCCGGGGACTTCGCTTAACCTCCGGCTCCTTTAGCTGGCCCCCGTGGCCAGCTTTTTTTTGCTCAAAAAAAAGGGCGCGTCCATCGCAGGTCGCGCCCTTTTCATTAGCCGGATTAACTTAACGAGGGACGCGCAACTTCCACGCTTCTTTCTCGTCATTAGCCTGGTAAACCGAGGCCTCTGCCATGTACTTGGCCTGTGCTGCCAACTCCATCGCTTCAGCTTCGTTACCCGCCTTGAGTGCCGCCTGGGCGGCCTTGATGGCCTTGCCTGTGACGTTCCACTCGTGACCCAAGGCTTTTGCTTGCTTGTTTGCCGCAACCGCGTCTGCGATCACACTTTCAACCGAGCTGCTAGCGGTGGCTGTCAGAACAACCCCCAACGCCAACGCACTGATCATTCCTTTAAGCATTTCGATCTTCCTTATTTACGTGCGCCGGGGCCGTTGAATTCCAAACCATTGCTCATGTAGGTCAGGAAATACTCAAGGTTCGAGTATTCCTCGCCCAGAGCCTTGTATGGCTTGGCGCGAACGTTGGTCATACAACCCGCAAAACGACGGTGCAAGGTGCCCATGTCCTGCCACTTGGAACGGTATACCGGCCAGTGACTGGTGTGGCCCAGAGACGGCGACATCGTTTCAGCACGCGCATTTAGACCAGAGCCATACATATGACAGTCCGAGCATGCGAAGTTCAGCTGACCGTTCTTGGTGTAGTACAACTGCTTGCCCTGTTCGTAGGCTGCCAGGGCCGCCGGATCATCAGGAATCTGCACATTGATGGTTTGACCACGCGATTCATAAGACATGTAAGCCGATACTTCGGCCAGCTTGCCTTTCTTAGTCTTGAACGGCTTTTCGCCATTTTCGACCAAGCATTCATTAATCGCCGCTTCCATGGTCACAACCTTGCCACGCTCACTGTCCCAATAAGGGTAGTTCTCGCGCTGAGCAGGCGTATCGAAGCAGTCTGCAAAGCCCTTGCCGTTAGCAAAAGGCGTGTTGTAGATCTCTTCGCCTAGCTCAATGGCGACTTCATAGGGAGGAAACTCTTCAATGGCTTCCCACTGCTCGCGCGCCGCGGGCAAAATGGAGTACACACCATTGATAAAGTCGCCTTCTGCTACTTGCGGAAAGCGACTCTCGTAGAATTTCTCGAAGGTGGCCCGATCCTGCTCTGGGCTTGCCAGCGCGGGTGCGCTGACAGCCACTGATACGAGGATTCCGAGTTGGGTTAGTTTTTTCATTATTCCCATCCTCTGAAAGGTTTATTTGATAGCAACGTCTGCCGAGTCAGTTTCACCCTTGTTATCAACCCAAGCAATGTTCAATACATCGCCTTTGTCAGCACCTGAGAAACTAAACGCCAGGTAGGGATCTTTTGAGACTGAGGTGTTGAACTGAGCTGAGAAAACGGTGTTTCCGTTCGCTGTCGCTTCAACCGTTTGGATGAAGTGCGCCTCAATAGGGTTACCGTCTTTGTCTTTACGCAGACCCGTTTCCATGGGGTGCTTCATCAACAGTTTGACGTCTACCAGACCGTTTTTCGCTTTTGCCTTACCGCGAATTGTTTTTGCCATTTTCGATATCTCCTATTAACCGCCGCAGCCGCCGATGGTGACTTTTACTTCCTGGCTTGCGCTGTAGAGCTTGCCGCCAGACTTAACCACTGCCACGACATTTGAGCTCTCACCCATACGTACGCGCGTCTTGACCAAACCGGTTGCACCGGCACCCATTGTGGCGGTCATGACCAAAGGTGAGGGGTTCTTGTCAACGAAAATAGCGATCTGCTCAGCCGGCATGTCAGTGCTGACTTCCAACGGAACCACTGCACCGTTTTCTGCGATCTCCGGCGCTTTTAGCTTAACTTCAGCGCTCGCTACAACATCGGCTGTACCAAACAGCTCGTTCATGGCCGCAGTGCTTTCGCCCGCTTTCATGGCGTTGCTGCTCCAGGCGGCCCAAGCCAGCTTGGGCAGTGCCGCGGCCGCTACGATTGCGCCGCCTAGGGCGCGGATTAAAGATCGACGATCCATTTACTTTCTCCTATTAAAGGCTGTGTACGAACTCGACCACCAGGTCGATTTCTGCGTCAGTTAAAATGCCGGTCCGTCCGAACGGAGGCATTGAGGTCATTGGGTTGCGTTTAGTCGCATCGTAGATCTGGGCACGCAGATCCGCTTTATTCGGGTAACGAGCCTTCATCGCCATCAGCGGCGGACCCCAGTTACCCGCAAGCTCACCGTCCGCCATCTGATGGCAGGTCAGGCAGTTGCCCTTTTTGCGATCAAAGGCAATGGCCTTGCCCTGCTCAACCGCATCGGCGAGTGCCCACGTGGACGTCGCTAAAATCGCCCCTGCGAGTACGCTCTTTATTATCATTAGTGACTCTCCCTTTTATTTTACTGGCTGGACTCAGACATAAAGGAAACTGCCTGCGCCACCGCCTCGTCGCTCAAATTGGTGTAACCGCCTTTGGGTGGCATGTAGCCTTTGTCACCCTGGTAGCCTTCGATCGCGTGCTTGACCATCGTGGCCAGACCCGTCTCGATGCGCGCGGCCCAAGCGGCTTTGTCGCCTACCTTAGGTGCACCGGCAATGCCCGCAC
>JBMYYI010000049.1:0-13467 GCA_049609265.1 Litorivicinus sp. | reverse complement strand
CTAGCGCCGACGTTCGAGAGGTTCTGGACACCTGCCGCGTTGTTGTGCAGTCGCATCGCTCATCGATACATAGCTACGTTATCTCGATGGCTCGTCAGGCCTCCGACGTGCTGGCCGTGAAATTGCTGTTAAAGGAAACCGGTGTCAGCTGGGATGTGCCGGTCGCGCCACTTTTCGAGACGTTAGACGACTTAGAGCGCGCCCCGCAGGTCCTTCAGAATTTATTGTCTCAGAGCGCCTACCGCGAGCGCATCAATCATCGCCAGGAGGTCATGATTGGTTACTCAGACAGTGCCAAAGATGCAGGAACCCTAGCGGCGAGTTGGGCCCAGTATCAGGCTCAAGAACTGCTGGCGGCGGTCGCTCGAGACTACAATACCCATCTGACCTTCTTCCATGGCCGCGGCGGCACGGTTGGCCGTGGTGGTGGGCCTTCTCATCACGCGATTCTGGCGCAGCCGCCGGGTAGCGTAATGGGCTCTATTCGAGTCACCGAACAGGGCGAAATGATTCGTTGGAAATTTGGTTTGCCGCAGATCGCATGCCAAACCCTGGAATGGTATTTGGCCGCAATGTTAGAAGTGACGCAGGCGCCTGCGCCGCAGCCCGCGGTTGAGTATCGCTCGTTGATCGAGTCGCTGGCCGCGCAGGGCGTTAGTGCCTACCGAGACGTGGTCCGAGGCAATCCTGAATTTGTTCCCTACTTCCGCCAGATCACGCCGGAAGGGGAGCTGGCTCGTTTGCCGTTGGGTTCACGGCCAGCAAAACGAAAGGCCAGTGGTGGCGTCGAGAGTTTACGCGCGATTCCATGGATTTTTGCTTGGATGCAAATTCGATTGATGCTGCCGGCGTGGCTAGGCAGCGATGTCGCGTTGGCGAGCGGTTTAGAATCCGACAAAGCCCGCTTGCAGGCGATGTACCAGGATTGGCCGTTCTTCCGCGTTTACATCAATATGCTCGAGATGGTGCTGGCCAAAACGGACGCATCTATCGCAGAGCACTATGAGCAACGCCTGTGCACCGATCAGGATAGTTTGGCATTGGGGGCGTCATTACGATCGCGCCTGAGCCAAGTCATCGCAGTGGTTAATGAATTGAAGGATCAATCTAAGTTGCTAGCGAGTGAGCCTGCGATCGAACGATCACTGGCCATTCGAGACCCCTATACCGATCCGCTTCATTTCTTACAGGCGGAACTGATGCATCGACTGCGTCAGGAGCAAGCCGAGCCGTCAGCTGAGCAAGCGCTCATGGTGTCGATGGCGGGCATTGCCGCAGGTATGCGTAACACGGGTTAAAAATAGTACCCCCGCCCAAAGTTGACTTGAGGTGGGGGGCTTTTCAGATATTTTAGCAACATCATTTTAGGAGACCCCCACCCATGCGAATTATTCTTTTGGGCGCACCGGGTGCCGGTAAAGGCACTCAGGCTCAGTTCATTTGTGAAAAGTACGGCATCCCGCAAATTTCAACAGGCGACATGCTTCGCGCCGCGGTAAAAGCCGGTACCGAACTGGGAATGGCCGCCAAAAAGATCATGGACGAGGGTGGTTTGGTCTCTGATGAAATCATCATTGGCCTGGTCAAAGACCGCCTACAAGAGCCCGATTGCCAAAACGGCTGTTTGTTTGACGGTTTTCCTCGCACGATTCCCCAGGCTGAAGCGCTGCGTGATGCTGGCGTCGTGATCGATAAAGTGCTTGAAATTCACGTCGAAGACGAGGAAATCGTCGGTCGTATGAGTGGCCGTCGTGTACACCCCGCGTCAGGCCGCACCTACCATGTCGTCTTCAATCCGCCCAAAGTGGAAGGAATTGATGACGTAACGGGCGATGCGTTGATCCAGCGTGAAGACGATCAGGAAGAAACCGTGCGCAAGCGTTTGGGCGTTTATCATGACCAAACGGCACCCCTGGTTAACTTTTACAGCCAGTGGGGGGTTAACGATCCTGCCAGCGCACCTGACCTTGTCAAAATCGAGGGTGTCGGCAGTGTTAGCGACATCAAAGCTCGGGTCTTCGATTCGCTAGAAGCCACCGCCTAACCTAGAGTACGTAGACAAGCGACCTGTGCCAGTGGACACTGCGGGCATGAATTCAGGTGATTTGTCGAACTATCACGTTGGCGAGCTGATGGAGCAAACTCGATCACTCGCCGCCGACTACCGAGCCAGTACCGGCAAAACTCTGCCTGTAGGTGGGGAAATCGCTTTGTATGATGCGGCTCGGTTGTTAGAGCTTAATGAGCCCACCAGCCCTTTGGCCGGTGTTGACCTGCTCAATCAAGATCAATCCCAGCGTTTCCAAGTCAAGAGCCGAGCTATGTTTGCCGGGGCTAAAAGTGCGCCGCGCTTAGGTTCCATCAACCCCAATGGTGATTGGACCCACATCTTGCTGGTACTGATGAACGAGTCCTATCAAACCACCCACCTATACACTTTGAGTCGTGATACAGCGTTGGCCGAGGCAAAATTAGGCGGCAAAAACGCAATGACGGTCGCGAAATTCAAAGTCATTGGCGAGTGCATCTGGAGCTCAGACGTCCCCGCCTAACATAGGTGGGTCCGCTTGCAACTCGAATCTCGTTTCACGTTACTTCTCATCGCACTCGGGCCCAGCATCGTGTTGTCGGCTGGGATGCTTCTTTTTGCGGGTCAGATCGAGCCGGCGCCTCGGGTTTGGCTGACGCTATTCGTGGCCGGTAGTTTAATTGTTCAGCTGATGTTGCTACCGGTTTTAGTGGTGCGTTATCGCGAACTCGAAGCCCAGTCCTGGGGCCAAATCGCCGCTTGGGCCAAGGGTTTAGTCGAGGGAAGTCGGTTGCCGATTCCGCAGGCCCCCAAGGTGGCTCAGGCGCAGCTACTGCGGTTAGAAGAGAGCTTTGTGGCGCAGGCTGATCGATTGGGGACGCTGGCGATTATTGATCCCCGCACAGGAGCATTGAGTCGTCAGGGTCTCTCTCGGCGTTTGCAGGGTGAGTTGGAACGAGCCCAGCGTTTCGATCGAGGTTTGGCGGTGTTGGTGGTGGCTCACGCACAGGAGGGGTTCCCCTTGGCCCATGCGCTGGCGAAGTATGCCAGAGCCGTAGACTTAACGGCTCAGGTCAGTGCCACGGCTGCTGCGGTTTTGCTCCCTGAAACCTCGACGACTGGAGCGAGCGAATTGGCCAGCCGGCTTCACAACGACCTCAGTTCCGAGACCGATCATGGATTAGGTATTGGCATTGCCAGCTTTCCCGGTACGGCCCGTACGGCTGATCAGCTTCTCAAGCGGGCTGAAACAGCAGCCCTGAGTGGGTTACACTGCCCCGAATCCCCGATTGTTCGGGCTGAATCGGTAGCGAGTGACCCATCTGTTGAATCGATTAATCATTGAGGCTTCTGGCCCACAGTTAGGCCTATTATTAGCGCATGCTCAGGGCGTCTCGAGCTCGTTAAGCGAAGCCGATGGTCGCCACGACCAGCGTCTTTTGGATGATATTCAAAGGTTACTCGCTCAGGCCGGGCTGCAGATTTCAGACCTGAACGAAGTCGGTGTTGGCATTGGGCCAGGTTCGTTTACGGGCATTCGTGTGGCTCTGGCCAGTGCCCAGGGCATCGCCATGGCGCGGAATTTACCATTGCTCGGTTTGGACTCGCTTGCGTTATTGGCTCTGTCCCAACCTGACGGCGATTATCATGTGGCGCTGGATGCGCGATTGGGCGAGGCTTATCACGCGGCCTACCAAGTGAAAAACCAGACTCTCCGCTGTGAGATGGCGCCGCAGTTGATCGCCGTAGATCAGTTGGCACCGTTAAATGAAAAGTACTGTTGTATCGGCGATGGATGGGCTTTGACGGGCCGGTCATCGCAGCCCGCAACGCTGCAACCCTCTGAGCACTGGCTTGGGTTGTTGGATCAGGCCGAGGCTTGTGCACCGGAATTATTAGAGCCCGCATATCTGCGCGCTACGGTCAGTTGGAAAAAACTGTCTGAGCAGCCCTCTGCGCTAAGCAAATAACCCATGGATTTAATTCAAATTATTGTACTCGCCCTGGTTCAGGGCTTGACCGAGTTTTTGCCGGTCTCTAGTTCCGCACATCTGGTTTTGGTTGCGCCTGTGATGGGCTGGCCGGATCAGGGGCTGGCATTTGATATCGCCGTCCACGTAGGAACCCTGGGCGCGGTAGTCGTTTATTTTCGACAACGTCTATTTCAATTGGCAATGGGCACGCTTCGCCGCGGCGAAGAGCAGCGCGAGGTTATGTACCTGGGCGTGGCGACCCTGCCTGCGGTGACGGCGGGCTTGCTGTTAAGCGACTGGCTGCAATCCTGGGCTCGCGCACCCGAAGTCATCATGGTCACCACCTTGCTATTCGGATTGTTGTTGGGCTACGCCGATCGCAAAGGCGGTCGCGAGGTCCAAATCACCTTGGGCATTGCCTTGATCATCGGTCTTTTTCAGGTATTGGCCTTGGTGCCTGGAACTTCCCGAAGTGGCATCACCATCACCGCAGCTTTGTTACTGGGTGTCAGCCGATCAGAGGCCGCTCGCTTCTCGTTTTTGATGAGTATTCCGATCATTGCTGGAGCGTCTTTGCTACTGATCAAGGATGCGATCGAATCCGGCCTTCCTTGGATATGGTTGGATTGGTCGATCGGAGCAGGGGTCGCATTATTGTCAGCGTTGGCCTGCATCAAATTGTTCATGGCCTGGGTTGAGCGAATCGGCATGATGCCCTTTGTGTGGTATCGAATCGCCTTATCCGCCGTATTGGGTTTGTGGTTGTTCTATTAGACAGGGTCCAGGTCACTAGGTCGTATCCGATCATGGCGTCCGGGCTTAGGCTGGGTCCATGAAATGTTTAATGATTGACGACCACCCGATTGTGGTCGATGGCCTGCGCGCCGTGCTGCCGCCGAATGTGACGATTGCCCATCATGCAACCGATGCGGAATCGGGTCTGCAATGGCTCAAAGACCACTCGGTCGATTGGGTTATCTTGGATTTAATGATGCCGGGCATTGGCGGACAAGAAGCGGTACGCCGACTACGTCGGCATCATCCCAAACTATCGATCCTGGTGTTTTCGGCCCACTGTGCCACCCCAATTTGTTCTTGGTTGCTAGAGCAGGGCGTCATGGCGCTGGTTGATAAAAATGCTAGCCCGCAGGAGTTACAAACGGCATTTAGCCAGATTGCTCGGGGTCAACGATATCTCTCCCACAGCCTTGCCCAATCCCAGGTGCTGGGGAGTCTGTCTGGTGACGGTTTGAGTGAGCGTGAGTTTCAAGTGGTCCAAATGCTATTGCAGGGCCAAAAGCCGGCTGAAATTTCCGCCAACCTGTTTATTTCTCCGAAAACCGTGAGCACTTATCGACAGCGGGCCATGACGCGACTGGGGCTTAATAGTGATGTTGAGCTGTTTCAATATGCGTTGTCGCAGGGGTGGATTGGGTCTGCGGCTGCTCATTAATGGCATACTGGGGGCATGTCTGATTTTGACCCCAAACGTATTTTAAACAGCCTTCCACTCAAGCCCGGTGTCTATCGCATGCTCGATGCCGCCGGCGCAGTGCTGTATGTCGGCAAGGCCAAGAAACTCAAGAACCGAGTATCGAGTTATTTCCGTGCGTCGGGACTGAACTCGAAAACCATGGCGTTGGTCAGTCACATTCAGGATATTCAGGTCACGGTCACCGCAAACGAAACTGAAGCGCTGGTGTTGGAACAGAACCTCATTAAGGAACACCGGCCGCCTTACAACATTATGCTGCGTGACGATAAGTCCTATCCGTTTATCTGGGTGGACACGCGTCAAGCCTATCCAGCGGTGCGCTTTCGCCGCGGCAAGGTGAAAGGCCAGGGCCAATGGTTCGGACCATTTCCCTCGTCCGGCGGCGTGCGCCAGACCATTGAATTGATTCAAAAATCCTTCCAGTTAAGAACCTGTGAAGATTCGGTATTTGCTAATCGCTCGCGGCCCTGCCTGCAGCACCAGATCAAGCGATGCTCTGGGCCCTGTGTGAATCTGATATCTAAAGAGGATTACGCAGAGGACCTTCATAACGCAGGTTTGTACCTCAGCGGTCGCAGTCAGACACTCATCCAAACGCTAACGGAAAAAATGGATCAGGCGGCGCAAGCGCTGAACTTTGAAGCGGCAGCACGGTATCGCGATCAAATGGGCCGTTTGCGGCGGATGCAGTCCCAACAAAATGTCGATACCGATTACGGTGATGTCGATGTCATCGCCGTGGCCCAGCGTCCAGGAGTGGTCTGTGTCAGTCTCTTGGTCGTGCGGGACGGACGATTGTTGGGGCATCGTGAATTTTGGCCTGGCGGAGGACTAGATGAGGATCCTAGCCAACTACTCGAGGCCTTTTTGGCTCAGTATTATTTAGGCGAGGGCATCCATTCAGCGCCCGCTGAAGTTTTGCTGTCCGACCCGATCGATGACGAGGTCGGCTTGTCTAGCATCCTGACTCAAGCCTTGGGGGCGCGTGTAAAGGTCTCCCATCGCATGCGGACGACCCGAGCACACTGGCTCGAGATGGCCAAGAACAACGCCGCCCAAGCGCTGGCTGGGCATGTGGGCAACCGTTTGAATATGAACAAACGCTTGTCATCGCTGACTCAGATTTTGGGCTTGGATGATCCGCCGGCGCGAATGGAGTGTTTCGATATCAGCCACACCCAAGGCGAGGCCACCGTAGCCAGTTGCGTGGTCTTTGATAGTGATGGACCGCTAAAGAGTGACTACCGCATGTTCAATATCAAAAAAGCCGCGGCGGGTGATGACTATGCGGCTATGCACGAGGCACTGGAGCGTCGATATAACCGAGTTAAAACGGGCGAGATTCCCATCCCAGACGTTTTGGTTATTGATGGCGGTCCCGGGCAGGTGACGCAGGCCCGCGAGGTCTTGTCTGAGTTAGGGCTGCATCAGGTGAAGCTGTTGGGGATTGCGAAGGGGCCGACGCGAAAAGCCGGAATGGAGTGGTTGCATGTTGAAGGCATGGAGCTGCCGATTCGCCCACCAAAAGATGCGCCGGGCTTGCATTTGTTGCAACATATTCGGGATGAAGCTCACCGCTTTGCGATTACAAAACATCGCCAGGCCCGCGGTAAGGCCAGAGTGAGCAGTCCCTTAGAAGGAATTGAAGGGATCGGGCCAAAGCGTCGGCAGCAGTTGTTGCGACATTTTGGCGGGATACGTGAGATACAGGGCGCCGGTGTAAATGAGCTGGCAAATGCACCTGGGATGAGTAAAAAATTGGCCGCGGTGGTTTATGCGGCGTTACATGGGGAATCCTAGGTTTTGAACCTTCCGAATATATTGACGTTAGCGCGCTTGGTGATGGTGCCGGTGCTAGTGGTGCTTTGGTACACGCCATTTCCGGGGCATCGGTGGGCCTGTGCAGCCTTGTTCTTAGTCGCTGCGATTACCGATTTTTTTGATGGCTGGTTGGCGCGCAGAAATAACTTAGAGACCCCCTTTGGCGCTTTCTTGGATCCAGTGGCCGACAAGGTCATGGTCGCTGTTGCGCTGGGTTTATTGATCGAACACTGGGACAAGGCATTAATGACATTGCCTGCGGTGGTGATTATTTGCCGCGAGATTTTGGTGAGTGCTCTGCGAGAGTGGATGGCTGAGATGGGCGCCCGCGGTGTTGTTAAGGTATCTTGGGTTGGCAAGCTGAAAACCACAGCGCAGATGGCCGCGATTACTTGGTTGCTGGCGTTTCCTAGTGGCAGTGGTCCCTGGGCTGATCTGGGTTTGGCTTTGCTTGTATTAGCAGCCCTGTTGACCCTACACAGTTTGTTGATTTATCTGCGTGCTGCGTGGCCTTACTTAATGGGAACTCAGCCCAAGTCGTAGTTGGGGCTTGGTGAATGAATTGATGCGTGGCACAATGCGCCGCCTGCCCGAGTGGTGAAATTGGTATACACAGCAGACTTAAAATCTGCCGCTTGAAAGAGCTTGCCGGTTCAAGTCCGGCCTCGGGCACCAAATTTTAATAAAAAACCAAAGCGAGTCAGAAGCGAATCTTTAGTTGCGTTGAGGCGTCGTGCATTATCAGCTTGCGCAAGTGTTTTGGTGTGCAGGCAGGTGTGCCTGCCTAGATGTAAAATAAGGAGCGATGGATGATCGTTGGTAGCCTCAAAGAGGTGGATAAGGGTGAACAGCGGGTCGCGATGACCCCTGATAGCGCTGTTCAGATTCAAAAGCTCGGTCACACCTGCGTGATCCAGTCTGGCGCCGGTTTGCATGCGGGCTTCACCGATGCGGCCTACGAGGCGGCGGGTGTCGAAGTCATTGCGAGCAAAGACTCGGTATTCAAAAAAGCCGATATCATCGTCAAGGTTCGCCCACCCAGCGAAGCGGAAGCTAAAAAGCTCACCGCCGAGAAAACCTTAATTAGCTTCTTCTATCCGGCTCAAAATACGGATCTGTTGGCTCAGTGCGTCGACACAAAAGCCAGCGTGATCGCCATGGACATGGTGCCGCGCATCTCCCGCGCACAGAAAATGGATGCACTCTCCTCGATGGCCAACATCGCGGGTTACCGCGCGGTCATTGAAGCGGGTAATCAGTTCGGCCGGTTCTTTACTGGTCAGGTCACTGCAGCAGGAAAAGTACCGCCGGCCAAAGTTTTGGTGATTGGCGCCGGCGTAGCGGGGCTCGCCGCCATTGGCACCGCGACCAGCTTGGGTGCCATGGTTCGGGCCTTTGACGTGCGTCCCGAAGTGGCTGAACAGATTGAATCAATGGGCGCTGAGTTCCTGATGCTCGATTTTGATGAGCAGCAAGATGGGGCCGCGACCGGCGGCTATGCCGCGCCCTCGAGCCCTGAATTCCGCGAAAAACAGCTGGAGTGTTTCCGTGAGCAGGCGGCTGAGGTGGATATTGTCATCACAACCGCGCTGATCCCTGGACGTGATGCGCCTAAGTTATGGCTGGCGGATATGGTCGCAGCCATGAAGCCGGGCAGTGTCGTGGTGGACTTGGCCGCTGAGCGCGGTGGTAACTGTGACTTAACCGAAGCTGACAAAGTTGTGGTTAGCGATAACGGCGTCCGAGTCGTCGGCTACACCGATTTTCCCTCGCGCATGGCCGCGCAATCATCAACGCTGTACTCGACTAACATTCGCCACATGTTGACCGACCTGACTCCCGAGAAGGATGGTCAGATAGTGCATAACATGGACGATGATGTGATTCGTGGTGCGACGGTTGCGCATGCCGGCGAGCTGACGTTCCCACCGCCTCCGCCGAAGATTCAGGCGATCGCGGCGAAAAAACCCGCGGAGCCCGAAAAAGTTCTGACGCCGGAAGAAATCAAAGCGAAAGAAGCGGCCGCATTCAAAGCACAGACGCTCAGCCAGGTGAAGTTGATCGCAGGTTCTGCTCTGGCTTTGTTGTTAGTAGGGGCGTTTGCACCGGCCAGCTTCATGCAGCACTTTATTGTCTTTGTGTTGGCGTGTTTTGTCGGGTTCCAGGTGATTTGGAATGTGTCTCATTCGTTGCACACCCCATTAATGGCCGTCACTAATGCCATTAGCGGCATTATTATTTTGGGTGCCTTGTTACAGATTGGGTCAGGTTCGGGCTGGGTTATGATTCTTTCCGCCATATCGGTGTTGATTGCGACGATCAACATTGTGGGTGGTTTTATGGTCACCCGACGCATGCTTGCCATGTTCCAGAAGTCTTAATAGGAGCCGAATATGTACGGAATTCAATCGGCTGCTTACATTGTAGCCAGCGTGTTGTTCATCCTTTCCTTGGGTGGTTTGTCGAATCAAGAGTCGGCTAAACGGGCCGTTTGGTATGGCATGGCGGGTATGGCCATCGCTGTTCTTGCGACGGTTTTGTTTGGCGGCGTGGGTAATCTGTTTTTGTTGCTGCTGGCAATTGTCGCCGGCGCCTTCATTGGCCGTCATCTAGCCGGCAAGGTCGAGATGACTGAAATGCCGCAATTGGTGGCGGCGTTGCACTCCTTTGTAGGTTTGGCAGCTGTATTCATTGGCGTTAATGCTCAATTGGAGCTGGCGTCGGTGCAGGTCATGCAAGCAGCGGGTGAGTCCCTGGATTCATTGGCTGGGTTTGCGCAAAAGCTTGCCGGCAAAGACAGTGTCGAGATCGCAATCCTTAAGGTTGAAGTTTTTCTAGGCGTGTTTATCGGCGCAGTGACGTTTACAGGTTCGGTTATTGCGTTTGGTAAGTTGGCGGGCATGGTCGATGGCAAGCCCGCTCAATTGCCTGGTGGACACAAGCTCAACCTGGCGGCTGCGATCGCATCACTGGTTCTAGGTATTGCTTATCTCAACGGTGCCGGTGTTATGACCCTGGTGTTGGTGTCGTTGATTGCAGGCTTTATCGGTTGGCACTTGATCCGAGGTATCGGCGGGGCGGACATGCCCGTCGTGGTCTCGATGCTCAACAGCTATTCAGGTTGGGCGGCGGCCGCGATTGGCTTCACCTTGGGTAACGATCTGTTGATC
Source organism: Litorivicinus sp. (assembly GCA_049609265.1). GTDB lineage: Bacteria > Pseudomonadota > Gammaproteobacteria > Pseudomonadales > Litorivicinaceae > Litorivicinus. The sequence goes on along the minus strand of JBMYYI010000049.1, from coordinate 2,979 downwards.
GTGGTTGGAGCCTTGGTGGGTTCCTCCGGTGCTATTTTGAGCTACATCATGTGTAAAGCCATGAACCGTCAGTTCATCAGTGTCATCTTGGGTGGATTTGGTGGTACGACGGGGCCTGCGATGGAAGTCGAGGGCGAGCAAATAGCCATTGACGCGGACGGCGTGGCCAGTGCGCTAAACGACGCTGATTCGGTCATTATTATTCCTGGATACGGAATGGCAGTTGCGCAGGCTCAACAGGCGGTCAGCGAGCTTACGACGCGATTGCGTGCAGCAGGCAAGGAAGTCCGTTTTGCGATCCACCCGGTTGCAGGCCGTTTGCCGGGACATATGAACGTATTGTTGGCTGAAGCCAAGGTGCCGTATGACATCGTGCTGGAAATGGACGAGATCAACGATGATTTCCCTGAGACGGACGTTGCGATTGTTATTGGCTCGAACGACACGGTGAACCCTGCTGCGCAAGAGGACCCCAATTCGCCCATCGCCGGAATGCCGGTGCTGGAGTGTTGGAAAGCCAAGCAAGTCTTTGTGTCTAAGCGAGGTCAGGGGACTGGCTACTCGGGCATCGAAAATCCTTTGTTCTACAAAGAGAACACTCGGATGTTTTATGGCGATGCCAAAGACAGCTTGAATAAACTGCTGGCCTTGGTGAACTAGATCCAGCAGAGACAAAAAAGGGAGCCTTAGGCTCCCTTTTTTATGGGCGTTGTGAATTAGCGTGCTCGAAGGGCATTAGCTGCCTCAAGCAGAGCTTTCTCGGTGGTCGCCCAATCGATGCATCCATCGGTGATGGATACGCCGTATTCCAGATCTTTGGGGTCTTTGAGAGATTGATTGCCAAACTTTAAATGGCTCTCCAGCATGACGCCTTTGATTGAAGTATTGCCCTCTAGGACTTGGTTAATCACGTTGCTTAGGACCAGTGGCTGTAGCGCCGGATCTTTGCTCGAGTTTGCGTGAGAGCAATCAATAATTAGGTTCTTTTTCAGGCCGGCCTGCTCAAGTTTTTGTTCAGCCAGAGCCACTGAAACGGAGTCGTAGTTGGGCTTACCGCCACCTCCGCGCAATACAACGTGTCCGTAGGCGTTGCCACGGGTTTGGGTGACAGCCACTTTGCCTTCGGGATCGATGCCTAGAAAGGCGTGTCCGGATGCGCAGGCCTGCATCGCATGAATCGCGACATCCAGACCGCCGTCGGTTCCATTTTTAAAGCCGATCGGACTGGACAGGCCGCTGGACATTTCACGGTGGGTCTGGCTCTCGGTCGTGCGCGCCCCGATGGCTGACCAGGTGATGGTGTCTTGCAGGTACTGAGGTGTCACGGGATCCAATGCTTCCGTGCCGAGCGGAAGCCCCATTTCTGTGAGCTTTATCAGAAGGTTGCGGGCTTTCTCTAATCCCGTTTCAACGTCAAAGCTGTCATCTAAATGAGGGTCATTAATCAGGCCTTTCCAGCCGACCGTGGTCCGTGGTTTCTCAAAGTAGGCGCGCATAACGATCAAGAGCTGATCGCTTACTTGCTCGTTAAGTGCTTTTAGTTTCTCGGCGTACTCTATCGCAGCCTGCGTGTCGTGAATCGAGCACGGGCCCGTCACAACAATCAGACGGGAGTCCTTGCCGTCTAGTATGTCGCGCACTGACTGGCGTGATCGCGCGACAAAGTCGCGCAGCGACCCGGTGAGTGGCAGTCTCGCCTTGAGTTCGGTCGGCGAGGGCACCGAGCGGTAGCCTTCGATATTGATGTCAGAAAGTTGAACGCGATCCATGGGAACCTCATTTGTCTTGGCGTTAACGCAGCGCCGCAGAGTACCCGAGCACGGTGCCGAGGGCTAGTTTGCGGTTATGCGCCCTAACTCTAAATCGAGCCGTTGCATGCGCTCGACTGCCATTAGGTAGGCCCGGTGGTAGCGATCATCAAATAATCGAGCAACCCCGGCACCAGAGGCGTAATGCGCTTCGATCTGAGTGCCAATAAAGTGAAGTTGACCTCGATCTTTTACGATTAATGGACACCCGCTAGTGCCGAGTTTGGCGGTACAGCTGTGCAATCCCACGGGGTCGCCAGCCTTGTTTGCGTACAGACCATCAAACTGACGGCCGGGTCGATAGAGTGTGCAATCTTGTCGACTGAGCTGATTCTGCAGGCTTGGGCGGTCGTGGTGATAGCAGGCGAGGGCAACGGGCATCCCCGTTTTTGGAATAGTCGCTTGCTTAAAGGAGCGAGGCTCAATAACCGCCAACTCTAGGTTGCAAGACGGCTTCCTGGCAATGATCACGGCCCAGTCATGTTCGGGAGGGGTGGTACTGGGATGATCTGGATCAGTGTGCGCTTCCAAAACCTCTAGCTGATAGTTGCTTACGTTAAGGGTGATCTGCGAAAGCTCTGCCGTAGGATTGCCGGCCCCATCAATAATGTTGTGACCGGCAGTGGTGGCGGCGACGAAACAATCATTTTGTGCGATGACCACCGCGCCACCCACCCAGGTGCCTTGAGGCGTTTTGCCGCGAACCATGCCTATGGCGTTAATCGCACCCTGCAGGGTTTTTACGATCTGACGCTCATCATTGAGTGCCCAGGTCGTCGAGGCGCTGGCGAGGGCAATGGTGGCTGCAACGGCTTGGGCAAGCTTAGACATACGGCTCTCCATGTACTTAGGGACTAACAAATAGCCCCTAGGTGACAATCGAGTGACGCAAAACGACCGATTTGGCGGCTTTTTCTTGGCGTTTGTGGCTTTCCAGTCTGTTTGTGTGCGATGGGTCACATAATGACCTTTTGGATTTTTTTAGGAATTAGGTGTTGACACGCAGGCTCACTTCCCTAGAATGCGCGCACCAACCGACGGGTAGTTAGCTCAGCTGGGAGAGCATCGCCTTTACACGGCGAGGGTCGGGGGTTCGAGCCCCTCACTACCCACCAGCGGTCCGGTAGTTCAGTTGGTTAGAATGCCGGCCTGTCACGCCGGAGGTCGAGGG
>JBMYYI010000048.1:0-13529 GCA_049609265.1 Litorivicinus sp. | reverse complement strand
GATTTATCTGGACTCACATAGGTACAAAGGATGAAAACGACCACACGCAAACCCACCAGCGTCGGTGAAATGCTGCATCACGAGTTCCTTGATCCCATGAATATCGAGCATGCGGTGCTTGCGGATGCGATGGGCGTTCACCGAAATACGATCAGCCGACTGGTCAACGACAAGGGGCGGCTGAGCTCAGCAATGGCTATCAGACTGGCCGCTGCACTGGGTACTACCCCCGCGTTTTGGCTAAAGCTACAGCATGCCATGGAGATGTGGGAAGTCGCCGAAGCCTCGACCGACCCCGAAAAACTCGGGGTCAAGCCACTGAACTTAACTACTTCTTCTTTTTGACGAACTTCATCATGCGGCGCTTGCGCTGCACCTGACGCTGGGTCAGCTCGTTCTTTTTGCCTTCAAAGGGGTTGGCCTTGGTCTTGAATTCCAACGCAATGGGCGTGCCCTTGATCTTTAGGATCTTGCGCAGGGTGTTTTCCAGGTACCGCTTCCAGGTAGCCGGAACCGTGGTGCCGAAGTTGCCGTGCATGATAAACCGAGGCGGGTTCGCGCCACCCTGGTGAACCATGCGGACCTTGACCCGGCGCCCCTGCGAGAGCGGCGGCGGATGCGCCGTCTGTGCATCGATCACCAGCTCAGTCAGACGCTTGGTCGGCCAGCGCTTGGTCGCTGATTCAAAGGCTTCTTCGACGCTACCAAACAGATCGCCCACACCCGTGCCATGCAGCGCTGAAACAAAGTGCTGACGCGCCCAGGGCACGAACACCATGCGACGTTCCAGGTTGAATTTGATTTGCGCTTTGTGATCGCTGGCCAGGCCATCCCATTTGTTGATGGCGATGACCAGGGCTCGGCCCTGCTCCAGCACCGTGCCGATCAGGTGCAGATCCTGCTCGACCAGGCCTTCCTGAGCATCGATGACCAGCACCACCACGTTGGATTGTTCGATAGCCTGTAGCGTTTTAACGATCGAGAACTTCTCGACGGTTTCATCCACCCGGCCGCGGCGACGTACGCCGGCCGTATCAATCAGCGTATAGGGCGTGCCATGACGCTCGAAGGGAATTTCGATCGAATCACGGGTTGTGCCGGGCTGGTCATAAACCACAACTCGCTCTTCGCCTAGGATGCGGTTGACCAGAGTCGACTTGCCCACATTGGGCCGCCCCACCACAGCGATACGAATGCCATGCTCTTCCGCTTCAGGCTGCTCGACCTCTGCTGGCAAGGCGGGCAGTACCGCCTCGTCCAGTAGCGCGTTTACGTTGCGTCCATGGGAGGCTGCAATGGGCCACGGCTCGCCCAAACCCAACGCAAAGAATTCGTTGGCGACGGTCTCGTGATTCAAACCGTCAATCTTGTTGACGATCAGCAGAAAGGGCTTGTTTGAGCGGCGCAGCAAATCGGCAAACTGCTCATCTGCGCTGGATAGACCGGTCCGGGCATCTACGATGAACAACACCAGATCGGCCTCGGCCATGGCAGCCATGGATTGCTTGGCCATCTCGGCATCGATGCCGACTTCATTGTGGTCAACACCGCCGGTATCCACCACCATGCAGCGCCGACCACGAATGTCCGCGGTCGCGTATTTGCGATCACGGGTTAATCCCGGGAAGTCTGCAACGAGCGCATCACGGCTGCGCGTCAAACGGTTAAAAAGCGTCGATTTACCGACATTAGGGCGCCCAACAAGGGCTATGACGGGTAGCATCAGTTATCTAAACCTAAGACTACCAATCGACCTGAATTATCCATTGCGATTACGTCCTGTTCGAAAGCACTCAGACTGACCGTCCCGGTCAGAGCGGTGGTGGCACGGGCCACAAATTGTCCATTGGCCGGATCCAGCAGGTGCACAACACCCAGGCTATCGGCCACATATACGCCAGCGGGTGTTACTGCAGGCCCGCTAGGGAATCGAAATTTCAGACCCGGCTGGCGCCATAGGATCTCGCCGTTTGAGGCGCTCAAGGCATAAACCTGGCCTTCGGGATCAGTCGCGAAAACGCGAGTGCCATCGGTGCTCAAGGGCTCACGACTGAAGACCTCAGACTGCCAGATCACAGAGCCACCCTGGGGGCTGATGGCACTGACACCGGTCTGCGCACCGGCCGCGATAATTTGCTCAGCCGCCAACACAAGGTCCGCGTCCAAGTCGATTAGCTCGTCACGGGTTGCGCCCAATGAACGGCGCCAGGCATCCAGACCATCGGTATCCAACACCGCAGCCAAGGAGCCTGCGTCATCAGCCACAATAAATCCGCCGTCAACGGCTAACGGACGTGCTTGACCGCGGTAAGCCAACTGCGCCGGAATCCCTTCACGCTCCCACACCAGCTGCCCCTGGAAATCCAAGAGCGCCAAATCGTTATCCGTACTGCGAATCAGCAGCCCCCGGCTGCCCGGCGTCGGAGCCACCAACATTTCGCGGCCCCAATTATAACGCCAGTCGATTTCACCGGTGGTCGTGTCCGCCGCATTCACAAAGCCTGCGGCGTCTGCCCAATAAACCCGGTTGCCAGCGACGCTGGTTGCACCGCTGACCGCGGCTTCCAGCGCCTGGGAAAAGAGAGAGTCCCCACTCGCCAAATCCCAGGCCACCAGCCACTCACCCGCTGCCGCATAAACCCTGTCGCTTTGCATGGCCGGGTACAACCGCAGGCTATCAGCCGCTTCACCACCTAGGTTCGACTGCCAGCGAACCGCCAGATCAAGACCGGTATCGAGTTTTGAGAGTTTGGTGGGCTCGGGGCGCTCGGATTTGTTAGCACAACCGGCCAACACCAGCGCGACACCTACCCATGCAAGGGTTTTGATCATCAGACGTCAGCCAGCTCGTTAATCTTGTAGTTCAATAGCGGAAGCTCGTTGCCACCCGGTGCTGCTTGGGCTTCTAGGTAGGCAGCCTTGGCTTGCTCGCGCAGGTTTTGTTGGACCAACAGATCACCGCGGGCCTCGAGTACACGGGCCAGATAAACGGTATCAAATGCCGCATTCAAGACCGCAAGGCCGGCATCAGACTGGTCCAGCTCACCCAAAACGCGAGCCAAGCGCAGACGGGCTTCAGCGCCTGTCGGCTGATCCGCAGACACCGCATCAACCACCCCCTGCAACTGGGCCTGCGCACCGGTCAGGTCACCCTGAGTCACCAGTGCCTTGGCCGCAAATAGCGTTGCTAGGTGCGCATATTCGCTGCCAGGGTTGGTGCTCTGAACGGCACCGGCCGCCTCGATCACCGCCGCGGGGTTGCCACTGGCATCCGCATCCACCACACGCTGAAAGGCCGCACTGTTAGCCGTCGCCGTTGCCACCTGGTTGTCCTGATAGGCATTCCAGCCAAAGTTACCGGCAATGGCCAGCACAATCGCACCAATAACGAACTTACCGTTCTCGTCCCACCACTGCTTGACCGCGGCGACCTGTTCGTCTTCGTCTTTGTAATCCACTTAAAAACCTACACTTATCCACTGTTCTTGTTCGATGGTTTGTTGCTCGCCCTGCCCTCGCAGCGGCTTCAGCGTGACGGTGTTATCGGCCAGCTCGTCATCGCCTAGCAACACTAACACTTCCGCCCCACTGCGATCGGCCTTTTTCATGCGCGACTTAAAGCTACCGCCGCCATGATGCACCGCAATGCGCAGTTCAGGACGAGCCTTGCGCAGCTGCCGGGCCAGCTCCCGCAGACGGGGCTCCGCCTGATCGCCGGCCGCCATCATGTACACATCCGCATCCCGATCCAGATCGGCTGGCACCTGTTCCAGCGCCTCGACCAGCAACAGTACCCGCTCAACCCCCAGGGCAAATCCAACGCCCGGGGTCGCTTTACCGCCCAGTTGCTCGACCAAGGTGTCGTAGCGCCCACCGCCACAAATAGTGCCCTGCGCACCCAGATGCGAGGTCACCCATTCGAAAACGGTACGGTTGTAGTAGTCCAAACCACGCACCAAGCGCTCGTTAATTTCATAGCCAATGCCCGCAGCATCCAACCCGGCACGCAACTGCTGGAAATGAGCCTTGGATTCTTCACCCAGAAAGTCCATCAGCCGAGGCGCGTTGATCAGCAAAGCTTGAGTATCAGAATTTTTTGAATCCAACACCCGCAACGGATTGGTATCGATGCGCCGCTGGCTGTCCTCGTCCAGCTGGTCTTTGATCGAATTCAAAAAGGCCACCAGCTCACTGCGAAAGGCCTGGCGCTCCTCGCTTTGACCCAGTGTATTGATCTGCAGAGTCACACCTGAATCAATACCCAGTTCACGCCACAGCTCAGCGGTCATCTCGATCAGTTCGACATCAACATCCGGCCCGCCCAGGCCAAATACCTCGGCGCCCATTTGGTGGAACTGACGGTTGCGCCCCTTTTGCGGGCGCTCGTAGCGATACATGGGACCTGCGTACCAGAACTTTTGGATCTGGTTATACAAAAGACCCTGCTCGATTCCCGCACGCACGACACCTGCGGTACCTTCGGGGCGCAGGGCCAGCTTCTCGCCACCGCGATCCTCGAACACGTACATCTCTTTTTCGACCACGTCGGTGACTTCACCAATCGCCCGCGCAAACAAGCCCACCGGCTCGACGATGGGTGAGCGCATCCGGTCGTAGGCGTAGCGGTGCATGATGCCGCGCCAGGCCTGTTCCAGCCGACCCCACATCCTGGAATCTAATCCATAGCTGTCGTACATGCCGCGAACGGCTTTTAGACTCTTCATCCTTTGGCAATTACCTGTGCTTCGGCAGCCTGTTTCTCGGCTACTTTCTCGCGGATTTGACGCTCCAGCGTATCCACAAGGTCTTCGTTCTTGATCTTGCCGGCGGGCTTGCCACCCACGTACAGCAGATTGTTGGGGGTGCCGCCGGTCAGCCCGACGTCGACTTCCTTGGCCTCGCCCGGGCCATTGACGATGCAACCGATGACCGCCACGTCCAACTTGGTCGAGACGTCCTCAAGGCGCATCTCAAGCGCGTTCATGGTTTTGATGACATCAAAGTTCTGGCGCGAGCAGCTGGGACAGGCAATAAAGTTGATGCCACGGCTGCGAATGCCCAACGAGCGCAGGATGTCATAACCGACTTTGACCTCTTCAACCGGGTCCGCGGCCAGGGACACCCGCAAGGTGTCGCCAATACCATCGTTCAGCAGCATGCCCAACCCGATAGCGGACTTCACACTGCCCGAGCGGAATCCACCGGCCTCGGTAATACCCAGGTGCAGAGGCTGTACGATCTGATCGGCAATCGCGCGATACGCACCGACGGCCATGTGCACGTCAGAGGCCTTTAGGCTGACTTTGAAATCTTGGAAATCCAGACGGTCGAAATAATCGATATGGCGCATGGCACTTTCTACCAGGGCTTCGGGGGTCGGCTCGCCATACTTGCGCTGCAGATCCTTTTCCAAAGAACCGGCATTGACGCCAATCCGTATCGGGATACCTTTGTCCCGAGCAGCGGACACCACCGCTTTAACGCGATCTTCTCGGCCAATATTACCTGGGTTAATACGCAGGCAATCGACACCCAACTCCGCGACTTTCAGCGCGATTTTGTAGTCGAAATGAATATCTGCGACCAGCGGCACGTCCACCTGTTGGCGAATCGACCCAAAGGCATCCGCGGCCTCCATGCTGGGTACGGAAACGCGAACAATGTCTGCGCCCGCTTCGACCACGGCTTGGATCTGCGCGACAGTGGCTGCCACATCCGTGGTTTCGGTGTTAGTCATGGTCTGAACACTGATCGGGGCATCACCACCGACCTGTACGCTGCCGACCTGAATCGGGCGCGATACGCGACGTTTAATGCTGTGCTGAAACTTCATACAACCTCAGGGCAGTTGAATGCGAGCAACGTTTTGCCGGGCACGACTGGCGATGTCGATGACCTCGCCATCAAACACCACCTGGGTGACCGCAGCATTGCCCACCAAAATTCGAAAGGGTCCCGGCCCGCGCAGATCGACGGTATCGGATTGGGTCTTCAAATCACCCACAACGCGCTGACCCTCACCGTTGGTGACCTCGATCCAGCTATCCCCGGAAAAGCGCATTTGCAAACGATGGCCTTCATCGGCAGGTTCCGCAGGCGCCTGAACAACCTCGGCCGCGGGTTCCGTTGGGGCTTGAGCGACCTCAACTACCGGTTCAGCGGGCGCTGAAATCTCAACTTCGGGCTGCACTGACAGCACCGGCACATCCAGATCCAGCGGGACCAGCTCGTTAGCGGGCAAGCCCGTGCTAATGGGGGCTTGATCGGCCGCCACCGTCGTCTCTTCGACAGCCGCAGCCACGGGCTGTTCCACCTGACTGGTATTGCGCGCCTCTTGAGCCGGCGACACCCAATTGATAACCCATTGCGCACCGTCGAACACCGTCGCCCAGATCACAATGGCCAGCAACACAATGCCCGCCAAAATACGGCCCGCGATGGGCTGTCGTGGCTCGGCGACCACCGAACTGCCTTTGCCCAGCTGCGCCGCCACCGGGGTCGGCGTGGCTTTGCCACGCCAGGCATCAAAGGGATCCAGCACCAATTCCTTGGGCAATCCTAATTTGCGGTGATAATTGGTTAGGTAACCACGAACAAAGGGCAAGCCGGGAAGCTCGTCATACTGATCGGCCTCAAGCGCTTGGATCACGTTCGGAGCCAAGTTCAACGCCTGTGCCATGTCCTCAACCGACAAGCCCGCCGCCTCTCGGGACTGGCGCAGCAAAGCCCCCGGCAATGCGATGGGTTCAACGCTGTGATCTGTCACTCTCGCCACTCCAACCAACGGGCATGTTGTTCCGAACCAGCAAATTGCTGGCGAAGGCGCAGCTCGTAGCTGGCCTGCGAATCGATATCACCGATAGCCTCGGCAATACGAATGCCGATCCATAGGCTGCGGGCATCCTGCCGGGAGGCTCGCAAAAACTGGGTGTAGTGCAGCGCTGCCTGCTGCACGTCATTTTGTAAAAACCGGGTTTCAGCCAGTGCCAAATTCGCTGCCGGCCGCCGCGGGTCCAAACGATAGGCACGCTGGTAGGCCTCGATCGCGTCCTGATCCTGGCCTAGGCGAGCGCGACACTGCCCCAGATTTTCAAAGGCCTGGGCACGGCCGGTAAATACGGTATCCAGGACCACGACATCGAGCTGTTCACAGGCCTGGGCGATCTGCCCCTGGGAAAACAGGAAATTCGCGTAAATCTGCCGGCCACGGGTAAAGTCTTCATGCGCCTGGAACAAGGCGTTGTAAGCCTCGATCGCCGGCTGTGTATCGCCCTGGCGCTCGAACATCACGGCCTGGGCTAACATGGCTTCACGATCCTTGGGCGACAGCGCCAGTGCACGCTGCAACGGGTCGATCGCCAAATCAAAGGTGCCCTGCTCGATATACCCCAGCGCCAACGTGGTTAGGGTTTGCACCCGTTGCGCCCGCTGCTGATCTGTAATGTCCGGCGCGGACACCGTGACGCATCCCGCGAGTGCGAAGGCCAGAGCAATCGCAATCCCGCGCATCTAGGGCACCTGCTGAAGTTTGATGTAGCGCTCGCTACGGCGGGTTTTATCCATCACGCTGCCGACCAGCTGACCGCAGGCGGCATCAATATCGTCCCCCCGGGTGGTACGTACGGTCGTGATGATGTTGGCCTTGACCAAACGATTCTGGAACGCCTCGATCACGCGGCGTGGGCTGGTGTTGTAGTCCGTACCGGGAAAGGGGTTAAAGGGAATCAGATTGACCTTGCAACGAATACCGGTCCGCTTGATCAACTGTGCCAATTGTTGGGCGTGTTCCAGCTGATCATTAATGCCATCGAGCATGGTGTATTCAAAGGTCACGCTACGGTTATCCGGCAAGGCATCCAGATAACGCTGGGTGGCCTTGAACAGCGTGTCGATGTTGTATTTCTTGTTGATGGGAACCAGGACGTTGCGTAGCTCGTCATTGGGCGCATGCAATGAAATCGCAAGGCTGACGTCAATGTCGCCGCCCAGTCGGTCCAGTGCAGGCACTACGCCGCTGGTGGACAACGTAACGCGGCGTTTGCTGATGCCGTACCCATCGTCATCCAGCATGGTGCGCATCGAATCCAAGACAGGCTCGTAATTCAACAGTGGCTCGCCCATGCCCATCATCACCACGTTGGTGACACGACGCTGGGCCGTATCCAACACTGGCAATCCATAGGATTTAGCAGCAATCCAAACCTGGCCGATGATCTCAGCCGGCGTTAGGTTTTTGTTAAAACCCTGCTTGCCGGTCGAGCAAAAACTGCAATCCAGTGAACACCCGACCTGCGAGGACACACACAGGGTGCCGCGCTTGCCATCGGGGATGTAGACGGTTTCGATGGCGCTGCCGCCGTCGACCTTGAGTACCCACTTACGGGTACCGTCTTTTGAGTCGCCCTGAAACACGATCTCAGGGGCTCGAATCTCTGCGACCTCAGCCAAGCGCGCACGCAGCGGCTTGGCCAGGTTGCTCATGTCGTCGAAGTTGTCGACGCCATACTGGTGAATCCACTTAAAGATCTGACGCGCGCGGAAGGCCTTCTCGCCTAGCGTATCGCTGACGAACTCGACCATTTGCGACTGGGTCAGACCCAGCAAATTCACCAATGCCATTTAGCGGCTGTGAACTTCAGTTTCAGCAAAGAAATAGCCGATTTCACGAGCGGCGCTAGCCGGGCTGTCAGAGCCGTGGACGGCGTTTGCGTCGATGCTCTCTGCAAAGTCAGCACGGATCGTGCCGGCAGCGGCTTCTTTGGGGTTGGTCGCGCCCATCAGGTCACGGTTCGCTGCAATAGCGCCTTCGCCTTCCAACACCTGAACCACGACGGGGCCAGAGGTCATGAACGCCACCAGATCTCCGTAGAAAGGACGCTCAGCGTGCTCAGCGTAAAAACCGCCGGCTTCTTTGTCTGACAGGTGCAGCATTTTTTGAGCAACGATTTTCAGACCGGCTTGCTCGAAACGAGAAACGATCGCGCCGATGGCGTTTTTGGCCACTGCGTCGGGCTTGATGATGGATAACGTGCGTTCTACGGCCATGGTTGGCTCCTAGTTGTAATGGGGAAAATTTCGCGCGAGATTATAGAGCAACCCGCGCGTCAATACAGCTTTAGACTGCAAAAGACTCGCCGCAGCCACATTCACTGACGGCATTGGCATTGATAAAGCGCAGCCCCTTGTTCAGACCCTCGGTGACCAGGTCCACTTCGACCGCGTCCATCATCGGATAGGACAGATCGTCCACGAACACCAGCACGCCATGGAAATCCAGCGCAATGTCTTGCTCGGTCGGGGTTTCAACGAAATCCACGACATACATATAACCACTGCAACCGCTGGGCTTAACCCCCAGGCGAATACCCTGGGCCTGCTCGTTTTGTGCCAACTGACGCCCCAGGTGCGCCGCGGCTTTTTCAGTTACCTGTAAACTCATTTTTGTTGTCCTAACTGGCTAACTGATCGTCCAAGCTGATCTAAAAAAGCGTCCATGTCAGCCAGGGTGCTAAACCGCCCCCAGCTAATCCGGATAGAGGATAGCGCACGTTCACGGCCAACACCCATGCCGATCAACACATGCGACGGCGATACATCCGCCGAGTTACAGGCACTGCCGCTGGAAACACACACATCCGGCAAACTGGACATCAGAATTTCAGCGTCACAGCCCGGAAAATGCACGTTAATCAGCGTCGGCACGCCTGACTCGCCGTTCAACACACCGCCCATCGCGGTAATGCCTGCCAAGGCCTTTTGGCGCAACAACGCGTAGTGTTCGTGATCAGCCAGATGCAATTCATCCGCCAGGGCATAGGCCGCGCCCATCCCGACAATTTGATGGGTCGGCAAGGTGCCGCTGCGCAGGCCCCGCTCATGCCCACCACCGAACTGCAGCGGACGCATCTTGGCTTCGAGGCCACGGCGCACGTATAGCGCACCGATCCCCTTGGGACCGTATGTTTTATGCGCACTAAAGCTGGCCAGATCGACCTGCAAATCCCGCACATTCAGGTGCGCCACTTTGCCCTTGGACTGCGCGGCATCGGTATGCAACAGCACATTGGCGGGCAGTACCGCACGAATGGCCGCCAGGTCGTTGACCGCGCCTACCTCGTTGTTCAGATGCATCAACGACACCAGCACGGTGTGCTCAGTCAGGGCCTGGACGACCTGCTGGGGCTCAACACGACCGCTGGGGCCAGGCGCCAAATAGGTGACCTGCGCACCCTCCGCCTCGGCCTGCTTGGCCGCATCCAGCACCGCCTTATGTTCGATTGTGCTGGTAATCAGGTGCGCCGGACCATCTTGCAGGGCCGTGCGCAATACCCCCAGAATCGCCAGGTTATCTGACTCGGTTGCACCCGAGGTCCACACCAGCTCTCTCGGTTCACAGCCGACCGCTTTGGCGACCTGGCGGCGGGCTTTTTCAACGGCCTCCCGGGCCTGCCAGCCCAGCGCATGAACGCTGGCGGGATTGGCAAAGGTGCCCGTCAGCATCAGCGCGGCACTCATCACCTGCGCGACCTGCGGATCGACCGGCGTGGTCGAGGCATAATCCAAATAAATCACTTACCGCCCTCTAGCCCTTTGAATGCGTCCTGGTCGATATCTGGGATCTGTTGATCGCAAAAGGAAGGGTCCAGCTTGCACAACTGCACCGCCATGGCATCAATTTTTTGCTGCATTGCCAGGTTTTGATCGGCCAAGGCTCGCACACTGCGGGCGACGGGATCCGGCATTTCTTCGGTGACGCCGTACATATCAAAGCCGTGGGTCGCCTGTAGCGCCTCACGCTTGCCCTTCTCGTTGGATAGGATGCGGCCGGGTATACCCGTGACGGTGGCACCCTCAGGCACCGGTTTGGTGACCACAGAATTTGACCCGACCCGGGCATTCTTGCCAATTTCGATCGGGCCTAGGACCTTGGCCCCGGCACCGACCACCACCCCATCGCGCAGGGTGGGATGGCGCTTGCCCTTGTTCCAGGTCGTGCCGCCCAGCGTCACGCCGTGATACAGGGTCACATCGTCACCAATTTCAGCGGTCTCGCCAATCACAATGCCCATGCCGTGGTCGATAAAAAACCGTCGCCCGATCGTGGCTCCTGGATGGATTTCAACGCCCGAGATAAACCGCCCGATGCCCGCAACAAAGCGGGCCAACACCGGCCAGCCAGCACGATAAATCTTGTGTGACAGTCGATGGACCCAGATCGCCCGCATGCCGGGGTAGCAGGTCAACACCTCTAGACGGTTTTTAACGGCGGGATCACGTTCGAATACCGCGGCGATGTCTTCACGAATGGTCTTTAGCATGGCGTCAGTTTAATCCCCTGCCCGTGCGCGCGTCACCCAGCGATCCAGAGTGCTAAGCATGCCGCGCAAGATATTGACCTCGATCTGATCCAACTCGGCCCGGGCCAGCAGTCGACGAATCCGGGTCATCGCGGCCTTGGGGTTATTGGGATCCAGAAACTCAGCGTTCAGATAGCTTCGCTGCCAATGCTCCACCAGGCGTTCGATGTCAGCCTGCGTGGCAGGCGCCTCGTCCCAGTCGCGCCGGCCCGGCACCTGCGCGTCCTCACCCAGCGCCGCGATGCGTAACTCGTACACCAGCACCTGAACCGCACTGGCAATGTTCAAGCTGGAATAGTCGGGGTTTGCCGGAATTTGCACCTGAGCGTTGCACATCATCATTTGGTCATTGGTCATGCCGATGTCCTCGCGCCCAAACACCACCGCAATCTGCTGATCATCCGGCAAGCTGCGCGCGTGCTGCGCCATTTCACGGGGACGATACAGCGGCCAAGGCACGGTGCGGGTTCGATCGCCAGTGCCAACAACAAACTGGCAATCGCCAATGGCCTGCTGCAGGGTATCCACCACCACGGCGCCCTCTAGGATGTCATCGGCATGGCTGGAACGGGCCACCGCGACCTCACTAGGAAAGGTTTTCGGGCGCACCAGCACCAGATGTTTCAGGCCCATGGTCTTCATGGCCCGGGCCGTGGCGCCGATATTACCGGGGTGGGTGGTGTGTAGCAGGACCACGCGCACGCGATCCAAAAATTGAGAGGCATCTGACATGGCGCGCACTTTATCACGCACAGTGATGCTCCGCCCTCGCCCGCGCAAATTTGTAGTGATAGACTACGGTCCACCGCGGCGGCCCCGCGGACTGTTCTTTACACACTGCTAATTTCACAGGATTCCCTATGACCCCAGCCGCGAATATTGCCTTGCGGGTTGCCCAACGCGTGGGCGACAAATTGGTCCAACAACTGGACCGTAAATTTCAGAAAAGCGACGAGCCGCTGGACAGCGAGTCTCTGGTGGATCTGAACACCTTCGGAATCAAGCTGGCCACGGAGGAGCTGAACCAAGCGCACCCCGATGACAGCGTTGTTGTGGAATTAGATGCCAACGGCCAACCCGGCGCAGACTATGCGTGGTTGGTGACCTATAGCGGCGTTGAGGCTCAACGTCGTTTTTTACCCGAATTCAGCATTTGCGTGACCCGTTTTGAGAAAAACGTCGCCACCGCCTGTGCGATCTACAGCCCAATGCGCCAAGAAGAGTTCACCGCTGCCAAGGGCAAGGGCGTGGGATTCAATGGCCGCCGCGTGCGCGGCACCGGTGCCAGCGCAGTTGAGGGCGCCAGTGCCGCCATCGTCGGCACGGCCACACCCAACTTCATCGCCGGCACCATCGCCACCGGCGACACCCTGCGGGACTTGGCCTGGGCCAGCACCGCTCGGGTTGACCTGGCCATCGCACTGGATCTGCCGATTGACTACAAACCGACCCTGAACCTGCTGTTCACCGAAGCGGGTCACCTGGTGGGTGATCGTAAAGGTGGCCCCGTGTCCTCTAGCAGCACGGACCTGGTCGCGGCACCACCCAAGGCGTTTAAACTCCTAATTCCGGCCCTGCGCCAACACCTAGCGGAGGAAAAATGATTCGAGCACTGACCCTAACCGCCATCGCCGCCGCCACTCTGGCTGGCTGCAGTAGCACAGACGTTCGTGACGCCTATGCGGGCCTGCCGGTAGCCAGCGACCCTGCCGGGGCCACCGTGTATGTGGGCCGTCATCGCGTCGGTATCACCCCGCTCAATATTCCTGACAGCGCCTGGGAGCGTGCGGGTGGCCGTGTCGGCAATATCGGTATTTTGCGAGTCGTGGCGCCCGGCTGTGGCCTGAAGACTATTCCGGTCGATCTGGCCCGCCAGGGCGAGGAAGCCTTTGCCGGATTGAACTGCAATGGGGATGAGAGCTATCAGCCCAGTGATTTGGGGTTCTTGGAAGAGCGGTCGATTGGACAATTTCTAGCTTCCGAAGATAAACGCCTGGACGCCGACACCCTGGAAGACATTCGCCGAGACGAGCTGCACGTGGTGTATAGCGAAGGCCGACTGGATGATGCGCAATTTAGAGCGCTAAATCAGCGGTAACCTTGCTGAGTCATGGAAAAAGGCGCCCCTCAATACGATTGGCGCCTTTTTTGTGCCTGGCCATCTAGAAAGGC
>JBMYYI010000047.1:0-14234 GCA_049609265.1 Litorivicinus sp. | reverse complement strand
AACCGGATGATCCCATTCAAGCGACCTATGCCGAATGGGTTGAAGCCCAGGGGCTGCGAGCATTCTCTGCTCTAACCCTGCCCTTAGCGTCTATTCGCCTTCGCCAAGCGGTCGGTCGACTGATCCGCAGTGAACAAGATACCGGTCAGGTCACCCTGTTGGATCGTCGCATCAAGAGCAAGGGTTACGGCCGGCAACTACTCGATGATCTCCCGGGCTTTCGCCGAGTCGGGTTCGATTCCTAGCTGTTTTTTTAATTGCTCGCCGGCGGTCATGATTTCTTTGTCCACGGCGCTAACGAGGTAATAGTTAATCTTGGCACTCAGGGCCAAATAGGCGCCGACGACATCGGGCAGCTGGTCCAGGCGGTAAGATCCGGTAATGGTCGGCATATCCGGCTGAGTCAAATCCAAGGGTACTGCGTCACGGCGCTCCACCATAGGGTCATAAACCACGACTCTGGGCGAGAGCGGCGCATCGGGGTTCGACGTCACGACAACCCCGGTTTGATCGTCGCTTAGCGACACCATCGTGCCCGGTGGATAGACCCCTAAACAACGGATAAAACTGTCCAGCAATCTGGGGTTGTAGTGGGCACGCTCCTTACTAAACATAAGCTTCACCGCCGCGGAGGGCGACATCGCTCCCTGACCCGACCGCGGATTACACAGGTTGTCGTAGCGATTTGCGATCGCCACGATTTGAGCGGCCAGTGGTATGTCCTCGCCCTTGAGGCCCGCCGGCAAACCTGAGCCATCCCAGCGCGCGTGATGAAACTTAACGACATCCAGCCCCACTCGAGGCAGATGATCTGAGGTCATTTTTGCGCCCAGATTGGCGTGCTCGTCGTACAGCCGCTGCTCGGGCAAACTCAGCTTAGTTTTCTTTTTGTAGACCGACGCCGGTAAGCGCGTCGCCCCGATATCATGCAAAAACGCACCGACACCCAGGCCCTCGATAAACTCTTCGTCAAAATTAGATGCCCGCGCCAACATGACAGAAAGTGCGGTCACGTTAATGGCGTGGCGAGCAAAATAACTGTCGTCACCGGTGCTGACGTTGATCAATTGCATCACGGCATTGGGGTCCGAGACCAGGTCCGAGCAAACCTCGGCTGCAATGTCAGCCGCTGCCTCCAAGGCAACTTCCGAGGCACTGGTCAGATTGGGCATCAGATTGCGCACGCGGCCGCCTAACTCTGCCACTTTGCGCTCGGCTTGGTTGATCTGGCGGCGAGTCTGTTGCATCTGGGCACGGCCCTCGTCCGTCGCAGTCTGCTCGACAGGCGTGAGCAACGGCATAGGTTTGGGCGTCGGATCGGGGTCAGATTCTGACTCTAACTGGATGCGCGAGCGCTCGGGATCCCACTGCAAGCCGTCCCCAAGTTTCTTTAAACCCAAGATCGTTTTGAGCGTGGCCTGATCTTTGATCAGAAACTTACTTGAGGGAAATGGATGGTCAAACCAGGACAGGTTCAACTCCACATACATTCCAACCTTCAGATCGTCTTTGGCAATGGATTTAAATGGCATAAGCAGACTCGAACAACAGCCCGCTTAGTATGGAATACTCGCACTGTGACGCCAGTTGTTGAGGTACTACCCCCTAGTTCGAGAGGCTATCGGCGCTGGCCAGCACATCGGCATCCACACTGCCGATCAGGTAATAGTGCGAGCGTGCACTCAACGCCAAGTAAGCCGACATAACCGCGGGTAAGCTTTCGGACAGGTACGTCTTAACAATGCTGGGCTGATTAGGTTTTGATAAATCCAGGGGTATCGCTTGCGTACGTTTGACCGAGGGGTCATATACCACCACCTGCGGTGCCAACGGATGGGACGGGTTAGCAATCACAACAACACCCACTTGATCATCACTCAACCCAACGAGCGTGCCCGGCGGATAAACACCCAGGCACTTAATAAAGGTATCAAGCACGGGTTTGGAAAACTTGCGTCGCTCCCGTGCGAATAGGTGTTTGACGGCCTCACTGGGTGTCAGGGCTTCCTGGCCATGGGTCGGGTTACACAGCCGATCGTATCGATCAGCCAAGCCAACAATTTGGGCAGAAATACCCAGGGTATTTTCGTTCTGCCCTTTGGGATATCCCGACCCATCAATCCGCGCATGGTGCAGGCGGATGATATCCCGCAGATCTAGGCTTAGATGTTCACCAAACAGGTGGGCTCCAATCTTTGCATGGCCTTCATAAACCCCGCTCTCGGCCAGGGTCAATGCGCCTTTTTTTCGGGTAATCTGGGTGGGAAGTCGGGTGATGCCAACGTCATGCAAAAAGGCACCCTGTGCAATCAGCCGAATCTGGGCCTGCGGCAGCCCTAGCGCCTGGGCCACCATGACCGCCAAGGCCGTCACGTTTATCGTATGGCGCGCAAAATAATGGTCCTGCTCGGTGGTCAGGCTAACCAACTGCATCACGCTGGCAGCATCGGTTACCAGGTCCCGGGCGACCTCATCCGCCAAGGCGAAAGCCGCGGCCAAGCCTAGCTCCCCACCGGCGGTTAGGTTGGGCATTAAATTCACAATTCGCTTGCTGAGGTCGGTCACCTTGGATTCGAGCTTATTGATTTCAGTCCGCGCTGCTTTTAACTCTGCGCGTGCCTCCTCTTGATCACTGGGGATGGGTTTGACAGTCACCTGAATCTGGGGAGCGGGCTCAGGGTCGGGCTCAAGCGTGCTTCGATCCGGATCCCATTGGCATTCAGTCAACTTTGACAGGGCCTGAACCTGAGCCAAGGTCTTGGCATCTGCGATTTTAAACTTTGCGCTGGCAAAGGGGTGATCGAACCACGCCAAGGGCAACTCGACGTACATGCCAACGGACAGCTCGGTTTTATTTATCGTTTGCAGTGCCATGAATTCTCCTATTCCTAGAAGCATCGGCCAGTGCGATCAGAATCCCAGTAGAGGGCGCTAAATCTGTGAAGTCATAAACAAAAACGGGGCCAAAAGGCCCCGTTCGAAAGACAACCGAGCTTTAGCCCAGCGCTTTAACCATGGTTTCGCCAATCGCGGCCAGGTTTTTAGTGGTGTGTACACCTGCGGCTTCCAGCGCTGCAAACTTCTCGTCTGCGGTGCCTTTACCACCGGCGATGATGGCACCCGCGTGACCCATACGCTTACCTGCAGGTGCTGTTACACCCGCAATGTAAGAGACAACGGGCTTAGTGACGTTAGCCTTGATGAACTCAGCGGCTTCTTCTTCCGCGGTACCACCAATTTCACCAATCATCACGATGCCTTCGGTCTGAGGATCTTCCTGGAACCACTTCAACACGTCGATGAAGTTAGTGCCGGGAATCGGGTCACCACCGATACCGACGCAAGTCGACTGACCCAGACCTAGATCGGTGGTCTGCTTGACCGCCTCGTAAGTCAGGGTGCCAGAGCGTGAAACGATACCGATCTTGCCAGGCATGTGGATGTGACCGGGCATAATGCCGATCTTGCACTCGCCAGGAGTGATCACGCCAGGACAGTTAGGTCCAATCAAAACCACACCTTCTTGGTCAGCTTTAACTTTCACGTCCAGCATATCCAAAGTGGGCACGCCTTCAGTGATCACAACGATGATTTTCAGACCGGCAGTGATCGCTTCAAAGACTGAATCCTTGACGAACGGCGCAGGTACGTAGATCACGGTGGCGTCAGCATCGGTCGCTTGAACCGCTTCAGCAACCGTATTGAATACTGGCAAACCTAGGTGCTCTGTGCCGCCCTTGCCCGGTGTTACACCGCCGACCATTTTCGTGCCATAGGCAATGGCTTGCTCGGAGTGGAAGGTACCGTTCTTACCAGTGAAGCCCTGGCAGATGACCTTGGTGTCTTTGTTGATCAAAACACTCATTTATAGCGCTCCTGCTGCAGCTTGTACGGCTTTTTGTGCGGCATCGGTCAGGCTCTCACCTGCGATGATGTTGACGTCAGATTCACGTAGAACCTGCTTGCCTAGGTCCGCATTGGTACCTTCTAGACGAACGATCACAGGGACCTGTACGCCGACTTCTTTAACCGCAGCGATGATGCCTTCCGCGATCATGTCGCAACGCACGATGCCGCCAAAGATGTTGACCAAAACCGCCTTAACATTGTCGTCAGACAAAATAATCTTGAACGCTTCAGCAACGCGCTCCTTGGTTGCGCCGCCACCGACGTCCAAGAAGTTAGCAGGCGTGCCGCCATGCAACTGCACGGTATCCATTGTGCCCATCGCCAAGCCAGCGCCGTTGACCATGCAACCAATGTTGCCGTCCAACGCGACATAGTTCAGTTCGAACTCAGCGGCGTGCGCTTCACGAGCGTCTTCCTGCGACGGATCGTGCATTGTCTGCAGTTGCTTTTGGCGGTACATCGCGTTTGAGTCGATGACGCACTTCGCATCCAAGCAGTGCAGGTTACCTTCGTCGGTGATAACCAGAGGGTTAACTTCCAACAGCGCCAAGTCTTTCTCGTGAACCAGCTTAGACAGACCCATAAAGATCTGAACGAACTGCTTTTGCTGAGTGGGGTTCAAGCCCAGCTTGAATGCCATCTCGCGAGCTTGGTAAGGCTGCGCACCGACCAAGGGGTCGATTTCAGCTTTAAGAATTTTTTCAGGGGTCTCTTCAGCGACCTTTTCGATCTCAACACCACCTTCAGTCGAGGCCATGAAGACGACGCGGCGCGTGCCACGGTCTACCACAGCACCCAAGTACAGCTCATTGGCAATGTCGGTGCAGTTTTCGATCAGAATTTTTGAAACGGGTTGGCCGTTCGCATCTGTCTGGTAAGTCACCAAGTTCGTGCCGATCATAGCCTCGCAGAACTCGCGGATCTCCGCTTCGCTCTTGACCAGCTTTACGCCGCCCGCTTTACCGCGGCCGCCAGCGTGGACCTGTGCTTTAACAACGAACATGTCGCCGCCGATTTTCTTAGCGCTTTCCAGCACTTCTTCGACTGTGTCACAGGCATAACCTGTTGATACGGGCAGTCCATACTCTCGGAAAAGAGCTTTGCCCTGATACTCGTGAAGGTTCATTTTTTCTACCGTCTCTTGATCGGTTCTTGATTCGCCCGCTCGTTGCGGACACGGCTCAACCCTGGGATCACCAGGATTGAGTGTGGAGGGGGTGTCCCATCCGTGGTCGCCTTTGTAAACGAGCCCCAAGCGGGGCTCAATTCACCTTTAGGCGCGTTTCTTTCGGTTTGCGATATGCAGTGCGTGTCCATCGACCGCCAAGGCGGCTTCATGCAATGCCTCAGATACCGTTGGGTGCGCGAACATAATCGTGCCCAAATCTTCTGCTGAAGAACCAAACTCCATCGCGATGACCGCCTGAGCAATCATGTCGCCGGAGTTAGGACCCACAATGTGAACGCCCAAAACGCGATCGGTATCTGCATGTGCGATCACCTTGACCGAACCTGCTGACTCACCTGATGCCAGGGCACGACCGTTGGCAGCAAAGGGGAACGAACCGGTTTTGTAAGGAATGCCCGATTGCTTGCATTCTTCTTCGGTTTTGCCCACCCAGCTGACTTCAGGGTGGGTGTAAATTACGCTGGGCACCGTGTCGTAGTTGACCTGGGCTGGCTTGCCAGCGATACGCTCAGCAACCATAACGCCTTCTTCTGAACCCTTGTGCGCCAACATCGGGCCGCGCACCAAGTCACCCACTGCATATACGCCGGGGACACTGGTTTGGCAGACGTCGTCAACCTGAACGAAGCCACGCTCGTCCATCTGAATACCGGCGTCTTCTGCGATGCATCCGTCGGTATAAGGACGGCGGCCCACTGCAACGATTAGCTTGTCAAAGACTTCAGTCTTCTCGCCGTCTTTGTCTTTGAAGGAAACATGAATATCGTCGCCTTTGATTTCAGTACCCTGAACCAATGCGTTAACACGAATATCCAAGCCCTGCTTCTTAAAGATCTTGGCGGACTCTTTGGCGATTTGCTGATCGGCAACCGCTAGGAATTTATCCATCGCCTCAAACACCACGACCTCAGCACCCAGGCGGTTCCAAACGCTGCCCAGCTCAAGACCGATAACACCGCCCCCGATAACGCCTAAGCGCTTGGGCACTGCGTCGAATTCCAACGCGCCAGTAGAGTCCACGATCTTGCCAGCTGTTAAGGGTGCTGGGGGGATCTCAACCGGTACTGAACCGGTTGCCAGAATCACATGGTCTGCATCCAAGACTTCAACCGCACTGCCATCTTGGGGTGCGAATTCAACTTGCTTACCTTTCAGCAACTTACCTTTGCCGAACAAATGGGTAACGCCGTTGTGCTTGAACAGGCCAGTAATACCGCCGGTCAGTTGTTCAACGACGTCGTCCTTGCGCTTCATCATTTTTGAAACGTCGATGGTCGCGCCACCCAAGTCGATGCCGTGTGCAGCTAGCTCGTGCTGGGTCTCTTCAAATTTGAAAGACGATTCCAACAGTGCTTTTGACGGGATACAACCCACGTTCAAACAGGTACCGCCCAAAGACGGACGACCGTCTTTCTTGGTCCACTTTTCGATACAGGCCGTTTTGAAGCCCAGTTGTGCGGATTTGATGGCGGCCACATAGCCTGCGGGGCCAGCACCGATCACAATTACGTCGTATTTTGTGCTCATTACATCACTCTTTTATAAGTCGGGCCCGCTTGTGGCAGGCCCGAGGAATGGATTTAGACGTTCAGCAACATACGTGCTGGGTCTTCCAGCAGTTCCTTGATGGTCACTAGGAACTGCACTGCGTCCTTGCCGTCGATCATCCGGTGATCGTACGACAGCGCCAGATACATCATCGGCAGGATGACCACTTCACCATTGACCGCCATAGGACGCTCATAGGTTTTGTGCATGCCAAGAATAGCGGTCTGCGGCGGATTCAGGATCGGCGTCGACATCATTGAACCAAACACACCACCATTGGTGATGGTGAAGGTACCACCGGTCATGTCGTCAATGCTTAGCTTACCGCTTTGCGCAGCGACCGCGTAGTTTTTGATGCCTGACTCAACTTCAGCGATGGTCATGCGGTCGGTATCACGCAATACCGGCACCACCAGCCCTTTCTCGGTCGAAACCGCAACACCGACGTCGTAGAAGCCATGGTAGACCATGTCATTACCGTCAATAGACGCGTTCACTGCAGGGAAACGTTTCAGCGCTTCGGTAGCCGCTTTAACAAAGAAGCCCATGAAGCCCAACCGGGTACCGTTGTGAGTCTTTTCAAACTGGTCTTTGTAAGCCTTGCGCAGATCCATCAGGGGCTTCATGTTGACTTCGTTAAAGGTCGTCAACATCGCTGAGTTGTGCTGAGCATCCAACAAGCGCTTGGCGATGGTGGCGCGCAGACGAGTCATAGGAACTCGCTTCTCTTCACGGGCACCCAATACCGCAGCTGCAGGCGCAGCAGGCGCTGCCGGTGCCGCAGCAGGGGCTGCAGCAGGTTTGTTTTTCAGGAAGTTGATTACGTCTTCTTTAGTGACGCGACCGCCCTTGCCTGTTCCGGGAACCGTCTTAGGATCGATGCCGTTTTCCTCAGCCATCATGCGGGCCGCCGGATTAACGAACGCATCATCAGAAGCTTCAGCCGTTTCAGCAGCGGCAGCCGGTGCTGCAGCAGCCGGTGCCGCCGTAGCCACACCGCCAATTTCCATCGATCCGATCAGCTCACCGGATTGCACAACATCGCCTTCGTCTTTGACGATTTCTTTGATGACGCCATCGGCGGTTGCCAACACTTCCAAAACGGTTTTGTCCGTTTCGATATCTACGATCAACTCGTCACGAGCCACGGCTTCGCCGGGTTTCTTGTGCCAGGTAGCGACGGTGCCTTCTTCAACCGATTCCGGGAACTGAGGCGCATTAATATCTTGCATGTGATTTCCTTAACTTCCTTTAGCCTTCGATCGCGTCAGCGACCAGCTTTTGCTGTTGTTCTGTATGAGCTGACATGTAGCCCGCCGCGGGTGATGCGCTGGCATCACGACCGGCATAGCGCAGGTACAGATTCGGTTTGTGCGCCCATAGGCAACGCATCATGTGATGCTGGCTTGAATACCAAGCGCCCTGGTTCATCGGTTCTTCCTGACACCAAATCACTTCTTCGACTTCCGTGTACGGAGCCAATACGGCTTGAAGATCATCATGCGGGAAGGGGTACAACTGCTCGATACGAATAATCGCGCGATCAGTAATGCCCTGCTCTCGGCGCGCAGCGACCAGGTCGTAATAAACCTTGCCTGAGCACATCACGATTTTCTTAACTTGCTTCGGATCCAGCTCGTCCACCTCGGGCAGAACAGTTTGGAAACGTCCATTGGCCAGCTCGTCTAGGGTGCTGACGGCTTCTTTCTTGCGCAGCAGAGACTTGGGTGACATCACAACCAGCGGCTTGCGAAGCGGACGTAAAGCCTGACGACGCAGCATATGGAAGACCTGGGCCGGAGTTGTCGGCACGCAGACTTGGATGTTGTGTTCCGCACACAGCTGCAAGAAACGCTCCAAGCGAGCGCTAGAGTGCTCAGGTCCTTGACCTTCATAACCGTGCGGCAAGAGCATCGTCAGACCGCACAAACGGCCCCACTTCACTTCACCTGAGGTAATGAATTGGTCGATTACCACCTGTGCGCCGTTTGCAAAGTCGCCAAACTGCGCTTCCCAAATAACCAGTGATTTCGGATCCGTGGTGGCGTAGCCATATTCAAAGGCCAACACCGCTTCTTCAGACAGGAAGGAGTCGTACATCTCGCAACGCGGCTGATCTTCAGACAGATGGCACAACGAGTTGTAGGATTCGCCCGTGTTCTGATCATGGACAATCGCATGGCGGTGACTGAATGTGCCACGGCCGACATCCTGACCGGTGAAACGAATCGGATGGCCCGCTTCGATCAGCGTGCCGTAGGCCAAAGTCTCGGCAAAGCCCCAGTTGACCGGCATCGCACCCGCGGCCATCTTTTTGCGATCTTCGTATAGCTTGCCAACTTGGCGCTGCAGAGCAAAGCCCTCAGGCACCTCAGCTAGGCGAGTACCGATGTCCTTGAGCTGCTCCATATCACAACTCGTGTCATATTCCGCAGTCCAGGTGTGCCCTAGGTAGGGAGTCCAATCGACAAACAAGGCCTCATTGGGCTCAAGCACCAACGCATTGGCAACGTGTTTACCGTTGTCCAAGGCATCGCGGTAATCGTTCGCCATACGATCGGCTTCCGCCTGATCGATCACTGCCTGAGCAATCAAGGTATCGGCGTACTGCTTACGAGTGGTCGGGTGCGCTTTGATGATGCTGTACATCAACGGCTGAGTTGCACTGGGCTCGTCAGCTTCGTTGTGGCCACGACGACGGTAACAAACCAGGTCAATCACGACATCACGCTTAAAGCGATAGCGGTAATCGGTGGCCAGTTGCGAGACAAATAGAACCGCTTCCGGATCGTCTCCATTCACATGGAAGATCGGAGCATCGATCATTTTCGCAACGTCCGTGCAGTACTCTGTCGAACGCGTGTCTTCAGGATTCGAGGTGGTAAAGCCCACCTGGTTGTTCACGACAATGTGAATGGTACCGCCCGTTTTATAAGCACGGGTCTGTGAAGCTTGGAAGGTCTCTAGCACCACACCCTGGCCGGAGAACGCAGAGTCACCATGCAACGAAATCGGCAGCACCATGTCACGTTCAGTATCGCCGCGGCGGTCCTGGCGGGCACGTACGCTGCCTTCGACCACTGGAGATACGATTTCAAGGTGTGAGGGATTGAAGGCCATCGCCAAGTGGCATTCGCCACCGGGGGTCATAACGTTGGAGCTAAAGCCCTGGTGATATTTTACGTCACCCTGCCCGGTGTACTGAGCCTTGCCGTCAAACTCATCAAACAAGTCGCTGGGGTTCTTACCCAAGATGTTGATCAGCATGTTCAAACGGCCACGGTGTGGCATGCCAATCACGACTTCTTTACAGCCTTTGCTACCCGAACGCTGGATGATCTCATCCATCATTGGGATCATGGATTCGCCGCCTTCCAAACCGAAGCGCTTAACGCCCGGATAACGCGAGGCCAAGTAGTTTTCCATCCCTTCAGCGGCCGTTAGGCGCTCAAGTACGTGCTTCTTGGTGTCAGCGCTATAGTCCGGGCGTCCCTTAACGGACTCCATGCGCTCCTGAATCCAAAGGCGCTCTTCTGTGTTCACGATGTGCATGAACTCGGCACCGATCGACGAACAATAGGTCGACTCTAGGGTGTCGATCAGCTCGCCTAGTTTGATCTGCTCAACATTTAGCGTGTTCGAGGCAATGTTAAAAGTGGTGTCGTAGTCCGATTTGGTCAGCTCGAAGAAGCTCAAATCCAAATCCGGCACCTGCTTGCGCTGCATCAACCCTAGGGGATCCAGCTTGGCTTTTTGGTGCCCACGAGTCCGATAAGCCTGCATCAGGCGAATCACCCGAACTTGCTTGCGATCGTGTTCGGTACTAACGGCATTGGGATTCTGAGCCACGGCGCGGTGGCTGTTTTGAGCGGACAGTAAGAACTGCTCGCGAACGGTGCGGTGTGAATAATCCGAACCAATGTGACCATCTACGCTGGGTAGGCCGTCAAAGAATTGTCTCCACTCTTCGGATACCGAGGAGGGATTTGCGAGATAGCTTTCGTATAAATCGTCGACAAAAGCAAGGTTGCCGCCGGCCAAATGGCCCGACGCCCAAAGTTGCTCTAACGAGCTTTCAGACATGAGGGTTTCTCCCATCGACTCGGGAGAGACTATGTTGGTCAGTGTCCACGAAGTGGCAAGTCCCGAACCGCGTCAGTAAAACTGACTAGCTGTATTACATACGCACCGAAGTGCTGCCCATTTAGCCGTTTGTGTGCACTCATCACTGAGTCGGCTGTCGCACTTGGGGCCTGCAGAACAGGCCCCCAAGTTTGTTATCAGGTTGCTTGCGTCAACAACATTTCACGAATATGGCCAATCGCCCGGGTGGGGTTCAAACCCTTGGGGCAAACGGTGACACAGTTCATGATGCCGCGGCAGCGGAACACGCTGAAGGGGTCGTCTAGATTAGCCAGACGCTCCTCAGTTGCGGTATCCCGGCTGTCTGCCAAGAAACGGTAGGCCTGTAGCAAACCGGCAGGACCAATAAACTTATCAGGGTTCCACCAGAACGACGGACATGAGGTTGAACAGCATGCGCACAGGATGCACTCATACAAGCCATCCAATTTTGCGCGTTCTTCCGGAGACTGTAGACGCTCCTGAGTCCCAGTGGGGGTCTCATTTTGCAGGAAGGGTTTAATTTTCTGGTACTGGTTGTAGAACAAGCTCATGTCGACAACCAGGTCACGCACGACCGGCAAACCGGGCAGCGGACGAATCACCAATGTGTCGCCTGAACCGACGGCTTCAGAGACTGGAGTGATGCACGCCAGACCGTTTTTGCCGTTCATGTTCATGCCGTCACTTCCGCACACACCTTCACGGCATGAACGACGGTAAACCACACTGGGATCTTGTTCCTTGATCAGATTGAGCACATCCAAAACCATCAAGTCTTTACCTTCCGGCAACTTGACGTCGAGGTCCTGCATGTAGGGCTCACGGTCCGTTTCGGGGTTGTAACGATAAACGCTAACTTTCATTGGTATTCCCCTCTTAGTAGCTACGAACGGCAGGTTGGAATGCATCCATGCCCTTGGGCTGGAAGTTCACCTGACGCTGGCGCAAAGTTTTAGTGGTCGGATCAAAGATCGAGTGGCACAACCAGTTTTCGTCATCTCGCTCGGGGAAATCACGACGGCTGTGAGCACCTCGGCTCTCGGTCCGCTCATCTGCTGCAATCGCTGTAGCCTCGGCCACTTCGAACAGGTTTTGCAACTCCAATGCTTCGATGCGCGCCGTATTGAACGCGTTCGATTTATCGGACAGATAGATATTTTCAACACGGGGGCGCAATGCCTCAAGTTCAGCACGACCCTTCTTCATGTATTCACCGTCACGGAATACACCGAAATAGTTCTGCATGATGGTCTGCAACTCTTTACGCAGAACCGCAGCATCGTCGCCAGACTCAGAGCTGTTGACCTTGTTCAATCGCTCCATGGCGCGGTCGATGTCGGCCTGGTTCATGACCGCTTCTTCCATGCCCTGACCTAGCTGCTCTTCGATGTACAGACCCGCCGCACGACCGAACACGACCAAATCCAACAGACTGTTACCACCCAAACGGTTTGCACCGTGAACCGATACACAGGCTACTTCGCCGCAGGCAAACAAACCGGGAACCAGGTGATCCTGACCCTGGTCATCGTGGATCAAGGCCTGGCCGTGAATGTTGGTCGGCACGCCGCCCATCATGTAGTGACAGGTGGGAACAACAGGGATCGGCGCAACGGCCGGATCGACGTGAGCAAAGGTCTTTGATAGCTCAGAAATACCCGGCAGACGCTCGTCTAGCAGCTCTTTACCCAGGTGATCTAGCTTCAAGAACACGTGATCACCCTCGGGGCCACAACCACGGCCTTCTAGGATCTCAGTCATCATTGAACGGGCAACCACGTCACGACCGGCCAAGTCTTTGGCATTCGGCGCGTAGCGCTCCATAAAGCGCTCACCATCCTTGTTGATCAAGTAACCGCCTTCACCGCGGCAACCTTCGGTTACCAGCGTGCCCGCACCGTGGATGCCGGTCGGGTGGAACTGCCACATTTCCATGTCCTGGCATGGAATACCCGCACGCAGTGCCATGCCAATACCGTCACCGGTATTGATGTGCGCGTTAGTGGTTGAGGCATAGATACGGCCCGCACCACCGGTTGCCAAGACGGTTGCTTTGGCTTTGATGACGACAACTTCACCAGTTTCGATTTCCATCGCAATCAAACCCGCCACAGCACCGGCGTCGTTTTTGATTAGATCAACCGCGAACCACTCGTTCAAAAAGACCGTGTTGTTCTTGACGTTGTTTTGATAAAGCGTATGCAACAGCGCGTGACCAGTACGGTCAGCCGCTGCACAGGTACGAGCGGCCTGGCCACCCTTACCAAATTCTTTTGACTGACCACCAAACGGACGCTGATAAATACGGCCATTTTCAGTACGACTGAACGGCAAGCCCATGTGCTCCAACTCAAACACGGCTTCAGGGCCGACTGAGCACATGTACTCGATTGCGTCCTGGTCACCAATATAATCCGACCCCTTGACGGTGTCGTACATGTGCCAGCGCCAATCATCGTTCGGGTCAGCACTGGCGATGGCACAGGTGATACCACCCTGCGCAGACACCGTGTGTGAACGGGTCGGGAACACCTTAGTGATGTTCGCTGTCTTGTAACCTGACTGAGCCAGCTGCAGTGATGCGCGCAGACCCGCGCCGCCACCACCTACGATGACCGCATCAAACTTCATTTCACGTAATTTGCTCATTCTGTCTTAGTTCCCAAACAAGATCGCAACACCCCAGACGAGGTATGCAAATAGGATGAGTGCAATCGCTACAATCGCGCTGTAGCGAACACGGACGGGCTTGATGTAGTCCGTTACCACAGTCCACATGCCGATCCATGCATGGGCGACAAACGCCAGAACTGCCAGTAGGCTAAAAATCTGCATCGGCAACGAGGCGAACAGCGCCTGCCAGCTTTCGGCAGTCACATCATTCAGCAGCAAGTAGCCAACGATGAAAAGAGTGTATGCCGCCAGGATAACGGCAGAGGCGCGCTGGAAAATCCAGTCTGATACGCCATTACGGCTATAGCCAGTCACTTTGGTTACCATACCCAAATCCCCGCAAGAACAACGATGACAACACCTGACACCAAGGTGAATTTGGCGGCGCCGGGAGCAGACTCCAAGGTCTCGAAATGACCCAGATCCATCGCCAAGTGCTTTAAACCCGCTACAAAGTGGTAACCCAGCACACTAACAAAACCCCACAGGCAAAACGCAACGATGAAGTTATCCATTGCAGCCAGCGCCGCCGCGAAACCTTCTTCGCCCTGCAGTGACATACCTAGCAGCGCCATGACGACGAATGCACCTAAGAACATGATCACACCGGTTACGCGGTGAATGATTGAAGAGATCGCCATGATCGGGAATCGGATCGTCTTTAGATCCAAGTTGACCGGCCTACTCTGAGACATCGCCATTTAAGGACTCCTGCCAGGGTTAGAAAACAAAATTTTTCAAGCGCAAGAAGTATAGAGAGCCCTTATTCCCGATTCAAACCATTTGACCT
>JBMYYI010000046.1:0-14326 GCA_049609265.1 Litorivicinus sp. | reverse complement strand
GGAGAAGAACCCCTGCGACATTTTCATCGGGCTGAATACGCTATTTATTGGATTGCTCAAGCAGTCCCGTTTCCGAGCGCTAGATTTTTCGCGTCTTTTCTTGACGGTGTCTGGGGGTATGGCGCTGACGCGATCGGCGGCAGAGGAGTGGGATCACGTCACGGGTTGCTCAATCTGCGAGGGCTATGGGTTGACCGAAACCAGCCCCGTGGTTTGTGTGAACCCGTTAGAAGGTATTCAGATCGGAACCATCGGGGTGCCCTTGGCAGATACCCAAGTGCGCGTGTTGGATGAACAACGTCAGCCGTTACCCGTAGGTGCGGTGGGCGAGCTAGCGGTGCGTGGTCCGCAAGTCATGCGGGGCTACTGGCAACGGGATGATGCGACGGCCGAGGTCATGACTCAGGACGGATTCTTCTTAACAGGCGATATGGCCACCGAACAAGAAGACGGATACTTCAAAATTGTTGATCGCAAGAAAGACATGATTTTGGTGTCTGGCTTCAACGTATATCCGAACGAGGTGGAAGATGTGCTAGCCTCGCACCCCAGCGTGCTGGAGTCGGCTGTGGTCGGCGTTCCGGACGAGACTCAAGGTGAATCCGTCAAAGCCTTTTTGGTATTGGATAAGGATGTTGCCGTTGAAGAACTTGAGGAATGGTGCCGCGAGCGCCTGACCGGTTACAAGGTACCCAGAGCCTTTGAATTCCGCGATGAACTGCCAAAAACCAACGTCGGCAAGGTGCTTCGACGCGCCTTGCGCTAACGCTACGGGGCGCCCATGAGCGCCCCTAATCTTACCTTTCCGCCTGACTTACCGGTATCTCAACGGGTAGAGGACATCGCCAAAGCCATACAAGATCACCAGGTGGTCATCGTGGTTGGCGATACCGGATCGGGCAAGACTACCCAGCTACCCAAGATCTGCCTGTCGCTGGGTTTGGGCGAAAAAAAGATGATCGCTCACACCCAACCCAGGCGTTTGGCAGCGCGCAGCGTAGCGGCCCGCATTGCGGAGGAGACCCAGACCGAACTGGGGGATCTGGTCGGCTATAAAGTTCGTTTCCAAGATCAGGTCAGTCCCAACACACGGGTTAAGCTGTTAACCGACGGTATGCTGCTTGCAGAAACCCGAGGCGATAAATGGCTCAACCGCTACGACACCATCATTATTGATGAGGCGCATGAACGCGGCCTGAATATCGACTTCTTGCTGGGGTATCTCAAGCGTCTGATCACCAAGCGACGTGACCTAAAAGTCATCATCACCTCGGCCACCATTAACTACGAGCGCTTTAGCAGTCATTTTAATGATGCTCCCGTGGTCAGCGTTGAGGGTCGAACCTTCCCGGTCGAAGTGCGGTGGCGGCCGGTCGAAAATGTGGACGACGACATTCCGTTGTATCGCGGCATCGTGGGCGCGGTAGAGGAATTGCGAACGGTCGATCAGCAAGCTAACAAGCGCCATGGCGATGTCCTGGTGTTTCTGCCGGGCGAGCGCGAGATCCGTGGTGCG
This sequence comes from Litorivicinus sp., assembly GCA_049609265.1. Lineage (GTDB taxonomy): Bacteria > Pseudomonadota > Gammaproteobacteria > Pseudomonadales > Litorivicinaceae > Litorivicinus. Next base: position 12,810 of record JBMYYI010000046.1, on the reverse strand, counting down.
GCGGAGGCCTTGCGGCGCTCGAACCTTGCGAACCTGGATGTACTCCCCCTGTACGCGCGCTTATCGGCCGGCGAACAACAGCGAATTTTCCATCCAACCGGTGGGCCGCAACGGGTCGTGTTAGCCACTAACGTGGCGGAAACCTCGTTGACGGTTCCTGGAATTCGCTATGTGATTGATTCGGGGCTGGCGCGAATGTCGCGTTACAGCTACCGCTCGAAAGTTCAGCGATTGCCCATCGAAGCGATCAGTCAGGCTAGCGCCAATCAGCGTAAGGGACGTTGTGGCCGGTTAGAGCCCGGCATTTGTATACGGCTGTTTTCTCAGGAAGACTTTGAAGGGCGCCGGGAGTTCACTGAGCCGGAGCTGCAACGCACTAACCTAGCCAGCGTTATCCTGCAGATGCTGGATCTAAAGCTGGGTGACATCAGCAAATTCCCGTTTATCGATCCGCCGGATCGCCGTTACGTTACCGATGGCTATCGCCTGCTCGAAGACATTGACGCAATTGACGATCGTCGCATTCTGACTGAGCTAGGTCGCGAGTTAGCCCGCCTGCCAATCGACCCCAAGTTAGGTCGCATCGTATTGGCGGGTCGGCAGCATCATTGCGTGGCTGAGATGCTCTCGATCGCAAGCTTTCTGAGCGTTCAAGATCCCCGTGAGCGGCCGCGCCAAGCCCAAGAAGCAGCGGATCTTGCCCACGCCAACGGGGCTGATGAGAAATCAGACTTTTTGACGATTCATAACCTGTGGCAGCGCATCGAATCCCAGCGCCAGGCGTTGGGTTCGAGCGCGTTTAAGCGTTGGTGTCAGGGGCAGTTTTTGCATCACTTGCGCGTTCGCGAGTGGCGCGAGATCCATCGCCAGCTATGGCTCGCTATCAAAGATACTGCGCGCCTTAATGAGGAGCCGGCAGATTACCGAAATGTCCACCAGGCGGTACTCAGTGGTTTTATCGGAAGTGTGGGCCTGCGCGATGAACAGGATTATCGGGGTTGCCGGGATACTCGCTTTCAACTCCATCCTGGCCGCCAGGCCAAAGGCCGTCCCAAGTGGGTGGTGGCCGCGGAACTGACAGAGACCTCCCGGCTATTTGCGCGAACCGTGGCCAAGATCGAACCTGAATGGATCGAAACTACTTCCAAGAAACTGATTAAGTACACCCACGGCGATCCCTATTGGAGCAAGCGTCAGGGTCAAATCATGGTGCATGAGCGCGGCACACTGTTTGGTTTACCGGTAGTGGCTAAACGTGCCGTCGGTTTTTCAAAACGCTTGCCCATCAAGGCACGTGAACTGTTGATCCGTGATGGACTGTGCCAGGGCGAGCTAAAAACCCAGGGCGCGTTTTTGCAAAACAACCTAGACCAGGTTGCCAAGGTTTTGGACTTAGAAGCCCGCGAGCGCCGGCGGGACTTACTGGATGATCAGCGGCTGTTCGAATTTTATGATCAACGCTTGCCCTCCGAGATCATTGATGCCCGGGCCTTCGAGCGCTGGCGTCGTCGAGTTGAACGCGATCATCCTCGCTTTTTGTACATGGCCCAGAGCGACGTTCTGCGCGAGGACAACGATCTTGATTTGGCCGCTTATCCGGATCATCTCGAGGTGTCGGGTAACCACTTTTCGCTGCAATACGAGTTCAATCCCGGAACGGATCATGATGGTGTGTCGGTTACTGTGCCCCAGGCCGCGTTGCAGGTGCTGACGCCTGCGGTCATTGACTGGCTCGTACCTGGACTGTTGGTTGAAAAAGTCGAAGCCATGCTGCGCACCTTGCCCAAGGCGGCACGACGACAATTGGTTCCGCTGCCAGATTTTGCCCGGGCAGTCAGTCAAAATCTGGTCTGGCGGCAGGGCGATTTGCTGGAGCAGCTGGGGCGGGCGATTACCCGTCGCTTGGGCGCGCCTTTTGATATTACCCAGTTTCATCTTGAATCGCTGGATACCTATTACCGTATGAATGTGCGTGTGGCGGATCCGCATGGTCAGATCATTGCTCAGTCGCGCGATTTGGCGGCTTTGCAGCGTGATTTAAAAGTTGAGGCTGACCTGTCTGAACCCGCCGCGGAGCAGCCGGTTCATGCGGCTTGGCAAGTCGGTGAGTTGCCCGAGCGCGAGACCCTTGAGCGTGACGGGCTAGCACTGTCGCTGATTCCCATTTTGGCTCCGGTTGAGGGCGGGGTGCAGTTACGACACCTGGACGATCCGGTTGAAGCGGAACGGCTGCATCGACAGGGTGTGCTCAAGCTGGCGCGAGAGCGTCTGGCGACGCAGGCGCGGGTGCTGCGTCAATCTTCGCTGGCCAAACAGCTTGATTTGTTGGCCGCGCCCCGCAAGCTCAGCCCCGATGCATCAGAACAGTGGATTCGCATCAGCATTGAGCGGGCCTGTTTTGCAACGGGGTTGCCCCGCAGCGAAGCCCAATTCCAACAGGGCATTGAGCAGGGCCGAGCCGAGGTCGTAGAGCTTGCAGAAGCCCACGCTCAGGATCTGTTGAAAGTGTTAAAAGCGGCGCAAAGTGTCGGCAAGCGGTTAAAAGGCGCACCCCTGGCCTGGGCTCCCATCGCACAGGACATCAATCATCAACTCTCGAGTCTGCTAAACCCCGAGTTTATCGAGCAGACCCCAGTGGATGCGCTGTTACGATTTCCGGTGTATTTGTCGGCGATTGAATCGCGGCTGGAACGAGCCGGCGGCCGATTTGATTTCGATGCCCAGGCCCGCCGTGAATTACAGTCATTTCACAAAGCACTCGAGCCGTACTGGCCAGAGTATCCGCGAGCACCGATGCACGCTGGTGCAGCAGCGGTTCGTTGGTTACTTGAAGAATACCGGGTCAGTTTGTTTGCCCAGCATTTGGGCACACAGGGCAAGGTCTCGGCTAAACGGATTAATCAGATGCTCGCTGACTTGCGTACCCAACGGGTGTCCTAAGTCTGATGTCCAAACGCACCTTTATTTTTGCCACTTCGCGAGTATGATGCCGACCATGAAAGTCAGAACCCTACTGGCAGTGGCATCGTTGATGGCCGCCCCTGTTGCGCTGGCTTCCGAGGTTGATCCTTGGGAGTCAACAAATCGAAAAATCTTTGCCTTTAACGAGCAAGTCGATCGGGTCGTTCTTAAACCCGTGGCCCAGGGGTACCAGCAGCTGGTCCCAACACTGGGTCGTCAGGCCGTGGGGAATGTCTTTTCGAATCTGTCCGAGGTCTCCAGTTTCGTAAACGCTTTGCTGCAAGCCAGCCCCGAGAAGGCCGCGACGGCCCTTGGGCGTTTTGTTTTCAACTCAACCTTTGGTTTGTTTGGATTGTTGGATGTCAGCTCGACCTTTGGGCTTCAGCAACAGTCAGAGGACTTTGGCCAGACATTGGCCCATTGGGGAGTCTCTTCGGGTCCGTATGTCATGCTCCCGCTGCTTGGACCTGCTACGGTGCGGGATGGCGTTGCGAGTTTGAGTGTCGACCGAATGCTTGACCCGGTAGGGCAGGTAAACCCCTCGAGTCATCAAATGGGTGTCCAGGTGGGTCGAGCAATCGATACTCGCGCCTCGTTGCTGGTGGCTGAGCGTTTCATTGTTGGCGATCGGTACGCAGCGCTTCGTGCGGCCTATCTGGATCGCCGTGCATTTGAAATCAACGACGGCGCCGCTGCCGGCGCTGACGATTTCCTGTCCGAATAATTAACGGATATCCAAGACGTGCGCGCCAATCTCCCAGTCACTGCCCGCTTTATCCAGCCGCTGCACTTCGATCTCGGCAATAAAGTCGGTCACGCCAGGCTGGGTCGCTTGAACCGAGAGGCTGGCACGAGTGCCGATGCTCAGGGCAAATGGCGAGCGCAATTTGACGCCATGGCTAGACAGATCCAAGCAGCGGGCAGGAAAGGGCGCGCGGCCGGTCACGTCAACATCCACCGGGACGTCGACGTTCAGTCGCGAATAAATCCGTTGATCAAGGGTTTCAGTGTCGCTCACGGGTCCGGCTCCTGTTTGTTTAGCCCCGTAAACATAGGTGGCAAATGAGTACTCTGCATGGCGCCCCTCGCCCGAAAGTCCGTGTTGTCAGTACCGACGATCAGATTTTGCAGGGACTGTCACAAATTCTGGAGCCGCACTTCAAACTTGAATGGGTGGACGCGCAATACTGGGCCCACGGACGCGAGCATCTGGATGTGGATGTGGTCATCCATAGTGACCCGCATTCGGTGAAAGCGGGGGAAATACTGTTGGTGTCCGAGGTCAATCTCGGTACCCCCTGGTATGAGATTCAATGGCCCTGTGATGCGCCGGATGCATTGGTGCAGCTCGTGCGCAGCGTCGCATTAGTCAAACGCCAGACCCTCAGTCAGCAGTGGGATTTAGATCACGCCATATTGCAGGTTTTGCAGACCGACCAGCAGGCAGGACGCGCAATTCAGACCCGAATGCTTCCCAGCGAGCCATTGCAAGGTGAGCGTCTTCAGGTCGAGTTGGGGTTCTTTCCTTCGCTGTTACTCAGCGGTGATTTTGCCGATTATTTTGTTGCCGACCGTCCTAGCCGCGTGATGGTGTTATTGGCTGACGTGGCGGGTCATGGGGTCAGTAGCGCGTTGGTGACCGTGGTCATCAAAAACTTGGTGAATCGTTTGCGCCGAAACTTGGCTCGTGGCAGCTCGTTCGATTTGTTGAGCCCCTCACGTGCGCTTGAGCGCATTAACAATGAGCTGCAAGTCACGGCCCTAGGCAAACACGCTACCGTTTTTTGCGGTTTGATCGATACAGAGCAAAACACGCTCACGTACAGCGTCGCTGGACACACGCCGATGCCGGTTTTGGTTCAGCAGGGTCAGGCCCAGGTGCTATCGGGCAAAGGGCGGCCAGTGGGGCTATTTGATCAGGTGGACTACTCTGAGAGCGTAGTTCAGCTCAGCGAGCAGGGCTTTCATCTGTGCATTGCCTCGGACGGCGTTCTGGATCTGATCGGTGGCGATAATACTCAACAGCGGACCCAAGGCCTGACGCATGCAATTCAACACAGTCAGGGCCAGCTAGAGCACCTGACACAACTGCTGGGTTGGCAAGAGGGGCAGTCACTTCCGGATGACGTGACGCTGCTGATGGTGCGAGGAGGATAGCCATGGATTGCGGTATCGAAATTGCGAAATCACCTGACCGCTGGGTCTTTGTTTTCAAGGGGGACGTGCGGTTATCGCTTTGTACGACCTTGGATGATCTGATTGCCAGCTTATTCGAGCAGGGGACTCCGGTGCAGGTGCTGATCGACCTCTCCGCAGCGGATAATATCGACTCAACCTGTCTGGGGTTGCTGGCGAAATTAGCGATGCACTATCAGTCTACGAATGCTGCGCTACCCGTGATTCACTGTCCGAACGCCGATTTGGTCGATTTGATCGAATCGCTGGGTCTGGAGTCGCTATTTGAGTGGCGCGACGAGGCCATTGATGTGTCTTGTCAGCGGGTGGAGTTAAAAGGGTGCGAGCCTGCGGCAGCCCAGAGTTTAGTTCTCAGCGCTCATGAAGCCTTAGCGGAGCTAAACCATGCGAATCAGGCGCAATTTGACGGCCTGATTCGCGCATTAAAAACCGCTGACTAACGCAGCGACGTCAGCAGGTCTTCTAGCTTCACTTGATCCGCAGCGAAGGCTCGGATGCCTTGAGACAATTTCTCGACGGCCATTGCGTCTTGGTTGTGCTGCCAGCGGAACTGGCTCTGGGTCAGCGCCGGATCTGCGGCTGTTGACGTTATCTGAGTCGGATCCAATTGACGGGCTAAGTCCCCGGTCTCATTGGCTAGCTGCTCTAGCAGAGCAGGCCCAATGGTCAATCGATCACAACCCGCGAGGTGTTCAATTTCGCTGGTATTACGAAAGCTAGCGCCCATCACAACGGTGTTGTAACCACTGCGCTTGTAGTGTTGCCAGATCCGCTGCACGGATTGCACACCCGGATCGTTGGCGCCGCTGAAATCCTGGTCTGGTTGGTTGGCCTTGTGCCAGTCCAGGATCCGGCCCACAAATGGGCTGATTAGGAAAGCACCAGCATCGGCACAGGCCTGTGCCTGTTCAAAACCAAACAGCAGAGTCAGGTTGCACTTGATGCCTTCTTTTTCTAGTACCGCCGCCGCTTGAATCCCTTCCCAGGTTGACGCGATCTTGATCAGCAGGCGATCGGTGTCGGCGCCCGCTTGTTGGTAGAGTTCGACCAGTTGATGAGCTTTGGCGATCGTCGCTTGTGTATCAAAGGACAGGCGAGCGTCGACCTCGGTGCTGACGTAACCCGGCACGAGCGATTGAATCGCTGCACCGATCGAGACGGCCAAGTGATCGCCGGCGGCTTCGATGCTTGAGGTGGTGGCCACGGCTTCTTTCGCTCGCTCCAAACCCTCGGGGGTTTCAGCGGCCTTTAAAATCAGTGAGGGGTTGGTCGTGGCATCCTCAGGTTTCCACTGTTTGATGGCCTCTAGATCTCCAGTATCGGCAACCACCGTGGTCATTTGGCGAAGTGCGTCTAATTTTGTTGTCATGTGTTTTCCTGCAGTACGTGGCTGAGTGCCGCTTCAATCGTATGAATCCCAGAATCAGGTCGGTGGGCGTTTTCAGATAGCGTCCGGCGGAACTGCTTGGCGCCGGTCACTCCTTGATACAACCCTAGAATGTGCCGAGTAAAATGGCCCAGGTACATTCCCTGACTTAATTGTTTCTCTAGATAAGGGTAACAGGCCCGTAACGCTTGGTCAGGTGTTGCGTGGGGAGCTGCTTGGCCAAAATACAGCGGGTCGGCCTGTGCCATCTCCCACGGTGAGTGATAGGCGTGTCTGCCGTACATCACACCGTCCAATGGCCCGACCCAAGCATGATCTTTTGCTAAATCGGTCAGTCCGCCATTCAATATCACCTGCAAGTGCTCAAAGGCATCTTTGATACGGATCGCCTGTTGGTAATCAAGCGGGGGTATTTCTCGATTTTGTTTGGGAGACAGTCCCTTGAGAATCGCCTTGCGCGCGTGCACGGTCAGCGTTTTCAAACCTAGCCCGGCGATTGAGTCGACAAAGGGCAGTAGGGTTTCGTCAGGATCCTGATCATCAATGCCAATACGAATCTTTGCGCCAACGGGAACGCCGCTTTCGATCATTGCGGATAAACATTCCTTAACGCGAATGGGGTCGGCCATCATGGAGGCGCCAAATGCACCGCTTTGAACCCGGTCCGAGGGACACCCTAGATTTAAATTAATTTCATACCAATCAAAGTGCTTGGCAATCTGACAGGCTTTGGCTAGGGATTCAGGTTCGTTACCGCCTAACTGCAATGCCAGTGGATATTCTTCAGGCGAGTGCCATAGTAGTTTTTCCGGATCGCCATGTATTAATGCGTTGGCAGTGACCATTTCGGTATATAGCAAAGTGCGCCGAGTAATTTGTCGCAAAAAGAATCTTTGATGCGGCGTACTCCAATCCATCATCGGAGCCTGGCTAATTCTGTGTATCAAATTAATCTCTTGAATTAAATTAAAGGGCGCTTATATTCAAATCCGTAATTTAACTAAACCTCAGGTGTTTAATAATACTATGGATTTATCTCAGTACTCAGACGATCAGTTGGCGCAGCTACAAACTCAGATTGCTAACGAGCTCGAAACACGAGTTCAACGCAAGCGTGATGCGATTGTCAGTGAAATTCGCGACAAGGCGCAGGCTGCAGGCCTAAGCGCCGACGATATTATCAAAGCCTTGGGCGGTCGTGGTAACAAAGGTAAGCCGGTAGCGGTCAAATATCGTGACCCCGCGAACCCTGCCAACACCTGGACCGGTCGAGGTCGTAAGCCTAAATGGATCGAAGCGAAGCTAGCCGGCGGTGCAACGCTGGAGTCTTTGGCGGTTTAAGCGGCATAATGCCGGCTCGCTAAACTAGGAGCCGGCATGACTGTCAGAGTTCGTATTGCCCCGTCACCCACGGGCGACCCCCACGTAGGCACAGCCTACATCGCATTATTTAACTACTGCTTTGCTAAACAGCAGGGCGGCCAGTTCATTTTACGCATCGAAGATACCGATCAGACCCGCAGCACCCCTGAATCTGAGCAGGCCATCCTTGACGCGCTACGTTGGGTCGGTCTGGACTGGGACGAAGGTCCGGACATTGGCGGCCCACATGGCCCGTATCGCCAAAGCGAGCGCATGAGTATCTACAAAGACTATGCGTTGCAGCTGGTAGAGCAGGGTCACGCGTTTTACTGCTTCATGACCTCTGAGGAGTTGGATGCTGAGCGTGAAGCCCAATTGGCCGCCGGTGAGCCCCCTCGTTATGCGGGTAAGTCGCTTGACCTGAGTGCCCAGGACGTGGAGCGCCGATTGGCTGCTGGCGACCCCTATGTCATCCGTATGAAAATCCCGGCTCAAGGCCTGTGCGTTTTTCGCGACCGCTTGCGTGGTGAAGTCGAAATTCCTTGGGATCAAGTGGATATGCAAATTCTGTTGAAATCTGACGGGATGCCCACCTATCACTTGGCGAATGTGGTTGATGATCATTTAATGGGTATTACCCACGTTATTCGTGGCGAAGAATGGATTCCCTCTGCACCTAAACATCAATTGCTTTACCAGTATTTCGGTTGGGATATGCCAGAGCTTATTCACATGCCGTTGCTGCGTAATCCTGATAAATCCAAACTATCTAAACGTAAGAACCCCACGTCGATTCTGTTTTACAAACGCTATGGCGTTATGGCCGAGGCTCTGTTGAACTATTTAGGGCGCATGGGCTACAGCTTTGAAGACGAGCGAGAAGTATTCGACCTAGATACCATGGTTGAGCAATTTAATATTGACCGCGTATCGCTAGGCGGGCCGGTCTTTGATTTTGAAAAATTGCAGTGGCTTAACGGCGAATGGATGCGCAATGTTAGTACCGATAAACTACTGGAAAGTCTGCAAACCTGGGCTTTGAATCGAGACTATATTGAGCAAGTAGCCCCATTGGTATTGCCCCGTGCGCGTACTTTTTCGGATTTGTTCCAGGTCGCGATGCCGCTGTTTAACGGGTATCCGCAGATTACCGCGCAGGACTTTGGCGAGGCCGATGAACAAACACTGGCGCAGCTGCAATTCTTGTTGTGGCGCTTGGAGCAGCCGGGAGCCTGGACCAAAGAGCGCATAGAGGCCGACATTAAGGGGCTGGCTGAGCAAATGGAGATCAAGTTAAGGGCATTCATGCCGCCGCTGTTTATCGCCGTTTGTGGCAGCAAAAATGCCGTTTCAGTGATGGACACCATGGCAGTGATTGGTCCGGATCTGAGCCGCAATCGACTGCGGCATGCCATTGAGGTTCTAGGTGGCATTAGTAAGAAAGCGGGCAAGCGATTAGAAAAGCAATTTAAGTCCCTAAAGCCCCTTGACTAGGGGGCGTGCGCGCAATAATATGCGCGCCACCTTACGGGGCTATAGCTCAGCTGGGAGAGCGCTTGCATGGCATGCAAGAGGTCGGCGGTTCGATCCCGCCTAGCTCCACCAAATTTAAAAAAACCGTCTCTTAGACGGTTTTTTTATGTCTGAAATTTGCGATCCTAGCGGACCGTGTGTCTAGCTTGACCCAGGAAGGTTGCCGCATGTTTGAATTACACCCCCAGCTAAAAGAAGACAGCCGTTTGATCGCATCATTAGGCAGCAGCGACTGGTTGCTAATGAACGATGCGCGTTTTGTTTGGCTGGCGCAGGTGCCGCGTTACGCGGATGCCCAGTTATTGGTGCACCTCCCGGCCGAGCTACGTCAAGAGGTCCGTGCTGAGTCGGATTTGGTGGTTGAGATCCTTCGATCGCTGTTCAATCCCGATCAAATCAATGTGGCGCAGATCGGTAATGTGGTCTCGCAGCTGCATATTCACCACGTCGCACGTTTCAAGGACGATGCGCTATGGCCAAAACCTATTTGGGGTCAAACCCCCGCACAACCCTATCGCGAGGCGGAGTATCGTGATCGATTAACGCTGCTGCGCGCTCACTTTTAACGCTTGAGCTGAGGCTCTAGGCGCATCATCAATATCGGTTGCGCCAAAGCGATCAGCAGTGTCACACAAGCGAGTAACGGCACGTTGCTCAACACGCCGTCAGGGCCTGCCACGAGAATCCATGCACTGGCGACGCCAGCAGCACCACTGCACCCATGCCGGATGCTGCTTTGCAAGGCCATATGCGCAGCTCGTTCGTGCGCTTCGGGTACCAGTGAGCTGGCGGTGTTGGCGGCAACAATGCGCATAGCCCCCGAAATCATGAATAAGGGAAAAAACACCCAGACGCTAATCAGAGGTGGGTCAAAAATAAAGCCGGTGATCAGCGAGAGCGCAATAACCGCAAAGCCAATCCAGCTGGTCGCGGTGAGTGAAACCTTGTCGCTCATCCAGCCTGCAAATTGTTGTGCTAATAGGGTAACCACCCCTGCAACCAGGTAAATCCAACTCATCTGTTCTCGGGGAAAGCCAAGGTTGAATTGCATGTAGGTGGCAAAGCTAGGAATCAGCAAAAAGCTTCCGCCAGACACACTCGCCAGCAAGCCATAAGCCAGTAATGTCTTTTTGCGTCCGATGAAGCGAAGTGTTCCGGGCCAAGGTCGGGGCTGGGGTATGGGATTGCTGGGCAGCACCCAGGCCACCAATCCAGCCATGGCGAGCATCACCCCTGCCAGCACATAAAAGGGTAGCTGCCAGCCGCCCCACAGCGACAGAATTAGGCCAAAGGGGACGCCCGCAATGCTGGAGAGGGCGAAGGCACTGCCAGCAACGCCCATGGCTCGACCACGGTATTCGCCGGGCACCGTCTCGGCTAGGACCGCCATGCCCAGACTGGTGGCCAGTCCTCCAAACACACCCGCGAGTGCGCGAAAGCCCAACAGGGCATTAAAGCTCCAGCTTTGAGCGGCGAGTAATTCAGACAGGCTCAGTCCGATCAAAATAGCCACGAGGAGGTTTTTTCTTGGGAATTTGTCTAAGTGTCGGGCTGTGACAAAGGCGGTGACAGCGGCGGCCAGGATATAGGCACTGCCAACGTACGGGATGCTATCCAGCGGGGCGTTAAAGGCCAGCGCGAAGTCGGGTCCCATGGGCATGACCAACATGAAATCGACAATATTAAAAAAACTGACAGCGGTGATGATCAGCACTACTGCCCAGATTTGACGAGTCATTTAGGTCCTTGGCACAAACGTGCAGGCGAAAAAAAAGGGCAGCGAGAGCTGCCCTTGTAGTGTGGTCGTGCGCTTAGCGCTTTTCAAGCGGTACAAAATCGCGCTGGTCTTCGCCGGTGTAAAGCTGGCGAGGACGGCCGATCTTGTGAGGGCTTGAAATCATTTCGTGCCAGTGGCTAATCCAACCGATAGTGCGGCTCAATGCAAAAATTACAGTGAACATGCTGGTCGGGATGCCAATCGCTTTCAAAATGATGCCGGAGTAGAAGTCGACGTTCGGGAATAGCTTACGCTTGACGAAGTACTCATCGCTCAGGGCAATTTCTTCAAGGCGGCGGGCGATACGCAGCAACGGCTCGTCTTCAACGCCCAGCTCCTTCAAAACTTCATCGCAAGATTCTTTGAGTACCGAAGCACGGGGATCCATGTTGCGGTAGACGCGGTGTCCAAAGCCCATCAATCGGAAGGGGTCGTTCGGATCTTTGGCGCGTGCAACGAACTCATCGATGCGGCTTTCGTCGCCGATCTCTTGCAACATGTCCAAAACGGCTTCGTTCGCACCACCGTGGGCAGGGCCCCACAACGCAGCAATACCTGCGCTAATGCAAGCGAAGGGGTTGGCGCCTGACGAGCCCGCTAGGCGAACTGTCGACGTTGAAGCGTTCTGCTCGTGGTCCGCATGCAAGGTGAAGATGCGATCCATCGCTCGTGCAACAGCGGGATTAGGCTCGTACTGCTCGCAAGGTGTGCCAAACATCATGTACAGGAAGTTTGATGCGTAATCCAAGTCGTTACGCGGGTACATGAAGGGCTGTCCCAGTGAGTGCTTGTAGCACATGGCGGCCAGCGTCGGCATCTTGGCAACTAGGCGATGGGCTGCGATCTCACGATCACGCTCGTCGCGGATGTCCATCACGTCATGATAAAAAGCCGACAATGCGCCGACCGCGCCACACATCATCGCCATCGGGTGGGCATTGTGATGGAAGCCGTCAAAGAAGCCAGCCAAGGACTCGTGCACCATGGTGTGGTTCTTAATGGTGTTCACGAATTCCGCTTTTTGTTCCGCGTTAGGCAGGTATCCGTAGTACAGCAGATAGCAGACTTCTAGGTAATCGCTTTTGCCGGCTAGCTCTTGGATGGTGTAGCCGCGGTGCAGCAACACACCCGCCGCGCCGTCGATATAAGTGATTTTTGATTCGGTTGATGCGGTCGCAACAAAGCCGGGGTCAAAGGTAAACATGCCAGCAGAGGCGAGCGGGGCGACATCTACGACATCGGGTCCGACCGTGCCAGAGCGTACTGGTAGCTCGACGGTTTGCCCGTCAGGCAGGTGAAGCGTTGCAGTTTTTTCGGCCATAAAAGTGGCTCCTTTACTTCTTAGACGAGGTGCCATGGGCAACCAGTGCCCTGGCGTTCGCGACGTCTGAACGTGCGCAAGCGGGATGTAGAATAGGGTCAGCGCATGGGAAGTCAATTACTCAAAGCGCTAAGACTAGCGCCATTTTGGTGCGTCCTGAGGCCGTTTGCGGGCCCAAACTGATGCGAGTGGCCGATATTCGTGGGCAGATTCAATCATTTGGAGATTTGTTACGGTCCTACACATTAAGTCTCGCATTCGACTATTTGGGTA
>JBMYYI010000045.1:0-14353 GCA_049609265.1 Litorivicinus sp. | reverse complement strand
CACCACCCAACGGATCAGACCTGTGCATGACCGCTGCATTGCTGCACTATTTAGCATCGCATTCGTAATGAGATAACCCATGGCATTAACTGAGTGGCTGGCCCTGGTCAGTGTTTGTTTTCTCGGCGCAATCAGCCCCGGGCCCTCGTTGTTTGTAATCCTGCGGGCCTCAATCCATGGCGGTCGAGGCATCGGCGTGATCACCGGCATTACTCATGCCATTGCGGTCGGGATTTACGCCATCGGCGCGATCGTTGTGTTATCCGGCGTAATGGCCATCGGCGGCATAATCCTGGCCTTGGTTCAGGTGCTGGGCATTGCGTGGCTGCTCAAACTGTCCTGGGGCCTATGGAATGCCAGCGAGAAGAGCATGGACGTTAGTGTCGCTGCTGGCATTCGTGACGGCTTTTTGATTGCCTTTCTGAATCCCAAAATGTTGGCGTTTTTCTTGGCGCTATTTGCGCCCTTCGTTTATCCCGGTATGGCGATGGAGCGTAATTTCATTCTGGTCGCGACACCGGCTGTCATTGATGGTCTTTGGTACTCGCTGGCAGCGTTGGTGCTGTCAACAGCACCTTTGCGCGCACGATTGCTGGATCATTCAAAAGGGTTGAATCGAGCGATGGCGATCGTTCTGACCAGCCTTGCAGTGTCGCTCAGCGTTCGTCTGATCCAGGCCCCTTGGTGATTTGCCACGCCAAATAGGCACTGCCTGCGCCGATCGCAATCATGGGTAATGGAATCCAGATAAGCGCGCCAGCACCCGCGACGAGGCCCATTAATCCGGGGCCACTGGTTCCCCCGGCTGCCGCGGATGTCAGCATCAATCCGGTGACCTTGCCATGGTTGTGTTCATCCGCGTTCGCAACCCCCTGTGCAATCAGATTGGGGAAAACGACGCTTGCGCTGATACCCGCGAGTAAAACACCGGCTGCGCCAATCCAGGAAAACCAAAACCCTAGCCCAATTAACAACGGACTCAGAGCAAGAACAACTGGCATCGTGCGTAACCATTGGCAGGCCCCCAGTGGCAAGATTGAAAAGCCTAGACGGCACAGACTCAATAAGGCCCAAAATCCCGAGGTCACGGCGCCTGCAAAGGCCACCGACGTACCCCAGCCCTGGGTCATTAAGCTATAACTCCAGTTGCCGACCGAGGCCTCGATAGCGACATAAAAGCCGGTGGCCAGAACGGCCATCCAATCCCAACGGGCCAGTTTTACCCGATGACGTTGCTGGGTACGTGGGCTGATGACCGCCAACTGATGATATGAGCTCAGTGCGATGAGCGCCGGCACAACACACCAGATTAAATTGATCTGCCAGGCTAATTGTTGAGATACCAGATAGGTCATGCTCATGGCAGCCAGTGCTGCGCCGCCGCCCCAACAGGTATGGATCGCCATGAGCTGTCGGTTGCTAACGGTTTTGCCGGCGTAGGTGTTCAAATAAGTGTGAATGGCGCCGTTGCCCAGTCCGCGGATGGCGATGGTAACCAGCAGCAAATCCCAGCTAGGTGCCAGTGCTACGCCAATAATAGCGAGCATGGTGACCAAAGAGGCCCAAAACAAGCAGGCGTTAAGCCCCAGTCGCTGCATCACCCAATTCGCGGATAAGCTGCCACACATTGAGGCAGACAGGTAGGCCGCCAGCAACCAGCCTAGATCGGCAATGGGGCGGTCAAGTTGTTGGGCAATGGTGGGCCAGGCCACACCGAGCATGCCATCAAAGGCACCCAACGAAACAAACATACTGCCCAAGATCACGGGCTTAGGAAGGGGCATAGCGACTCCAAATAGAAGCCGCGATGCTAGGGGCTTATGCCGCTAGGGGCAACTGCTCGTTTTCGAGTAGATCGGCCGCGAAGAATACACCGTCACGCAGACCCGCAGCGGCTTCGCTGCTGTCGTTGTTCAGTGCCCACAAGGCAATGTCCTGGGTCGTGTTGAGTAGCTCGCTCAGGGCGGTCTGTTCGCACACGTCAGCCCCCAAATGTTTGATGACTAGGCTAACCGCGCCGAATGCAAAATTAATATCGTAAATCGAAACTTCAGTGGGCAACGCCAGATGCTTGGCGAGTGCTGCAATCAATGACTCATTCATAACTGCCTCCTGTTTTGATGCGGCGCAGTATATGTGCTGAACAGCACTTTGCCGTAAGTAATTTCCACTAGATTAGCGGGTTTCGGTGGCATAGCGCGCCGCAAGTAACTGCTCGGTATCCGGCAGCCACAAATCATCGCTGGGCGTGCTCCAGGCACGGATGGCAAAGCTAGGTTCTACGCCCGTGCTGACAAAGCGTTGGATAATGGCTTGGTTGATACGGGGTGACGCGATCCTTTGTCCATCGGCAGTCGGTCGGAACGCGGCATGAAAGCCCAATTGAGCGTACGGCCCTAAGGCCCGGTTTTGTCCCGCCAAAAAGATCAGGGTGCAGGCACTGAAGCATTGGCCTGACGTGTAGGTATTTAATTTGCGCAGACGGAGCTGATCGGCGATCGCAATGGCTGGGCTGACCTGTCCACCGGGGCTTTGAATGTTAACTTCGCGAAGGTTGGGGTGGCGCTCCAACAGGGATGCGGCGGTCTGCCACATCCCGACAGAGATCGTACCGCGCAGCTCCAGAGTATTTCCCACGACCCGGGCTTGATAGTTCGACGGATCTAGATTCAATTGCTGTAAACGCTGTAAGTCACCTAACAGCTGGGCATCACGCCAGGCAAACTGATAGGGGTTTTGACTCGCAAACGCCAGAATCAGCAATAGAAGTACGACGGGCGAGCGTTGTTTGCGGCTACGCCACAGCTCCCAGCCCATAAACAACACCAGAGCTGCGGTGGCGAGTAAATAACCCCCTAGCAGCCATGATTTCAGCGTTACGCCTTGAGTTAGGTTTAGAAAACTGTAAGCCAGCGGACGCAGCACATACTGACCAACCGCAAAGGGCAGCAACAGGTATGAGGACCCGATTAACAAGGTTTTAAACATGAGTTCAGCCTAGCGCGTTGTGTGCGCTAGGCGAAGTGCTTATGGGGTTCGGCGGCCCCAATGGATGCGCTCCCAAATGCGCTCGTGCAGGGTATACATCACAAGGCTAGTACCCGCTAAGGCAAGGCTGAGGGTAGCGGATGAGGTCCAGCTGCCTGTAAATCCGTAGCCGATCAGCACGGTTGTGAAAAGCCCAAGGATTTGCCAGGTAATGGCTTTCATCCAGCTGCGACGTTGGCGGTCCATGACTCCTCCTGTCAGTGATTTGAGTGGCTGAACTTTAGGGGGCAGGCGCGCTGTCGACCAGACGTATGTTTTCACGTAAATTCAAGCTGATTAAATAATCGTAAATACTGTTGAATAAATTCACGTGCTAATGAAAAAAGTTGAACGGTCGGTTTTATTTCGGGAGCGTTTGAGGCAAGCCATGCGAGCAGGCGAGGTGACGCAAACCCAGCTGGCCAAGCGAATCGGTATAGATCGCTCGACCCTGTCCAGTTTAATGACCTCGGATCAGCCGCGGACTCCGAACGCTCATTGGGTGGCAGAGGCGGCACAGGTGTTGGGTGTGACCTCGGATTGGCTTTTGGGGCTTGAGCAGTCTGCGCAACCGGCCTCAAAAATTTTGGGTGAATCCTTGCAAGTCCGTTTGGCGGGGCGTGAGCCCTACCATCCGCAGCTGGATGAGTGGCGTCGCGAAGCCGAAGGGAAAAAGATTCGATATGTGCCGCAGACGCTGCCGGATTTCTTTAAGACTGACGCAGTGATCGCTTTTGAATATGCCGCCACGCCGATCGATAAGGTGAAGCATCAGCAAGCCTCTGATCAGAATCTGAGTTACCTACAGTCAGTCGATTCAGACATGGAGGTCTGTGTGGCTCGGCAAAACCTTGAGGATTTTGCACGGGGTCAGGGCGCCTGGGCTGGATTGGATATAGATGTCCGGCGTGCCCAATGGGCCGTGCTGGGCGAGGTCTATGACCAACTCTATCCCCGGGTCAGGGTGCAACTTTATGACGAGCGCTTTTTTTATTCGGCACCGGTCACAGTGTATGGCGCGCAGCGGGCGGTTTTGTTTTTGGGGGAAACCTATTTTTCGTTCAGTACCCGCGAGCATATCGACGCGCTGAGTCAGCAGGTAGATCGATTGGTTCGAAATGCCCAGGTTCACAGTCACCAGTTCAATGAGTGGCTGTCGAGGAACGAGCCTAGTGACTAGATGGCACTGTCCATCGGTGATCGGCAAACGTATGATCCGCGCGCTTGGTTGTAGGAGAGTTAAATGAAATTACCAAAATGGACGGCGCCCTATGCCTTTGGCGTCATCCTATCGTGCTTTATGTCTCTGATTGTTTCAGCGGTCGCGACGATTAATGCGATCGGTTTGGCGCCGGGCTTTTTCGGGACCTGGATGAGTAGCTGGCTGTCGGCCTGGTTGATTGCGGCTCCCAGCGTCATCTTGGTGGCACCGATCGTGCGAAAGCTAGTACCCAGAATCGTCGAAAGTTAGGACAAAGGTACAGTAGGGCGCTTGCAATTACGCGTAGCAGCTCTATCTATTAACTACAGGTGAACGCGACTTCTTGTGTCCAGACCCCTTATATGCCGACTTTATCCGTCGGCGTTTTTTTGTGCCTCATAAACGCTTTTGGGCCGACCCCATAAATAACCCTGATGAACCGGTACACCCAGGCGGTTGAGTTGGGAGCTCTGCTCAAGGGTTTCGACGCCCTCGGCGATAATGCTGCACTTGAGCTGATCACATAGCGTTCGGATCGTTTGAATAATGATGTCAGCACCCGAGCCAGTTCGCCCTAGGCCATCGATCAGTGACTTGTCGAGCTTTAACCGATCGACGGGCCACCCCACCAGTCGGCTTAGGTTGCTGTGATCTTTGCCAAAGTCATCCAGTGCAATCTGGTAGCCGGCTTCGCGCAACCGCTGCATGGAACGCAGCGTCGCCGGCGTCTTATCTCCCAGAATTCCGGCGGATTCTGAGATTTCGATAACCAGCTGGGGTACGCGCCCATGAATGGCTTGCCAGTTCTCAATCCAGCGATCGACATAATTCTTATCGGCTAGGTCTTCGAGTGTCCAGTTGAAGGATAGAGCGCCGCTACCGGGCCCGAGGGTTAACGCCAGGCGCGTTTGCATATGCATGATGGCTTGTTGAACTAAGGGCTCGCGAGAAATGCCCAGCAGGGTGTCAATGAACTGATGGGGTTGCAACTCGACCTCATTCCGGCGCCAACGGATGAGGGCTTCATGACCAATGCGATGCTTTGCGGCTGAGTCATAAATCGGTTGAACTACATAGTATAACTCTTGGTTAAACAGGGCCTTGCGAATCACGGCATCGGGAATGGCGGTCGGATCAGCCCGGAGCAAAGGATCAAATTGATTGACCTGATTGCGTCCCATACGCTTGGAAACGAACATGGCCTTATCGGCTTGCATCAGAGCCTCTTCAAGGGACAGTTCACCTGTGTGCTCGGTCCATCCAATGCTGGCAGAGACCGGATTCGGAGAAAGATGCTGTAGTTGGCGTCGAAGCATCGTGGTCCAGGCATTTAAATCTCGGTTCGCCGATGGGCCTGAGATGACGAATTCGTCGCCGCCCAGCCGGGCGCAAATGTCTTGGGTGTTGCGAAACGCATCTAGCGCCTGCGCAACAGAGACCAAGAGTTGATCGCCGCCGGCATGACCCATTTCATCATTGATGGTTTTGAAATGGTCGATGTCCAGCATCACGACAAATTGTGGATTGTCAGACTGTCCGCGGGCGCGCCAGCCACGCCGGTTATATAAGCCCGTTAATGGGTCGGTATCAGCGGCGGCCTGCAGGCGGGCCGCGGAATGCATTTTCTGAATATGCAGGATGCCAGTGACCAGACAGACCGTCGCCACCATCATCAATAACCCGGCCTCGCCCATGTCGACGGGATCCAGATATTGACCCTGTGTTAGGAACATCCAACACATCACGCCTACCCAAAACAGCAGACCTGCAAAGCCGACTCCGCCAATGCCCAGCATGATCGGATAAAGCAGCGCCAGCATGACGAAGGGGGGCGTGACATGGGTAAACAGGATGACCATCGCAGGTACGCTAATGGCCAGTGCCAGCCACGCGTAGCCTGTTTTGTTGGGTCGGCTGATGGTCCAAAACGACAGACCATTCAAAATAGGCAATGAGGTTGCCGCGCCAATCGTGGCGACCGCAGCCCAGTGGCCAAATAGGTTCAAGGTTTGTCCGGGTTGGTTGATGCCAAGGCCTAACGCGCCAATCGCAGCTACCGTATGGATCCACGCCGTTGAAGCAATCGTCCCCAACACCATGCGCTGTGGCGTGGTTCTAACGTTGATGGACTCACCAGCTGGGCACCTCAGCACGTACTGGACGATTTTAAGCCCGACCCAGGGCTCCAGAGTCTGCATCACGGTAACCCAAACGGCAGCTGATGGATCCTGAATCAACAGCAGGTTCGATCCCAACAAAGCCAATCCGCTGCAAGCAAAGTAGGGCAGGTGTCGGTGGCTAGGAACGAACAGCAGGACCTGTGCCATAAAGGGTCCGCAATACCACAGCAATAGATGGTTGGACGGTGTCGTCGGATCGAACAGACTCAGCTGGGACAGGAAAAACACACAAACGGCTAGCAACAGCGGGCCTGCCGGGCCTTGGAAGCTGCGGAGTAGTGTGGGCGTGTCGACACGCAGTGAGGGTGAGGGTGTAAGCATCGGAATCTCAAACAGCGCAGGCGAGTACTGTTGAATGAAAATCCGATTAGGTGAAGTGGCTAAGCGGTAAACCGTGACTCGGTTCGTATCTGCAGCCCCGGCGCCGCAGAACGACGCCGAGAAAGACGTTTAGCCTGCGCAATATTCGTCAATTGCGCTGACCAAGCCATCAGCCCAGATTTTTTGTAACCAGTAGCTAAACGAATCAGCAAAACGCGGTTGCTCAGCTAGGTTCCCGTAAATATGGGTCATCGAAAGCCAAGCACTGGGGTCCGATTTGGCACGCTCAGCGACCACCACCAAATCTGACCAATAAGGATCGTTGGGCTCGATCGCGCTACCATCCTCACGGGTGCCGGCGCACATGCGAGCCCAGGCCGCTTCAACGAGCGCTAAACCGCTGATGGAGTCGCCCGTGGCCAATCCTTCACGAACGGTGGGCAGGATGAATCCGGGGTGCCGAGATGATCCGTCAAATGCCACGCGGCGAGTCGTGTCGACAATCTTTGCGTTCGAAAAGCGCCGGTGGATCAACTCGACATAATCCGCTGGTGCCATTCCAGGGACCGCCTTGACGTGGGGGCTAATTTCACCCAGCGCCAGCGTGCGGAATAGCCGAGAAATGGCAGGGTGCGCCATGCAGCCGGAAATACTCTCAATGCTCAAAAGCTCACCGGTGACGGCGACAACCTGATGCCCACCGTTTAGCACACGGATCTTCATGACTTCGTAATCATGAACTTGGTCAGTAAAGGTGGCGCCGACCTGATCCCAGGCCGGACGTCCTGCACAGAACTGGTCCTCAATCACCCACTGGCGAAAGTTTTCATGTGTTACCGGCGCGTTGTCTTCGATGCCGAGCTCGCGCACCAAGGCCAGTTCGCGTTCACCGGTTGCCGGTACAATGCAATCCACCATGGAATTGGGGAATGTGCAGTTCTGATCAATCCACTCGGCCAGTTCCGGGTCGGATAGGCGGGCCAGCGACACAACGGTTTGTCGAAGCACGTCGCCATTGCCTTGGACGTTGTCGCAAGACAGCGCAGTAAATGGGCCGTGACCCTGGTCGCGACGTAATCGCAACGCTTTAATCATCGCGCCAAAGGCGGTTTTGGGCTGATCTGGGTTGTGGGCGTCATGCACCATGTCTGGATGTGACGCGTCAAACCCTTGCGTGGCGGGATCAATAAAGTAACCGCCTTCGGTCACCGTCATCGCAACAATACGAGTGCTGGGTTTAACCATTTCCTCGATCAGAGCTTGGTTTTCAGGTTGGACCGGCAAGAAATCGATCATCGACCCTACGACCTCGGCAGAACTTGAGGCCGGGTCCAGTTCGATCAGGGTGTTCAGGCAATCCTGTGCTAACAGACGTTCACGCATCAGCGCATCGCCTTCACGCACACCCGCACCCACAATGGCCCAGTCCATTGCCTGGCCCTGTTGCATCAAGCGATGCAAATACCACGCTTGGTGCCCACGGTGGAAATTGCCAACGCCGATGTGAACGATACCCGGCGTAAGGGCCGATCGATCATAAGTCGGACGCAGCACAGAAGAGGGCAGCGAGGCGAGGGTGGCGTTGGACAGTTTCATTATCGAATCCTGGAATCGAGTCTGTAGCAATCGACAGGCTGCGGATTAAATCCGCAGTCCTTTTTCGTCGAACTTATGGATGACATCAGCACGGGGCGTCATGTAGATGGTGTCCCCGTAACCAAATGAAACTTCACCGTCGGCACGGACGGTGATGCTTTCAGTTAGGTTGCTGTTGTGGACGTGAAAGAAGGTGTCTGAGCCCAAGTGCTCTGATACCCCTACCGTTCCCTGCCACAGACCTTGGGTGGCTGAAATTTCAATGTGCTCGGGGCGAACGCCGATGCAATGGGCACCGTGTTTGGCCGCTTCTTCACCCTCGATGAAGTTCATCTTGGGAGAGCCAATGAATCCAGCAACAAACCGGTTACGGGGGGCGCGATACAGCTCCAAGGGTGAACCCACTTGCTCGATAACACCTTTTTGCAACACCACAATCTTGTCGGCCATGGTCATGGCTTCAACCTGATCGTGGGTAACGTAGATCATGGTGGTCTTTAAGCGCTTGTGCAGCTCGCTGATTTCCAGACGCATGCCCACACGCAGCGCAGCGTCCAAGTTAGAGAGCGGCTCGTCGAACAAAAACGCTGAGGGCTCACGGACAATCGCGCGGCCAATCGCCACACGCTGACGCTGGCCACCCGAAAGCTGACCCGGGCGACGGTCTAGATAATCGGTCAGGTTCAGCACTTCGGCGGCACCTTCGACACGACGGTCAATCTCGGCCTTGTCCATTTTTGCCATGCGCAACGGGAAGGCAATGTTCTTGCGCACAGACATGTGGGGATACAGAGCATACGACTGGAACACCATCGCCAGACCACGCTCTGAGGGCTTGAGGTCAGTTGCGTTGGTGTCATCGATATGGATGTCACCACTGGATAGGTCTTCCAAGCCTGCGATCAGACGCAGCAGGGTGGACTTACCACACCCTGAGGGTCCGACGAATACCGTGAACTCGCCGTCTTCAATGGTCAGATCTAGCGGCGGGATAACCTGGGTGTCGTCAAATGACTTGGTTACTTTCTCTAAAACAATACGTCCCATGATTCTAATTCCTTATTTAACCGCGCCGAAGGTCAGGCCGCGTACAAGTTGTTTTTGACTAAACCAGCCTAGGATCAAGATCGGCGCAATCGCCATCGTTGAGGCTGCGCTGAGCTTGGCGTAGAACAAGCCTTCGGGGCTTGAGTAACTGGCAATAAAGGCCGTCAGCGGTGCGGCATTGGCCGCGGTCAGGTTTAGGGTCCAGAAGGCTTCGTTCCAAGCCAAAATGAAGTTCAGCAAAATGGTCGACGCGATACCCGGGATTGCCATAGGTGTCAGAACGTACAGAATCTCCGAGCGCAATGAAGCGCCATCCATACGGGCTGCCTCGAGGATCTCCGAAGGGATCTCGCGGAAGTAGGTGTACAGCATCCAAACAATGATCGGCAGGTTGATCAGCATCAACACCATGACCAAACCTAGCTCGCTGTCTAGCAAACCCAGCTCAATGAAGATCAGATAGATCGGATAGAGCACACCAACAACCGGCAACATCTTGGTGGAGAGCATCCACAACAGAATGTCTTTGGTGCGCTTGGACGGCACGAATGCCATCGACCAAGCGGCTGGAACAGCCACCAGAATACCTAGCAGGGTAGAGCCACCCGCAATGATGATCGAGTTGGTCAGGAACTTCATGTAGTCCGAACGCTCTTGAACGACCGCGTAGTTTTCCAGGGTCCAGTCAAAGAAGAACCACAGCGGCGGATCGGCAATGGCCTGACCCTCGGTCTTAAAGCTGGTCAAAATCGTCCACAGGATGGGAAAGAAGATCAGTAGACCGATCGCCCATGCCAGTGCGGTGTTAAAGGTCTTGCGAGACGTAGTGACTGCGCGTGCCATGGTATTCCCCTATTTATCCAAGTTCTTGCCGACGATCCGCATCAAGAAGATCGCAACAATGTTGGCCAAGATAATGGCGTAGACGCCGCCCGCTGAACCCAAACCGACGTTCTGGCTTTCCAGGACGCGTTGGTAGATCAGGTAGGTCAAAGTCTTGGAGCCGAATGCGCCACCGGTGGTGACAAAAATTTCTGCGAAGATCGAGAGCAAAAAGATCGTTTGAATCAGCAATACCACTGTCATAGCGCGGCTGAGGTGCGGCAGGATGATGAACCAGAAGCGTTTGAGCGCAGTCGCGCCGTCCATCTCTGAGGCCTCAAGCTGTTCGCCATCAAGTGATTGAATCGCGGTCAGCAGAATCAGAGTGGCGAAGGGCAACCACTGCCAGCTGACAATCAGGATGATCGACTCTAACGAAGCCTGGGACATCCACTGGATCGGTTCGGCTCCAAAGAACTCCCATAAGTAGGAGAACAGGCCGTAGTTCGGATCCATGAACATGTTTTTCCACACCAGTGCAGAAACGGTGGGCATAACGAAAAAGGGTGCGATAACGAGGATTCGGACAACGCCCTGACCCCACATCGGTTGATCTAGCAACAAGGCCAGCAGAGTACCCAGTACCAGAGTGATTGCCAGAACGCCGCCTACAATAATCAGGGTAGTGCTAACGCTGGGCCAAAATGCGCTACTTGAGAAGAAGCGAACGTAGTTGTCAAAGCCAACCCATCCCAGATCACCGCCGCGAAGTGGCAGGTACTTCTTGAACGAGAAATACAGCGTCATGGTGAGTGGAACAAGCATCCAGCCTAGTAGCAAGATGACGGCGGGAGCCATCATGATGCGTGCAGCAGAACGCGAATGATGAGTAGCCATATGACTTCCTCTGTCGAGTAATAAACAATAAAGGGGTGTTGCTTAAAGAACAGAGGCGGTCGAAACCGCCTCTGTTTTATACGTTGCTTGTGGCTTAACGGTAACCCGCAGCTTCCATCGCATCGTTAGTGATTGCCTGTGCTTTGATCAATGCATCGCGGATGCTCTGCTGACCGGCGTAAGCTGCTGAGAACTCCTGGCTCACTTCGGTTGCGATACCTGCGAACTCAGGAATAGCAGCGAACTGAACACCCACATAGGGGCTGGGGTCAACAGTAGAGTTGTTCGGATCGGCTGACAGGATTGAATCCAGTGTCATTTGCGCGAAAGGAACGTTTTTGTAATTGGGGTTTTCGTACAGTGAAGTACGTGCTCCCGGAGGAACGTTAGCCCAACCTTCGTTTTCAGCGACTAGCTCGATGTAATCGGTAGACGTTGCCCACTCGATGAACTGCTTAGCTGCGCCTTCTTTTTGAGTACCAGCGGGGATAGCCAATGCCCATGCCCATAGCCAGTTAGAACGAACGCCTAGGCCGTTATCGGGAGCCAAGGCGAAGCCAACTTTGTCAGCAACGGTTGATTCAGCAGGGTTGGTAACGAATGAAGCAGCGACAGTCGCGTCGATCCACATACCGCACTTGCCCTGTTGGAACAAAGATAGGTTTTCGTTAAAGCCGTTAGTGGCAAAACCTGCAGGACCTGCGTCGTCCATCAGGTTCTTGTAGAAGTTCAGAGTGTCTGACCATTCACGAGTGTCGAATTGAGCATCCCAGTTTTCGTCGAACCAACGAGCACCAAAAGAGTTAGACATAGCGGTGATGAACGCGCCGCCTTCACCCCAGCCAGCTTTACCACGTAGGCAAATACCGTTGATGTCGTTGTCACGATCAGTCATTTCACGTGCGGCTTTTGCGATGAAGCTCCAAGTCGGTGCGTCAGGCATTTCTAGGCCAGCTTTTTCCATCAGATCAGTGCGGTACATGACCATGGAGCTTTCGCCGTAGAAAGGTGCTGCGTACAAAGTGCCGTCGTGGCTCAAGCCACCGGCCATTGCAGGCAGGATGTCAGCTGCGTTGTATTCAGCAGACAGGTCGTCCAGAGCGACCAACCACCCGTTAGAACCCCAAATAGGTGTTTCGTACATGCCAATAGTCATGATGTCGAAAGCACCGCCTTTGGTGGTGATGTCGGTGGTTACGCGCTGGCGTAGGACGTTTTCTTCTAGAGTTACCCACTCCACGTCAATGCCTGTCTGGGCAGTGAATTGGTCGGTGTAACCCTGCATACGGATCATGTCGCCGTTGTTAACGGTTGCGATTGTGATGGTTTCGGCATACGCCATTGAACTTGCTGCAACTGACAAAGCAATTGCGGCGCTGATTGCGCTTTTACGGATCATTACTGCTTCTCCATTATTTTTTTTAAGTGGTGCCGGCGCAGACTACCAAGGAGCTTTTTCTCGAGTCAACAGAAATTTTACGCGCGCAAAGAAAAATAAGTGCTGGGGTTGCGTAACAGTACTAAGCCGAATCGCGCAGCACTAAGCGTGCCTGGAATCGGGTCTCTTTGCGCTCGCCGAGTGATTGGCCGTTATTGATGCGATCAATCAAGGTTTGTAGGGTCAAAGTCGCAACGGCATGGTAGTCGTGGGCGACGGTGGTCAATGAGGGGCAGGCGTATTTCGAGTAGGGATGGTCATCATTGGATGCGACCCGAAGGTGATGGCTGGGAAGCCGGCCGACGGTCAAGTTGAGTTGGAAGGCCGCGGCCAAAAAGCCCAACGCGAGGCGATCGTTGCTGCATAGAATCGATTTTTCAGGCAGATCTGGGCCGGATAACAAATCATGCGCACCACGCAGCCCAATTTCTTCGAAGTTCCATCCGGTGCCGGGAATCTGCACGATCTCAGGTTCTAGCGATAACTGTTCCATGCTGCGAATAAAGGCGTCGTGGCGGCGTTGAGCGTTTGGGTTGGCGGGCGTTTCCATTTCAAAAAATAGGGGCGGAGCGCCAGTACGCACAAGGTATTCGACGCTTTGAAAGATAAAGCTGTCGTTGTCAGAGCCAATAAAGGCTTCGCCTAGCCCCTCGATGTCGCTGTCGAACAAAACGGTCGGGACTTGTTTGCAGAACTTTTCGATTTGCGAGCGATTGGAGGATTCACCTAACGGGGCAAACAGGACCCCGGCGGGTTTGAGAGAGCGCAACGAATCCAGAATGTTGATCTCTTGTTCAGGATCACCGTAGGCACTGTAAAGAGAGGGTGAAAAACCGGCTTCCATGCACCGCAATTCAAGCGTGCGTGCCATCTCGTTGAAGAACGGGTCAGCTAAGTGAGGAACCACAATGCCGATTGTTTTTGTCAACTTTCGGTTTTGGTTCATCGCGTAAAGATTGGGCCGGTAGTCGTAAAGATCCAGGGCGCTTTCGATCTTTTCCCGAGTACTTTTTCGAACGCTCTTTGGGTCGTGAAAATACTTTGAAAGTGTGGGTCTAGACACACCGCTGGCCAGTGCAAACTCATCCATGTTTTTGATTTTTGTCATGCGGCGTTCCAAAGTTTCACGTAAAGTTTTGCGTAAGGGTTTTTACGGAATTTGTTTACTCGTGTAAAGAAAAAGATGTGATTGAGGTGGTCGTTACATCGTGTCGAAAATCGCATTCTGCACCGGATATTTATACCCTTTTACGGCCGAACCAGCGGCGCACGGTTGCTGAGTATTCCTCGTAGTCTTCGGCAAATTGTTCTCGCATCCATGCTTCCTCACGTTTGATTTGGGTTTGGTTGAGCATGAGAACAAAACCGATCGGAGCAATAGCAGCCATCGGATTCGCTAGGGCGTAGGTCAGTGCGATCAGATAGCACAGCATTCCCAAATACATCGGATTTCGGGAGAAGCTATAGGCGCCTGTCGTCAGCAGAATGCGAGTGCCGTTGAGCTGGATCGGATTAATGCTGGTGCGCGCTTTGATCATTTGGGCCAGCGCAAGCACATCAATGACCAAGCCTGCGCCTATAAACCCACCGATAAACACCCAAGATGTGGCGGTAGCGAAGGTCAGTGTAGAGAACAACTGACTAAGATAATAAGCGAGGATGCCCCAGAGCAGGGCCTGGAGGGGTGGGGCTAGGTATTTCATGGGCTTTCCTTTTACGAATGATCGTCACGCTATCGGTCCCGTTAAAGGAGTGCAATCCGCACGCTGGATCAGGTTTTGAGCTAGGGGTTGGTTGGAGGGCCACACAGTTAGACCACGCCTC
>JBMYYI010000044.1:0-14509 GCA_049609265.1 Litorivicinus sp. | reverse complement strand
GCGCTTTCAGCATCCGTGTCTTGAATAGAAAAGCTGACGCCGATCCCATGCTGGTCAATTTCCTGGGCAACCTAGTGTACAGCCTGGGTCTGACCATGGTGGTGATTGCCTCGCTAGGAAAGCTAGGCGTCCAGACGACCTCACTGATCGCAGTAATCGGTGCTGCCGGTTTGGCCATTGGCCTGGCACTGCAGGGATCGCTGGCTAATTTTGCAGCCGGTGTGATGCTGCTGGCCTTTAAACCCTTCCGCGCCGGCCATTTTGTCGAGGCCGGCGGAACCAGTGGCGTGGTTGAGAACATCGGGATCTTTGCTACGACCCTACGAACCGGCGATAACCGCGAAGTGATCGTACCCAATGGCGGCATTTACGGTGGCACTATCGTGAACTACTCCGCCCGGGAGACTCGCCGCATTGATCTCACCTTCGGCATTAGCTACGGCGCAGATATTCAAAAAGCCAAAGAAGTGCTTCAGGACATCGTGCAAACCGATCCACGTATTCTACGCGACCCGAAAACCACCATTGCCGTGGGTGCTTTGGGTGACAGCAGCGTGGATATGGTCGTGCGCCCCTGGGTCGCCAGTGCCGACTACTGGGATGTGTTGTTTGATCTAAATGAACGCGTCAAGATCGCCTTTGACCTGCATGGCATCGACATCCCCTTCCCCACGATGGACGTCAACCTGCCCCAATCGGTGCTGCAAAACGCACCTAAGCCTGCTTCACAAGCACCTAACGAAAAGGTCTGACTTACTGTCCAAAGCGCATGCCGGACTCGAGATATTCGAGTTCGGCTTGCGTGCTGGCGCGCCCCATCACCTGATTGCGATGAGGAAAGCGACCAAATTCCTCAATGATTTCGTAGTGCATTTCGGCAAACCGAACAAACCCCGCCAAGGTACTCTGATGCGCTGGGTACTCAACCGCCAGACTGCGGAAGCGATCGACACACTCAATTTGATCCGCCAAGGCTTCTGAATGCTCGTAGGGCATCAGTGCCGCCACTTTCATCATCAGCGGTAAATCATTGAAATAGCCGCGTTTAAAGCCACTTTTGCTTAGACGTAAGGCACGCTGATCGCCGACAAACGCGCGTACAGAGCCGCGCCACGCTTGGCGGGTGAACTGATCGAGAACCACAATCAAAGCCAACCGAGATTCGCTGTCGGCTTCCCAATCTCGCAATCCACCGGCGACCGCTTTCTCCAGCGCCATTCCAAACTGCTGACGAATCTCAGCATCCAAGGTATCGCCCATACCAAACCAACGTTTGTTTAGGGTTTCGACACTCGCAAGCTCGCCCTGATCGTAAAACCAATAATCAAGAACAGCACGGGGTTGTATGTCTGGAACGACAGCGACGGATTCGGGCATGGCGAGGATTATCCCATCCCCAGTCAGGAAGAATATTCGCCGTTAGGTTAAGGCTGGAATCCCATCAGGGTAATGCGGGTGTCATCACTGGGGCCCAAATTCTTGACCTGCAACCCGATGGCGCTGGTTTGATCACGCAGCGATTGGGTGAGTTCACGGGCCTGCTGCAAGCCGAGAGCGTAGCCTTGGGTCGCTTGCACCTGAACATGCAATTCCCAGCGCAGCTCAGGCTGGGCCTCGACGGCCTCACGCAGCGCACTCACTTGGGCGGGGTCCAGTACTCCACCGGCATTTTGCTCGACCTCTAGGGTTACGACGCCGGCACCGACGGTTTCGCTCAACCGCTCCAAATGCGCATAGACCTCGCCGTTGCCGCGTTCAATGACGTACAGGGTTTGCAGACCCTGATCGGTCTCAACAACTTGATAACGCTGATTGCGGTCCCGTCCATATAATTGCGGGATCTGGTACAGCGTATTGGCCCACAGATTCGATCGCCCACAGGCGCGTGCCTGACACTCAAATCGCGGATTGTTCTGACGCAGCTGCTCAAACACAGCGTCAATCGAGGTACCTCGGGGGAACTCCAGCGTGAGGCGCTCACGCGAACCACTGACCACTGCCGAGGATTCAATCCGCAGATCGCGGCCCGATTCCTGGACCGCACTGAGGGGAACTTGGTACAGCTGAACCGGCGCGCTAGACCGATCGATCAGCAGTGCACGCGGCGGCAACTCAATATCAATTGACCAAGCCCAAGGGGCCAGCACTAACAGTCCGTACAAGGCTTTTTTCATACGTCTATGGATGGGACTGTGTTGGGATTTCTCAATGGTCTTGATTGAACCATTGTGCGATTGGGTAAGCTGCTTGAGGATAGCAGTGCAGATGGTGATCCC
Source organism: Litorivicinus sp. (assembly GCA_049609265.1). Lineage (GTDB taxonomy): Bacteria > Pseudomonadota > Gammaproteobacteria > Pseudomonadales > Litorivicinaceae > Litorivicinus. The sequence goes on along the minus strand of JBMYYI010000044.1, from coordinate 12,233 downwards.
CCTCAAAAACCCGCATTTGACAGGCCTGGGCCCAATCCAGCCGTTCAGAAAATTCTGGCTTATCCACCAGCATCCCCTGTGAGCCCAGTGCAATCCGAATGGGGCAGCTAATGGTTTGGATACAGGACTTAATTTGATGGGGCTCCAGCTTTAGTGGACTGGGTTGACTCAACGCCGGATCCGCTCGCCACACCCAGCCTGCCTCAACGGGTTTCATGGCCCGCTCGACAATGGGTCGAATGGCCTGGGGCGCGACGGTAGAGACGCCCCGGCTGGCACGAATCTGTGTCGCCTGCTCTAGGCTGGCGTAGGGCCTGGGTGTCTTTGCCGGCCACTGCTGGGCTATGGCTGCCCGCCTGAGTTGCTCACAAGCGTTGAGCTTGGGCTCGACCCAGGGCCCAAACCCCTCCACCAGATTCAGCGAGCGGGCATGCTCAGGAAAGCAGCCTGCAAACAAGGTGGCGATGCCCGCGCCCATGGAATGCCCCAACCAATGCGGTGTCTCTTCCAGTTGCTGCACAATGGCCAGCAGGTCCGATAGCGAATCCCAGATATGGTATGGGCCAGCCCTATGACTCGAGTGGCCATGGCCAGGTAGATCCAGAGCAATAACCCGAAACTTTAATTGCGGCGCCAACACACTCCAGGTGGCCGCGTTATCCAACCAGCCGTGTAGCGCCAGGCATACCTCGCCCTCGCCAAACTGCATCCCGTGAATCGTGCCGTGGGGAGTTTGAAAACTCAGTTCGGACAAAACTGCGCTCGCAGATTTAACCAGTCGGGGGCCAAAAACTCGCCCTCCAGCACAAAAACAGCGCCCGTCCCCACCGCCACCGATTGACCCGTCCAACGCTGAACAAGGCGACTGATCAGTGGCTGATGGAAACATATCAGGGCAGATGAGTAGGGTTGCAGCGCTTTCTCGGCCAAACGTGGATCCGTATCGGGCTGAAGCGAGTTGATTGTTTGGATATCACAGTCAAAGGCGTGGTGGGCGATCTCAGCACTCTGCTGTGCGCGCACGAGCGGGCTTGCGAGCAGGCACTCAATCTCCACGCCCTGCCGCGCTAGCCACTGCACCGACTCACGCACTTGGCGCTGGCCTGTGGTGGTTAACGGGCGTTCGCTGTCCCGGGGCGCAGGCCACTGAGCCTCGCCGTGGCGCATCAAAACAATCATCCATTTGGCCGGTTATGCAACATGCGCTGACAATGCATTAGACTGGCGCCGCACTTCAACCCACGAGGCCACAACATGCGTATTGTTTCGTTCAACATTAATGGCGTCCGCGCCCGCCCCCACCAAGTCGAAGCCGTCGTGGAACAGCTACAACCTGACGTGATTGGTTTTCAAGAAACCAAGGTCCACAACGATCAGTTCCCCTTTGAAGTGTTTGAACACCTGGGCTATCACATCGACATCCATGGCCAAAAAGGTCACTACGGTGTCGCAATGTTCAGCAAACAAAAGCCGCTGGCCGTGCGCAAAGGGTGGAGCACGGACGACGAAGACGCCCAAAAGCGGATGATCATGGCCGACTATCCCATGCGCGACGGCCGTGTCCTGACCGTCATGAACGGTTATTTTCCGCAAGGTGAGTCGCGCAAGCATGAAACCAAGTTTCCGGCCAAAGAAAAGTTCTATGCCGATTTAATGGCAGAGCTCGACTCACGGGAAAACCCAGTCGTGGTCATGGGCGACTTTAATATTTCACCTCAAGATATCGACATCGGGATTGGCGAACCCAATCGCCTGCGCTGGCTAAAACAGGGTAAGTGTTCATTTTTGCCCGAGGAGCGCGAATGGTACGACGCCCTGAAAGCCCGGGGACTGGTCGATGCCTGGCGCGTACTCAACCCAGACAAAGACGACAAATTTAGCTGGTTCGATTACCGCAGCCGCGGCTTTGAAGACACCCCCAAACGGGGCCTGCGCATTGACCATCATCTGATCAGTGCCGAGCTGGCCTCGCAGATTACTGACAGCGGTATCAGCTACGACATTCGCGCGATGGAAAAGCCATCGGATCACTGTCCGATCTGGATCGATTTGGACGTCTAGTCCCAGCGCAGCGGTATCCGAGATCGCTGGTGAATGTCGGCCTGTGGGGTACGCCCCACGGGCGCAAAGGCACGCTGCGGACAGCTGGGACGTAGGCAGTGCCGACAACCGGGCCCGATTTCAACTCGACCCTGAGGCCCGCGCATATTCAAACCATCAGCGTATACGATGCTGGATGCATATTTCGCTTCGCACCCAATCCCCACTGAAAAACGCCGAGCTGGGTCGCCGTATCGAGGCCCAGGTTTGATCACTGCCTGCGCCAGGCATAGCCATTCGCGTTCGTCAGGGGTTACCACCCGCTGAACCAAAATCTGATCGGGACGGGTCAACGCCTCGTGAACGTTCCACAGCGGACAGGCGCCGCCCTGGCGGGCAAAGTGAAATCCCGCCGGCGATTGACGCTTCATAATCTGACCGGCCGCATCGACCCGGACAAAATAGAACGGGACGCCTTGCTGGCCCGGACGCTGCAAGGTCGATAGCCGGTGACTTGCGGATTCGAACGAGACGTTAAACTGGCGTTGTAACCGCTCCAGGTCATAGCGCTCACGCTGCGCGGTCTTTAGGAATTCGGTATACGGCATTACCAGCGCGCCGGCGAAATAGTTCGCCAACCCAATACGCAACACATCATCGGCGCCGGGACTCTCTAAACGGGCGCTGCGCACGATATCCTCAACCCGTTCTGACTGAGTCTGCCACATCAAAAGTTGCGCCAACTGAAAGGCCCGCTGAGACGCTGACAACCAACGGCCCAGGCGGACACGTTTATCTTCAGGCTGAAATGATCGAGCAATTTGCGGATCATCCACCCACTCCACTTGGATCCCGAAGCGGCGCAAATAAACCACCAAATCACGATCCATCTCGGCATAACGCAGATCCGCCTGGTTAAAAAGGTCCTCTGCGGCCTGGTCCAAGCCTGCGATGTGGTTGTCCTGCAAATAGAACCAATCACCAATCTCGGCGTAGGGGTCTAAGGGTGTCGAGTCCTGGGGAGCCGTGGCCGATAGCAATGCCTGTGAAAGCTCAGGGAAAATACCTAAAGCGCGCTGCAATCGGGCTCGGCTTTGACCGTCCAACCCACGTTCGAACAGACGGGCCTCGATCGATAGAGCCTTGGCCTGATCCGGCTGTGCTAGATCGTCTAGTTCCAAACCGATCGAGCTGTGCAAACCCGCCCGAACCCGATTAGAAATTGGTCGAACATCACGCTCGATTTGGTTTAGGTAAGCGGCCGACATAGACAGTTTCTGAGCCAGGGCGCGCTGGGTCAAACCCAACTGCTGCCTGGCCTGGCGCACGATGTGGCCCGCGAATAGTCGTTTTTCAATCATTAGCTAACTTTAGATTATTTAGGACTAGTTAGCTAACTAAAGTTCGCCCTACCCGGCTATCGCTGACACACTGCCCTCATCAAAAAAGGACTTCGCCATGCGACTGAAAAACCCCCTAGCGCCCGAGGCTCGCGACGACTTTGCAATGCCCGGCGAGATCAACCGAGAATCCGGACTCTACGAAGCGGCCTTGCAGGCCGGCGCCGACTTGATGCGCCGCCCCAAACAGGCCCCCGCCGCTGCGATTGCGCGACAGCACCAAAAAGGTCGCATGACCGTATGGGAGCGAATCGATCAGCTGGTGGACGAGCCGCCCACCGTGCTATTTCAAAACTGGGGTCAAAACCTCGATGGCGCCAGCCTAGTCACGGCCATTGGTAAAGTCGGCGGACGCGACGTTGCGATCTACGGCCATGATTTCACGGTCCGTGCCGGATCCATGGACGCGACCAACGGATCTAAGCTGGCTCAGTTATTTCAGATGGCCGGCAAATTAAAAATTCCGGTGGTTGGGTTTAATGATTCAGCCGGGGCCTACGTACCTGCGGGCGTGGGCGGCCTGGACGGATATGCCGAGGCCTTCAAGGCCCTGCGCGATATCTCAGGCGTCGTGCCCAGCATCATGTGCATGTTCGGCTTCAACGCCGGCGGCGGCAGCTATCTGCCTCGTCAGGGCAGCTTCATTATCCAACCCCGGGATACCTTTTTTGGTTTGACCGGGCCGGGTGTTGTGAAATCGGTATTGGGCGAGGATGTTACTGCAGACGAGCTAGGCGGGCCGGAAGTGCACGCGCATACAGGCGTGACGGATTTTATCGTCGAAGACGAAGTCGCAGCGATCCGCAAAGTGCGCCGCATTCTGCGCTACCTGCCTAGTAACAATGCACAAATGGCACCGCTGCAACGCACCAGTGACCCGCTGGATCGGGAAACCTGGGAAGCCGACATTCTGTTCAAGAAGGCCTTCAATGGCCCTAACGGATTCAACACCCCATTGGAAATCGGCATCTTGATCCAGCAGCTGTGCGATCACGGCGACTATTTAGAAATCCAACCTGATCGTGCCGAGAACACCCTGTGCGCCCTGGGTCGCATGGGCGGACAGGTCATTGGATTTGTCGCCAACAACTCAGCGGTGGCCTCCGGGCAGATTGACATTGAAGCGGCCTACAAAAACGCCCGTTTCATTCGCTTTTGCAACCTCTACAACATTCCGATGGTGTTTGTTGAGGACACCACTGGCTTTAAACCCGGCACCGAACAGGAACATGGCGGCGTAGTCCAAGCAGGACGAGCCATGCTGGATGCCATTATCGACCTGCGCACCCCCCGCTTTTTGTTGATTGTTCGCAACGCCTTTGGCGGCGCCTACGCCAGCTTCAACAACTACAAGCTAGGTGCAGATCGGGTCTTTGCACTACCCACCACTCGTCTGGCGGTTATGGGGCCAGCAGGCAAAACCTTTGTCTACAAAGACGAGATGAAGGCCGCCCAACAACAGGCCAAGGCACTACAAGAACGCACCCTGCATGAGTTACTAGAACAAGGCGTGGCCGTCGATCAAGCCCAGACCCAAGCCAAAGCCGCCGCCGATGCCCATTTAAGCGGCATTGATGCGCAGCTAAATGCCCGCTATGAGGCCGAGTTGATGAACCCCAACGAGGCCCTGAGCCTGGGTTCGATTAGTCAACTGGTCATGCCCAAAGACCTGCGCAAGGTCATCGGCAATGAAATGCAGCGTTTTATCCAGCACTACCAGCCCACGCCTATGGATGGCGTGCAGCGCGAATTCCACTGAGGTTGCTATGAGTCAAAATCCCTTAATCCACCAGTCACGTCGACTGGCCGCACACCCCTCAGCCTGGGTCCAGCAATTCAGCGTAACGGGCTTTAAAGTGCTCATCATTTGCCGCGGCCCGATTCGCAAGGAAGTCATGGACACCCTCAGCGAGATGGGCGCCGAATATGGCATCTTGCTATCGGAAAAGGATTCCGTGGCCTACAAGAATGCACTGGCACCGGAGCTTCGTCAGATGGCTCGGCATGATCGCGTGCACCGGGTCCCGGACTACACCGGCGCCGATAAAGCCGAGCGCGATGCTCGTATCCAACAGATCATCGAAATTGCCCACACCAATGGCTACGACGGCATTTTCGCCGGCTACGGATTTATGGCCGAGGACGAAGCTCTGGTCAGCGCCATTGAAGCCGCTGGGCTGAATTTTGTCGGGCCTTGCTCGCGTACGGTTCGCCAGGCCGGCATGAAAGATGAGGCCAAGCGCACCGCCCTCGCCGCCGGGGTTTCTGTTACCCCAGGCGTGGACAACCTGACCACTCGAACGGTGTTGGCGCTGGGCTCGCTTGAAGCTTTGGCGAAACAACATGACCTGGAGCTGACTGGCGATACGCCTGAAGCTCAAGCTGAAAACTTGCTGTTGCAAAGCTACCAGCGTGGATTTGATTTGATCAGCATTGACCAAGTGGCTGAGCAGGCCAAGGTCGAAGTGGAAGCGCTATACGCCCAATACCCCAAAAACCGAATCCGCATCAAAGCAATCGGCGGAGGTGGTGGTAAGGGTCAACGCATCCTACCTAGCCCCAAAGACAAAGGCGGCGACGCGGCCGCGGCGGCTGCACCGACGGCTCAACTGGTGCGTGAAGTCCTCGCTGAGGTCAAAGCCGGGGGCGTGGGCGACAACAAAAACGTGTTGCTTGAGCTCAATATCGAAACCACCCGCCACCAAGAGATCCAAGTCATCGGCAATGGCGATTGGTGCCTGACCTTGGGCGGCCGCGACTGCTCAGCGCAAATGCACGAACAAAAACTGCTGGAAATCTCGACTTCGGTTGAGATGCTGCAGGCGGCGATCGACGCCGAGACCGATGAGGAGCGAAAAGCCCCGCTGCAGCAGGATCTCAACATCCTACAAAGCATGGAAGACCAAGCCACTCGATTTGGCACCGCGGTCGGCCTGGACAGCGTCAGCACCTTTGAGTGCATCGTGGATGACGACAACCATTACTTTATGGAGATGAACACCCGCATCCAGGTCGAACATCGGGTCAGTGAACTGTGTTACGGCCTGCGCTTTAGCAACCCAGCAAACCCTGCGGAAAACTTCGTGGTGAATAGCTTGGTTGAAGCCATGGTGCTGTTAGCGGTCCATGGCCCGGCGCTACCCAAGCCCGAGCGGGTCGTGCGTGAAGCTGCCAGCGTCGAAGTACGTTTGAACGCCACCAACGATGCGCTGCAACCCCACGCGGGCGGACTGATTCAGTTCTGGTCCTCGCCTGAGGCAAACGAGATCCGTGACGACCAGGGCATCAGTCGCCGGAACCCTGACACCGGCGCCTTTGTGCGTTATGCGTTAGCCGGCGCTTATGACTCCAACATCGCGCTGTTGCTGACCACCGGGGCTGACCGTCAGACCAGCTTTGAGGCGATGGCTGAGGTTATTCGCAAAACACGCATCGAAGGCACCGACCTGGCCACCAACCTTAACTTTCATTACGGCCTAGTCCATTGGTTCCTGGCCCGGGACGTCCACGCCAAAACCACCACGGCATTTATCCAGCCCTATCTGACCGCCGTTGGCTTGCTGGCACAAATGGCCCGCCAATTGGATCTCAATTATGCGTGGGCACAGGAGACGGCTCAGGATCCTGAACTGAACGCACTCAAGAAAACCCTGGTCGTCCGGCCGCTAGAAATCCTGCTACGCGAGCCGCATTTGCTATCCGGCTGGATCAGTTATGCCGACCCGGGTTTTTACCGAGATGAGCAAGATCGTTGGCAATTCGCGGTGAACCCTCTGGAGTTGTTACAACAGCTGTATCACTTCTTAAATATGGATCCAGACCCCCAGAGCCCCGCAGCCAAACAAATCTGGTCGCAGGACCAGGACATTTTGACCCAAGGCCTGGAGTTCTATGCCGAGCTATCAGCACGCTTGGAGATCGAGGACTTTTCGGAACTGTGCGCAGCGATCGCGCAGGCACAGGACACTCGGATTGAGGACTGGGCCGCCGTCAGCGCAGCCCATCACGACTTCCAATTGGGCCTGGATTTATTGCGCTTGCTTCCCATGTGCGCAGATGAAGTGGAATTCGAAGTGTTAGCGGTCGAACCCGACCTGAGCATTCACATTCCCGATTTTCTGAAAGATGAGGACAACCAAAAGGCTGCGACCTTGGAGCTCGCGCCCCCGCCGACTCAAAATGCCGATGAAATCGTAGCGGCCAGTGGCGGTATGTTCTATGCCCAACAGCAGCCCGGTGATCCGGCCTTTGTCAGCGTCGGCCAACAGGTTCAGGTCGGCGATCCGCTTTACATCGTTGAGGTCATGAAGATGTTCAACGTGATTCGAGCAGAATTCGCCTGCACCATTGATGAAGTCTTGGTCTCGGGAGATGCCACGGTCGTCAAAAAAGGCCAACCGCTGTTCAAGGTAACGCCGACCGATGTAATTGAAACCCAAGACCCGCTGGAGCAGGCACGTGCCCGTCAAAGCTGGACCCAAGACTGCCTGAACCATCTAAAAGGAGCCGAGCATGGCTGATTTAAACGACTGGTCAGCACTGGTCACCAAGGAAACCAAGGGGCTGACGCCGGACGAGATGTCGTGGATGACCCCCGAAGGCATCATGCTCAAGCAGCTATATACCGCCGACGATGTCGCGGATGTGGCATTCAAGGATAGCTTGCCTGGATTTGCGCCCTATGTGCGTGGAGTCAAAGCCACCATGTACTCCGGCCGGCCGTGGACCATTCGCCAATACGCCGGGTTTAGTACCGCTCAGGCGTCCAACGCTTTTTACCGCAAGGCACTCGCTGCCGGCGGTCAAGGCGTATCAGTCGCATTCGACTTGGCCACCCACCGTGGCTATGACTCCGATCATCCACGGGTCAAGGGCGACGTGGGCAAAGCCGGTGTCGCAATCGACAGCGTTTTGGATATGAAAACTTTGTTCGACGGCATTCCGCTGGACAAGGTATCCGTGTCGATGACCATGAACGGCGCAGTACTGCCGATCCTGGCAGGGTATGTCGTGGCCGCCGAAGAGCAGGGCGTCCGCCAGGACCAGTTATCCGGCACCATTCAAAACGACATCCTGAAAGAATTCATGGTGCGCAATACCTATATTTATCCGCCTGAACCGTCGATGCGGATTATTGGTGACATTATCGCGTATTGCTCGCAGCACATGCCTAAGTTCAACACCATCAGTATCTCGGGCTATCACATTCAGGAAGCCGGCGCGGATGCGGCGCTGGAGCTGGCTTATACCCTGGCAGATGGCAAGGAATATATCCGCACCGCTTTGGCCGCGGGTCTGGACATTGATGCCTTTGCGCCCCGTCTGTCGTTTTTCTTTGGGATCGGCATGAACTTCTACATGGAGATCGCAAAGCTGCGGGCCGCACGCCTGCTCTGGCAAGAAATCGTCAGCGAATTCCAACCCAAAAATGCTAAGTCATTGATGCTGCGCACCCACTGCCAAACCAGCGGCTGGTCGTTAACCGAACAAGACCCCTACAACAACGTGGTGCGCACCACCGTCGAGGCGATGGCCGCGGTATTTGGCGGAACTCAATCCTTGCATACCAATGCCTTTGACGAGGCGATTGCGCTACCCACTGAATTCAGTGCGCGGATTGCTCGTAACACCCAGTTGGTTCTGCAAGAAGAAACCGGCATCACCCAGGTCGTCGATCCCTGGGGCGGCAGCTACATGATGGAATCGCTCACGCGGGATTTGGCCGAGCGAGCGCGCAGCTTAATTGATGAAGTCGAGCAACAAGGCGGTATGGCCAAGGCCATTGACGCCGGTCTACCCAAGTTGCGTATCGAAGAATCAGCGACCCACAAGCAGGCCCGAATCGATCGCGGCGAAGACGTCATCGTCGGGGTGAACAAGTACAAGCTGGAATCGGAAGACGAGGTCGATGTACTGCAAATTGATAACGCTGCGGTGCGCGATGAGCAGATCGCACAGCTGCAAACCTTGCGAGCTGAACGCGATGACGCTGCCGTCACAGCCGCCTTGGCCGAGATTACCGCAGTCGCCAGTGGTAAGCCCGGTAACTTGCTAGCCCTGGCCATTGATGCGATGCGAGCCCGCGCCACCGTCGGGGAAGTCTCGGACGCGATGGAAGTTCATTTCCAGCGCTACAAAGCCGAGCACCGAAGCGTATCGGGCGTGTATGGTAGCCACTACGAAAAAGACGAGAAATGGATGGGAATTTCCGAAAAAATCGAGAGCTTTAGCGCCACCCAAGGACGCCGGCCTCGGGTGTTGGTCGCCAAAATGGGACAGGACGGCCATGATCGAGGGGCTAAAGTGGTAGCCACGGCCTTTGCGGATGTGGGCTTTGATGTCGATTTATCCCCCATGTTCTCAACGCCGGAGGAAGTCGCCCGCCAAGCGGTCGAAAACGACGTTCACGCGGTCGGTGTAAGCTCTTTGGCCGCCGGCCACCTGACCTTGGTACCCGAGCTCATCGCCGCTCTCAAAGCTGAAGGGGCAGATGACATTGTGGTGTTCGCCGGTGGCGTTATTCCGCGTCAGGACTATCAAGCGCTCTATGACTTCGGCGTTGCCGCTATCTTTGGGCCGGGCACACCCATCCCGCAGTGTGCCGAACAGGTGATTGATTCAATTGCAGCCGCCAATGCATCGGATTGATGTCGCGGCACTCCGGGCCGGACAACGTCGGGCACTGGCTAAAGCCATCACCCTGATCGAGAGTCACAATCCCGATCACCGCCCGGCTGCCGACGCTCTGCTCGAAGAAATCATGCCCTACACCGGTGGTTCTTTTCGGCTGGGTATTTCTGGGGTTCCCGGCGTAGGCAAATCGACCTTTATCGAGAGCTTTGGATTGCGGGCGATTGAGGCCGGACATCGGGTCGCTGTATTAGCCGTGGACCCCTCCTCCCCGGTTAACGGCGGCTCGATTCTGGGGGACAAAACCCGAATGGAGCAGCTTAGCCGGACCGAGGGTGCTTACATTCGCCCCAGCCCTGCCGGCAACAGCCTAGGGGGTGTTGCACAGCGTACCCGCGAGGCCATCTTGCTGTGTGAGGCCGCCGGCTATGATCAAGTCTGGGTCGAAACCGTCGGGGTAGGACAGTCCGAGCACGAAGTCTCGAGCATGACCGATGCATTTATGGTGTTGATGCAGCCCGGTGCCGGGGATGAACTGCAGGGCATCAAGAAAGGCATTTTGGAACTGGCGGATCTGATCGTCGTCAACAAAGCCGATGGCGAGGCCAAACCATTAGCCGAATTTAGTCGGCGCCATTATCAGAACGCCCTGAACCTGCTGACTCATAACGGATTTTGGACACCTCAGGTGCTGAGTATCAGCGCGGTTCAGCACGATGGACTCGAGCAGCTAGAGGCTCTACTTCAAGACTATCGAAACCAAGGCCATGACAGCATTGCCCAACGGCGCGTGCGGCAGAACCTGGCCTGGTTTGAACGACTTGTCCGCGATATGGCTTGGCATCAGACCTTGCAAGGGAAAACCCGCGAACAGTGGGAGCGGCAACGCGAACGGGTTCTCAAGGCTGACCTTTCTCCGGTCACCGCTGCGCGTCAGGTGTTTAGCTAACGCTATACTGATGGCATGAACCACCATCTAGTATTCGTCGCATGGGCGATGTTGAGTGGGGCCAGCTATGCCGCCACCATCGCCTTCCCCAACTCACTTCCCAGCGCCGTGATCGAAAAGCGTTACGCTTCAGAAGTGCGTGATTTTGAGCAGGTGCTTGAAACCCCCTTATGGCTTGGGGTCTACAACATCGACAACACCCTGGACATCCGCAATATCGCGCAGCAGGGACTGATTGCCGCGGCTCCTGCTCAGGTCACGCAACTCGTCAGCCAGGGCCTCACACCGGTGGGGTATCACGATGGCTACGTTGATATGGTGTTGGTCTCCCGGACAGCGGTGCCCGGCGATTGTCCCCGTATGGTGCGCCTGCCTGGCTCCTCAACCATGGGATGGCTGGAACCGCATTTGTTGAACGCAGCCAACATCGAAACTGAATGTCATCAACGCGCGTCGTCGATGGCCAACGGACTGCGGTTGCTGCACTTGGATAAGGCGGATTTGGTGGTCTCAGGCGCTATTTCGTTACAACGCTTCGTCGACAAATTTGGCAGTAATTTTCATGTCCTGGCGAAAACACCCTCGCCCACATTCGTGTTTATGAGTGTGCCTGAATACCAGGACCTGTGGCTGGAACGTTTCAAAAAAATCGAAGAGGCCGGCATCCAGGCCCCTAACGATTACCCCGTGCGCGCATGGCGACCGGCCGTGCTAGAGCGCTATCAGCGATTCGATCAAGCCGATTCAGGTAGCTCGTAAGCCCGAATCGCCCGTAACACGTCACAACGGCTCAATTGCCCAATCAGCTTGCCCGATGCATCCACGACCGGTAGGCGGCGACGGCCCAATTTCATAAAAGATTCGGCCGCAGCGATCACATCCGTGTCGTGCGCAATGGTGTCGATTTGCTGACTCATGACCTCAGCCACGCGTCCACCCACTTCGCCTTGATAGGTTCCTTTCAAAATACCGTTCAGACAATCATGCTCAGACACCATACCGATCAATTGACCGTCTTGGACCACGGGCATGCCGGAAATTCCATGCTCAATCAACAGATCAACCGCGCTTAACAAATCGGCATCAGGCGTCGTGGTAATCAGGCTAGTGGTCATATAATCCGAAATACGAATTGAACGAAACATCATCTCTTCCTTATTCTGATTCCCACTGAACATACCCCAAGCGACCTGCTAAGGACATAGACCCATGTT
>JBMYYI010000043.1:0-14747 GCA_049609265.1 Litorivicinus sp. | reverse complement strand
AGTACCTGGCTACGAACCAGGCGGTCGGAGGTTCGAATCCTCCCGAGCGCGCCATACAAACAAAACGGCCCGAAGCGAAAGCGACGGGCCTTTTTGTTTGTATGGTATTTTGGGGCGTGATGAGAACCGACTGGAGGTTCGACGCAGGCCGATGACGAGGCAACGCATCGGCAGCGGTCAAGGACTGGCGAAGCCACCCGTAGGGCGAAAACACCCGAAAAGCGTTTTCGGTCTATCCTCCCCACCTGCCTGCCCGACACACCTACCCACCGTAAGCCGGCCTTGCCCCTTCTGCGCTACCCTCGGCCAACTGCTTTATGGCAAAGTCCACCGGTCAAATAATAAGGATCTACCGTGTCAGGCTTCCAGTCAGAAAAATCCACCGTTCTTAATTACTACAATGCCTTGGACCATGCAGCCGCCAGTGAGATTGCTGAAGTCATTCAACAGCATGTCTCGCCGGATTATCAGTGGCGAGCATTCCACCCCTTTGGTGAGCTAAGCGACCCTGAATCGATTGCCAATGAATTTTGGTTACCCCTTCGTGAGGCCATCACATCCTTACAGCGACGGATGGATGTTTTCTTTGCCGGTGACAACTTTATCGATCAGGGTGAATCGACTTGGGTCTGCTCGATGGGGCATCTAATGGGGTTGTTTGATCAGCCCTGGTTGGGCATCCAGCCTAATGGAAAGCTGGTCATGCTGCGCTACGCCGAGTTTCATTGCGTTCGCCACGGCAAGATTACCCAGACTGCATTTTACTTTGACATCCCACACCTGATGATCCAGGCCGGCTACGACCCATTCCCTCAGCAAACTGCCAGTGCCATCGTTCAGCCCGGGCCCGCGCCGCATGACGCCCTGTTATTTGCCGACGCCGATCCCGCTGCGTCACAACGCAGCATGGATGTCCTGAACTTTATGATTAACGATCTGGGCCAGTGGCAAAGCGGTCTGCCGTTGGAAGAGGAATTGGCGCGTAGTTGGCACCAGGACATGCTGTGGTGGGGGCCTGCGGGTATTGGTGCGACTTACACCATTGCGCGCTACGCCGAGCAGCATTCGCGTCCGTTTCGAGCCGCCTTTAGCGACCGATCCAAAACACAGCACATCGCGCGCATCGCCGAGGGCGATTACAGCGGGTTCTTTGGTTGGCCAAACTTCACGGCGCGTCCCACGGGGGGTTACCTCGGATTGCCGCCTAATGACGCGTTGTGTGAGTTCCGTGTCATCGATATTTATCGCCGTGAGGGGGGCAAGCTCAAAGAGAACTGGATCTTTATTGATTTGCTTCATTTTCTAAAACAGCAGGGGGTCGATGTCCTGGGGAATCTCAGAGCTAGCTGACATACAAACGTCCCAGAATTGTCATAGAACCGTCACTTCTTCGATGCATTGTCCGGCCATCAGGTGTTGCCTGAACGCACAATCCAACGATGATAAGGATGATCAAAATGGACAAGCTTTCTTTTGACGAGTGGGACGAGACGCACGCACCTGAGCGTGCCGCGGATACCGACTTTGATGGCGTCATGTCGCGTCGTTACTTCTTACGGGGTGCCGCATTGCTGGGCGCCAGTGCATTTGTAGTCAAAGCGGGTTTGATGCCGAATGCGGCGATGGCCGCAAGTAAAGCCGGCTTTAAGTTCACGCCGATTGCGGCCAGCACAGCTGACGCGATCACCTTGCCTGAGGGGTTCACCAGTCAGGTGGTGGTGCGCTGGGGCGATCCGCTAACCAGTGATACCCCTGACTTTGACCACGCGACCCGCGGCAGTGCTGCGTCGCAAGCTAGCGCTGTTGGCGACAACAACGACGGTATGGACTTGTTCGAAGTTGAGGGGCGCAACGTATTGGTATTCAACAACGAGTACACCAACCGCAGCATCACTTTTGGTAACCGCGAGAGCAAACTGCCAGAAACGGATGACGATGTAGACAAGGGCAAGCTGGCTCACGGTCTGACCCTGGTCGAGCTTAAAGAGCAAAATGGGCAATGGGTGATGGTCAAGGACAGCCCGCTCAACCGGCGCGTGACCCCAGACACGCCCTTTGAAGTGGTTGGGCCTGTGCGTGGCAGTCGCCTGATTCAAACCGCAGCTGACCCACAGGGCACTCGGATTTTAGGAACCTTCAACAACTGTGGTAACGGCCGTACTCCCTGGGGTACCTATCTTGCCTGTGAAGAAAATTTCAACGGCTATTTCTCATCTTCGCAGGGTGAAGCCTTCGAGCAAAATGCTGAGCAAAAGCGTTACGGCATCGCGAACTCTGGCAAGGATTGGGGGTATGCCTGGGCACAGACCGATGCGCGCTTCGATGTGACCGCGGAACCGAACGAGCCTAACCGTCATGGGTGGGTCGTTGAGGTGGATCCAGCCGGGCGGAAACAGCCGGTTAAGCTGACTGCCTTGGGCCGCTTTAAGCACGAAAACGCTGAAGTCGTCATCGCAAAAAATGGCAAGGTCGTCGTGTATTTAGGTGACGATGAGCGAGGCGAGTTCCTGTATCGCTTTGTCAGCCGTGATCGTTACCAGCCCGATGGTGACAATAGTCGTTTGTTGCACGAAGGTGAGCTGTTCGTCGCCAAATTCCATGACGATGGTCGCGGCGAGTGGATCAATCTAAAAGAAGCCGGCATGAGCCCGGATGAGACGCTTGTTTACGCTCGGATCGCAGGTACCCAGGTTGGCGCCACTACGATGGACCGTCCCGAATGGGTTGCAGCGAATCCGCACAAGGTCGAGGCGTACGTGGCCCTGACCAATAACAAGTACCGTGGTGAGCGCGAGTCGCAACCCGTCAATGCTGCAAACCCGCGGATCAAGAACCCTTACGGTCATATTGTGCGCTGGACGCCGGCCGATCAGGACCACGCCGCCGATCAGTTCGAGTGGGATATGTATGTAATGGCGGGTAACCCCAGGTTGCACGCCGACGCGATGGGCGGCTCGCCCAATGTGACCGCCGACAATATGTTCAACAGCCCAGACGGCCTTAAGTTTGATACTGCGGGCAATCTGTGGATCCAGACCGATGGTAATTACTCTAACGAGAAAGGGTTCGCAGGCATGGGCAATAACCAAATGCTGATGGGCGACCCCCAGACCGGTGAGATTCATCGCTTTATGGTGGGTCCAAAGGAATGTGAGATCACGGGCCTGACCTGGAGTGCTGATCGCAAAACCCTGTTTGTCGGTATTCAGCACCCCGGCGAGCGGGGCGGCAGCCACTGGCCTGAAGGGGGCGATTCGGTTCCGCGCAGTGCGATCGTAGCGGTTAAGCGTGTCGACGGCGGTATCATCGCCTAATCAATCCCTCTCCAACCCGGCGGCTCGTTCGTGTTTGCCTAGCCGGGTTGGAGCTTTTTTCTGTACTAAATCCTCAAAACCTCTAGTCTTTGAGACTCTGCGAGTCTTTGAGTCGGATCATGGAACGAATCAAACAAAACCCAACGGAGCACGCCTGGTGGGAAGATGCCTTTGGGCTTGCGGTCGGCGTTACCGTATGCGGTTTGGGTTTATTGATTTACCGTGATTTGGGCCTGACCGTCGGCGGGACGGCGGGTGTTGCACTGCTGGTGCACTACGCGACGGGGATGAGCCTGGGTCTGAGTTATTCTCTCATCAACTTGCCGTTTTATCTGTTTGCGATACTGAAAATGGGTTGGCAATTCACCATCAAAACGCTGATTACCGTCAGTGCGCTTTCGGTGGGAGTTGAGTGGGCTGCATCAATGATCGGCTTTGCTCGTCTAGATCCCTGGTTGGGTACCTGGGTGGCCGGTGTCCTAGTGGGGTTGGGGCTGCTGGCCGTGTTTCGCCATGGTTCCAGCTTTGGCGGTTCAGGGATTTTGGCTGCGTATGTACAGGATCGTTTTGGGATCAAAGCGGGCTATGTTCAGCTTATTTTTGATGCCGGCGTGCTGGCGGTGGCTTTTGTAATGCTTGAACCGGGCGCTTTGTTCTATTCAATCGTCTCGGCGGTGATCTTGAATCTGTTAGTGGCGGTTAATCACAATCGTCTGCGTTACGTCGGGCACAGCTAGTCTCCACGATTTCTCCATCATCTTTCCGTGCAGGCTCCCATTTTGCTGTGCACAAGTTCGGTTCAATGCCCTCAACCAAACAGAGGAATGAGCCATGAATATTTTCAAATCAATGACACTTGCGACCCTTTTAGTCTCCACGCCGTATGTGATGGCGGATGATCGCTTGCCTCAACATATCGGTGTTGGATCGGGCGCTTTGCTGGGCGCGTTGGCTGCCGGCCCTGTCGGGCTTGCGATTGGCGCAACCTTCGGCAACTTCATTGGGGTAGAGCAGATTCAACGCGAACAATTGGCCAGTACGCAATCAGATTTGTCATCGGCCTCACAGCGCCTGGCGGAGGTTGAGCGGGAAATCGAGCGTAAAGAGCGCGCGTTAGCCAAGGTGCAGGATCAGTTGGATCAACAAACAACGAAAGTCACGGCGCTAAAGGGGTTGGTGCAGGCAGTGCCCATGGCCATGCTGTTTGAAACGCAATCCGCCGAGTTAGCAGAGGAATATCGCACACCGATTCAAGCACTGGCCAAGGCCACACAGTCCTTTGACGACCTACAAATTCGAGTGCAGGGCCATACCGACACTCGCGGCGACGCGCAGACTAACCAAGCTTTGTCCGAGGCGCGAGCGGCGGTGGTCAGCGATGAGTTGGTGCAGCAGGGCGCCGCTCCCAGTGCCATCCAATGGGTCGGTTACGGCGAAGAAAAAGCCACCGGTCGTTATGCCAAGGACCGCCGAGTTGAGCTGCGTTTGGACTTTGGAGTGCCGCGTTCCGCCTTGTTTTCCGCTAATTGATCATTGTGCAGCGCCATCATTAGGGCACCCTAGGGTGCCCATTTTTTTCTGATACTCTGCATCCAGCGAAAGGAATGTTATGAGTCACACGATTTTGCTGGTCGAGGACGATCCGGATCAGCTTGCAAACTACAGTCATGCGCTCACTCGAAAAGGGTTTGAGTGCTTGGCTTTTGGGGACGCTGATCGTGCGTTGCTACACACCCTGGTTCGGCCCGAGTTGGCACTATTGGATGTTCAGCTGGGCTCTGACCCCGATGCGGGCTTTACCCTGTGCCAACAATTGATCCAACGCTTCCCCGGTATGCCGGTTGTTTTTATCAGTAGTCGAGCGGAGGAGATCGATCAGATTTTTGGGCTTCGTCTGGGCGCATGGGACTACCTGGCTAAACCCATATCAACGCTGCTGTTGGCAGAAAAGGTCGCGGCGGTCCTTCGGCAAACGCAGATTGAAACCAGTAGCGGTGTACTGCAAACCGCAGGTTGGACGTTAATGCCGCACAAAATGCGGATGGAATATAATGGGCGTCCAGCCAATCTGACGGTCACCGAATTCTCGATCGTCGAGGTGCTAGTTAATGCCCGTGGGGATATTGTGACCTTTGACGAGATGGCTCAGCGAACCCGTCAAAGCGTCGTGACGAACAACACGCTGTCCACCCATATCAAGCACATTCGGCGCAAGCTAAAGAGCCTGGACCCCAATTTTGACGCTCTAAAAAGTATTTATTCGCGGGGTTATCAGTGGCTCGACTAGCGGGGCTGCGACGTCAGTTACTGCCCTATGCGGTATTACTGATCGCACTGCCTTGGTTGGGTTGGCAAACACTGCACAGCGTCGATGAGTTGGCCCGAGATTCAGAAACTCAGGCGTTGCGGCTGGTGGGGCAGGCCCTGGTCCGCCAGCTGGCGGCAACGCCAGCGCTGCTGGAGGTCCCCGGCAGTGACGTTGAATTGGTGCCTTCGATCAACTTTGCACTACAAATTGATGGTTTTTTGGATGAATGGCCGGCGGGAGCGCAGGTTTACCAAGATCCTGAGGTCACGGTGCACTTCGCCCAATATCGAGGCCAGGTCTATGGTGTGATCCAATCCAGCTCCCGTGAAGCCAGCCGTTGGCAGCTCAGCTGGCCGGATGCGTCGGTGATTGCTTTGAGCAGCCCCAACGCTGCTCGAGTTAAAGGGCGGGTGACCCGTGCAGGCGTTGGGGAGTCGTTCGCAGTGGCCCGTTGGGATCGCGGATCCGGGTATCAGCTTGAATTTGCGGTGCCCAAGCAACATTTGCCGCAGGCAGGACGCGTGCGGTTGAGCTCAGACCATGGCCTGCAGGTTGAGTTCGATCTGGGCCTACACTCAGAATCACTACTCAATCAGGCGATGATGCTCAGTGATGATCGCCAAATCACGATTTTCAACGCAACGGGCCAGTACCTAGCCGCAACGCCGGCACTTCGGTATCCCAGTCAATTAGAAGTCTCATTGCCCATCTACTCGGATAACGGCGCCATTGGGCATGCCCAGTTTGTGGGGCGGTTGTCTGAGGCGATCGCACGCTCGACCCAGGCACTGTTCAGCCTGGTGGCGCAGGTGTCTGTTGTGGTTTGTGTGCTTGTGGGTGGGTTGTTTTGGGTCAGCACCCGGCTGTCCCGAAGAATTAGGCGCCTGCAGCGGGAATTATCCGTTCAGCTATCGCGACCTCGGGCCGGGAGTATGGCGATTAGCTTTACCGACAGCCAGAAAACGGACGAGATTGGACGGTTAAGTCGAGAGATGCAGCAATTGTTAGGTGAGGTCGCTCGTTACAACCAGTTCTTAATGCGAATTCCTCGCACCTTACGCCACGAGTTGGCCAACCCCATGAGTACCATCCAGTCGAGCTTAGAGCTGTTGGAAGATGAGACCGATCCGGTTCATCAAGCGCGGCTTAGATCGGCCGCGATCAGAGGAATTAATAAGCTTAATCAAACCCTGACCCAAATTACTGAGGCCGCCAACCTTGAGGAATCCTTGGCCGGCGACGCTAAATATCCGCTGCATTTGCAGCCGCTGATGACAGAGTATTTGGCGGTGTGTCGTCAGGCGCATCCAGACTATGACTGGCGATTGCAGGCTGCTGACGAAGCCATCTGGATCTGTGCCAACGATCTTCGTATTGAGCAAATGCTCGACAAGCTGATCGACAATGCGCGCAGCTTTACACCAAAACAGGGTGTGATCGAGATTCGCTTACTGCATCAAATGTTCAGTGCTGACATTGAGGTATGGAATCAGGGTTCTGCTCTAACTGACAAGGATGAAAGCGAGTGCTTCCGACTGTTTTCAGGGAGTCGAAACGACAGTCCTGGCGGTCATTTGGGGTTGGGGCTTTTTGTTGTCCAGCAAATTGCGTTGTCACTGGGGGCCACCGCCGCGATTCAAAATCAGGGCCAAGGCGTATGCGTCAGCATACGGGAGTTGGCGCTGATGGATGGAGTGCCGCAGCGCTAGACAGAGTCGCAATGGGCTTGATCTCATATCGCTGAGTAGACGTAAGAATTTTAGATACACCTTAGGTCAAGCTATGGTAGATTTGACCCTGCCTCGAATATCTAGCGAGTGCTTAACGTGTCCATGATGGCCACGTAAGTCCACCAAAGCCAAACATAGGTTGAGGTCACCTCCAAATGAATGGAAGTTTAGCAATACAGCGATACACACTCGTGTTTCGATCGATGGAACTACGCTTCTTTGATAACGAGCTGCATCTTCGGGGAACCGCCTCCCAATCAGGCTCGTTATCCATCCGTTCGGGACGTCGTCAATTAAGACTTAATTAGCTGTTTAAGGATACCTCGTTGATTGAATGGCTTGTCGAGTCACGGGTCGTCGAAGCGCAAGCAAAACGAGTACAGGCGATACTGTTGACGCTCTATCTTGCTGAACAGGCGCCTGAGGAGTTGAACGACCAACTCTGCGACCTGCTTTTTCCCGCCACGGTAGAATTGCTCAACTTGGGTGCGGGGCATCTATTGGTCAGTATTGATGACGTGACAACTCCTGAGCATGCTGTTCTGCAAGCTCAATCAACCTTCGATTGAAGTAGATGCTGACGCTTGCGGTGATATTGGCTGGAAGCGTCGGACAGTTGTTGATCTAGCCACTCTTGTGAGCGCTGCTCGTTATTGGCCTGTTCTCTGATCGTCTCTACGCTATTAACATAATGACTGTAAAGATCGGCTAGTCCCTGATACAGCTTGGCCTGCTTTGGGTCTTGCTGGCCGCTAGAAAATCGCGAGCGGCTGTCTATCACTTTTCCCATAGGAACCCTCCTTGGTTCGCGTGTCATAGGTACCATCGTCGTGATCAAGACTGCTCGACATCTTTGTCCGGCTTTGCTCCAACGTTAGGTCTATCGTCAGTCCGGTCCCGCCAGTAAAGGCTAGGACGATTTGGTGGGCGTTCACCTGTTGGTTAATGTGATGGCGGATTGACGCTGGCGATTGTCCACGTGCGATCAGATCGGTTGCTTGTCGAATGACGTCAACACTCGTCGATGCAGTGCTTGGGTCGATCCCATTTCGAACGAGCCAGTGAGTCGAACCATCGCTACTAATAAATTCGTTAAGCGGCATTTTTGAATAAGCCGGCTTGATCCGAAGCAAATAATCAGGAGACGGGCAAAGTTGGGTAAAGAAGGAATACAAGCGCAAACTGGCTTGGGGCAGCTTTGCGCGAATCCACCTCACACGTCCTAGGTAAGTGATCATAATACCTATCCTTAGGTAATTGTTTTCTATCCTTGAGGCTTAAGTGTGGACCTTGTTGGTACGGTAATCAATGATCCAGGACCAGACACTGGTGTTAGTGACTAACAATCAAAAAAAAGGGCCAGCACCTTTCAGTGCTGACCCCTGCGTAGGCTACAGATGGCTTAGCCTGCGCTAACCATCGGAATCAGTTCCGCTTCCGGCGGCACAAACTGAGTCAGTTTGATGCCGACTACGGCGTCGCGATATTCCTCTAGGGTCGGTGCACGACCCAAGACCGCAGCCAATACCACTACCGGGGTAGAGGCCAGTAGCGACTCACCTTTTTTATCTTCGCGATCTTCTACGACTCGACCTTGGAATAGGCGAGTTGATGTAGCAAAGACGGTGTCACCCTTGGCCGCTTTTTCCTGGTTACCCATGCACAGGTTACAACCCGGGCGTTCTAGGTACAGGATATTGTCGTATTCGGTACGAGCCGCACCCTTAGGCGCGTTGTCGTCGAATTCGAATCCAGCGTACTTCTGTAGGATTTCCCAGTCACCTTCGGCTTTGAGCTCGTCGATGATGTTGTAGGTGGGGGCCGCCAAGACCAATGGCGCTTTAAATTCCACCTGGCCGTGCTTGGCTTCTAGGTTGCGCAACATGGCAGCGACAATTTTCACATCGTCTTTGTGAACCATGCATGAACCTACAAAGCCCAAGTCGACTTGGCGCTCGCCGGCGTAGTAGCTCAGCGGACGAATCACGTCGTGGGTATAACGCTTTGAAACATCATCATTGTTGACGTCAGGGTCAGCAATCATGGGCTCGACGATGGCATTCAGATCCACGGTCAATTCTGCGTAGTAGTCGCAGTTCGCATCGGGCATCAACACAGGGCGGCCGGTGTTGTTGCGGATGTCGTTGATGCGTGCGTCGGCTTTGTCTATCAGGCCTTGCAGCATTTGAACGCCGTTATCCATGCCTTTGGCGATCATGATGCCGATACGGCTCTTGGCCAGTTCCAGCGATTGGATCAGGGTCTCGGGCTCGCTGATGCAGATCGAGGCCTTGGCCTTCATCTCTGCGGTCCAGTCCGTAAAGGTGAATGCTTGGTCAGCCAACAGGGTGCCGATGTGTACTTCAATCACACGGCCCTGGAATACGTTCTCACCAAACTTTTTCAGCATCTGGGCTTGGGTCGCGTGCACGATGTCACGGAAGTCCATGCCATCCTGCATTTCGCCTGTGAAGGTCACCTTGACTGATTCCGGAATCGGCATGGCTGCTTCGCCGGTTGCCAACGCTAGGGCCACAGTGCCTGAGTCAGCACCAAAAGCGACACCCTTTGACATACGAGTGTGCGAGTCACCACCGATAATGACGGACCATTCGTCAACCGTAATGTCGTTCAGTACCTTGTGGATCACGTCTGTCATCGCATGGTACTGACCCAAAGGATCACGGGCAGTAATCAAGCCGAACTTGTTCATAAAGCTCATTAGCTTAGGAATGTTGGCCTGTGCCTTTTTGTCCCAAACTGAAGCGGTGTGGCAACCCGACTGGTAAGCACCGTCCACCTGCGGAGAGATGGTCGTCGCGGCCATGGCTTCGAGTTCCTGCGAAGTCATCAGGCCCGTGGTGTCCTGTGAACCTACGATGTTGACGCGAACGCGTACGTCCGAACCTGCATGCAGAACTTTGTCATCAGCAACGCCGACCGCGTTGTTGTTAAAGATTTTTTCGACAGCGGTTAGGCCCTTGCCTTCGTTCGTGATCTCTTTTGACGGAGCGAATACAGCTTTGGGTTCGATGCCCAAGGTTTGCGCAGCGAAAGTCTGGACTTTCTTGCCGAAGACCACCGCGTATGAGCCACCCGCGCGCATGAATTCAACCTTTTGAGGAGTGAATGCGCTGGCGACGTCAGCTACTTCCTGACCGTCTTTGAATAGCTTTTTGGTTTTGGTATCAATCGTCAGAACCGTACCCGTTTCGACAGAGTAAGCCTGCTCAAGAACAGGATCGCCATTTGCGTCAACAACAACGTTGCCATTCTCGTCGGTTTTCTTGACCCAGTTTTTCAGATCCAGACCGATACCACCGGTGACACCGACCGTCGTCAGGAAGATCGGAGAGATACCGTTGGTGCCGCCAACAACCGGAGCGAAGTTAACAAACGGGACATAGGGGCTGGCTTGCTCGCCGGCCCACAGGGCCACGTTGTTAACGCCGGACATGCGTGATGAACCCACGCCCATGGTGCCTTTCTCAGCAATCATCATGACTTTCTTGCCAGGATGCTGCTCTTTGAGTTCGACAATCTTCTGCTGGTCAGCGGGGGTGCACATGCAACGACCGTGTAGTTCGCGGTCTGAGCGCGAGTGCGCCTGATTACCCGGTGATAACAAGTCAGTTGAGATGTCGCCCTCGGCGGCGATGAAAGTAACCAGATCAATCTGTTCCGGAATCTCGGGCAGGCGAGTAAAGAATTCAGCCGCCGCGTAGCTGTTCAGGATGTCCGTTGCGACGGCATTGCCCGCACCATGTGCGTCAGCCAAGCGAGCCAAATCTGCGTCGTATAGGAAGACCTGAGTCTTTAGAACATCACCCGCTTGCTTTGCGATGTCAGCGTTGTCACCTAGCGCAAGGTCCAGCAAAACGTCTACTGACGGGCCGCCTTTCATGTGCGACAACAATTCAAACGCGAAGTCGGGGGTGATTTCCGCAACGCTTTCCTGACCTAGGATGATGGCCTTTAGGAATTGCGCTTTGGCACCGGCTGCAGAGGTCGTACCGGGCAGCGTGTTGTAAATCAAGTGTTGCAGTGAGTCAGCACGGTGCTCGTTATTGACGTCTTTAACTTGCTCGATGATTTCTGCGAGCAGTTCAGCGCTGTCAATCGGTTTGGGGTGCAGGCCGTCGGCTTTGCGTTCGGCGATCTCGTTCAGGTAGTCCGTGTATAAACTCATACATCTCCCTTTTTGGATAAAGGCCGCATCAACGCCACACAACACCCGCACAAAGCGAGCAATGTTTGAGTGTTCTGGCTTAGGGCCTTGTGAGCCTTCTTATTGATGCAGATTGTGGTTGTGAACCGGCTCGATGGAACTCGCAGTCCGGGTCAAATTTCGGCAGATAGTATAGCGCTTCGTTTGCCGAATTTCTTGGGGGGTATACTAAATGATGGCGCAGGTTAAGCGTTGATTAATCGTTCATCAAAGGGGTAGTGGGTAAGGTTTTCAAATCCATCGTCGGTGACCAAGACTTGGTCCTCAAGTTTGATCGAAAAGTCACCACCGGTTCGGCTAACCAGCGCCTCAACACACAGCGCCATGCCGGCTTGCAGTTCGCCGTTAAATGCGCCCGCCACCCAGCCATCGGGGTACGCGATCATCGGCCATTCGTCACATTGCCCAACGCCATGGAATACGCATCCGTATTTTTGTTTTTGGTACTGCGGGGGCAGGACATGGGCTTGATGTGTTAATTCGTCAAAAGGTACTCCGGGTCGTATCAGACCCATGTTGTGCTCGATATGGGCCATCGCAAGGCGCATGTCCTCGCCCATGTCCACCCGCGGCTCGTCCGTCCCAATCCACCAGGTCCGGCTAATATCGCAGCACATGCCATAGGGTCCGATCAGATCGGTATCGAAGGCGAGGATCTCATTGTTCTGGACGATGCGGGGTCCGCATTCTTGGAACCATGGGTTGGTCCGCACACCACTACTCAGCAGTCGTGTTTCGATCCATTCGCCGCCGCGCTTGATGTTCTCGCTGTGTAATACGGCCCAGATCTCGTTCTCTGATACGCCGGGTTGCGCGGCCTCGTGCATCTTAGCGATGGATTGTTCGGTGGCGTGAATTGCGCAGCGCATTGCTTTGATTTCGTCGGTTGATTTAAGCGCTCGTGCCCGTTCGGTCAGTGGTTCGCCTTCAATGACTTGAAATCCCAGCGCCTCAAGCGCTCGCAGGCCACGCATCATGATCTTGTCGACGGCCAAACGCCGGCCCGCGCCATGCTGTTTGATCAGCGATTGAACTTGCTCTGCAAATATCTGGGCCGCAGTGTCTGCCATATCCCCCCGATCGAAATAGAACAGATCAGCGCCGTGGCGTTTTTCGCGGACGAGGGGGTTGTGGTCGGACAGGAATTCACAACCCTTGTAGTCCCAAATCACCATATAGCCATCTGCACACAGCAGCACGCAGCGAAAGGGGTTATGGGTGTTCCACAGCTGCATGTTGGTCGAGTCGGTCGCATAGCGGATGTTGAGAGGATCAAACATCAGGATGCCTGAGCAATCGTTTTGCTCAAGTTGCTGGATCAGCCGTTTCCAGCGGTACTCACGCATGGCGTGTAAATTAGGCAAGGGCAGTTTTGCTGCTCGCCACTCGTCAAGCGCCAGCTGAGTTGGACCGATTTCAACGCGATCATTGCCCTGGCGATCTGTCGGTAATGCGACTTTTCTGAGATCTCGATAGTAGGTATTCATACGGCACCGATCTTTTCCTTTCAATTTGAAGCGATGGGGTGGCCTTGGCTTGTGAAAGCACGACAGTGATGATCGGATCTACGACGCAGGGCGATTAACGCAATGCAACATTTTTGTCCGATGCGTGGGTGCGTACGGGGGGTAGACTTGTGCCAACAACGAGTAGGAGGCGTGCGGTGGTTTGGGATATTTGGGTGCGTTTAGGGCACTGGGCAGTGGTTGGAATGATCGTTTTTCAGTTTTATTCGGGTGAAGAACTCGACCTTCGAGAGGTCCATGCGTGGGTGGGTGCGGCGCTTTTGTCCTGGCTTGTGTTCCGATTGATTTGGGGATTCGTGGGCCCCACGCATGCGCGATTTAGCGACTTCCTGGCACACCCTAAAGCCATCCGTGCCAGCTTTTTGAAATTGATTCGCCGTGAGCATGAACCCGTGTTAGGTCATACCGCGGCCGGCGGGTTGGGTGTGGTGATGTTGATGGGTCTGATGACGCTGATGGTCGCCACCGGATTGATCAGCAGCGACGACGTATTCTACGACGGGCCTCTGAATCATTGGGTGTCTTCGGATACCGCTTCTTGGGCGACGAGTATTCATCATCTAGGCAGTAAGCTGTTAATCGCCGTCGTTGTGATGCACGTGTTGGCGATTGCCTGGCACCAGTGGGTTATGAAAGAGCGTTTGATTGGCGGCATGGTTCACGGCCGCAAAGCAGGCGGGCAAGGCCGTTTTGATGCACGGGTAGGTAGGTTGGGGTTGGTTTGTTTAGTGCTGAGTGCACTGCTCGTTGTCGGCGGGCTTGGGACGTGGGGTCAGTGGTAACCCCACGCCTGGATAGCTACTTCGAACGGTAGCTGTCGTGGCAGCCTTTGCAGCTTTGTCCGGCTTGCTTCAGCGCCGCACCAATTTGCCCACGATCGCCTGAGTCAACAGCGGCAGACAACGCGCCCATCGCTTGGCCGAATTCCATGGCTGCGGCTCGGAAGCCTTCAGAGTCGCTCCAAATCTCGGCCTTTGCACGGCTATTGCTGGCCGTACTTTCTACCGCAAAGGCCTCGGGCAGAATGCCACTCACGGTCTGAATGCGGTCGACGGCCACCTTCATGCGCTCCAGATCGAATTCTTTCTTCCCTCGCATCATGGCTGCGATGTTGTCTGCAAATTCGTATTTGATGATTTTGTATGCCCCTTGGCGGGCATCGATCAGGTCTTTGGGTTCTGCTGCGCTGGCAGGTAAGGCCAAGCATAGGGCAGCGCCCAGAGTAATCAGTGTTTTCATGGGGACTCCTTTTTTGGACGGTTTGAGTATGCCCACTGCACTGCACAAGCGATACAGACCGATGGATCAATCTCGGATGCGGCAGTAGTCTTTGGGGAAGTTAATTGCAGGAGCTGCCCGTGACTCATATCCATGCTGATTTTAGTCAGCAGGTTCGTCTCTACACCCCCGACATGCCTTGGGAACCTTCGCCTATGTCGGGGGTCGAGCGACGAAAGTTAGATCGGATGGGTGACGAAGTCGCCCGGGCGACTTCTTTGGTTCGCTACGCGCCTCAGTCCTATTTTGCTGAACACGAGCATGGCGGCGGCGAGGAGTTCCTGGTGTTAGAGGGGACCTTTTGTGACGAACACGGCCAGTACCCATCCGGTAGCTACGTTCGCAATCCCATCGGATCTCGCC
>JBMYYI010000042.1:0-15266 GCA_049609265.1 Litorivicinus sp. | reverse complement strand
ACGCGTGTTTTGGTCAAACTATAGTTTTCTGTACGTATGCTGATATGGCCATCGGATTGGCTCACGCTAGTGCCCCCGGCGTCGCTAATAAACTTAGGTTTTGCACCTGTACTGACCCTGAAGGGTGCTCGACCGACACCACTTCAGATTGCCCAAGGACCTGGTAATGAACTACTTAATCGCAGTGTTTAGCTTGCTGCTTTCAGTCAATTCGTGGGCTAATTTTGGAGCTGTGGGCGGGATCGATGGCGTCAACCCGGGCGCAGCATCAGAGTTAAAGACTCTGGAAGATGAACTCGTCGACAGTGGGCTTCCGCCGAGTCAGGCCCAAAGCCTAGCGACAGAAGTTGAAACAAAGAATGAGTTTTCTGTAACCGGAGGCGAGCTAGCTGAGTCGACAAAACAGTCGTTGAATAGCTTGATTGAGAAGCGACTTCAGCTAGAGGCGGCTGGTGGAAATGATGCAACTTTGCAGGCTGAGATCGATCAGTTGTCCGGCCAATTGAATGACGCGGTTACCAACCTAAAACGTCAGATCCAAACCGAAGCCGCACTCCAACGGTTAACCGATAGGGTCAATAGCGGCGGCGATATAGATACCGCTACACCTCAGCCACAAAATCCCGAAAATCGGTTTGTACTGGTTTCAAACGCTCAGTCGGTGCCCTGGAATCAATCAATGCAGTTGCGGGCAACTGGCGGCGTTGCCGGGACTATCAGTTATCACCGTCGTTCCGGCCAGTGTGATGTTTCGGTATCCGGCTTGGTGACCCTGGGTATTCCGATTCCTGCCGGCGACGAAACATCTGCGTGCGTTGTTTATGCAAAAAACACTTTGCTACCGACCGAGTGGTGGCAGTCGGATGACCTGAACCTTGCATTCACCAAACAGTGTAACGACGAGGGGATTCCGTTAACCGTTCAGGCGTCCTCTCAGGCAAATCTTGGGCAGACCGTTCAGATCCAAGCCAGTGGCGGTGGATGTGTTGGCTTGGTCGACGACCAACTAAATGACGTTGGCTTTATCCAGTTTTACGAGGCATCGCCTGCGTGCTCGGTCGATAGCAATGGCCGAGTTACAGCGACACAGGCCGGTAGTTGCAGCGTTACCGTCACCAAGGCATCGGCCGGCGCAATTAACCCCAGCGTTCAAGAAATCGTCGAAATTACATTTGTCGACCCGGATATAAACGCCCCTTTGCACGCAACAGCTGACGCTATGACGGTCGAATCGGGTGGGCGTAGTAGCCTGCAGGTGACCGGAGGTGGTCCAGGCTCGCCGACATTCAGTGTTGTGCAACCGGCAGGCGGTATCTGCACGGTCGATACAAATGGAGTTGTGCAGGCATCTGGAAACACGACCTGTGCAGCTTATGCACGAAAGAATGGCCAGACAGCGGGCCCTGTCTGCATCAATTTTGGGCGCGGGTCAGTTGTACCTCCGCCGGAGTGCCGCCCCGACAGCTTTAGTGATGGCCCATTTGTGGTCACGAATCCGCTGGGGAATGGTCAGGTGAATGGCTCACATGATCAGCTAGCCGGTTACCTCCATGAAGTGGGTTACCGTGGCGGCAATGGAACCGATCTGGGCTTAGTGACTTTTTCATTGGCGGAGGCTAACCAAGACTGTCGCGTTTTCACCAATTCAGTGTCGGCCTCGACAGATACCGTGTGCAAGATTCGCGCATATAGCGGCGGGCTCGCTCAATATTCGAACAATTGGATTTGCGTGCCCTTTGGCAGCGCACCGCTCTCGGACGCTTGCACAATCGAAAATTCAGGCGGAACGGCAGCGGCCGATTTTGATTTCACGTTTACCGGTTCAGATACTGGTAATGCCCTTGACTCTGAGATCGTATTGACCGGAATCAATTTAGGCGCGGGTGGCAGCGCGGATTGGGCGTTCACCGGTCAGTTCCCTTACGAGTGCGTGTTTAACGGCGGCAACAACACTAAGCTGGGCCAGACCCAAGTAACGCTAATTCATCATGCTAATCGTGGGCCGGGGATTTGTGGTGTTCGCGCCTGGCGTCAAGGATTCCCCGATGATGCTGTGACCAAGTGTTTTGCCTTTGGCGATTATCAAATCACTGACCGTATCAACTGCACCGGCAGTGCACCGGCACCTGAGCTGACCTTCTCCGCTTCGTCGCAGACCATCAACGCCGGAACCATAACGTTCACGGCCGCGCTCAGCCGCGACTTGGGTCAGGGCGAGAGCCTGTCTGTGACACCAGTTCTGGATGGCGGTAATCCATCTGATCAGGGATGTTTGTTTGCTGGTCCGGAAACGCGCAGTTTCATCAATGGCTATGCCCAAGATGATTTGCAGCGTGCTCTGACATGCACTACCTCAGGAACCTATCAGATGCGGGCGGTGTTGAGCTGGGATGGTGAGGACATAGAACAAACGGTATGCGTTCGTTTCGGCGACGGAAGTGTTAACGCACAATGCCCGGATCTATCTGCGACGCCCCCTGAGGAAACCGCTGACTCTGGGGCTATTACCTTTGATGTCCTCGACTCTTATCCGCTGAATGAGCGCATTACACTGACCGCTGAAAATGCGGGTGATAATCCTAGTTGGCTGGTGACTCGGAATCCCGTGTTCAATTTAAGACAGGGTCTGTCTGAGGCGAACTTGGTTAGCTGCTCGAATTTTACAACCAGTGATCCGAGCGAGCGTGATATGCAAGTGAATCATTACGCAGCTATCTGTGAGGTGACTCTGCGCCACACGGATGACCCGTCGAATCAGATCACCCGGTGCGTCAATTTTGGCGATGTCAGCGTGCCTTCGAATATGGCGAGTTACGTTAATGGGGTGTGTGGCACAGACTACTGATTCATTACTTAGC
The DNA here is from genome assembly GCA_049609265.1 of Litorivicinus sp. GTDB lineage: Bacteria > Pseudomonadota > Gammaproteobacteria > Pseudomonadales > Litorivicinaceae > Litorivicinus. The sequence continues at coordinate 12,408 of JBMYYI010000042.1, read as the reverse complement.
GGGCCCGTCTTGTCCTGGCGGTGCCCCGTGCTCTTTGGATTCAGTGCGCAACGCGTTAGTGCACATTCCCTGGCGTCAACGTCCAAGTTCGCTGAATCCCGCCGCGATCACTTGCGTCTGTTAAACCCAGCCCCCGTTTGAAGCGCAACGTAAAATCCAGTGTATGACCCTGCGCACCACGCGCGAAAGCTACGGATTCAACGCCGTTGACCAAGGGAGACTGACAGATATCTGCGGCAGTGCTCAGCTCTGATACGCTCCCATCGCAGCTCGCGGTTTGCTGCCAGACGTGTCGGCACAGCTGGTTGTCCTGCAGTACATAAGCGATCTGGCGATACTCGCTGCCCTGACGATGGCAGACAAGTAGCCCTGCCACATCAGCAGGCGCACTGGCGTTACAATCACTGCCCCATGCAGATGAAGCATAGGTAATGGCACAGGGCTCGAAATCGCCAACCAGTCCCTGGCCATGCTGTGCGACATCCAGACGCAGCAATTGCTCGAGCTGCGTGCCTTGGCCTTTCTGACCCTGGGCAACGATCTCGTCGTTCAGCCCCTGGTTGACGCTGCGAAACGTCACCGTCGCGCCAACGGCCACAACGCTCATGATGGCGATCACCACCATCAGCTCGACCAAACTAAAGCCGCGATTCAACGCCATTGGACGACTCCGCCGTTCACTGACCGCTCAGTCCAAAACACTCGATGGTGATTGTCGTTGCAGGTCGTGATTCGATATTGCTCGGTGGTGGAGGGGGGAGCGTATCGGGTAACGGAAGTTGGATCGTAGGGCGCGGTCAAAACGGTCGGGTTGGCGGACATCGGTAGTTGCCAGATCGAGGAGACTGAGCCCGGCGTCCGGTAGTCATTCTTTGCATTGTCCAAAGTTGGGGCTGGTGGCGTTGCGCCCCACCCTCGCGCCACTGCGACGTACAGCGGCGACCCACCGCCGGATCCATCAATCAGCCATTCGGCTTCTATCGAACTATCAAAATCCTCTACCCAAATGTTGTCAGGGCCCACAGTAACAGTGTGCTGTGACCCTACTTTCTGCAGTCTTAGTAAATGCCATTGGCCGGGTCCGAGTGACACGGGGGTCATTCCGCCCGGGATGGATAGGTTCATGGCTCCGCTGGCAGCAACCAAGCTGATTTGAGCTCCGCTGGCCTGAATCAGGGTGGTTGATTGAGCTTGCGGTGACAAGAACCAAATCTCGAGCGTTGCATTGCCACCATTGCTCGGCAAGTTCGTATCGACAGGTTCGAGGGCGCTAATGTTAGTTGCAGCTACTTGCCGATTCATCGCCTCGGCGGCATAAAAGTAGGTGCCCAGCTCGTCCAAATTTTCATCGTCCAAAGCAAAGGGCTTGGCGTCTCGGCCAATATGATCCTCTAGGCAGCCGGTAATCGGTATGCTCGCGGATGCAATAGGCAGTGCCGAACTAGCGCGCAGCAGGCTTAGCGCCCGATCCTGCGCATAGGTCAGCCCCTGCAACGCGGCATTGCGCGCGTTGATATTGGCTTGTGCATTCACATCCCCTGAGCTGTAGCGCACCAGCTCGGCCACCACATAGGTCAGGCCTAGTCCGAGCAACAAGACAAAGGGCAAGGCGAAGCCGGATTGGTTTCGGAGTAAACTCATGGGCATGAGTATACGAAAAAGCCAGTCGGGCTTTTCAATTATCGAGGCCATGGTGGCGCTTGCGTTGTTTGCGATCATGATTGTCGGCGCGGCCGTGACGCTCGGCACGATTCAGACTAGTGATCAACAGTCAGACGCGCTGCAACAACAGGCCGCATTGCGCGACGTGTTCCTGGCCGACTGGGCAAGCTGGGCGCGGCGCCAGGATTGGATTGAAGGTACAGGCAATCGGCCGGCAATGAGTGTTTTGGACTCGATTCCGGCGGGTTATGACTTCTTGTCTGCCGCCTCTGCTGCTACGGGTAATGCGGCGCTGGATACTCGACTAAACGAGTGGCGCGATCGCGTGCAGTCGCAACTACGTCCTCCGCCGGATCAATGGGTCTTAACGGTGGTCAGTGGGGCGGCGATTACCGGCGCCAGCGGAGCCTATCGCCAGCTGGTTTTGACTACGGCATCGGGCTCGAGTCGGACTTGGTTGATCTGTTGTCAGTAATGAAGGGTTCGACCCGCGAGTATCATCCTTGCAAATTTAACTTTCAGTGTTAAATTTGCAAGGATGTATGAGCGTAATTTAGCTTCGACCATCCAAACTGCTCTGGACGAAAATCCTGCTGTCGCGATTCTCGGGCCGCGGCAGGTAGGCAAGACCACGCTAGCTTTTCAGCTGTCGCAGCGGCAGTCCTCGCTGTACTTGGACCTAGAGGATCCCGCGGACTATCAAAAGCTGAGTGATCCGTCAGGTTACCTAGCCATGCATGCCGACAAACTGGTGATTCTTGATGAAATCCAGCGCTATCCCGATCTGTTTCGCTCACTTCGAGGTGTCATTGATCAGCGTCGACGTGAGGGCCGAGGCAATGGTCGTTTTTTAATTTTGGGCTCGGCCAGCAATGAGCTTTTGCAACAGAGCGCTGAAAGCTTGGCTGGCCGGATTCAGTATTGTGAGCTGACCGGCTTGAGTCCGAGTGAGTTAGGAGCCGATGGCCACCAAGCCGTCGATAAGCTGTGGTCGCGTGGTGGCTTCCCTAGCAGTGTCATCGCCCCAGATGATGGGGCCAGTCATCGTTGGCGCATGAACTTTATCCGTACCTATGTTGAACGTGACATTCCGCAATTGGGTCCACGTATTCCAGCGTCCACGCTGCTACGCTTTTGGACAATGCTTGCGCATGCCCAAGGTGAGTTATTCAACGCCTCAAAGCTGGCGGGTTCGTTGGGGGTCCAGAGCATCACGGTTGCCCGATACTTAGACTTGATGGTGGATTTGATGCTCGTGCGACGGCTAGAGCCCTGGCACGGTAACGTAAAAAAACGACTGGTAAAGTCGCCGCGCGTATATGTTCGCGATTCCGGGCTGGTTCATACGTTATTGAATCTGGGTAGCTTGGAGGCGCTATTGGGCCATCCGATTGTCGGCAAAAGCTGGGAGGGGTTCGTGGTCGAGACCTTGATTAACGCGTTGCCCGATGGTGCGCGGGCTTACTTCTACCGAACGTCTGCGGGCGCCGAAATCGACATGGTGGTGGAGTACGCATCGGGTGATCGATGGGCAATCGAGGTTAAAGCCAGTCGGGCACCAAAGCTGACCAAAGGTTTTCACATCGCCAGTGCTGATATCGGCGTCACGCGAAAGATCGTTGTGTACAGAGGCGAGGATACCTTTCCCATGCCGGATGAGACGTTGGCGATGTCCCTGCCTCAGGCGATCCAGGCGGTTCAGCTAGGGTTGCTTTGACGGCGCTTAACCCAACGCCATAGCCACCTGCAGCCGAAAAATATCAGAGCGTTCACACCAAACCAGACGCTGGTAATCAGCGCAACTTGACCCGCGACTTCCCAGCTGGGTTCGCTGATGAGTGCACCTAAACCGGTTAGGATCATGACGGGAGCAAAGACAAACCAGACTCCCAGCAGATCGATCAATTGCCTAAGACTTCATCGGCGGCCGAGCGCTGCTCCTTGCGCTTCGCGGCATTCTCGATCGTCGATTTACCCAAATCGCCAAAGATCGCCGACAGGGCCTCTTCACTAACAAATCGGTTGATCAATGCGGCCAGCTCATTGGCTTGTCCCTGCGCGGCTTGTGCCTGTGCCAGCTCATCAGCCAACCAGGCTTGGTAGGGACGCTGGATAGGTGCGACCACCGGCGTCATGGCACTCCATAACATGGGCGCGGGTGTGTTTACCTGAACACCCATGATCCGAAACGGCGTCGACAAACTCAGGCCGACTAGCGTGACGACTGCCAACCCCCTTGCCAGTCCAAACAATCCGCCGGGCAGGGCCTCCCAAATCGGCACGTCGCGATCATCGAGCAAATCCAGAACTCGACGCATTGCGGTTCTGAGACCGAAATAAACTAGGAAATACGCGATCAGCGGCAGGGCTGTGATTAGCAGGAATCGATAGGGGATTTCGGGAATGTAGGGATAGGCATAGGCAACCCCAAACGAAGCGGCCACCGCCAGAATCAACAAGATGGTCGTTAGCGTCAGCTCAAATAGCCCGCGGCGAACGCCCTGAGTAAAGAATCCAAACAACGTCAGGGCAATCAGTGCATCAGCCGCCAGCGGTGCCCACAGCGGCAATTGCATTAGCTACGCTCGGCGAACAGCGCGCGTTGGCGCTGGATCATCTCATCTGCCTGATGACGATCGATTCGGCCGGCCTGAACTGCCTGCTCAATCACTGCGATCCGGCGCGCCAGTGCGTTGGGTTGCTGATGCGGAACGGCAACAGCACTGACCTGAGTCATTGCAGGCTTGATAACCGGCCGGCTGACAATAGTAGGTGTCTGGGTGATGGTGGGCCTGGTGATCTTGGGCTTGGCAACGATAGGAGCGGGCTGCTGGGTGATCTTGGGCTGCGCAAGAACAGGCGATGGGCTGGGCGCTGGCTGCTGGACTTTGACCTGAGCGACCAATTCACTGGCCAACTTAGCGATGCGCTCGCTGTCGCCATGCGCCGTATGAATAGCCGGCGGCGCATCATAGCCACGGCTGTCAGCAACGCGATGAGTCAGGGCGATTCGCTTGCGATTGGTCAGCTCGCCTGCGTCCGCGACCTCAATTTTGGCGGCCTGAACGGCGTCACGAATGCCGTCGATGTCGCTCTCGAACATCGTCAGAGCCTGGTCGTCGCTGATGGCCTCGAGCGCCGGCTTGGGGGCCACTTCGGTTTTTAGTTTCTCGGATGATGCGACCTTGGCAACGGTCGGTTGTGCCGGGCCATCACCATCCAAAATGTCGACAACCACGCGGAACGGGCGGCCATCCTCAGCCGGCAGTGTGAATACGCGCGGCGCACGATCGGTCGCAAGTTTTAACGTGAGGCGGCTGGGATCTGGGTCGCGATCCACCACCAAGCGGGGGCTGTCGATACGCAGAACTTTCGTCAGCGGCAATTCGTCGACGCCCGCCAGCTGTATTGAAAACTGCTGCTGGTAATAGGTGCGGTCAAAGGTCGTTTTGTCGCTTAAATCAAATACGATTCGAGTGCGTTCAGGCCCATGTGAAAAGCGCAAATCGCTAATCTCGACGGCCTGTGCCGAACCGATGGTCAGGGCCGCAATGGCAGTCAGTAGTGCTTTGATTTTCACGCTCTTGCTCCTTGTGGGGGATTCCCAGCAGGATTCATCCTCGCGCGATAATACGAATAAAGCTGTGGTTTAGCAACTGATGGGGTAACTCGAGAGGTAACACATGAGTCTAGCGTGCAGCGGCTTTTAGGTTCTCAAAGGCCTCGGCGACTGCGGACTCAGCGCCCTGGTGATAGCGCCACTTGATCCAGGCGGCGTGAAAGTTCTGATAGCCCAGCTGCCCCGGTGTTTGCCAGGGTTCTCGGGTCAGACCTTGGCGTTTGACGCATCGATCAAAGCGAGCCAACCAGCGATCTTGATTTTTTTGTCGGCGATATAGCCAAAGCGCGAGGCCGCCCAGCAGTAACACAATGGCGATTGGCCACAGGCTGGAAAGCCCGGAAAACAGTCGCTGCTGACGTTCTTGGTTGAAGTCCACGACCCAGCGTGTGTAGCCCCGCTGCATCCAATCCATGCCGTCGCGGACTTGTTGCCATAGGCTGCGGGTGACAGCGCCCAGAGCGCCAGCGTCGATCATGCGTCGGTCGATTCCGCCCGCTTGACGCAGGGCATCACCGAGGGCGTCGATGCCCTGATCAATGCGGTTGGGAGCGATCCAAGCGGTTGGGTCCACGCGCTGCCAGCGTCCTTGGTCGTGAACCTCGACCCATGCGTGGGCATCGGCATCACGAATCTGCACGTAATCCCCAAGCTCGTTATAGCGGCCACCCTGAAATCCGATCACGACGCGGGCGGGGAAGCCCAAGCGACGCAGGGCATAGGCAGTGGCATGGGAGAAATGCCCGCAAAACCCGGTTTGGCTGTCGAATAGCAGAGCATCCACGGGATTGATCGGGTCGGCCGGCGGTGGGCGCAGGCTGTAGAACAGGGTGTTGCGGAAATGCCCAGACAACTTGGCCAGTACCTGGGGCAATGACTGTCCGGTCAAAGGCTCCAGCCAGGCATCGGTTCTTGGATTGGGCTGGGACATCTGCACTAATCGCGCACGATCGGCAGCGCTTAGCGTCTGCGCCGGTGCTACGGCGGGTTCAATCTCAAACTCGGCTTGCCACAGGAATTCCAGGGCGCTGTCGCGCTCAAAGGTGCCCCCTAACCCAGTGAAGGGGGTGTTCACCGGCCACTCAGGCAGCGGCAGCCAGGTGTCTTGATGAGCTGGCATTTCAATGGTGATTGGCTCGCCTATCTCGTCCGTAATGGGCGCCAGGGCCGCGGTTTGCTCGGACTTCCGCCAGGTCTGCCCGTCGAATTGCTCGAGCACGTGAACTCGGTAATACAGGCCCGTCGGCGCGGGGTCCCCCTGAACACGAAAGCGCGTGGTGTCCGATAGCGCCAGGTCAGCCAGGTTACCCGGCTCCAGCCGATCGGTCAGACCGCTAGTCGCCCCGCCCATCAGACCCAGGCTGAAAAACTGGCCGCCGACGCGAGGAAAGGTATAGAACATCAGCACCATCAAAGGCAGCACCCACAGCGATACGATCGCAGTTCGTCGCAGCAGTCGCAGCAAGCGTCGCCAATCTAACTGGTCATCAGGGTTTAGGACCAAGTAGTGGCCGAGCATCAGGCCAGCTGTGCCCGCGATAACCAGTCCTGACATCCATGCCGTAGGTGTGATCAGCGCCGCTGCGAATAATCCAAACAGGGCGGTATTCAATAGGAATTGCCCATCGCGCAGGGTTTTCATCTCCAGCATTTTCAGCGTGGTCAGGGCCAATATGGCGGCACTGAAAAAGCCCTGTTGATCACCGGGCCGAAAGAACCACAACACCGGCAGGCAGCCTGCGGTTAACGCCAGCCTCAACCAGATTGGGCTGGCAGGACGGTGATACGCAAGGGCCGCCACCACGGCCAGGTATGCCGCCAATGGCCAACTCAGCGTGCCGATGGCCAGCGGCAGGCTGGCGAGTGCCGCCAGTACCTGCAGAGCGCGATGCCCTCGGACCATGGGCTGGTCCAGGCTCGGCAGATCGGTTCGCAACGGATTCATGGCTGATGGCCCTGAGCGGCCAGCGCCTGCAAGCAGGCTTGTGCGTGCGCCGGTCCCTGTCCCGTCGGGATGTCAGCGTCCGGTAGTCGGAGCAAAAAACTCTGATCTGCCGCCTCGCAGTCCAGCACCCGTTGGGTGAGATAGGATAGGGCGGTCTCAAGAGGAGCCCCTGGATACCCTCGCCAGTCTAATTCTTGGCTGTCCTGCTGTGTTTGTCGATGCAACACCGTCCAGTCGCGCTCGGGCCGCGCCAATTTCCACTGCACACGTTTCAATGAATCGCCGGGTCGGTAGGGCCGCAGGTCTGGATCCTGAATATCCTGCGCACTGCTATGACTCCGGCCGTCACGTGCCGCCGGTACCGGCTGCGGGGTTGGGCCTGCAATGGGTCGGGGATAGATCCAGACATCGCCAGGCGCCTTCCAGCGCGTCCGAACGTGTAGCCAACCAAAAGGGAACAGCGAGCCCACCTCGACCGGTGGCAATGGATGGCGGCCCCGTGTCGCTGACAAAAACGGCAACTCAACCTGGGAGTCCATTTGCTCCAGAGCCACCCCATTTAGCGCTAAGGTCAGTTTTTGGCTGTTACGAGGACCCTGAACCAAGATGCGAACTCGGCCGGGGGTTTGGGCGAACAATCTGGTGTCAGGCGCCAGTGTCAGGCTCTGGCCTTGTAGATTCCGAAAGCTGATCCCGATCGACACCAGCCCCATCGCGGCGATCAGGAACACCATCAGAAAGCCTAAGTTGTTCTGATAGTTAACCGCGCCGGCTAGCAAGAAAAACCAAAACGCAAACATCCACAGGCCGCCGCTCGTCGGCACCATCCATAGATTTTTTCGCGTCAGTTGCAGCATTACAGCGCGATACCCTGAATGACCTCCATCAGGCGGCTGTCAGGCGTCAGGGCGGCTGCGCCGGGGGTATTAAGCGTCAATCGATGGCGAGCGACGGGCAAAAACGCCTGCTGCACGTCATCTGGGGCGACGAAATCGCGTCTATCCAAAAATGCCAAGGCACGGGCCAGGTCGGCCAGTACCAGCGCGCCACGGGTAGATAGGCCATGGCGGAAGTCTGTGGCGCTGCGGGTGGCCTGAATCAGGCGAGTGAGATATCCCAGTGCCTGGTCATTGGTGACCACCCCGCGCACGGATGCGCGTGTGTCCAACAGATCAAGCGCGGGCGCGGCAGGTGGCGTATCCAGTTGTCTTGCAATAACGGCGGATTCCTTCTCTGCATCCGGGTAACCCAGCGTCAGTACTACGCCAAAGCGGTCGAGCTGGGATTCGGGCAACGCTTGGGTGCCTATTTGATCTTGAGGGTTTTGGGTGGCCAGAATCACGCGCTCGGGCGGCAGCGAGTGCGTCTGCCCCTCGACCGATACCGTGCCCTCGGCCATCGCCTCGAGCAGTGCAGCCTGGCTGCGAGGGTTAGCCCGGTTGATCTCATCCACCAGCAGGCAAGGGGTGAACACGGGACCCTCAACAAACACGAAGTTCTGACCGCCGGGATCGGGCCGCAAATAGCCGGTGATATCCGCCGGCTGTGTGTCCGGTGTGCATTGCAGGCGTTTGAAGTCCAACGCCAACGCCTGTGCCACGCCCAGGGCCAACCCGGTTTTCCCAACGCCCGGCAGGCCCTCGAGCAATACCGGGTAGCCTGCGATGACGCTGGCGAGTGTTAGTCGGCAATCGGATTCAGAAGCCAATGTGTAACTGGCCAAGTGCTGGATCAAGGGGTGGGTCATAGAGTGCCTCGCGCTGTTTGAGTAATAGTGCGTCTGGACACGGGGTATCTCAAGCGTCGTACCGTGCTTGGCTATGCGGATTGCAGAGCAGGAGGCCTTTGCCTTGTCGGCGGGAAGACCGAATCAGGCTCGATTAACGAGCCTGATTCGAAGCGTTCTACTTAGAACTGATATATCGCCGACAGCTCGTAGCGCTGATTGGTGATGTCGTAGGTGATCATGTTGGAATCGGTTTTGACCTGACTAGCGCTGGCCATGAATGACCAATCGGACAGTTCAGGGCTAACGACACCGCCCATCAGGGTGTACCCAGCGCTCAGCGTGGTTTCCTGATCGTCGCGGATAAACTGGTCGGCAGACAACTTCTTCTCGTAATCCAGATTACGGACGCGTGCGTTCAGGCTGACCCGATGGCCCGCTTTGGGTAGGACTACCAGACCCGCACCCATACTTGTCACGTCGCGATCCTGACTGGCGCTGGCCAACAGCACGTCTGGCTTGTCTGCCTGGCGCGATTCACGACCCAGATTGGCCGAGATTGCTAAGGTTGGGCTGAGCATTGAGAACACACCCAGACTGACCGCAGTCGTGTTCGCGTCACTACGATCTGAGACGGCAGTCGCACGACCAGAGAAATCCGCAGCCGAGTATGAAATGCCCGCGTTATAGGTGGTGTCACCTAACTTGCGCGAGAACTGAACACCCAGAGTCGCCACCGCAGAGTCGTCCTGTTTGACCTGCGACTGGTCGCGGCTGTCGGTTAAGTCGTCGCGGAACGTCTTGTCATAGTTCAGGTAAACCTGGGTGTTGACGGTGGGGCGGTTAATCCGTGTGCCAACCGAGAAGCCCAATGATTTTGCATCCTTGAGTTCGCTGTCGTCACCATAGGTCAGGCTGCCACGCACGCCCAAGTACAGGCTGTCCTGGGTTTGTGTGCCTAGGTCATAGCTGTAGGTGGAGCCAGCGCGGACGAACAACTGCGAGTCAGAACGCTTAGCGTCAAAGCCCTCGGAGTCGATGTAACTGCCGTTGTTGTTGCCGTTGCTATCCGCAATATTGCCGCTGTCTGTGTGACCGCCGACATTGCTGTCATGGCCCAATCCAATCGATAGGTAACCCGATTGGCTCCAACGTTGTTGGGCAGTTTGGGCTTGCTCTAACAATTGTGCGACGCGGTTTTGCAGGGCTTCTGGCAGCGGTAGTGCAGCCAATGTTTGCAGTTCCTGCTCAGCAGCGCTGTTGTTGCCCAGGCTGATCAGTAATTGAGCACGCAGTGTGCGCGCGTCCATGTTCAGGGGCTGCAGCAGAATGATGCGTTCGATTGAGGCCAGCGCCTGACTCAAATCCCCAGCATTGATGCGTTCTTGAACGTATTGCTGGTTCAGGGCAATGTTGTCGGGATCCAGCAGGATCTGGTCGTAGGTGACTTCGGCGGTGGCTAACAAAGGGGTCAGTGCCATTGCCAATAGTGTTTTTTTCATGGCCTTACTCCGGCGTTCTGACGGACACGCCTGTGCCGCCTAGGTTGGTTACTGTTTTGTCGCCACTTGTTATCGAATCATCACTGGAAATCACGCTAACGTTTACAGCGTGCAAGTTGGCTTGATCGCCGTTTAAGTCAACGAAGCTGCCGCTTATCGACATCGCGAGCTGATCATCTGTCGTTTGAGTGCCGGTCGTCTGAAAGCCGCTGATCGTGGGTACGGACCCACCAAATGTATTCGTTGCGCCAAGATTAACTGTCGGAGTCGGTGGAGCCGTCATGGTGAGCCCGTCGCTTAGATCCAGATCTTGCGCCAGAGTTTGAAAGGTCGCATCTCCATTCAAATCAACGAGCGCGCTGAATGCGGCGGTTTGGTCGAATTCAAAGTTGAATGACGCGGTTCCGTTGGCTAGCTCAAGTGCTGATACTTGACCCGCGACGTCGGAGCGAACGGTGTTGGCGTCGAAGTTAAGTGTGGTGATTGAGTCGAATGATCCACTCCCCGAGCCGCCTACTACTGTCATCACGACATTGTTCGCGACGTATCTGAAACTGCCCGACAGGCTCGAGTTTGCGAGTTCCGTTTTGCTTGGGCCTGGCGGCGGATTTTGGTTCAGCGACTGAATGTCAGCGTACTGCGACAGAAGGTAGAGGGCTTCGCCGGTGAAGCCTACGCCGTACTCATTAAGCTCTTGGGCCAGTTCAGTTCCTAGAACAACTTCGAGTACCGCTGCATTGTTCGTTGCCTGATCCGGCCCCTCAACACCGGCCTCGGCCAGGGCTTCAATCAATTCGACCGTCTGCTCAGTTGCAAACTGCTCGATGATCTCAGCCGGAATTTCCTCAGCCCCCAACTCCTGAACCGCTGCTTCCAGACGCTGGATCAGCTCGTTGTCAGCCTGGCTGGGGGCAGAAGGACTCTGATTGGCCGCGGTGCTGACTACGTAGCCGCCGCGCTGCAGTGTGGTATTACCCAGCTCATTGGAAATATCGATCGCACCGGGGGTTGCGCCAAAGCTGTTTGGGCCAGGCCCAATCAACAGAACCTGCGCCGTACCGTCCTCTTCAACCAGTCCCGCGACCTGGGTGCCCCGCACGCCGATCACCGCGTTGGGTACGTCAACGGTCATCGCGTCGGGGCCGGACTTGGCGATCTTGCCGCTGACAAAACGGAACGCCCCGCGGGTGATATCCGCGTTCAGGCTTGGGGATGCGCTGTCCATGACGAACTCATCTACCGTGAATTCAGCACCGGCGCCCAGGGTAAAGGTAGTTTGGTCAAGCAACATGACCTGCAAGCGACCTTCGTCGCCAACGGCCAATTGATCGCCTTCAAAAATCTGTGCGCCGCTGGTCAGCGGCCCCAGAGGTTGACCAGTTTCACTGGCAACACGTTGAACATCGCCACGAAGGGCAGCAGTGACGCCGATAAACTCGGCGGCATGGGCAACGCTGGTCATCAACACCAGCGGGATTAGTAATCGCATAAGACGGCCTCTTTTTTTGTCGCGCGAGATTTTAGCAAATCCGCACTACACAGGCGACTCGTTGCAACTTGCTACTTAAAGGTGGCGTCGAATACCCCGTCCCACCCTGGCTCCGGCGGGTGCATGCGATAGGTGGCGATGCGCTCCTGATATAGGGTGATTAGCTTCGCCGGGTATTCTGCCTGCCCAGCTAGCTCCTCCAGCAGCGCCAAAGCGTTGCTCCATTCCATGTTCCAGTAATGTTCCAGCATCTGACTATGGGTAATGGATAGTCGCTTGAAAACCGGATCTTGGGTTTCGGCGGCCAGCCAGTGAACTAAGATGGGTTCAGTTTTACCCTTGACCCGAACTCGATCCACGGGAATCAAGGTCCATCGCTGCGGTGCGTCCATCGCTGTCACGGCAGGCTCGCCCACCAAGATATCGACATCATAGTACCGACATAGGCCTTCTAGCCGGCTTGCC
>JBMYYI010000041.1:0-16252 GCA_049609265.1 Litorivicinus sp. | reverse complement strand
GGCTTGGTGGGCACCATTAGGCCCCTTGCATCAAATCTCGAGCTTGAGCTTTCCAGCCATCACGCTGAATACGGCCGCTGAAACGAATGACGCTGCTTTCGAGTTCGGCTATTTGCTCGTCGGATAACTCGGCAATCTGGCCGAAGGTTGTGTAACCCGCGGCCACCAGCTTTTTTGCCAGAGCCGGACCGACACCAGAAATGCGCGTTAAGTCATCAGACTCACTGGATACCTCCGCCGCAGTCTCGGGCTGGGTTTTCTTTGCGGCCTTGGCGGCTTTAGGTTTAGCCACGAATGGCGCCGCTGCGGTGTTAAGGTCGGGAACTTCATCAATCGCTGCCTGAGCCTGCATAGCGGCCTGTTCAACGGCGGCTTTGGTGTTTTTCTTAGCCACTGCAACGGCTTCCTGCGCTTGCTGAGCGGCAGAATCTAGGGCTTCTTGAGCCTGCTTTGCAGCACTTTCTAGAGCTGCTTTCGATTGCTCTGTTGCGTCAGCCACGGCGGCCTGGGCTTGAGATGCTACGGCCTTGGCATCGCTCTGGGCTTTTTCCAAGGCGCTTTGCAGCGCTTGCTGAGTCTGTTCGGCGGTCCTTTTAGCCAACGCCAACATTTGGTCCTGATCGGCCACCGTCTTGGTCACCCACTGATCAAGGGTTTTACGTGAGCAGTCGCTCCATTGCGCCCACTGTTGCAACGGCATCATGCTCCAAGCTAAAGATTCACTTGCCAGCTTTTCCACATTGTTCAACATATCGTCACCCTTTTTGGATAATGAAAAAACATTAATTTGTTGCAGTGCAAAATAGCACCCTAGATGGTGCATCGCAACATTTTGATCTATCGCTTTAGTCCAATCACTCAAGGCGCTGACCGGGGGTGACAAACCAGTCTATACTCGGCCTATGGACAAACGAGATCAGTGCGGGCATTGCGCGCTAGGCAAGGATTGCTTTTCAGAATCGCTGGACGTCAACGCCTTTAAAGACATGGTCAGCGGACATCATCACTACGATGCCGGACAGGTGCTGTTTAGCGAGGGGGCCCAGTCCAAGTTCGCTGCCGTTGTTCAATCTGGCGCCATTAAACGCACCCGCGGCGATATGATCATTGGCCTGGCTTTACCCGGGGACTATCTGGGTCTGAGCTGCCTGTATTCGACAACTCAAGTTGAAACAGCCATTGCGCTGGAACGATCGCGAGTATGTCGACTCGACACCCAAACCGAATTACCCAACCACCCCCAAGCCGTGCGGTTGATGGCAAGGGAGATGGAGCAACAACGCTGGCAACTGGAGATACAACTCAAACCCGCCACCGCTCGGCTGGCCAGTTGGTTATTGCGACTCTCCGCGCATCAATGCGGCCGGGGACTCAGCCGAACACACATTCGATTGCCACTGAATCGTACCGATACCGCAAATTATTTGGGATTGGCACTGGAAACGACCAGTCGGCTGATTTCCAAGCTCAACAAAGACGGCCTGATCAAGGTTCAAGGCCGAGAGATTGAGCTGTTAGACCTGCCCGGCTTAGCCCAGCTCGAGATACAGGGACAGACGGAACAACTCGGCCAGTGATTTGGCTTCCATCTTTTCCATGACGCGGGCACGGTGGATCTCGACCGTCCGCTGACTGACGCCTAGATCAACACTCATAACCTTGTTCGCTTTGCCCTCAACCATCAGGGCCAAAACCTCGCGTTCCCGGGGCGTCAAACGGTCGTAACGCCCGCGCACGATGGTCGCTTCTTGGTTTTCTTCGATGGTGATTTGCGCTTCGGTTAACGCCGCTTCAACGCGGGTAATCAGCTCGCTCTTTTCGACGGGCTTGAGCAAGTAATCCAGAGCACCGTGCCGCATGGCACTGACCGCCGACCCCACATCATCAATCGAGGTCGTAAAGACCACAGGCTGCAAGCAACCCTGATCCCGGAGTTTCGCTTGCACTTCAAGTCCGCTCATCTCTGGCATTCGCATGTCCAGCAGAACACAAGCAATTTCAGCAGGTTGGATGGTGTGTAGAAATTCAGGACCGTTGGAAAACGACCGGGTCTGCACGTCCATTTCCGACAAAAAATCGATGAAATTCGGTGCGATGATCGGGTCGTCATCTACGATGTAAACCAGCGGTCGAGATTGATTCATTAACAGGTAGACTACATTAGCAAAAGACAGCAGGAGTATATCAGTTTTGAATCCCTTGAGTAGGCGCCCCTTCCTTGTCCTACAGGGCCTAGGGGCCGGTAATGACAACCTCGTCAAACAGGCGATTTTGGTCATGATTGGGTTTGGATTGATTGAGTACGCAGGCCCCTCATCGCTATGGACCAATCTTGCTTCGGCCTTGTTTATATTACCGTTTTTACTACTTTCTGATCTTGCGGGGCGCTGGGTTGCAACCCAAAATCTGCGCGATGTCATTATCCGCATCAAGAACCTAGAGCTGGTCTGCGCAGCCGTCGCAATTACTGGCCTGGTACTAGGGAATCTAACCCTGCTGTTGATCGCCTTGGCAGGTTTGGGAGCACAAAGCACATTATTTGGACCCAGCAAATTTAGTTGGCCGGCCCGTACCGAGCGAGTCGAGGACTTACCTGCCGTCACCGGCTCAATCGAAGCGATCACCTTTATCGCCATCTTATTGGGAAGCTTGGTCGGCGGATTATTGGTGTCGGCGCCGATCGCCCTGAGTGTTTTGGTCCTGGGGCTGGCCATCATAGGCCGTTATCTGGCGGGTCGGCTTCCCAGTGTGCCTCCCCTATCCGTCCAGAACAGCCCCTACCAGGATCATCCACAGGCACTGCGATCCCGCCGGTTGATCTCGTGGTTTTGGTTTTTGGGCGCGAGTTACCTAACTCAGCTCCCCTTGCTGACCCAACAAATCATGGGCTGGACGGCCGAGTCGGTTAGTTGGCTATTAGCGGCCTTTGCGATCGGCGTGGGTGCAGGTTCAAAGTGGGTATCTAGGATACCTAACCGGGCGCAGCCGCTAGGGTTTGTCGGTCTGATCGTTTTCGGAATCAGCCTGCCCTTCGCTGCGGCGCTTTCACCGATCGCCGGGCTAGCCAATCTGTTGGCCCTAGGAGTGGCCGGCGGGCTATACGTGGTGCCCCTATACGTCTGGATGCAGACGTATCTTAATGCCTCGGAGCTACCTCAAGCGATCGGTCGAAACAATCGTCTCAATGCGGCTCTGATGGTGGCTTCAGCCGCCTTTTCAATCGCCCTGCTGGTGCTATTGGAGGTCACACCCACGCTGTACTTCATCGTTCTGGCCCTGTTGAGCCTGATGACCTATCCGATGGTTCGCGAATTTAACCGAGACTATTCAGGATCCTGATCGAAACGGGCGCAATACTCGGCTAATCGACTGCCGAGCTCATCCATTTCATCGGTTTTCGGCGGCGGCATTTGCAAATAGAAGCCCTGCTCCTGAATGCTGGCTAGCACCTCGGCGGCATCCGCACGGGCTAACTTACGCTCAGGCGTCATGGGAATGACCATCACGCTCTGAGGGCTTCCGAACTGCGCCATCAGGGCCTCCGGCACGCGCTTAAGATCTTCCTTACGATCCACGTAGAGATACATCTCGTCTTTACGTGGGCTTTTGTAAACCTGAATGAGTTGCTTCATAGAATGGATTCCAATAACACGGCGCGCCAACCACTCGGGGCGCTGCGGCCGCCGGCCCAGCGCTCAATATCCCGTCGCTTGGCGACAAATTCCGGGACCAGCCCCGCTTTTTCGGCGACCGCTTGGATGTCCGCCTTGAGTGCCTTGTGTGCGGCTTTTTCGGCGGCACTGGGGCGTTTAGGGGTGGGCAACGCCTGCTCAGGGGGAAGTCCCTGGGCGTCTTCATAAACGGCTCGCATTGCATCGCCATAGTGCTTAACGCTATGACTTCGGGCTCCGTTGAGCCCGTTTAGATGACTGGGAAAACTGGGACGGCTGGCCAAGTCCAACAAGAACTCGTCTCTAGCAATACGTGACCGAGCCAGATTATGGTCCCGACCGAGATCCTCTCGCCAATTCACCAGCGCACGCATGATGCACATTCCGCGGCCATCTAAATGATGCAAACCTTTGATGCGATCCATCGGGTCGTTCAAGCCAGACAAATGCGCCTGCATGCGCGCGATTGCGCTTTGTTGCTCTTCGATTAACCAGTGCAAACGATCCATTTCGATCAAACGCTCGCGCTGGCGATGAGCAATTTCAGGCAAGTGAACGACATCCTGAGCGGCATAATCCAGCAAATCACGAGCCAGAGGGCGGTGTGTCCAATCGTTTCTCGACTTGGATTTATCCAACGCCGGGAAGCCATGATTCTGTACCAACGCATCCAGCCCTAACGAAATAGGGCCACCCAAACAGGCCTCGGCGAGTTGTGTATCAAAATATGGCGATGGCGTGCAGCCAAAGTGATGGGCAAAGAGTTCAAGATCTTCAAAGCCGGCATGCATGATCTTGGTCTGCTCAGCCTTCTCCATCCAGCGAGCCATGATCGAAAAATCTAAGTCTGCCAAAGGATCGATCAAAAACACCTGCTCGGCGTTGCCAATTTGAATCAAACCTGGAATCGGGAAATAGGTGGTCTCTCGCACAAATTCAGTGTCGACACCCACGGTATCGCCCGACACGCTCAGCGCCTGTTGCAGGCCTGCCTGATCGGATATCCACTGCCAACGACTCAAAACACTTCCCTCGCCCCAAAGGCCAAACCCAAGGTGCTGGGGTCCAGCTGCTCGACATCGCTGCCCATCGGCACACCCCGTGCCAATCGAGTTAATTTCACGCCCCCAGGGAGCTGTGCGCGGATGTACTGAGCCGTAGCCTCGCCTTCCACTGAACTGGAGAGTGCAAGAATTAATTCCTCGGCCTCTTGAGCCCGGGATAACAATTGTGGAATTCGAGCCATATCGGGCGTCACGCCATCCAGGGGCGAGATCAACCCGTTCAAAACGAAGTACTGCCCGTCATGCAGTCCGGCACGCTCAAAGGCCAGCAATTGGCCTGGGTTTTCAACCACCAAAACACGGCCAGGATCGCGCTGGTTAGAGTCACAGATCGAACAGATATCTTGCTCGGTTAATACGTGACAACGCTGACAATGAGCAATCTGCTCGATCGCATCACCTAAGACCTGCGACAACGTGGCAGCGGATTCCCGCTGTCGCTCCAACAGATGCAGAGCCATTCGCTGGGCACTACGTGGCCCTACGCCTGGCAGGGTCTGCAGGGACTTTTGTAGTTGATCAAATAACGGACTAAACGATTTCATGCACCGCCACTAAAGGGGTTACCGCCGAAGGGGCTCATCATGTCAGTCATTTTAGACTGCATCAGTTTTTCCAGCTTTTGGTTAGCTTCGTTCATGGCCGCTTTGAGCAAGTCCTGCAGAACCGCCTTGTCTTCGCTCAAAACCGAATCATCAATATTAACCGCCAAGATATCGCGCTTACCGTTCATACGAACGCTCACTAACCCAGCGCCCGCCTCACCCACGACCTCCAGGGCCAGGACCTGCTCTTGTTGTTCTTTGAGCTTCTCCTGCATGCCCTGCATCTGCTTCATCAGGTCGCCCATGTTCATGTTGCCAAACATTTACTAGCTCCGAGGTGCGACCGAAGATTCGTCGATCTGCGCACCAAATTGATCCGCCAACCACTGCACGGCTGGCTCTTGTGAAAAATCGATTTTGGCCTGCTCAAGCCGTGCCGCTGCCCGCTGAGCCAGCACATCGTTTGGAGTGGGCCCTGAAACAGGCCCCCATTCAATCTCGAATCCTCGTAAGCGCTGACCCAGCTGCTGGCCGAGTGCGTGTAACGCATCATCGCGATGATGGTCCATAAACAGCGTTTCGCAATCCTTGGGTAGGCGCAGTTGAATCCGAGCGTCGGTTAGCCCCAACACCTGCCCTTGGCGTAACGTCGACAACGCCATGCCGCCTAAACCGCTGGCTTCCAGCAAATCCGTGAACTGCTCTGCGTCCAACTGGGTTTGCCCGGCGGCGCTGGGCTTGGCTGTGGGCTCAACATTAGCCGGCGACGCCGGGGCCGGATCTGCGGGCGGCTCGGGCTCGGACTCCCAAGGGGGCGAGACACTCGCTTGAGCCGGCTGTGAGACGGGCTCGACCGACACAGGCTCAACTGCCGTTGGGGCCGGCTCGACCGCTACAGGCTCAACCGCAGTTGGGGCCGGCTCGATCGGAACAGGCTCCACCGCTGAAGGTGGTTCAGGCGCAGGGGTTGGGCTGGACGCTTCCGGGGCAGGTTCAACCAACGCCGAGGGGGCTGTTATTGCGGCCGGTTCACTCGCCGCCTCGGCGGCATCAGACTTTGGGGGCGCATGCTCGGGGTACTCACCGGATTGCGCCGGGCGGAATGCCAGCATACGCAGCACCAGCATCTCAAACCCCAGCCGGGGTTCGGGTGCCAGCGGCAGCTCCTGGTAGGCCTGGGTAGCCAGCGAATAGTTCAGCTGAATCACCTCCGCTGACAATGCCTGCGCTTCTCCCAAGGCTGTTTTGACCGCCAGATCGTGCAGGTGGCGCTGAATGGCCTCGACCAAACCGGACCAGTCGGGATCGACCATTGCAACCTGCTCAATCCAGCTCAAGGCCGCTGGTGCGTCGCCCTGAGCTAGCGCATCGATCAGCAACGGAATACTGTCCTGACCTTGAATGCCCAACATGGATTGGACGCTGTCGCTGGTGACCTGCCCATTGGTAAAGGCGATCGCCTGATCCGTCAGGGTCATCGCGTCGCGGATACTCCCCCGAGCAGCACGACCAATAGCATCCAGTGCCGGTGCCTCGTGGGCGATCCCTTCCTGATCTAAAACCGACGCCAGGTGCTGAGCAATTCGATCCGCTGGGAGATCGCGCAAGCGGAACTGTAAGCAACGCGACAGAACGGTGACCGGCACCTTTTGCGGGTCGGTAGTCGCCAGTAGAAACTTAACGTGGGCCGGCGGCTCCTCGAGGGTTTTTAACAAGGCGTTAAAACTGTGTGCCGATAGCATGTGCACTTCGTCGATCAAATAGACCTTGAAGCGCCCTTCGCTAGGCGCGTACTGCACGTTCTCCAACAGCTCACGGGTATCCTCGACTTTGGTTCGGCTGGCGGCGTCGACTTCAATCAAGTCAACAAACCGCCCCGCTTCAATCGACTGGCAAGGGGAACAGGTCAGGCACGGCGTGTTTGTGGGACCGGTTTCGCAGTTCAAACAACGCGCCAAAATACGCGCGATTGAAGTCTTTCCTACCCCGCGTGTACCGACAAACAGGTACGCGTGGTGTAAACGGTCGTTGGCAATAGCATTGGTTAGCGCTTGAGCGACGTGATCTTGACCAATGAGTTGGTCAAAACTGCGGGGACGGTATTTACGCGCTAGGACTTGGGACACATCCACCTCGTCACTAAGTTGGCGATGCCCTCCGCCAGCCACACCTCGGCGCACAATCCACTTGCTACCGTTGCTTCCTTCCGGACCTGGCGGGGTTTACAAGCGATCACCGCGAGGGGACCGACGGAGGTCACCATTGACCCCGTATGGGGAGCGCGATTGTGCGATAACCGCGCCACGCATGCAACCTTGGATCCGGGTTATGGGCTAATTTGTCCATACAATAAACGCCCCGCCATAATGAGCGAAACGACCACCACTAGGGGTCTGGCGACGCGCTCAGCGTGCAATTCCACCCACCGTGCCCCGATAAAGCCCCCTAGGGTTTGACCGGCGAGCATTACCAGCGCAACGGGCCAAATAACCAAAGCGGAAGGCGCAAAAATAAGCAACGCCGCACAATTAGAGGCCGCATTGCAGGCTTTGACCTGGACCGTACACCGCGTAATCGAATACTGAGTCGTTAGCATCAAGGCCGCCAGCATCAATGACCCCGTGCCCGGCCCAAAGAAGCCGTCGTAAGCCCCTACTAACCCTATGGCCAGAACACTGACCACACTGGGCAACTGGGCTCGGGGAAGGTTCAAACGTGAGGAGACGGCAAAATACACCGCAATGCCCATCAGCACCCAAGGGATTCCCGCAGACACCCAAGCCGGGTCTAACCCTTTCAGCGCTAGGGCCCCGAACAAGCTGCCGATAAAGGCCAGCGCCACTGAAGCTCTGACATCACGCCAAACCAGTAGGCCTTTTTGATACAGACGCCAACTCGCCATGCAGGTCCCCGCAAAGGCCGAGCATTTGTTGTTAACGATGGATACGACGGGCGGAACGCCCAAAAAGATTTGGCCGGGCACGGTGATCAAGCCACCGCCCCCCGCCATGGTGTCAAGCGTCCCTGCGACTGTCGCCAGCACGAAAAACGCCAGCGCCAGCTCCCAGGTCAGCTCCATTAGGGGAGCTCAACTCCCAGTCGCCGCGCTACTTCTTCGTAGCTGGCTACGAGGTCACCTAAGTCCTGGCGGAACACATCCTTGTCCATTTTGCGGCCGGTCTCGGCATCCCACAAACGACACCCGTCTGGGCTAAACTCGTCGCCCAAAACCATCTGTCCCTTGAACAGACCAAACTCGAGCTTGTAGTCCACCAACACCATGCCTGCGTCAAGGAACAACGGTGCCAGAACGTCATTGACTCGATGCGTCAGCGCTTCCATCTCCGCCAGCTGATCGGCACTGGCCCAACCGAAACTGACGCAGTGGCTGGCATTGATCATGGGATCGTGTAGTGCATCGTTTTTCAAAAACAACTCGAATACGGGCGGCTGTAGCTCACTGCCCTCCTCAATCCCCAGACGACGGCAAATGGACCCGGCCGCACGATTACGCACGACACATTCCACCGGCAACATGTCTAGCTTTTTAACTAACACGTTGTTGGCGTCGATCCGGCGTTCGAAGTGGGTCGCAATCCCGGCTTCAGCCAACTTGCCCATAACAAAAGCATCGACGGCGCTATTGACTAGACCCTTGCGCTCCAATGACGCGGTCTTGCCACCGTCAAACGCACTCGTATCGTTACGAAATTCCATAATCACGTAGTCTGGGTCAGAGGTCTCCCAAGCCGTTTTGGCTTTGCCCTCGTACAACGCTTTTAACTTATCCATGCATCAACTCCCTAAGGTCTATCCATTCGCAACCGTCAGCTTGGCTTGCGATGTGAAAATCTACGTGCTCGGGAACATGGGGTTGCCAGACCCCCTTAACCCGCTCCACGGTGTTGTTTTTTTCGCTTAAATGACAAGCCACCAGTTTTTTCAGCCGTGGCGAAAGCACTTGCTGTAACAACTCCGCTGCTTGCTCGTTACTGAGGTGTCCGTGTGGGCCACCGACTCGGGCTTTGAGCTTTGGCGGATAGGGCCCACGGGCTAACATATCCGGGTCGTAATTAGCCTCGAGCAACAAGCCGTCCAAGTCCTGAAATTGGCGAACCACATGCGGTGTCACACTGCCAAGATCCGTGCAAATCCCCAATCGCACACCGCCACTTTCAAACACAAACTGGGTCGGCTCCCGGGCGTCATGGGCCACCAAGACCGGGGTGATGCGAATATCGCCCACTTCGATGCTGACGCCATCCTGAATCAGCTCTACGCTGTCCAGCTTTGAGCCCGTCGCAGTCCCGTGGCTGGCGTACACCGGCAGCGAAAAGGCTCGCGCCAAACGCGCAGCACCCTGCGCATGATCGCCATGCTCATGGGTGATAAAAATGCCCATCAAGGCATCCGGGGAAAACCCTACTTTCTCTAGCCTTGCCTGAGTTTCACGGACACCAAATCCAGCATCAATCAGGATCGCACTGCTGTGCGACGCGATCAGAGTGCAGTTGCCTTTGCTGCCAGAACCCAGCGAGATCGCTCGCATCTATAGAATCTGTTGGGCAATCTGCAGCAGGAGTTCCTCAGCAATAGCCACACTGCCGCCTTGGCCTAAGTACTGCACATCAAAGCTAACCCCGTCGTCCAGGCGCTGCGCATTGATTTGGTAGAGCCCGGCTAGGTCCTCAGTCACCATGACCAAAGCTCGGGTCAACAGGTTCAACTCGTCCAAGCGACGCAGATCGCCCTCAGAGACGTAACGCCCCTGAATACGAAGCCCATCGGGATCGGCATATTCAGTTTCAAACCGGGTGCCTTCCAGGGCCGCCAACAAGCCCTCCCAGGCTTGTTCAGGATCGGTCTTGACCCGAATCGCCAACGTGCCGTCTTCGCGGACCAAGCGCGTAATGCGTGGCTCGGCGCCCTGTCCCAGGCCCACCGCACTCACTCGGCGACCGCTTTGTTTGGCGTCAGCCAACCAGATCGCAAACTCATCCAGCCAGGCGCCCATCGTCTTGCCGTCAAAGTCATCCGCGGCTGCCGCAGGGGCTGGCCGAACCAGCGAGTTCTGAACCCACATCTGAGCACGAATTTCAGTCGTGTCGGTCGCCAATCCCGGCGCAACATCCAGGCTCACTCGGCGCCACCCTTGATCGGCGGCCGGAAGATAGCGCAACAGATTACTGCCGCTGCGCCCCTGATCGGTACCCGCCAACCAACCGCTTTCGATTCGAGCACGCTCGCGATTGGCCACGATACCTACGGCATTAACCTCAAAAAAACGGGTCAACTCAGGCCAGACTTCCTCGGGCAAGGCGTCAATGCGTAAAAAAGCGACCCGGGAGGATTCAATCAGCTGGGTGCTGGAAGACTGCAACGTCGGATCGCCCGCAGGTACCGAGGGCACCTGAAACGAAGATCCCCCCGCACCCGCAACAGCGCCATCGACGCCATCAATGACAAAGGCTTCAACCGGCGCCGGCACACCAAATTCAGCCGGCAACTCGATCGGATCTAGGCTGTAGGACCCTTTATAGTCGACTGATCGATCCGTAACGCTGCCCTTGAGTGGCCCCACGCAACCGGCCAAAGCCGAACATCCCAACACCAATGCCAGGGTGCGCATCATAGGGAAATGCCCGCTTGGCTCATGGCATCGTCTAGCAGCGCATAATGATCGGGGTGCGTAGGAACGAGAGGCAGTCGGACTTGCTCGGCCAGCAATCCCATCTTGGCCAAGCAGTATTTGCTGGGTGAGGGAGAGGACTCTACGAACAACGCAGAATTCAGCGCCTCGACCTTGGCGTAGACCGCTCGGGCCTCATCAGCCTGACCCGCCAGGGCCAATTCAAACGCTTGCGACATCAATGCCGGCGCGACATTGGCAGTGACACTGATATCGCCCTGCCCACCCATCAGGGTTAGCTCAAGCGCGGTCGCGTCATCACCCGAAATGACTAGGAAATCATCTGGGCGGTTATCCAAAAGATACTGACCCCGCTTTAAATCACCGGTGGCATCCTTGATGCCCACGATACTTTCAAAGTCGCGCGCTAGCGCCAACGTCGTATCGTCATCCATATCCAGGGCGGTGCGACCCGGCACGTTGTACAGCAGGATCGGCAATGCGCTGTTGTTGGCGATTTCTTTGAAGTGCGCGTAGATGCCGCGTTGGCATGGGCGGTTGTAATAAGGGACAACTGACAAGCTGAAATCCGCACCCGCGTTTTCAGCGGCCAGCGTGCTTTCAATGGCCTCGGCGGTCGAGTTTGAACCCGTACCCGCAATGACCGGCACTCGATGATTAACCGCTTTAACTACGTGGGCGATAACTTGGTTGTGCTCGCTATGCGACAGCGTCGCTGACTCGCCGGTCGTCCCGACCGCCACGATGGCATGGGTTCCCGCGTCGATGTGAAACTCAACCAACGCGTCGAGCGCTGCGAAGTCCACCTGACCGCGATCGTCAAAGGGTGTGACCAGCGCCACCATACTGCCTTGAAGCATTCGAGACTCCTTATTTCGAATGGTGCGAGATTACCTGCGAAGGCCACTGGGCTCAAGAACTCGACTTGGTTTTTACAGCAACCAACCGCAGGTAGTCCCTGTCTTTTACTAAGGATCGCAACATGCTCGAACATTGCCCCGAATTCACCATCCCATTGGACGACGGAAGCGTCTTCAACACCTCCGACGCCGCTGGAAAAAACCTAGTGGTGTTCTTTTATCCCAAGGCCGACACGCCAGGGTGCACCAAAGAAGCCATCGCTTTCACCGAGCTGGCTGAGCAGTTCGCTCAGCACAACACATTGCTGCTGGGTATTTCAAAGGACAAGGTTGCCAAGCAAGCCAAGTTCAAAGAGAAGCATTCACTCGGGGTCATGCTAGGAGCAGACGACGAAAGTGAAGTGTGCGAGGCCTTTGGCGTTTGGCAGGAAAAGTCGATGTACGGCAAGACCTACATGGGCATTGTCCGCTCGACGTTTTTGTTTGATGCCCAGGGCCGTTGCGTCCAAAGCTGGCCCAAGGTCAAAGTCGCCGGACACGCCCAAGCCGTTTTGGAGGCCGTTCAGGCCCTATGATTCCTGCAGTTGTCGGCTGGCCACCGGCCATGCCGACACGACCGCTTTGAACAGCGTCGCCAGCGGGATGGCGAAAAACACCCCCCAAAAACCCCAGATGCCACCAAACAGTAATACGGCGACAATGATTGCAACGGGATGCAGATTGACCACCTCGGAGAACAACAAAGGCACCAGAACGTTGCCATCCAGCGCCTGGATCAAGGCATAAGCGCCGAGTAACCAGTAAAACTCACTCGACCAGCCCCACTGCACAAAGGCCACCGCAGCAACAGGAACCGTTACCAACGCGGCCCCAATGTAGGGCACGATGACGGAAAGCCCCACTAACAGCGCCAGCAGCGCGGCATAGCGCAAATCCATCAGGCTGAAGACGACAAAACTGACCGCACCGACGATGAGAATTTCCAGGAACTTACCACGGACATAGTTGGAAACTTGTGCCTTCATCTCGACCCATACCTGCGCCATGATCGGGCGCCGTTCGGGCAATCGACGGCCGACCCAGTCCTGGATCAACTCCGCGTCTTTGAGAAAAAAGAACACCAAAATTGGCACCAACACTAGGTAAATCAATATCCCAAGTACGTTGGGCAGGCTCTCTAGCGAGAAGCTCAAAATCCATTGACCCAAACCCGATACTTGCTGGCCCGCTTGACCAATCAGCTGTGAGATTTGATCCGGATTAAAGTATTGCGGGTAACGCTCGGCCAAGACCAACAACTGTTGCTGCACCGCCTGGACCAGCCGCGGCAACTCGGTAAAAAAGTTTTCGGCCTGCTGCAACAGGGCAGGCACCATGCCGACCAAAAAACCTACGAATGCCAATACCGTGGTCAAGAACACCACTAACACCGCAGACAGATTACTCAGCCCCCAACCTTTGAGGCGATCTACCCCCCCTTGCATGATAAAGGCCAGCACCAACGCCGTGAACACCGGCGCCAAGGGTCGCCCCAGCCAAATAATGATGGCAAAACTGGCAATTAGCAGCAGCGCAAACAGGATGGCTTCCTCATCGGACAGGTAACGCTCCATCCAAGATCGAAAAACTTTAAGCACGGATCTTTCCTACTTCGAGTGTTAGGGGCTGATCACTCAGCTGCTGGATCTCGGCCGCCACACGCTCGGCCCAACGTTGAATATCGGGGCCCGCCGCTGGGTCATCGGCGATCAAGACAAAGGATTCGCCCACCGCTAATTGGGTGTACGCTAATTTGGCTTTCAGTAAGGGCATCGGACATCGCAGGCCCTGGCAGTCGATTGTGTGCATTATTTACATTTCTTTGGCTGCAATGCCGATATAGTACACCCATGTTATTGAGATGCTTGGCGTTTTTAGCCATTTTCGCCCCCCATGCCGTTGCCTACAACGAGCAGACCATCGGCGAGCAGGTCACTCGCTCCCTCTACGCCAGTCCTCAGCGGGTCGACGACCCCATTTTACTGAGTGCCGCCAGCCGACTACTGACTCCGATTCATCAGGCCTCCTCGTTGCGCGAACAGCCGATTACCTTAGTGCTACTAAGAAACCCTGAATTAAACGCTTTTGCAGCACCCGGCGGCGTGATGGGACTACACACAGGATTGTTTAGTCTGGCCCAATCCTCCGATCAAGTGGCCTCGGTCATCGCCCACGAATTGGCTCATATTTCACAGCGTCACTTCGCCAGGCGCATGAACAATAATTCCAAAATTCAAGCGGCCTATCTAGCCGGCGCCATTGCCGCCATCGTGGCCGGCGTGGCTGGCGACCCCACCCTAGGTACCGCTGCCCTCAGCACCACACAGGCGGCGGCGATTGACCAAGCGCTGGCGTATTCCCGCGAGCATGAACGTGAAGCCGACCGCGTCGGTTTACAACTGCTGGAACAGGCGGGCTTTGATGGTCGCGGCATGGCGAACATGTTTGAAACCATGTTGGCCAGCCAACGGCTCAGTTCCCAGCCATTGGCGTACCTCAGCAGCCACCCACTTTCGAGCGAACGGGTGGCCGATTCCCGCGGCCGAGCCGGCGCAGGTGGCAATAAAACCCGCAAAATCAGCCCCTCTGAGTTCGACTGGTGGCAACGCCTAGCGTCGGACTCCGCCCCTGAAGACTCAATGGAGCAGATCCTGAGTCAAACCCAGCCGATGAGCCGACTTCGATATCAACGTGAAGTGAGATATTGGATCCGTCAAGGCGAGTGGGAACAGGCTCAAGTTCGACTGGATGAGGGGCTACTCGGGTACCCTAGGGATTATGCGTTGATCCTGTATCAGGCCCGCATCGCCGCGCAACAACGCCCGCAAAACGCGTTCAGGCACTTTGAAACTGCGGCACAGCAGCATCCTTACTTCGCCCAACCCTACATCGAGGCCCGCGAGCTGGCGCGTCAACTCAATTGGCAGCCGGAGTTTTACTATTATGGTGGCTGGGCAGCCCAACGCTCGGGCGACCCCCAGGCTGCGCAACAGCACTGGGCTGAAGTCGCCAAAATGGATACCCCCCTCGCTGGGCCCGCTCGCGCCCTGCTTAACCTTGAAAATTGACCATTCGGGATAGGGACACCAACGCGCGCGTGCGCACCGCTTCGTCGACTTCAACCTGGTAACGCCCGGAGGGTTGCTCTAAACAGTCAACCAGCTTTTGCAGGCTATTCATGGCCATCCAGGGGCAATGCGCACAGCTGACACAATCCCCGCCGGCCCCGCGAGTTGGCGCCTCAATCAGAGTTTTGTCGGGCACCGCCTGGCGCATCTTGAAAAAGATGCCCTTATCAGTCGCGACGATCAGCTGGGAATGGGGCAAGGTCTGGGCGGCGGCAATGAGTTGCTTAGTGGATCCCACGGCATCGGCCATAGCTACCATCTCCTGAGGACTTTCCGGGTGCACCAGGATGGCCGCATCCGGATAAATCGCCTTAAGGTCGCTGATGCCGCGGGTGCGGAATTCCTCATGCACGATACAAGCGCCATCCCACATCTGCATGTCAGCCCCCGTTTGCTGCTGGACATAACTGCCTAGGTGCTTGTCCGGGGCCCATAGGATTTTTTTGCCCTGCGCATGCAGATGCTCAACCACATCGACGGCGATAGAACTGGTCACAACCCAATCCGCCTCGGCTTTAACGGCCGCAGAAGTATTGGCATAGACCACGGCGACATGATCTGGAAATGACTGGCGCCACGCGCGGTAGGCCTCGGCCTCGCAACCAATATCCAGTGAACAGGTCGCGGCCAGTTCGGGCATAAGCACCGTTTTTTCAGGGCTCAGAATTTTGGCGGTCTCACCCATAAAACTAACGCCGGCGACAACCAGCGTTTGTTGTTCGCAAGACTGTCCAAAGCGCGCCATATCCAACGAATCGCTGACATAACCGCCGGTTTGCTCGGCCAGGGCTTGTAGCGTGTCATCAACATAGTAATGAGCGACCAGAACCGCCTGGCGCTGTTCTAACAGCGATGCCGCGCGATCCATCAAAGCTTGGTTTTGATCATCAGACAGCGGCTCGGCAATCTGCACACGATCTAAATAGTCTTTGACGATCTGCTTGTTTACTACGTATTCGGCGCTCATGCTCACTCCGCTTGATCAATCAGGCTGGCAAGCCTACCGGCTCAGTTTAGGTCTTGGAAGTCTGTTTTTTGGACAAAAAAAATCCCAGCATCAGCCGGGATTCCAAAAAATTTGGAAAACACCTATCCGGTCATCAACCAAGTGGCGATGGGCGCAGACAGGGGATCTAACGAAGAAAATGGTGGGTCGTGAAGGATTCGAACCTATGACCAATTGGTTAAAAGCCAACTGCTCTACCAACTGAGCTAACGACCCTTGGAGAAATGGCTCCTCGAGCTGGACTCGAACCAGCGACCAATAGATTAACAGTCTACTGCTCTACCAACTG
>JBMYYI010000040.1:7922-17251 GCA_049609265.1 Litorivicinus sp. | reverse complement strand
AGCCTTAGCTAGCAACAGCGCACAACCGCCTGCGGAGGGACAAACCACGACCCAACGCTTACCACCGCCCATATCGGTATCCTCGATCAGATCAAAGCCCAAGGTGCCGACGTAATAGTCCAGTGCTTCGTCATAATCTGAAACCAACAACGCGATTTTTGACAGGGACTGCATGATAACTCTCCTCAATTCGATGCCTTCTAAGCTACCACTAAGTGAGTGATCAGCGTTGCGATTTACCGCCACTTTTTAGTAGTGATCTTTTGTTTAAAAGCACGTAGAATTCGCGCCCTCTGATTCGCGTCCAAAGGAGACGGACATGGCTCAAATGATGTTGTTTTCTGGCAATGCCAACCCGCAATTGGCGGCAGACATTGCTGGGTACTTAGGGATTCCACTGGGCCAGGCCGAAGTCGGCAAGTTCAGCGACGGTGAAATTGCCGTTGATATCGCAGAAAACGTGCGCGGCAAGGACGTCTTCATCATCCAGCCGACCTGCAGCCCCACCAACGACAACCTCATGGAGTTGGTCGTCTTGACCGACGCGTTGCGCCGCGCCAGTGCGAGCCGCATCACCGCTGTTGTGCCTTACTTTGGCTATGCTCGTCAGGATCGCCGCCCTCGCAGTGCACGTGTCCCCATCACCGCCAAGGTCGTTGCGGACATGATGGTTAGCGTGGGTGTTGACCGCGTACTGACCGTTGATTTGCACGCCGACCAGATTCAGGGCTTCTTTGACGTTGCCGTGGACAACATCTATGCCACACCTGTGTTGCTGGATGACATCACGCAGAGCCGATACGAAGATCTGATCGTGGTCTCACCTGACATTGGTGGTGTTGTGCGTGCCCGCGCTATTGCCAAGCAGCTCGACGATGCCGACCTGGCCATCATCGACAAACGCCGCCCCAAGGCCAACCAAGCCGAAGTGATGAACATCATCGGTGACGTCGCTGGCCGCACCTGCATCATCGTGGACGACATCGTCGATACCGCGGGCACACTTTGCAACGCGGCCAAGGCGCTCAAGGAAAAAGGCGCCAAAAAGGTCGTCGCTTACTGCACACACCCCGTGCTCAGTGGCCGCGCCCTAGAGAACATCAGCGGCAGTGACCTTGACGAAATGGTCGTCACTGATACTATCCCGCTCCGACCTGAACTGGCCGAATGCAAGCGCATTCGTGTCATCAGCGTCTCAGAATTGATTGGCGAGGCGATGCGTCGCGTCAGCAATGAAGAGTCCATTAGCGCTATGTTTCGCTAAGGACAACCCTTAAAGGGGCTGGTCGAGGCCCCTTTTACATTGACACATTGGAGTACTCATCATGAGTGAACAAAATCTGGCAGCCGTCTCACGTACGGTTACAGGGAAAGGTTCGAGCCGCCGCCTGCGCCGCCTGGAAAATCTAGTTCCTGGCATCGTCTACGGTGGTAAGGGTGAACCTGCACAAATCGCAATCGCCCAGAACGTTTTGATCAAAGCCCTAGAAGACGAAGCCTTCTACTCGTCGGTCATCACGCTAGACATCGACGGCAAAGCTGAGAGTGTGATCCTGAAGGACCTTCAGCGTCACCCCGCCAAGCCGGTGATCCTGCACGCTGACTTCATGCGCGTTGACGCCAAGACCGAAATCGTCGTGAACGTACCTTTGCACTTCATCAACGAAGACAAGTGCGTCGGCGTCAAGATGCAGTCGGGCAAGATCATGCACGAAGCCTCTGAAGTTGAAGTTCGTTGCCTACCGGCCGATCTGCCTGAGTACATTGAAGTCGACATGACTGAAGTTGAAGCCGGGGTCACTTTGCACCTGTCTGACCTGCAGCTGCCCAAGGGCGTTGCGTCTACTCAGCTGGCGATGGATCACGACCTGCCGATCGCAGGTGTTAAGAAGCCCGGTGGCCCGGCCGCTTCTGAAGAAGGCGAAGACGCAGACAGCGCGGAGTAATCCTTCTGGCTGCGACCTTCCTGCTGGCGGGGCTCGGGAATCCGGGCTCTCGCTACGAAAAAACCCGGCACAATGCCGGGTTTTGGTTTTTGGACGAAGTCGTCCGGCGTTATCACCTGAGCTTTCGCCGCGAGGCGAAATTTCACGGTGAGTACGCCAAGGGCCCGATCGAAGGGGCCGAGCAACTGCTACTCAAACCCGGTACTTTTATGAACCGATCCGGTCAAGCGGTCGGCGCCGTTTGCCAATTTTTCAAACTGCCGCCCTCGCAAGTCCTGGTGATTCATGACGAGCTGGATCTACCTGCGGGGCAGATGAAGTTTAAGACCGGCGGCGGACACGGCGGGCACAATGGCCTACGGGATATCCACGCGCATTTGGGGAAACCCGACTACCATCGGTTACGAATTGGGATTGGCCATCCTGGCAATGCCAAGCAGGTTGCCGATTACGTACTCAAGAACCCCGGCTCGGATGATCGCATCGCGATCGACCGAGCCATTGAGGTCGCACTGGATGCACTGCCTCTTATCTTGCGTGGTGACTTTGCCCGCGCAACCAACCAAATTAATGGCCACAAGCCCTAGGAAGACACATGGGATTTAAATGCGGAATCGTTGGCTTGCCCAACGTTGGTAAATCAACTCTGTTCAACGCCCTGACCAAAGCGGGTATTGATGCCGAAAACTTCCCGTTTTGCACCATTGAACCCAACGCTGGGGTCGTGCCCGTACCGGACCCCCGCCAGGACAAGCTCGCTGAGCTGGTGAACCCCGAAAAGGTGATCGCCACCACCATGGAATTTGTGGACATCGCAGGCCTGGTCGCCGGCGCCAGCAAAGGTGAAGGCTTGGGCAACCAATTTTTGGCCAACATCCGCGAGACTGACGCGATTGCCCACGTCGTTCGCTGCTTTGAAGACGACAACGTGATTCACGTCGCCAACCAGGTCGACCCGCTGGCCGACATCGAAGTCATCAACACTGAACTGGCACTGGCCGACTTGGACACGGTGGAGCGCATCCACCAGCGTCAAACCCGTGCAGCCAAAGGCGGCGACAAAGATGCCAAGGCCCAGGTCGCGCTGTGCGAGCGCATGCTTCCGGTTCTCAACGAAGCACAGCCCGTTCGCTCGCTGGAGTTTGATGAGAACGAGGTCAAATGGGTTAAGCAGATGCAGTTGCTGACCTCAAAACCCACCTTGTACGTCGCGAACGTCAGTGAAGACGGCTTTGAGAACAACCCGCATCTGGATAAGGTGCTGGAGCTGGCTGCCAGCGAGAATGCCCAGGTGGTTGCGATCTGCAACAAACTCGAAGCGGAAATCGCTGAGCTGGACGACGATGAACGGGACGAATTTCTGGCCGATCTGGGCATGGAAGAGCCGGGCCTGGATCGCGTCATTCGTGCGGGCTACGAGCTATTAGGCCTACACACCTACTTCACCGCCGGGGTCAAAGAAGTCCGCGCCTGGACCGTTAAGAAAGGCGCAACGGCCCCCGAAGGTGCCGGCGTGATTCACACAGACTTCCAGAAAGGGTTTATCCGCGCTGAAGTCGTAAGCTACGAGGACTTTGTCACCCTAGGTGGCGAGGCCGCCGCGAAAGAAGCAGGCAAATGGCGTCTAGAAGGAAAAGACTACGTTTTGAAAGACGGCGACGTGGTGCATTTCCGCTTTAACGTTTAAGTGAAAAAGAGGGGGCATGGCACGTTGACAAGGCCAGATCGCCCCCCTATCATTCGCGCCCACAATGGCTATGTAGCTCAGCTGGTTAGAGCACAGCACTCATAATGCTGGGGTCGGTGGTTCAAGTCCACCCATAGCCACCATCTCTTCTCCTGGGAGTTTTCATCCCAAATGGTCGGTCCAGAACAACTTCAATCCTACGTACGCGGAAACGTCTTAACCCAAGGCGAGTCACTACTATGGCAAGGCCGAGGAAAACCCCCGAGCACCGTAAAGTTCCGGTGGATTGGCGAGCGCCCTGGACTGATTTCCATGGGTTGGTTGTTGGCCTTACTCAGCGCGCTAGCCTTTGCCCTTGACGCACCTTTGTCATTGACGCTGCCCGCCGCACTGGTGGGGTTATGGCTCGCTGGCGCCGGTCTACGGGATGCCAAACACCTCAGCCGCAGCTTTTACTTTATAACGGATCAGCGCGCCTTTAGGGTTGAGGTAGGCCAGCGCGTCAAAATCAGCGAACAACCCCAATCGGCACTGCGGCAAGCGCAACTACAAAACCAAGATTTGGTACTGAGCTATCAGGACGGTTCGACTCTGTCGTTTCGCTACACCACCGATGCGGATGGCGGCCTAGCGCAGGCCAAAAAACAGATTAGATAAACTAATCCATAGTGGATTATTGATCGCTTTCACGTTTCCGCCAGAACACTAGACTGTCGCCAACAAACACACACATGGAGACAGCAACATGAGCACTCACAAACGCTACAACGCTTTTCAACCGCTGGCGACTCCCACCGACGTCCTAGCGTGGATGGCCCTGCCCTTCACCGTCTTGGCGAAATGGTCAGACCGTCTGGTTGAGATCGAGCAAGACCTGGCGAGCATGCGCAAAGAGCGCGCCAACATGGACGCCGTCGGACGTCTAAGCTTTAACCGTTAAACATAGCTACCTGGGATCGTCGAAGCATCTGCGTCGACGATCTCAAGAGCCGGTCACTTCGAACTAAGCACCGATTGGCTCGATTAAGGCATTCTTCTGGCGAGAGGGAGGGTGATACAAAAAGCGACTCGGCCCCAGAAGAGACATCAATCGGTTCAACAGGCGCAACTTCTTTCAACAGCCTCATACGGCCTCCGTCATCCCTAACTGTAGCGCTAATCCTCGCGCTAAATTCCCTTAATGTCCGACAATCCCTGTCGTTCAGCCAGCATAATGTGTTATCACGACAGAAAGCTATTAGCCATTAGGTCGTTGTGGAATCTGCATATCATCACCTCCAAAGTTTAGGCCGGAAAACGCTGTCCGACTTTGTCCAGCGGACCGGCATCCTGACCCTGGAGCGGCGCTACGAGCCGCAGGCGTGGCCGGCTTTGGTGCGGGTCGTCGTCGGGCAGCAAGTGTCGACTCAGTCTGCCAACGCCATCTGGCAAAAACTGCTGGCATGCGGCGAATCTGATCTTGAATCGCTATTTCTGGACCAGCCCACTCGACTTGAGGGTTGCGGATTATCCCGAGCCAAACAGCGCACGCTGACCGAGCTGTTTCAAGCCAAACGCGCAGGCGAGCTGGACCTGGACGCCCTGCGGGAACAATCGTTTGAGACCCGAATGGAAGCACTGACGCCCTATTGGGGCATTGGTCCCTGGTCAGTCCAGATGTTTAGTATGTTTCATTGCTTGGACGGTGACATTTGGTCACCTGGGGATTTGGCGCTACGAAAGGGGGTGGCCGGTTTTGCCGAGGGCGGCGATCCGGACGCGCTGATTGAGGCAGCCCGCCCGTATCGGACCTATTTGGCGCTGTACTGCTGGGAAGCCGCCAACGCCAAATTATTTTAAATCCAGCCCTGCAACTCTCGCTCGACCAACTGGGCAATCATCTGATTACTGCGGGGCGTGGAGTTTAGACAAGGAATGTAGGTGAAGTGCTCACCACCATGCTCCTCAAAGGTCTCTTTCAAGCCAATCGCAATTTCTTCTAGCGTCTCTAGGCAATCGACGCTAAATCCAGGCGCCACGATCGCCAGTCGCTTAACGCCTTGCTTGGCCAGGGCCTCAACCGTCTTGTCCGTGTAAGGCTGCAGCCATTCCTTGGGCCCAAAGCGGGACTGGAATGTCTGGGTGTAACGTTCAGCGGGCCACTGCAAATGCTCACGGATCAGTCGTCCGCTTTTGGCACAGAAGCAATGGTAGGGATCGCCCTTATCTAAGTACTCCTTAGGCACCCCGTGGAAACTGGCCAACAGATGCTCAGGCTCCCAATCCAATGTCGACAGATGCTCTTGAATGCTCTCAGAGACAGCTTGGATGTACTCGGGGCGATCATGATACTGCGGCAAGGTCCGCAGCGCTGGCTGCCAACGCTGGTCTTTGAGCCAATCAAAGGCTTTATCGTTGACCGTTGCTGTGGTCGCCGCACTGTACTGAGGATATAACGGCACTAGTAAAATTCGGCTGCATCCCGCATCGCGCAGGCTGTCCAGTCCCGATGCCATGCTTGGATTGCCATAGCGCATTGCGTACTCGACCTGAACGTTTGGCCAGTGCTGACGGGCGTGCTCGCGCAATGCCTTGGCCTGGGCCTTGGTATGCGTCAGCAAAGGACCTTCACCGGCTTCATGATTCCAAATCTGATCATAGGCATGGCCGCTCTTTTTCGGGCGGAAGGTCAAAATGATGCCCTGCAAAATCGGCTGCCACAGTAGCGGGGACAGCTCGATGACCCGCCGATCCGACAAGAATTCAGACAGATATCGGCGCATCGACCAATAGTCCGTGGCATCAGGTGTACCGAGGTTAACGAGCAGTACACCGACCTTGGGCGTCTGAACCGGGGGATGCTGAGATGGCAACATGTGGGGAGTTCCGTTGTTTTATTGGCTATGTAGGTTGGGTTGGGCGGGGCAATCTCAACCAGCCTGCATAAATGCGTGCAACAAACGCGCAAGATAAGCGCCGTCCGCCTGACCCGCGGTTTCACGGGTCGAGTGCATACCCCAGGTCGGCGCGCCCAAATCTAGGGTCGGAACGCCCAAACGCGAAGCCGTAATGGGACCGATAGTGCTGCCACAACCCAAATCCGCGCGATTGGCGAACTGCTGCACTGGGATGTCATTTTGCTCCGCCAAATCCAGGGCCAGCGCGATCATCTCGGGTTCGCTGGCATAACGTTGGTTAGCGTTGATCTTTAACACCGGGCCCTCGTTGAGCAACGGACGCTGGGTTGCGGCGTGCTTGTCGGCATAATTGGGGTGCACCCCATGGGCATTATCCGCAGAAAACATCAGCGACTGATCCAATGCTCCGGCCTCGGGATACCAATCATTTAGAGCTCGTTCCAGCATCGGTCCATCGGCACCCACCGCCGAGGTGCTCCCCACTTCTTCGTGATCGTTGCAGATCAAAACCGCGCCGTGGCGCTCAGGCTGGGCCTGCAGCAGTGCCGCAAGGCCGGCGTAGCAGCTCAGCAGATTGTCCAGGCGCGGGGCAACCACCCAGTCGCCTTCCAAACCCACCATATCACTGGGCTGCATCGGGTAGGCACACAGGTCATACGCCAGCACCTCGTCACCGGCGTGTAATCCCCAGTCAGCCAGCAACTCAGTCATGCTGGGCACCGCATCCGCTCGGCCCAACACCAGGTTCAAGTCTTTCTCGGCATTGATACTACGTGCCTTGTTAGCCTCGCGATCCAGGTGGATGGCCAAGGAGGGCACCAAGGCCACCGCACTGCCCGAATCCACTAGCCGAGTCTGACGCAGGCCGTCGGCATCACGAACCACAGCTCGCCCTGCCAGCCCTAGCTCCCGGTCAAACCAAGGGTTCATCAAAACCCCTCCATAGGTTTCGATTGAAGCCATCAGGCAACCTTCGGCCAGGTATAACGCATTGGGCTTGAAACGCAGATTTGGGCTATCGGTATGCGCACCGACAATCCGCCATCCGCTGTCTAATTCGCCAGGAGTAATCGCGGCCACAATACTGCCGCCACGTTGACGAAAAACTCGACTACCGGGAGCGGCCTCGCCATCACATTCGACAAAGCCGGCTTCTTCTAGGCGCAGTCGCATTTGTTGGGCGGCGTGCCAAGGACTGGGTGAGGCGTCAATAAAATCAATCAAACCGGCGTTAAAGGCTTTGGGGTTCAAACTGTACTCCTGGTGCGTTGCGACCTAGTATCAACGGATGCGGAACGATATCCGACTTCGCTGCACTAAAGTTATAAAAACAGCTAACTGGAATATGTACATGATCTGGCGGTCCTTGTCTCTTGGCATTCTAATCACTGGTCTATGCCTGCCAGCCCAGGCGTTAACCCTGACACCAGATCCGCAATACAACGATTTGGTCGAGTCGGTGGTCAAAATCACCAAACGCCGGCATTTCGTTGAGCGCACCATTGATGACAATCTCAGCCGCGAGGTATTCGAGGAATATCTTGAACTGCTGGATCCCAATCATTCCAACTTCACCCAACAGGATATTCGCGAACTGGCCCGTTGGGAGACGCTGTTGGATGACCAGCTTGAAGATGGCCAACAAACCGCCGCTTTTGCGATCTACACGCGCTTTGCTGAACGCTCGCAAGCGCGCTTGAATTACTACCTCGACGCGGTCGCAGAAGCGGACCTGATTGATCTGAGTGCACCTGGACTGCTGGAAGCGGATCCTGAAAAACGCGGCTACGCCGCAGATGACCAGGCACTGCGTGACCTATGGCGCGACCAGGTTCGCAATCAGCTTTTGAACCTTGTGCTCAGCGACCAGAGCGTGACCGAGGCGGCCGATCGTCTGCGCCGTCGTTTTGAGGCCCAGATCACGCGACTGGAGCAGACCCGCCCGTTGGATGTCGTCAGCAGCTTTTTGAATGCGTACACCCGCACGTTCGATCCGCACACCACCTATTACAGCCCACGCCAGGCTGAAAACTTTGACATCAACATGAGCCTTCAACTGCAGGGCATCGGCGCGGTTTTGCAAACCGAAGATGAAATGACTCAGGTCGTCAATTTGATTCCCGGGGGTCCGGCTGAACGGGCTGGAGAGCTCAAAGCCGCCGACCGCATTCTAGGGGTTGCCCAGGGTGACGAGGCCATGGTCGACGTAGTCGGCTGGCGACTGGACGAGGTGGTTCAACTGATTCGCGGACCGCAGGACTCCACCGTCAGGCTAGAAATCCTTCCTGCAGGCGCCGCGGTAGGCAGTCCCAGCAAGATCATTACCATCGTTCGGGACACCGTGCAGCTGGAGGATCAGAGCGCCAAAAGCGAAATCCTGGAACTGGACTCGCGCAAAATCGGTGTAATTACCGTTCCGACCTTCTACACCGACTTTGCCGCCCGCCAACGGGGCGAAAGTGATTACCGCTCGACGACCCGCGATGTTGCTCGCCTGATCGAGCAATTAAAAGCCGACGCCGTTGAAGGGTTAATCCTGGACTTGCGGGGCAATGGCGGCGGCGCTTTGCAGGAAGCCAACAGCCTGACTGGCCTGTTCATTCCGACTGGGCCCGTGGTTCAGATTCGCGGCACGGGACGTCGTCAGCAGGTGCTGGCCGATCAGGATCCTCGCGTGCAATGGCGCGGCCCGCTGATCGTGCTGGTCGATCGCAGCAGTGCGTCGGCTTCTGAAATTCTGGCAGGCGCGATTCAGGACTATGGACGCGGCCTGATCGTGGGCAATCAAACCTTTGGCAA
>JBMYYI010000040.1:0-7912 GCA_049609265.1 Litorivicinus sp. | reverse complement strand
ACGGTTCAGGCCGTGCTTCCGTTGGGCGCCGGTCAAATCAAATTGACCCAGGCTAAGTTCTATCGGATCTCCGGCGAGAGCACTCAAAACAAGGGCGTCATGCCTGATATCGCCCTGCCCTGGAGCGTGGATCCAGACATCGTGGGTGAGGGGGTATTGGATCGTGCAATGCCCTGGGATCAAATCAGCCCAGCGCCCTATCGCGTTTATGGTGATTTGGATAACGTGATCGAGCCCTTGGATCAGCTACATCAGGATCGCACTGAAACGGATCCCAATTTTATTTGGTGGCGTAATTACTTCCAGACGCTTA
The DNA here is from genome assembly GCA_049609265.1 of Litorivicinus sp. Lineage (GTDB taxonomy): Bacteria > Pseudomonadota > Gammaproteobacteria > Pseudomonadales > Litorivicinaceae > Litorivicinus. Next base: position 7,599 of record JBMYYI010000040.1, on the reverse strand, counting down.
ACGAGCAAGCCCAGGATACCCAGCTGCGACTGTCCCAGCAGGCGCGTAAGGCGTTTCAAGAACAGCAACGCGAGGCCTTGCTGGCGACTGAGAATCAGCGACGTGCGGCGTTGGGTTTAGAGCCAGTCGAAACCTTTGATCGCATCCAGGCACAAGACCTCATGCTCGAGGCGGGACTCAATGAGACCGCACAAATCTTGCTGGATTGGATTGATCTGAACTAGTCGAAATCCCGCGGGGCGGAAAAGTTAATGGGGGTGACCTTTGCGGTGCCCTCCCGAACTCGAGTCACACCGACTGACTCGACCTCATCGACCCGAACGACTGCATGGATCGGAATATAGCTGCGCTTAACGCCGTTGAACTCTTGCTTGAGTTTCTCTTCGCTGGGGTCGACGACCACGCTTGAACGCTCGCCGAACACCAACTCTTCGATTTCCAAAAATCCGTACAGGTCAGACTGATAAATCTGACGAGCGTAGACCTCAAAGACCTTGTCTTGATTCACGAACAATACGCGGTACAGCGGGGTTTGAGCTTTAATCGTCATGATTTGGCCGAAAAAATTGCGGAGCGGGAGTTTTCCACCTCAATAAAGCCTCGTCAAGCTGGGGGCAAGTTGTTTTATACTGCGCGCCCTAAACGGAGAGATCATGAAGAAGCTATACATCAAGACCCACGGCTGTCAGATGAACGAATACGATTCCAATCGCATGGCGGATGCATTGCGTGAATCGCACGGCCTTGAGCCCACTGATAACCCTGACGATGCTGATGTGATCTTGCTGAATACCTGCTCGATCCGCGAAAAAGCTCAGGAAAAGGTCTTTAGCGAGCTGGGACGATTGCGCCCGCTCAAGGACAAAAATCCCAATTTAGTCATTGGTGTCGGCGGCTGCGTTGCCAGCCAAGAAGGCGAAGCGATCCAAAAACGCGCACCCTATGTCGACATGGTATTCGGCCCGCAAACTTTGCACCGCCTGCCCACCATGGTGAACGCGGCGGCCAAGTCCGAAAAAGTCGTGGATATCAGCTTTCCTGAGATTGAAAAATTCGACAATCTGCCCGAACCCAAGGTCGACGGCGTTAGCGCCTTTGTGTCGGTCATGGAAGGATGTTCAAAATACTGCACCTTCTGTGTGGTGCCCTATACCCGGGGCGAGGAAGTCAGCCGCCCCTTTGACGACGTCGTCGCCGAGTGTGCCGGTCTGGCAGCTCAAGGTGTGCGCGAAATCAACTTGTTGGGGCAAAACGTCAATGCCTATCGCGGCGCCACGCACGACGACTCGACCGCAAGCTTGGCAGATTTAATCACGGTGATTGCCGCGATTGATGGACTGGATCGAATTCGATTCACGACCTCACATCCGGTTGAGTTCACTGACGATTTGATTGATGCCTTTGCCAACGTGCCTGAGCTGGTCAGCCACCTGCACCTACCCGTGCAATCGGGCTCGGATCGGATTTTGGCGCAAATGAAGCGCGGCCACACCGCGATCGAATACAAATCCAAGATCCGTGCACTGCGCCGGGCACGTCCCAACATCAGTCTGTCCAGTGACTTCATTATCGGCTTCCCCGGCGAAAGTGATCAGGACTTTAATGACACCATGCGCCTGATCGAGCAGGTGGGCTTCGACCATTCCTTTAGCTTTATCTACAGCCGCCGTCCCGGCACCCCAGCCAGCGACATGCCCGATGATGTTCCTGCCGAGGTTAAAAAGAAGCGCCTGCAAATTTTGCAGGGCCGCATTTCAGGTATGGCCATGGATATCTCACAGAAAATGGTCGGCCAGATTGAAAACGTCCTGGTCACCGGCGTCAGCAAAAAGGACCCGGGTCAGCTTCAGGCGCGGACGGAAAACAACCGTGTGGTCAACTTCCGCTGCGATGACGCCAGCCTGATTGGCCATTTTACCGACGTACTGATTCAAGAGGCGCTGCCCAATTCGCTGCGCGGCACGCTGGTTGATCCGACAATCAAACGCTAGGCCAATGGATTGGTTGGCACGCTGTAAATCCAACGCTATTCTGTCGATGACGCCCATAACCCGAGCACCCCATTGAGTTCAGATACTCTGACGCGCCGGCTGCAACTGCAGCCGGACAACGCAAACCGCCTGCAAACACTGTGTGGCCTACACAACGAAAACCTAAAGCTGCTCGAACGCAGACTCGGGATCGAAATCCGCTCACGCGGAAATGAGTTCGAGCTGACCGGACCTGCGGATACCGCAGATTTAGGATGCCGTCTGCTCGATCAAATTTATGACAGCACGGAGACCCAAACTGACCTGGGACCCGAGGACCTGCATCTGATCTTGCAAGAACATCGAATCGATCAGCACCATGCGCGCTTTGACGAGCACATCGACAGCTCGGTTATTCAGACGCCCAAAATGTCGGTGCGGCCCCGCGGTGGCAATCAGCGAGGCTACGTCGAATCCATCAAAAAACACGACATCTCGTTTGGTATTGGCCCGGCCGGTACCGGTAAAACCTGGCTGGCGGTCGCTTGTGCGGTTGAAGCTTTGGAAAAAGACCAGATCAGTCGCATTATGCTGGTTCGCCCGGCGGTAGAAGCCGGTGAAAAACTGGGTTTTTTACCGGGTGATTTGTCGCAAAAAGTCGACCCCTACCTGCGCCCTTTGTACGACGCGCTTTACGAAATGCTGGGATTCGAGCAAGTCGGCCGGCTGATTGAACGCCAAGTGATTGAAGTGGCACCGCTGGCGTTTATGCGCGGCCGAACACTCAACGATGCCTACATTATTTTGGACGAGAGCCAGAACACGACCCGCGAGCAGATGAAAATGTTTCTGACGCGGATTGGCTTTGGTTCCAAAGCCGTCATCACCGGTGACCCGTCTCAGATCGACCTGCCCAACGCCAAGGCCTCGGGTCTGCTCAACGCACTGGAGATCTTGGATAATGTCGAAGGTATCGGCATCACCCACTTCCAGAGCAAGGACGTCGTTCGCCATCCTTTGGTTCAGCGCATTGTTGAGGCCTACGACCGGAAACCGCCGCATGCAGATTGATTTGCAGATCGACGCGGCTGAGGCGCCGGAACCCGACTCGATCATCGCCTGGGCCCGATGGGCTTCAGGCGAGCTATTGGATTTGCCGGCGCTGCCCGAGCAAACCGAACTGTCTATTCAGGTGTTGGACGACACCGCTGTACAAAACCTAAACCGCGAATTTCGCGGCAAAGATGTCCCCACCAACGTCCTGTCCTTTCCCTACGAAGCCATGCCAGGCATTGATGTTCCCTTGCTAGGTGACATTGTGCTGTGTGCGCCGGTGATTGCCCGCGAAGCCGCAGAGCAGGGAAAGAATCTGCACGATCATTGGGCCCACATGCTGGTCCATGGTGTATTGCACCTGCGTGGATTTGACCATATTCGAGATGATGAAGCCGAGGAAATGGAAGCCCTGGAGCGCGCGATACTTAGCGCTCACGGCGTGAGTGACCCCTATGAGTGAAAGAAGCCGAAGTCTGATCGAGCGCATTCAAAAAGCCTGGAACCCCGATCCGCAGGATCGTGATGAACTGCTAGACGTTTTGCGTGACGCTCACAACGACAACCTACTGAACGCTGAGGTGCTCAGCATTATCGAAGGCGCCTTGCAGGTCGCGGAGATGCAGGTCCGCGATGTCATGATCCCCCGGGCCCAGGTCGTCGAAATCCGCAGCATGGAGGCGATCGATGAGTTCATGCCACGGGTCGTGGAATCCGCACACTCTCGTTTCCCGGTGATCAATGATGCGGACGACGTCGTTGGCGTATTGCTCGCCAAAGACCTGTTACCGCTGCTGATGAGCGATCGATCAAGCAACGACTTCCAACTCAAAGAAGTCGCCCGCCCCGCGCGGTTTGTCCCTGAGTCCAAGCGCCTGGACACCTTGCTGCGCGAATTTCGCGACCAGCGTTTTCACATGGCGCTGGTGGTCGACGAGTTCGGCGAATTTGCTGGGCTGGTTACGATTGAGGACGTCCTCGAGCAGATCGTGGGTGACATCGAGGATGAGCACGATATCGATGAGGACGATGGCGTCCGCGATCTGGGTGATAACGTGTATATGGTCAAGGCAACCCTGGCGATTGAAGACTTTAACGAGGCCATGAAAACCCAGTTTGCCGATGACGAATTCGACACCATTGGCGGCATTGTGGTGCATGCTTTTGGCCACCTGCCGGCGATTGATGAAAAGGTCGTGTTGGGCGGATGGGAGTTCGAAGTGACCAACGCGGACAACCGCCGCGTACACCTTTTCCGCGTTGCCAAAGCGGTTGAAGCGCCTAGCAGCTAGCGCCCTCGCTGCGCTCGGCGGCGTCGCGCAGACCCTATCCCAAGCCCCGTTCGATTGGGCCTGGCTATTGCCAATGGGGTTGGTGTGCTGGCTGGTTGGATTGCGCGTTGCGCCGGTCGCCGCCAGTTTTGGCTTTGGCCTGGGACTCTATGCCAGCGGTGCACATTGGGTCTGGATCAGCATCCATGACGTCGCCCAAACCCCCTTTGTCATTGCGGCGTTATTGCAAGGTGCATTCATCCTGGGTTTAGCCGGGCTGTTTGCCCTTAACGGCTGGTTTTACCGCCGCCTACACCCACTGTCCGATTGGATTCGATTCCCAGGCTTGGTGCTGATCAGCGAGCTGATCCGTAGTTATTTTTTAACCGGATTTCCTTGGCTGTTGGCGGGCTATGCTGCCCTGGATACGCCATATCAGACCCTCGCACCGCTGATCGGCGTGTATGGGCTGTCAGCCCTGGCGGGCATCGCTGCAGTCGCGCTGGCACGTCGATCCTGGTTGTTGGTGCCCCTGGCGGCGCTGGCTTGGGTTCCCAGTGTTTCCTGGACGCAACCCCAGGACACGCGCAGCTTTAACTTGGTTCAGGGCAACATTCCCGCTGATAAAAAATGGGACCCCGACTGGCGTGAACGGATCATCGATCGCCACCTTGCGCTGACCCTAGACAATCCTGCGGACATTATTATCTGGAGCGAGGCCGCGCTGCCCCTGCTCAACCAATCCGCCGACCAGTTTTTCCAGCAACTCGGCGAAGCCCTACCCGATAGCGCGATAGTGAGTGGCCGGCTGATCGCAGGGCCGAAGGATCGCCTACCTCGCTATTACAATGCCATGGCCGGGACCGGCCTGGCCCAGGGTGCCGACTATAAATCTCGACTGGTGCCCTTTGGCGAGTACATGCCGCTGGAGCGCTGGCTGCGCGGTCTAATCGACTTTTTCGACTTGCCGCTGTCGACCATCATCGCAGGTCAATCCAGCGAGCCATTGCAGTTGGATGGATGGCAACCCGGTAGCCTGATTTGCTATGAAGTGGCCTATCCCGGACTGGCTTGGCAGGTGGGCCGCGACAGCGAAATCCTGTTAAGCGTAAGTAACGACGCTTGGTTTGGTTCTAGCATCGCCCGGGATCAACACTTGCAGATGGCGCGCATGCGCGCGCTGGAACTGGGACGCCCGATGTTGCGCGCAACCAACGACGGCATCACTGCGCATATCGCGACCAACGGTCAGGTTCTCGCTCAGCTACCCAACTTTACCCATGCAGCGTTGCGCGGCGAGGTTCAGGCGGTCGCTGGCCGTACGCCCTATGGTTGGATCGGCCCGTGGCCATGGCTGGCCATCGCATCGGGGCTGCTGATTTGGGCCTTGATAGCGGTACCCTTGCGCCGCCGGGATAGGTAAACTGCGCGCTCAAGCTAAGGACACCACGATTCATGCAAAATGCGTACGATCCGCAGGCCATCGAGGCCCGCGTTCAACAGACATGGGACCAAAACGGCTGCTTTAACGTCGATGAGGACCCCAGCAAAGAGAAATACTATTGCCTGAGCATGCTGCCCTACCCCAGTGGCAAGCTGCACATGGGTCACGTACGCAACTACACCATTGGCGATGTCGTCAGCCGCTACCAGCGCATGCTAGGTAAGCAAGTCCTGCAACCGATGGGCTGGGATGCCTTTGGTATGCCGGCGGAAAACGCTGCCGCAGCCAATCGCTCGGCACCCGCTGCTTGGACCTACGACAACATCGACCACATGCGTAACCAGCTCAAGGCGCTGGGTTTTGCCTATGACTGGGATCGCGAGGTCACCACCTGCAAATCAGACTACTACCACTGGGAGCAGTGGTTGTTCACCCGCATGATGGAATCCGGCCTGGCCTATCGCAAAAAAGCGATGGTGAACTGGGACCCCGTTGACGCCACCGTATTGGCCAACGAACAGGTTATCGACGGTCGTGGCTGGCGCAGTGGCGCGCTGGTCGAGCGCCGGGAGATCGATCAGTGGTTTATTCGAATCACCGACTATGCCGAGCAGTTGCTGGATGATTTGGATGGCGTGGAATGGCCCGAGCAGGTCAAAACCATGCAGCGCAACTGGATCGGCAAAAGCCGGGGCGTTAATTTCAGCTTCAAGATTAGTGATCGCGACGAGCGTCTAAGCGTTTACACCACCCGCCCGGACACCGTATTTGGCGTGACCTATGTCGGCGTCGCACCGCAACACCCCTTGGCGCTAGAAGCAGCCGCGCGCGACCCCAAAATCGCCGCATTCCTAGAAGAATGCGCACAAATGAAAACCGCCGAAGCCGACATGGCCCGCGCCGAGAAAAAAGGCATGGATACTGGCTTGACGGTTGAGCACCCGCTGACGGGCGAGCCGCTACCGATCTGGATCGCTAACTTCGTGCTGATCGAATACGGATCCGGGGCGGTGATGGCCGTGCCGGCTCATGATGAGCGCGATTATGACTTTGCCACGCAGTTTGGTCTGCCGATCAAACCGGTGGTGACTCCCAGCGAGCCTGACGAGAGCTATGACATCGCCAAGGCCGCCTGGACCCACAAAACGGGCAAACTGATTAATTCTGGCGAATTCGACGGGCTGGACTTTGATGCCGCCTTTGACGCGATCGCAGCGGCTCTGGCTGAGAAAGCCGAAGGTGAAGTCGCCACCAACTATCGCCTACGCGATTGGGGTGTCGGACGCCAGCGTTACTGGGGTTGCCCGGTCCCGGCAATTCACAAGGCCGATGGCTCTGTTGAGGCCGTGCCGGATGATCAATTGCCGGTTGTGTTGCCCGAATACACCGAATTTGATGGTTCAGGCTCACCCCTGAAAAAAGACCAGTCGTTTATTCAAACCACTGACGCCCAGGGCAATCCGGCCCAGCGCGACACCGATACCTTCGACACCTTTATGGAGTCCAGCTGGTACTTTGCGCGCTACGCCTGCCCCGACGCCAATGCCATGTTGGACGAGCGCGCTAAATACTGGCTGCCGGTCGATCTGTACATTGGTGGCATCGAGCATGCGATCTTGCACCTGCTGTACGCCCGCTTCTATCACAAGGTCATGCGGGATCAGGGCCTGGTGGACTGCGACGAGCCGTTCAAGCGCTTGCTAACCCAGGGCATGGTGCTGGCTCGTTCGTTCTATCGCGAGCTGGATAACGGCGGCAAGGAATGGTTCAACCCGGTCGATGTCGAGGAAGTCGACGGCGTCCATCGCCTTAAATCCGATGGCCAACCCGTCGTTGCTGGCGGCGTGGTCAAAATGTCCAA
>JBMYYI010000039.1:0-17281 GCA_049609265.1 Litorivicinus sp. | reverse complement strand
CGGAATAGTAAAGGGCGTCCACAGATTGAAACCGCCGTCAGCTTGGGCCTGCTGTTCAGCCGTCATGGTCAATAAGGTAACGTCATCCCCAGCCGAAGCCATTAACTTGGTAATGGCGCCGACAGGGATACCCGCTGGAATACCCACACCGGCGACCTGACCGTTTTGCAGCGCATCTGCCGAGGGGCCGTAGCCGCCATAAACGAGTTCAACGCCATCGGTCAGATCTAAACCGAGGTTCTTCATAATCGCAGTGTTAGAGCCAATGGTGCCTGAGTTCTGACGCCCCATCGCCAAGGCCTTATCACCCAGCGCTACGATGTCTGAAACGGTACCGGTCGATGCGTACTGGTTCTGAACGATGAAATGCTCCACGTTTTGCCACAGCATGGACACGCTGCGCAGGTGAGTCTGAGGGCCGTCTTTTTCAACCGGGCCTACACCGTTGTAGCCGTAATAACCATACAGCCCCTGCAAAATGGCAAAGTCTGCCTCGCGCTCACGAATCAAACGAAGGTTTTCACCCGAACCCGCTGAGTTGATAGCTGACATGCCGATTTTCTGCGAGGGCTGCAATTTCACCTTGGTCAGCGTGCTAATCGCGACGCCTACCGGATAGTACGTTCCACCGGTGGATGCCGTCGCCAAGATGTAATCACCCTCGGCTGAGGCATAGGGTGCAATGCCCCCAACCATACTGGCGGCCAACGTTGCAGACAGAAGAATTCTACGTTTCATGAGGTTTCCTATTTTTGTTTTTGTAATCGGTTGTGCGCCTCTAGATTAACCAGACGCGCCGGTATTTCACAAGGCGCGGATGAGACCGCCATCCACACGAATCTGATTGCCGGTCAAATAGCCCGCCTGCTCACTCGCATAAAACGCGGCCACGGCCCCAAATTCCTCGGGACGACCATATCGACCCGCCGGGATGGTTGCGATCGAATTATCACGCGCCTGTTCTTCGCTGATGCCCTGCTTTGACGCTGCGTTCTGGTCGATGGATTGGATCCGTGGTGTGTTAACACGACCCGGCAACAGCAAATTCACCGTCACGCCATCCGCTGCCACCTCACCCGCCAATGTTTTGCAATAAGCCGCCAAGGACGACCGTAGCGTGTTTGAAATTGCCAGATGCGGAATAGGGATTTGAATGCCCGAACTGGAGACCGCCAAAACGCGCCCCCAGCCCTGAGCACGCATCGGACCTAACGCCGCTTCAATAATCTGGATTTGATTCAGCACCATTGCCTGGAAGTGAGTTCCCCACGCAGCGGGATCAACACCCGGAACCGTTCCCGGCGGCGGACCACCGGAATTAGACACCAATATATCGACCGGATGGGACTGGAGGTGCTGAATCACAGATGAGACTGAATCAGGCTGATTCAGATCCAGCTCTAGCACTTCGGCGTTCACGCCGTGGCTGCGACATTGCTCAGCCGTGTCGGTTAACTTGTCGATGCTACGCGCCGCCAAGACAACATTGACGCCCTCGCCCGCTAAGGCCAGTGCAATCGCTTGGCCGAGACCCTGCGAGGCTCCCAACACTAGGGCACGACGCCCTTGTATACCTAAATCCATTGAACGAATCCTTTGCTTATTGTTTTGCTCGAGGACATAGGTGGGGATTCGATAGGCACAAAAAAACCCGAACATGTCGGGTTTCTAAGTCGTTTCCAATTGGCTCCGCTGGCTGGACTCGAACCAGCGACCAAAAGATTAACAGTCTTCTGCTCTACCAACTGAGCTACAGCGGATCCGTTGGAACGGCGCGGATATTAGGCACTTACGATGCGTGCGTCAACGACTTTTTTAAATCGCAGGTGCATATTCACTTTCAAGACCCCTTACCGGAGCCACTTTCCCCTGCCACAGCTGTGGATAAGTCAAATACCAGCGCAGAGTGTGAGCCAAGGCTTGAGGCCAAGGTGTCTCGGGGTACTCAATCGCTCCCTCGCCGCCTACGACGACCTCCGGCCATCCGGGATGCTGCGAATGTTCAATACCCATGCGCCAATGCCAATCGGCATCAGGGAAACGACGGGACAGAGCAGGATTGGCCGCATTAAAACGCTGCATCAGTTCAGCCATGGTGCGACTCAAAGCCTCCCACCCCATGCCACTCAGTCCGGGTAGGCGAACCACGTCACCCGGGACTGGATGCTCAATGGCACGAACCAACCGGCTCGCCAAATCAGGTGCATAGATCAAGCGCCAATCCGCTTTGGAAGAACTTTGCGTATGTCCTTGTCCATTCAGAACACGGGCAATCAACTCAGGGACTGGGCCTGCTATTTGGAAAGTCCCAAACGCCAGAGGCGCGACCCAAACCTGAGCCCGAATTCCGAGCTCACGACTTAACCCTAGGCTGACTTCCATGGCGATGGATTCCGCCACCCCCATCAAACTGGCAGGACGAACCGAGCTGCCATAGGAAACATCGCGCTGGGGGTCATCTCCCCACGGGGCGGTTGAGATCAGTTGATAGAACGGCGTGTCACAGCCGTTAGCAGCCAACCCCTCGATCAGATATTGGGTACCGCGAGCCATCGTATCCAGGGTCTCACGCCTGGACAGCGCTGCCGGACCGGGTTGCTGCCCACAACACAGCTGCACCACCGCATCGAACGATTGCTGTTCGAACAAATCCGTCAAACCGATTCGATCTCGAATATCCTGACGCATCACCTGAAGGCGGTCTGAATCCAACCATTCGTCCAAACGGCTGAATCCCAGCAGACCACTCCCGTTATCCAGAACCGTTGCGCGATTACCTGACTGAGACAGCCAAGCCTCTAGCAAATGACGTCCAATGAAACCTGCACCACCCACAACTAACAGATGTGACATACGCCCCCCCTATTGGTGGGTCGAGTGTCCCCCAGACTAAGGCGTCACGCCTTGATCAGCGGGACTAGGCATGGTTGGACCTTCGTCCACCAATGGCGATGCCTGAATGAATTGCCGATTTCGTAAGTAGGTTTTTTCACCCACGCCAGGCACCAGCTGAATCGAATCCGGTGTTGGAAATCCCCCATGGATCGTACGGTACTCAACGATTCTGCCGGCAATAGCGGGGCCGACACCGAGTAGATTTCGAGCAAGCTCCGGCGCGCCGGCCGTATTGATATCAACAACCGCCGCACTGGCGGGCAGGGACAAAGCAAGTGTGAAGAAGAAAGTTTTCATGATGTGCGCTCCTGACTGGTTTACGTCAGGATTGCGCACTTAATCAACGGTCGTGTCAGTCCGCGCCGACACCCAGTGTCAGATTGATCTGACGCAATGCCACCATTGGGTCATTCGCCTGGGTAATCGGCCGGCCAATGACCAAATAGCTGGACCCGGCCACCATGGCATCCTTGGGTGTCATGATACGGGTCTGGTCGCCCGCATCCGTACCTGCCGGACGCACGCCAGGCGTCACCAGGGCAAATTCAGATCCGCGCTCGGACCGCAAACGCCCGGCCTCGTGTGGCGAGCACACAACGCCGTCCAGCCCGCAGTCTTGGCTCAATGCCGCCAGTCGGGAAACTCGCTCTTCCAGCACCTCGCCGGGGCTCACCTCGCTGAGCTCATCCTGTGAGAAACTCGTCAACACGGTTACCGCGGTCAAAATAGGCCGCTGCGCGAACTGTGCCAGTGCATCCGCTGCGGCGCTCATTGCGGTCCGGCCCGTACTCGCATGCACGTTCACCATCCAGACGCCCAGATCCGCCGCCGCGGCACAGGCGCGGGCTACGGTGTTAGGGATGTCATGAAATTTCAGATCCAAAAAAATGTCGAACCCTAACTCCCGTAGGCGTTGGATCATCTGCGGACCGCCGCGGGTAAATAGCTCCTTGCCCACTTTGACCCGACAGGCCTGCGGATCTAGTTGAGCGGCCATGGACAAAGCGGCCTCGGGCGTTGCGAAATCCAACGCCACAATCACGGGAGACTGGATCATGACTGACTCGGTAATTGGGTAGTGGGCGCGTTGGCCATCTGAGTTTCTAGGCGACGGACCTTTCGACGTAACCCCCAAGTGCGGCCGCGCACCCAAAGATACGCCACAAAGGAGACCGATACGCCAAGGATCAAGCCTGCTGCGAAGAAGACCATCAACCAAACGGCAATCGCCGCTTCAGGCGTTTGCAACCAGACTAGATTGACGCTGACCATTTGATCGTTATGCAGAAATAATGTGATGCCGACCAACACAGAAGCCAAAACGATCAAAAACAGACCGATGGTTTTAACTAAACGCATACCTATTACCCTTTTCGAGATTCGTCCACGGCATCTCGCAATGCTTTGCCTGCCTTAAAGCGCGGCACGTGCTTGACGCCCAGCTCAACCGCCTCACCGGTGCGCGGATTACGACCGACTCGGGGGGCGCGCTTGGCCAATGAAAAGCTACCAAAGCCACGGACCTCGACCCGCTGCCCGCGTGCCAGTGAACGGGACATGCGTTCTATGATCCCCTTAACTGCCAGCTCCACGTCAGTGGTCGGAAGTTCAGGATTACGTCGAGCGATGCGCTCAATCAACTCCGATCGTGTCATGAGATTCTCCTTGGATAACAGGAGTATACGACGAATCACCGATCAGTGTCCGGCTATCTGATTCATCTTTCATGCGCAGAAGGGCCGCTTCCATGCGTTGGTAGTACGTCCCATCAAAATCCTGCCAGGCCACCAGGCGAGCGCCATCGAGCTGCAACCCTACAAATTGCTGAGGATCCCACGCTATGGGTTTTTGCATTAAAACCGGCCCGGGCAGACGAAAGGCTTTTTCCCGAGGGATATCCAACTCAATACCGAATTTTTCTTGATAGGCCCGAGCGGATTCAATTTGGACTAAACACCCGTCAACGTCGGTGAATAAACGCCGCAAGCAGTCTCCTGCACTCCCCATTGATACGAGTTCTCTAGCATCGGGGGCGAGCGCCGGCGCCAGCCAATGCTCGACGGTATCCACTCCAGGCGTACCCACCACTGATGACGCACGATCTAACGCGTCCGCACGCCGCACTAGCTGCACGCCCTGGGTACGAGGAAAGCGCGCGAGCGGCTCCCATCCGTTGGCTTGCATTTGGATCAAGTGGCGCGCTTCAACTAATGCCAGTCCCTGAGCTTTAGACACCACATCGATCTCAGCAGTGCTGTAATGACGATCGGAAACAGGGAAATGATAAAAGTAAGAGATCTCCGCAGAGATGCGCTGGTTTCGCTCCTCCGCCAACATTCGGGGTAGATCCCGAGCAGGTAGCCACAGATCGATAGCCCCTGCCGCCGAGGAAACCAATGCCAATACCAGAGCACAACAAAACCGCATGCACGAAGGATAGTTGAGGCCCGATGAACAAGCGACCAAAAAAAAGCCCCTAACCGAGGTTAGGGGCTTTGCGACTAAATTCCGAGGAATTCAGGGATCAACGATGCATTAGTCGTCAGACATCTGCTGTTTGATCAAAGCACCGATGGTCGTCGGTCCTAGGTCGCCAGTTGCTTCAGGTGCTTCATTGACGCTCTTCAGGGCTTCGCGCTGGTCAGCCAGCTCCATCGCCTTGATCGAGATTGCAATGGTGCGGTCCTTACGGTTTACGTTAGTCAGACGACCTTCGATTTCATCACCGACTTTCAGTGCGGTGCTGGCATCTTCGATACGGTCTTGGCTGATTTCAGAGACGCGCAGGTAAGCATTGACCAGCGGCGCTACTTCAACTTCAGCACCACGTGCGTCAACGCTGACGACAGTACCTTTCACGACGTCACCCTTGTCGTGCGCCATCATGAAGTCTTGAACCGGATCCTGTTCCATCTGCTTGATGCCCAGGCTGATGCGCTCACGCTCGGGATCGATCGACAGGATAACCGCTTCGACTTCTTCGCCCTTCTTGTAACGACGCACGGCTTCTTCACCGGTTTCGTTCCAAGAAATGTCAGATAGGTGGATCAAGCCGTCAATGCCGCCTTCCAGACCGATGAACACACCAAAGTCAGTGATGGACTTGATTGAACCAGACACCTTGTCGCCCTTGGCTGCTTTCTCTGCGAAAGACTCCCATGGGTTGGACTGGCACTGCTTGAGGCCTAGAGAAATACGACGACGCTCTTCATCGATGTCCAAGATCATGACTTCGATCTCGTCACCTAGGTTAACGACCTTTGAGGGGTGAATGTTCTTGTTCGTCCAGTCCATTTCAGAAACGTGGATCAAACCTTCAACACCTTCTTCGATCTCTGCGAAGCAACCGTAATCGGTCAGGTTGGTGACCTTGGCGCTAACGCGAGTGTTCTCGGGGTAGCGGCCTTTGATGTTGACCCACGGATCTTCACCCAACTGCTTCAGACCCAGCGATACGCGGTTACGTTCACGGTCGAACTTCAGAACTTTAACGTCGATCTCGTCGCCCACTGCAACGATTTCAGACGGATGCTTGATGCGCTTCCAAGCCATGTCAGTGATGTGCAACAGACCGTCGACACCGCCCAGGTCTACGAATGCACCGTAGTCGGTCAGGTTCTTAACCAGGCCTTTCGCTGCCATGCCTTCAACCAAGTTCTTCAGCAACTCTTCACGCTCTACGCTGTTTTCAGCTTCCAGAACGGCACGACGTGAGACCACGACGTTGTTGCGCTTTTGATCCAGCTTGATAACTTTGAATTCGAGGTCTTTACCTTCTAGGTGAGCCACATCGCGAACCGGACGGGTGTCAACCAATGAGCCAGGCAAGAATGCACGGATTGATTGAACGTCAACGGTAAAGCCGCCTTTGACCTTGCCATTGATCACGCCGTGGATGATTTCACCCGCTTCATGAGCCTTGGCCAGAATCTGCCATGCTTCATGACGCTTAGCTTTCTCGCGGCTTAGGCGAGTCGCACCGAAACCGTCTTCCACCGCATCCAGAGCCACCTGAACGATGTCACCGATTTCCAACTTCATGGTGCCGTCGTCAGCCAGGAACTGAGCACGCGGGATCGCGCCTTCAGACTTCAGGCCAGCGTTAACCGTAACCATTTCAGAATCGATGTCGACAACGATAGCGTCGATGATAGAACCCGGACGCATGTCGAGGTCGTTAAGTGATTGCTCAAAGAGCTCAGCGAAATTTTCGCTCATAGAAGTTTTCTACCTTGGGGCGAATGCCCACTACTACCCGCGTTGTCAGCTACACGGTTCCGTTGATTAAAAACACGCAGGTCCATGACTGACGGTGCTCTGCGTGTTCACCTAGGGCCGCAGCCCCAAATCCAGTAAATGTTGATCGACCCACTGATCGATTAGCGCCAACATTTCGTCTTGGCCCAATGCGCTGGTATCCAGCACACGGGCATCGTCTGCAGGTTTCAACGGAGAGGCCTCACGCTGTGAATCGCGACGATCGCGGGTTTCTAGATCCCGTAAAATGGCGGCGAGAGTAACGGTTTTATCGGTCTCTCGCAACTGAAGATAGCGTCGCTGGGCCCGTTCCTGCGCACTGGCATCCAGATAAATCTTGAGCCCTGCTGAGGGAAACACCGCTGTGCCCATGTCACGCCCATCCGCGATCAACCCTGGCGCCCGCTGTGCGTGCCGCTGCCATTCCATCAGCGCATCACGCACCTGAGGGATCGCCGCGACCACTGACGCATCTCGGGAAGCTTGTTCTGTACGAATGACTTCAGAAACATCCTGCGATTCTAGAAAAACGCTAAGCGAGCCTTGATTCTCGAACCGCGCATCCAGATGGGACGCAATTTCAGCGCAGCCCAAAGCATCTGAAAAATCCACACCCGCCCTGCGAACGGCCAGTCCGGTCAAACGATACAAAGAACCGGAATCCAGTAGGTGAAACCCTAATCTCCGTGCTAGGTGCCCACAAACGGTTCCCTTACCAACACCGGAGGGACCATCCACCGTGATGACAGGGATCAAACCCCATCCTCGATATTCATACCGAGTGATAGGCACAGGGCTCGGAAGTTAGGGAAACTGGTCGCTACATGCTCACAGCCCTTGACCTTGATTTGTCCACCACAGCGCAGACCGGCAATTAAAAAGCTCATTGCAATGCGGTGGTCGTAGTGAGTCTCGACCTCCCCAGCACCAAACACGGCCGTGTCAGAACAACCCGGAATCAACGCACCATCAGGGCGAGCCTGGGCTGCAACACCCAATGCGTTCAAGCCGTCCACCATGGACTGGATACGGTCGGACTCTTTAACACGCAGCTCTTCAGCGCCGCTGATCAAGGTATCCCCCTGAGCACAGGCAGCAGCAATCATAGTGACGGGCAATTCATCGATCGCCAGGGGCACCAAGTGCTCAGGAATATGGATCCCTTTGAGGGGCGCATAACGAACACGCAGGTCTGCGACGGGTTCACCGCCGACATCGCGCTGGTTGATGCGCTCAATATCCGCGCCCATCAGCTGCAAAATATCCAAAATTCCAGTGCGGGTCGGGTTCACACCTACGTGAGTCAAGGTTAAATCTGCACCCGGCGTAATGCTGGCTGCCACCAAGAAAAACGCGGCTGAGCTGATATCCGCAGGTACATCGATGTCCCGCGCAGTCAGCTGCCCCCCGCCCGTCAACCGAGCTGTGGCCCCGTCCCTGTGCACTTCATAGCCAAAGCCATTGAGCATGTTCTCGGTATGGTCACGGGTGGGCGCGGGTTCGGTCACTGAGGTTTCGCCCTGGGCGTACAGGCCTGCTAGCAGGATCGCACTTTTCACCTGTGCGCTGGCCATGGGCATGTCGTAATGAAAGCCCGTCAGGGTTTGCGAGCCGGTGATCTTTAGCGGTGGTGTGCCACCGGACGCCGTTTCTATTTTGGCCCCCATCTGAGTCAGCGGATCTGACACTCGCTTCATGGGGCGCTTGGATAACGACGGATCGCCCTCCAAGACAACATCAAAGGACTGCCCTGCCAACAAACCAGACATCAATCGAATCGTGGTGCCGGAGTTACCCATCCACAGGGTCTCTTTGGGCGCTTTGAGGCCATGTAAGCCGACTCCATGAATCGTCACGTTGCCATCCACCGGGCCCTCAATTTCAACCCCCATGTCGCGAAAGCACTGCAAGGTCGCCAGCGCATCCTCGCCTTCGAGAAAACCCGTTACCCGCGTTGTGCCCTCGGCCAAGGCACCCAACATAATCGAGCGATGCGACATCGATTTATCACCGGGTACACGAATGCTGCCTTGCATCCGGGCTTCATTGTTTTGAGGAGAAATCGTCCAGTTTTGGCTCACGTGGGTTTCCTGTAAATCGGTAAAAAAATCTCGAGCGGCCTTGGCTCGCCCGAATCGGGCCTGCATTGCCGGACCATCGGCACGGGCGACTTCGTCTCTGAGCGCATTGAGGCCCTGAGCAAAGTCATCAATCTGCCGCAGCATGGCCGCCTGGTTAGTCATAAAGATGTCACGCCACATCACCGGGTCGGAGGCGGCAATACGGGTGAAATCACGAAAGCCCCCAGCGGCATAGCGGAAAATATCCAGGTGCTGGTCGTTCTTTGCCAGGGTATCAACCAGGCTGAAGGCTAATAAGTGAGGTAGATGGCTGGTTGCAGCGAGTACTTGGTCGTGCCGCTCGACATCCATGAGCTCTACCCGAGCACCGGCCGCCTGCCACATTCGCGTTACCTGCTGGGTCGCCTGGGGGTCTGTTTGCGGCACAGGCGTCAGTAAGACCTGGCGGTTTTGATACAGCTTGGGGTTGGCTGCACTGACCCCGGAGCTCTCGGATCCTGCAATCGGATGCCCCGGTACAAAGCGAGATGGGATCTCGCCGAAGGCGGCACGTGCAGCCGCAACAACGCTGCCTTTGACACTGCCGCCATCGGTTAAAATCTGGTGTTCTTGCAAACAGGCTGCGAGTTGCGAAAACAGTGCTGGAAATGATGCGACCGGAGTCGAGACGAACACAATGTCGGCCCCCTCCACAGCCTGCTCGAGGTTGCCGGGCATCGAATCCGCCAAACCCAGGGTTAACGCCTGCATTCGTGTGGACTGACTTCGTGCATACCCGCTGATATGAACATCCGGCCACGCCGATTTCAGCGCACCTGCCAACGACCCTCCGATCAGCCCGAAGCCGACAATACAGATCTGCAAACTACAAAACCGCGCTGGGGTAGGAACCTAGGATCTGCAATTCAAGCGCTTGTTCGCGCAACTCATCCAACAGTTCAGTGATTTGTGGGTCTTCCTGGTGCCCGGCGAAGTCGATGTAAAAGACGTACGCCCAGGTCGCCATCTTGGCCGGTCGAGTTTCCAGCCGAGTCATGTCGATGCCACGACGATTAAAGGGTTCCAACAGCGAGTAAAGCGCACCGGGCTGATTGGACAAGCTGACAATGATGGAGGTCTTGTCATCGCCTGTCGGGCCGGGTTCAACACGCCCGATCACCAAGAACCGAGTGCTGTTATCAGGCTCGTCTTCGATACGCCGAGCCAGGAATTCAAGCTCGTAACGCTTGGCGGCAACATCACCCCCAACGCTGCACCAAACCTGTCCGGCCGGACGCTCGTCTTGTGCGACCATGCGGGCGGCCTCAGCGTTTGAGGTCACGGCAACCCGTTCAGCCTGCGGCAAGTTAGCGTCCAACCATTGACGGCATTGGGCCAGCGACTGCTGATGGCTAAAGACATGGGTCACCTCACGCAGATCCAGCGCTTGATCGGCCATCAGGTTGTGGTGGATCGGCATTTCAACCTCACCACAAATTTTCAGGGGTGATGCAATAAAGCAATCCAGTGTGTGGCTGACGACCCCTTCGGTGCTGTTTTCCACCGGCACCACGCCGTAATGCTTGCTGCCGGCTTCAACCTCCCGGAACACATCGCGAATCGTCGTTTGGGCGCTCAGCACGCCGGCACTGCCAAAATGCTTGTAGGCGGCGGCCTCAGTGAAGGTGCCCTGCGGACCTAAAAACGCGATTTGGGTGGGTTCTTCCAAGGCGAGGCATGCGGACATGATTTCGCGGAATATTTGAGCGATACGTGCCGGATCCAAATCCCCTTCAGCGCGCTCCATTACCCGTCGCAGCACCAAGGCTTCACGATCCGGACGGTAGAACACTACGGGCGCACCGGCCACTTCATTCTTCTTGACCGCGCCTACCGCCTGTGCCAAGGCAGCTCTTTTTTCGATCAACCGCTGAATTTCCAGGTCGACGGCATCAATAGATTGGCGAAGCTCGTCTAAATTCATCCGTTCTTGGCCTCGAATTCCGACATGAACTGAACCAGCGCAGGTACGGCCTGCATGGGGAGCGCATTGTATAGCGAGGCACGCATGCCCCCCACGCTGCGATGCCCTTTGAGGAACATCAAGCCAGCCTGCTCTGCCTGCTGTGCGAAGCGGTCCTCTAGAGCTGGGTCAGCCAGCAAGAAAGGCACATTCATGCGGCTACGGGCGTGAGGTGCGACCGGATTGGAATAGAAATCCGACTGATCAATGGCGCGGTAGAGCGCCTCTGCACGATCAATGGAGCGTTGCTGCATCGCATCGACCCCGCCCTCATCCTCAATCCACTCCAACACCTTTTCAATCAGGTAAACGCCAAACACCGGCGGGGTGTTGACCATGCTGTCTGCTGCGTCCTGCTTTGCGAAATCAAACACCCCAGCCAAGCCGGTATCCGCCGACAGCAAGCGACGCTTGGCAATCACCAGGGTCACGCCCGACGGGCCTAAGTTCTTTTGGGCCCCACCGTAAACTAAGTCGTGCTGGGTCCAGTCGATGGGCTCGGCAAAAATGCTGCTGCTAGCGTCACAGACAACAGGCACGGCGTGGCGACCAATGTCCCCTACCCGTACTCCGTGAATGGTCTCGTTGTGGCAGTAGTGCAAATAATCGACGCCAGCAACCGGCCCCAATTCAGGTACGTCTGTGTACGGCGCCTGTCCAGTCACCTCGACCCGGGCGTGTTTTTGCGCGCCTTTGATGGCCTTCTCAGACCATGCTCCGGTATTGAGCACATGGATTCGACGAGCACCAAGGTTCACGGGAATCAAGTCGAACATGGCCGTCGCGCCGCCCTGTAGGAACAGCACCGCATAATCGTCGGGTACCGCCAACAGCGAACGCACGCGCGCTTGGGCGGACTCAAACATAGCCACCACTCGCTTGTCGCGGTGGCTGATTTCCATGACTGAGGTACCCAGCCCTTTCCAGTCCAATAATTCTGACTGCGCCTGCTCAAGCACGCGAGTCGGCAGGCCCGCTGGGCCGGCGCTAAAATTAAACGTCCGCTTCATTGTTGTCCGTCACGTCCGAGTCACTGTCTAGTTCACTCTCATCATCACCCGTGTCGGGTACCGCAGCGACACTGACCAAGGATTCGCCGGTCGCGACCTTGAGCAAGGTGACACCCTGGGCACTGCGTCCCAGCTGACTAATCTGTTCGACCGGCGTGCGAACCATGGTTCCGCGATCAGAGATCAGAATGACGTCGTCCTCCGGCGATACCTGAACCGCCCCGACAAGCTGGCCGTTACGCTCGGAACAATCGATCGCAATCACGCCTAAACCGGCACGACCTTTTTGCGCAAACTCATCAACACTGGTGCGCTTGCCATAGCCGTTTTCACTGGCCAACAACACCGACGCGCCGGGCTTGGGGATGATCATCGAGATGACCCGTTCACGGGCTTTGTCACGGAATTTAATGCCCGTAACGCCGCGCGCTTGGCGACCCATCGCACGAACCAGGTTCTCATCAAACTTGAGCGCCTTACCCGATGAGGTCATCAACATGATTTCGTTGGTGCCATCGGTTAGGCCCACGCTGATTAGACGATCGCCCTCATCCAATCCGCAGGCAATGATGCCGGCTGCGCGGGGTCGCGCAAATGCGGTCAAAGGTACTTTTTTGATCACGCCGCTCTGCGTGGCCATGCAAACAAACCGATCGTTGCCAAAGTCGTCCTTGGCTAACGGTAGGATCGCTGTGACTTTCTCGTCGCCTAGGCCCTCTAGCATGTTGATCAACGGACGACCTCGAGCTGTCCGACTGGCCTGAGGAATTTCGTAAACCTTGAGCCAAAAGAGTCGACCCTGATCCGTAAACAGCAACACCGTATCGTGGGTGTTGGCCACCAACAGATGCTCGACAACATCCTCGTCTTTGAGTCCGGTCGCGACCTTGCCTTTACCGCCGCGACGCTGCGCACGATACGTCGTAATCGGCTGACACTTGGCGTAACCGTCTCGAGACAGCGTTACCACCATTTCTTCCGGCGCGATCAGGTCTTCGGTGGTCAACGACAAACGATTTTCAATGATGACACTCCGGCGTTCATCACCGTAGCGGGCGCGCATGTCTTCGAATTCTTCACGGATAACGCGCAACAGCTCGCTGGTGTTCTGCAAAATCGCGCGCAGCTTCAGAATGAGTTCCAACAGCTCGTTGTAATCCGCCAGAATTTTGTCTTGCTCCAAACCGGTCAACCGGTGCAGGCGCAAATCCAAAATGGCCTGGGCCTGGATCGGAGACATGTGGTACAGCCCGTCGATCAAACCAAAGCCGCTGGGAAGGTCGTCGGGTTTAATACCGCCCTCGCCTGCCCGATCCAACATGTCAATCACATGCCCCGGTGCCCAGCCTTGCGCGATCAGCTTTTCCTTGGCCTCAGCCGAGTTCACGCTGGATTTGATCAATTCGATGATGGGGTCAATGTTCGCCAACGCGACGGCTTGACCTTCAAGAATATGACCCCGACGGCGGGCTTCTTTCAGTTCAAAAATAGTCCGGCGCGTGACCACTTCCCGGCGATGGGTCAGGAAGGCCTCGAGCATCTCTTTTAGATTCAAGATCCGCGGCTGATTGTCCACCAGGGCAACCATATTAATACCGAAAGAAGTTTCTAAGGATGTATCTTTAAATAGCTGATTTAGAAGAACTTCCCAAGGCTCGCCGCGGCGTACATCGACCACCAGTCGAATGCCGTCTTTATCCGACTCATCACGCAGCTCACTGATGCCTTCGATCTTCTTCTCTTTAACCAACTCGGCGATTTTCTCGATCAACTTCGCCTTGTTGACCTGATAGGGCATCTCGGTAAAGACGATCGAAACCCGTCCATCGGGTTTCTCTTCAATGATGTGCTTGGCCCGGATATAGCACTTGCCACGGCCGGTACGATAAGCATCACGAACGCCAGCAATCCCATTGACGAAACCACCGGTGGGGAAGTCAGGCGCCTTGATGTGCTCCATTAGCTCATCAATGCTGGCCTGAGGCGTATCAATTAGGGCCAAACACGCGTCCAGCACCTCGGATAAATTGTGTGGCGGAATATTGGTCGCCATGCCCACCGCGATACCCGCACTACCATTGACCAACAGGTTCGGAATCTTGGTCGGCAATACATCGGGGATTTTCTCCGTGCCGTCGTAGTTGGGCACGTAATCGACGGTTTCCTTGTCCAGGTCTGCCAGTAACTCGTGGGCGATACGCTGCATCCGGATTTCGGTGTAACGCATTGCCGCAGCCCGGTCGCCGTCGATCGAACCGAAGTTACCCTGACCGTCGACCAGGGGATAACGCAAACTAAAGTCCTGAGCCATACGAACAATGGTGTCGTAAACCGCACTATCGCCATGGGGGTGATACTTACCAATCACGTCCCCTACGATACGGGCCGACTTTTTATAGGCTCGGTTCCAATCGTTACTGAGCTCATCCATCGCGAATAAAACCCGCCGGTGAACGGGCTTTAGGCCATCGCGCACATCGGGGAGCGCACGGCCCACGATGACGCTCATCGCATAATCTAGGTAACTTTGCTTCAGCTCGTCTTCGATTTTGATCGGCTGAATTTCGCGGCTGTCGTCGCTCATGCTTGTCCTTGTTAGTTGGTACCCTTCGCGTTGTGGGGGATCCCCCAATTCGCAGCAAAAAATAGTACCATGAAACACACACAATCTGCAGGGGCAAAACCGTTGAAAAACGTCGACTTACAAATTGATGCACGCTGGGTAGCGACCCCTGATCAGGACCAGGTACTGGAGTATCACAGTCTGGTCATCGACAAGGGAATCATTGTCGATCTATGCCCCACCGCTAAGGCCCGGTTGAGCTACAACGCCACTCGCGTCCATGCATTACCTGAATCCATGCTGACGCCGGGATTTATCAATTTGCACAACCACTGCGCGATGACGCTGCTACGCGGTGCAGGAACCGATTTACCGCTTATGCAATGGCTGCAGGACGCGATTTGGCCCCTGGAAAATAAGCATGCCAATCACGACATGGTGGCCCTAGGGGCGCGCTGGTCGATGGCTGAAATGCTGGCCGGGGGAACCACCACTTTTTCAGATCAGTACTTTTTCCCCGAAGCCGTAGCTGAGGTGGCGATTGAAATGGGAATGCGCTGCCAACTGGCCACGCCGATCATTGATTTTCCAACGGCATGGGCTGCGGATGCCGCCAGCGGCTTTGAGAAAACCGTGGCTCTGCACGACAAGTACAAGAGTCACCCCAAGGTTCATATCGCATTAGGTCCGCACGCACCCTATACGATTAGCGATGAGACCTTTACCCAGTGCCGAACCTTGGCTGATCAACTTGGGATGCGTATCCAGTGCCACGTGCAGGAAACCCAGGGCGAAGTGGACGATGCGTTAAAAGATACCGGGCAACGCCCAATCGACCGTCTCGAATCCCTGGGATTATTGGGACCCGACTTCCAAGCGGTTCATGTGGTTGCGTTGGACGATGCCGATATCGCTACTCTGGCCCGCTATAACGTTAGTACCGTGACTTGCCCGGACTCCAACATGAAACTCGCCAGCGGCTTTGCTCGAACCCGAGATATACTCGCGGCTGGCATCAACCTGTGCATCGGCACGGACGGGGCTGCCAGCAACAACGATCAAGACCTGTTGAGCGAGGCCCGTAGCGCCACCCTAGTGGCCAAAGGTGGCGCACAGGATGCGACCGCTATGCCATTGATGCAGACCCTCCAAATCATGACGCTCAACGGCGCACGGGCCATGGGCCTTGAAGATGAAATCGGGACGCTTGAACCCGGCAAACGCGCTGATATCGTGGCGATTGACCTAAGCGATCCGTTTATCAAGCCGCTGACCGATCCGCTAGCCGCCATGTTTTACACGCAACGCGCCCGGGTCGACCAAGTCTGGATTGACGGCCAACTCAAGGCGGAACAAGGCCGTGTTGCGGGGCTAGACATTCCCAACCTAGCTGAACAGGTCCAACAATTTCGCAAAACTATGGAGAACGCATGAACGTTGACGCCAGCGAAATCGAAAAATTTAACCAGCTAGCGCGGGATTTCTGGGACCCCAGTGGACCCATGGGAGCTCTGCATCGAGTCAATCCCGTTCGGATTGACTGGATCGAACGCGCGGCCGGCCCAGCTGGATTAGCAGGCTTGAAGGTCTTGGATATCGGCTGTGGCGGCGGACTAGCCAGTGAAGCCATGGCACTCCGAGGTGCACAGGTGACCGCCGTCGATCAAGCCGAGAAGCTATTAATGGCAGCTAAGATCCACGCACAGGACGCAGGCGCCGAGGTCGACTACCAACAGGCAAGTGTGGAAGCGTTTTGCCAAGCCCATGAGGGGCAGTATGACCTGGTTACCTGCCTTGAAATGATTGAGCACGTCCCTGACCCTGCCAGTATCGTGGCCGCGGCAGCACAGGCGGTAAAACCTGGTGGGACACTGGTACTCAGCACCCTAAATCGTAGCGTTAAAGGCTTTGCCCTGGGCATCGTAGCCGCCGAATACCTGCTGCGCTGGGTGCAGCCCGGAACTCACCGGTGGGACAAGTTCATCAAGCCCAGCGAATTGGCAGGCTGGATCCGTCGCAATCAGTGCACCCTGGTGGATAGCGCTGGCATCGTATACAACCCACTCACCCAAACCTTTGGCATCCACCCTACCGATTTGGATGTGAATTATTTAATGAGCGCAAGGAAAGTCGCATGACGTGGCAGATCAACCAAGGCGATTTCGCCGACACCGGTTTCTTAAAGGGCCAAACCCACCTCATCACAGGGGCCACCCGCGGTATTGGCTTGGCGTTAACCTGGGAGCTGGCCCGTGCCGGCGCGACTGTGCTTATGCTGGGTCGCGACGAAGCCGCGTTGGAGTCTTTGTACGACCAAATCATGGCCGAAAGCCTACCCGAGCCCGTCATCATTCCCTTGGACTTGGACACCCTGACCCTGGAGGCCGCCGAAGAGTTGGCCGCGGTACGCGCAGAGCGTTCACCTCGCAGGGTGGGCTGAGAACTGGACGAACCACTACGGGTGGTCATCGAC
>JBMYYI010000038.1:0-17287 GCA_049609265.1 Litorivicinus sp. | reverse complement strand
AGCTGGCCCGAGGCGTATAGCGCACAACTGAATCACCCTGCCCCAAGCGTCGTGGATCACCGCCCCAGGCCACGGTCTGCGAGACCTGTCGGCGGAATACCAATATTGCACTGTGTGGCTCAGTGGATAGGCGAAAATATGCGTACCCGCCGATTAATGAATCCTCGCTATCCAAGCAGGTCCCAGTGATGCCTTCACAAAAGGCGGTGGTCTCTGCGCTTTGCTGGAGCTGCCGGAGAAGTTGTGCGGTTTGGTCTCGCGGTGGTGTGACGCCAACCTGCGACAGGCCGTCGGCCACCAAGACCGCGGCGCCAACGCCACCCAGCAGGCGGTGGACTGCAAAGTTGGAGAGAAACAGCGAGTAAGCGAGGTCGAATTCTCGGCCCACCTCAGCCTCGAACCGAGTCAACAAGTTAGCCTGGCGCTGTGACTGAGCATGCGCACTCAGTATAAAGACCTCGCGCAACGCTTGATTTACCTGCCCGTATAATTCGCGCAACGTATGGTGGCGACTCAGAGACGGCGCCAGCGGTCGGTCGCTATGCAGGGAAACCAGCCCCCATAAGGCCCCTTCGTGATGAATCGCTAAAGAGGCGGTCGCCTCGCTTCCCATGTTGCGTAAATAGGTCAGGTGAAACTCAGATATCCCGCGGCTGATGAGTTGCGTCAAATCGATGCTCATCTCGTGGTCTGACGACAATTGATTGGACGGGGTTTGGGCGCTAAAAACCGAACGAGCGAGGATTTCGCTATACAGTGCCCTGGCTTGTTTGGGGATGTCTGTGGCGGGATAGTGCAGGCCGATAAAGGGTTCAAGGGCGGAGTCAATAGATTCAGCAATGACTTCGCCGCTACCATTTTCGTGCAATTGGTACACCATGACACGCGAATACGGCAGGCTGCGCCGAATGTTCTCGCACAGGGTTTGGCAATAGTGCAGGTGGTTATTCATCACCGCGGGCAATGCGATGGTGATTGGATGATGGTCTCTGCGGGCGGGCTCAAACTCCACTAATGTCACCTCGCCGGATCGATGGTGGAAGCCACGCCAATGGGTCAGCTCAAAAAATTTGGGTACCGCAGTGCTATGGGATCGCACCGGCGAAAGCACTTGGGTTAGCTCATCGATCGATAGTCCGAACTGCTCGCGTGAATGGGCGATGCAGCGCCCCTGGTTATCAAACGCCAAGCAACCCAACCCGTCCTGCAGCGTGGTGATGCAACGTAGCTCTTCGCGTTCGCATTCGTCAAAACTCGAATGCAGTTTCAGTTTACTTTGCATGGTGACTGCCCTTTTTTCTTTATCGTTGTCATCAACTCGCGAACTCGGGTTCGGTCGAGTGGTTTTGGCATCAGCTGATAGGGGTAGTGAAGGGTGTCGAGTAACTCTCTGGCCCGTTCAGCATCCATTGCACTGCAGATCCATAGCGCGGGATGGTTGTGACAATGTCGTTTGATTTCTTCCCAGGCTTGAACCCCAGTTCCATCAATCAGCATCAAATCCAGCACGACAACGTCCAAGCCAGATAACTGCACCCCAAGGTCCTGACATTGACGCCAGCCATTGGCGGTTAAGAGCGCGGCGCTGGGCTCTTCTTTGGACAGCGCCAATTGCATTAACAATGCACTGTCGTAGTCATCTTCGACAATTAGAATCTTCATGCCATTAACTTCGCAGGTGAATGTTGAGCGGCCTGTTCTATCCAAAAATCAAATACTTGCCGTGCGGGCTCCAGGCAGTCTTTAGCAGGCCGATCCATCGTGTCTGGAAAGATGAGGGGTTGCGTACATCGGCCGAAAAACGCCAGCGACAAATCGCCACGGCTGTGTAGGCGACGATGTAAAAAAGCGCCGCCTTGGATCGAGCCCCACATGACATATTGCCAAGCTAGCTGGGCCTCACGTGTGGAGGTCGGCGGCAGCATGACGGGGTTAATGGTGAGCTGATGGTGTCGGCAATCCTGCGTCAGTGCTTGACTGAACCGGTGCGCCCAGGAGTAGCGCGCGCCAAAGGGCTGCCAGATAGAGGCCAGCAGCGACAGGCTGTTTCGGTAGTCCTGCTCAGTAAGGTCCGGCCGGATCAGTGCCTGCAGCACAGGGTTTGAGTCTAGGCGTTTGTGTTGTTCGCGCGTTCCATGGCGAAGATAAGCGGTCCATGCAGAATCGGTTACTGCGTTGTTCATGCAACCACCTTAACTACAGGGGGGCATCGGTGATATTTGTCGCAGTGATCGGTGTGAACTAGTGCGCGTTTAAATCCGCGTGTTGACGGATTTTGTTAAGCAGATCGGGTAACAGGTGACGCTGGTTGATGGGGTCGATCCAGTGATGGGGATAATCCAGTTCATCCAGCATCATCCCCGCTGCTTTAGGGTCTAGCTGACTGCAGATCCAAAGTGCCGGTTGTGTGGTCAGATGAAGCGCCATAGCCTTCCAGGTCGCCACGCCGTTTCCGTCCGGTAACAACAGATCCAGGATGACTAAATCGGGTTGGGTTTGACGCTCGGACAGATGCACCGCCTGCGAGCAGCTCGCGGCCCAATGGACGGTGACACCTTCGACGCTGTTACGTAGACACCGCTTGGCCAGGAATGCCGTGTCCGGGTCGTCTTGAACGAGTAAAACTTCCATCATGCCCCCCGAGTGTGATCGTTAACCCAGTATCGACCGCTAGAGGCGGGCGCTGTGGTTATGGGGTCTTATGTGTTGATCTGCATCACACAATAAGCCCTTCAAGGTCCAAACTCGGCATCTGAAGTGGCGCGGGTAGCTGGCAGCTCCAGCCGCGTTGGTTTGCGATCGCATGCACGACCCGAAAACCGGAATGTTGCTGCATCAGTTGGTAAATCGGCTCGAGTGCCTGATTGAGTATGCGAGCTTGCTCAATATCACCGGCTCGGATTGCGCGCATGATGGGAACCAATGCTTCGGGCAGGGTGCCGGCCAGCGTTGAATACCAAGCATCACCGCCACCGATCATGGCCTCACAGGCGTGCAAGTCGACCGCGTAGCCTGCGGCGCAGGCGAGTTGGCTTAGGGCCTGGTGCTGCTGTGCATTATCCGGTTTAGCAAAGACCTTAACGGCTGCGATGTTGGGGTGCGCGGCCAGTTCGGCAAGCAGCTCCAGACTGAGTGATTGGCCGGTATTGGGTGGATTGTCGTAGACACACAGCGGCAATGGGCTGTGCTGGGCGATTTGCCAGAAATAGTCTTTTAGTTCGTTTGTGTTCAATGGCACATAGCTGACGGCATTGGCGATTACGCCTGACGCACCATTTCGGTGCGCCATCTTGCACCCGCGGATCGCCTCGGCGGTGGTGGTGGCGCTAACACCGGCGATCCAGGGGGTCTTGATGCTGCTCCAACACTCCATGACCAGCGCCCGCTCTGGCTCACTTAGATAAGCAAAGCTGCCGGTGCTGCCCAGTACACCAATAGAATCTAGCCCTGACGGGTCCAAGTGATCCCGAATACGAACGAGAACGTCAAAGTCGACACGACCATCGCACATCGGCGTAATCGCAAACCCACTAAGCCCTGTGAACGGCATCAATTAGCTCCCGGAAAATCCAGTTGTCGCCAGGCCTCGTAGGCTACAATCGAGACGCAGTTGGATAGGTTGAGCGAGCGATTACCCGGTACCATGGGCAGGCTGATGATCTCGCCGGAAATTTCCTGTAATTGCTGGGGTTTTAGGCCGCGGGTCTCGGGACCAAAGATGAGCGCGTCGCCGGATTCAAACCTGACCTGGTCATAGCGCTTTTTGCCTCCGGTCTCCACCACCCACACCCGTGAATGGGTGCCCTCGCGCAACCAAGTCTGTAGGTCCGGCCAGGTGTGGACCCGCGCCATATCATGGTAGTCCAGGCCGGATCTGCGCAGTTGCTTTTCCTCTAAGGAGAAACCCAATGGCTCAATCAGATGTAGCTGCATTCCGGTGTTGGCGACCAGCCGGATCAGATTGCCTGTGTTCGGTGGAATTTCAGGTTCAAATAGGACCAGATGTATCAATGCACGACCATATCTAGTTCTGCCAGTTTGCGGGTTAGGGTGTTTCGTCCCCAGCCTAGCAGATCCGCCGCCTCACGTTTACGTCCGCCGGTGTGGGCGAGGGCGGCCTCAATCATGACCCGCTCAAATTCCGGCAATGCGTGCTGCAATATCTCTTTTTCGCCGCGGATCAGGGCCTTTTCCGCCCAGTCGGCCAGCGCGCGTTCCCAGCGTGTATTGCTGGTTTGCGCCGGGGCTTTGGTGCCCAGGAATTCGGCGGGCAAGTCCTGCGGGTAAACTTCTCGTGATGAGGCCATGACAGTCAGCCAGCTGCATAGGTTTTCCAGCTGACGTACGTTACCCGGCCAGGGGTGGGCCTCCAAAACATCCAGTGTTTCGGGTCGCAGGATCTTGCATTCGACCGCCAGCTCATCGCTGGCCTTTTTCAAAAAGTGCTCGGAGAGTTCCCGAATGTCTTCGCAACGATCCGCCAGCTTGGGAATCTGGATTCGGATGACATTCAAGCGATGGTACAGATCCTCCCGGAAGCGCCCGTCAGCCACCATGGTTTCTAGATCTTGGTGTGTTGCAGCGATCACGCGAGTGTCGACTTTGATCGGGGTCAGGCCACCGACCCGATAAAATTCATTGTTCGAAAGCACGCGTAGCAGGCGGGTTTGAGTGTCCGCGGGC
Source organism: Litorivicinus sp. (assembly GCA_049609265.1). Classification (GTDB taxonomy): domain Bacteria; phylum Pseudomonadota; class Gammaproteobacteria; order Pseudomonadales; family Litorivicinaceae; genus Litorivicinus. Next base: position 12,604 of record JBMYYI010000038.1, on the reverse strand, counting down.
ATGTCGCCGATTTCATCCAAGAACAGCGTGCCGCCGCTGGCCTGCTCAAAGCGGCCGCGTCGTTGACTGTTGGCACCGGTAAAAGCGCCGCGTTCATGGCCGAACAGTTCCGACTCGATTAGATCCTTGGGGATTGCGGCCATGTTCAGGGCCACAAAGGGCTCGCCGGCGCGTGGACTATGATCGTGCAGGGCCTTGGCTACCAGCTCTTTACCACTGCCGGATTCGCCGTTAATCAGAACCGTGACTGCGCTGCGCGAAAGCCGGCCAATGGCTCGGAATACTTCCTGCATCGCCGGCGCCGCCCCGATCAGCTGCTTCGGCACGTTCTCAACCTGGGCGCTGGGTGTGTTTTGTTTTTCGCTGGCGGCCTGTAACGCGCGTTCCGCCAGCGCCACTGCCTGGTCAATATCAAAGGGTTTGGGCAGGTATTCAAAGGCGCCAGACTCATAGGCATTGACCGCGCTATCCAGGTCGCTGTGGGCGGTCATCACGATCACCGGTAACGAGCTATGATCGCGAGTCAAATTGCCCAACAACTCAATGCCGTCCATGCCGGGCATGCGAATGTCGGTAAAGACCAAATCCGGTTGCTGGGTTTCCAGCGCTCGCAGTAAGGCCGCGGCATTATCAAAACTCTGCACCTGCCAGCCGTCCTGTGACAGGGCCCGCTCGAGAACGAAGCGTATGGAACGGTCGTCGTCTACCACCCAAATATTCGCACTCATTTATTCGTAGCCTCGTGTTTGGTTAATGGCAATGTCATATAAAAGCGGGTGTGACCGGGCTCGGAATCAAATTCCACCAAGCCGTGATGTCGGGTCACCACCTGCTGAGCAATAGCAAGTCCTAGGCCAGAACCTTGAGCGCGACCGCTAACCATGGGTAAAAACAGCGTTTCCTGTAGCTGTGGCGGGATGCCGGGGCCGTTGTCGACCAGCGTGACGCGAATGGCTAGGCGATGTGGGTGCCCTGCAATGACCACCTGCCGCACCACTCTGGTGCGAAGGGTTAAGGTGGGGTGCTCGACTTCGCTCTCAAGCATGCTTTGGGCGGCGTTTTTGGCCAGGTTGAGTAGGGCCTGAATCAGCTGCTCGGGATCGGCCCAAAGGGGAGGTAATGAGGGGTCATAATCCCGAACAACCTCTAGTTGTTCACCATACTCTGACTCGATCAGGGTGCGTGTGCGCTCGAGGATGGTGTGAATGTTGACCTCGACATTGTTTTGCTCGGCCTCCAGTCCCTTGAGGCGGTCGACCAAGCCTGAAAGTCGATCCACCTCGTCAACAATGACGCTCAACAGCTCTTGGTTGCCCGCGTCATCGATCTCCCGCGCCAGCAGTTGTGCGGCGCCGCGAATGCCGCCCAGCGGATTTTTGATTTCATGGGCCAGACCGCGAGCCAGTTCTCGCGCCCCCACTTCGCCGGCCAGCAAGTGGGTTTCTTTGCGCAGCCGAGATAGGTGATCAACCCAGCGTAGCTCGACCACCAGGTGGTCGTTTAATTCATCCGCCAATCGCGAAACCGACAGGTCAACCGCCAAACTCTTCGTGTCCAGCAACAAAGGGGTTTCGCGTCGAGTAAAGCCCTGTCCTGTGCTAAGCGTGTTGGCCAAATCGCCGGCCATGTGATCGCCCAGATACTGGGTGATCGGGTGTTCAAATAGTCCGCGATCGCTTTTGCCAATGAGCTGTTGGGCAGCTGAATTGGCAAAAACGACGCGCAGGTGTGAGTCGACCAGAAGCACAGAGCTTTCTAGTCCATCCAATACCGCGTGCCAGTGTTTCACTTGATACATAGGGTGAAATAAAAAAGCCCCGGGAATTCCCGAGGCTTTCCCACTCTCAGAGGGTGACTACAGCGCTTAGCAGCTGTAGTACATGCCCACTTCAACCGGGTGCGTAGTCATGTTGACACGCTCGACTTCTTCACGCTTCAGCGCGATGTAGCCATCGATCATGTCGTCGGTGAATACGCCACCAGCGGTCAAGAACGCGCGGTCTTCGTCCAGTGCGTCCAGGGCCTGCTCCAGTGAGCTTGCCACGGTGGGGATTTGAGCCGCTTCTTCTGCCGGCAGGTCGTACAAGTCCTTATCAGCAGATTCGCCGGGGTGGATCTTGTTCTGAATACCGTCCAGGCCAGCCATCAGCAGGGCTGAGAAGGCTAGGTAAGGGTTCGCGGTGCAGTCAGGGAAACGAACTTCAATACGCTTGCCTTTGGGGTTGGTCACGAACGGAATACGGATTGACGCTGAGCGGTTGCGCGCAGAGTAAGCCAGCATGACGGGTGCTTCGAAGCCAGGAACCAGACGCTTGTAAGAGTTCGTTGAAGCGTTGGTAAAGGCGTTCAGTGCACGAGCGTGCTTGATCACACCGCCGATGTAGTAAAGCGCTGTTTCAGACAGACCTGCATAAGCATCGCCTGCGAAGATGTTCACGCCGTCTTTTGACAGAGACTGGTGGCAGTGCATGCCTGAACCGTTGTCACCTACCAGAGGCTTGGGCATGAAGGTCGCGGTCTTGCCATAGGCGTGAGCGACGTTGTGAATGACGTATTTCAGTTCCTGAACTTCGTCAGCCTTGAGGACCAAGGTGTTGAACTTAACGCCGATTTCGTTCTGGCCAGCAGTGGCCACTTCGTGGTGGTGCAATTCAACAGTCTGGCCGATGTCCTGCAACACTTCACAGGCTGCAGTACGCAGGTCCATGTGGCTGTCAACGGGCGGTACGGGGAAGTAGCCGCCTTTGATACCAGGACGGTGACCCATGTTGCCGTCTTCGTAGTCGGTAGCCGAGTTCCATGCCGCTTCGGCAGAATCGAACTGGTACATCGCACCCGACATGTCAGCTTTCCATTTGACGTCGTCAAATACAAAGAACTCAGGCTCAGGACCAAAGAAAACGGTGTCGGCGATGCCGGTTGATTTCAGGTATTCCTCAGCCCGGCGTGCAACGCTGCGGGGATCACGCTCGTAGCCGGTCATGGTCGCAGGCTCGATGATGTCGCAGCGAACGATGACGGTGACTTCATCGGTGAAGGGATCCAGGAAGGGCTTGGTGTCGTCGGGCTTCAGAATCATGTCTGATTCGTTGATGCTCTTCCAACCTGAAATTGACGAGCCGTCAAACATGGCGCCGTCTTCAAAGAAGTCTTCATCAATGGCGCTAGCAGGGAAGGTAACGTGCTGCTCTTTACCACGGGGATCGGTGAAGCGTAGGTCAACCCACTTGGCTTCGCTTTCCTGAATCAGCTTCAGTGTGTTCTGTGACATGGTTTTCTCCATAAAAGGCCGGCGGCCAATGACTGAGTTTTTTCGCCGCGCTGATTAAGTCATGCGCGCGACGATGCCGGATTAGAAGCAACAGGCGTGCCTAAACCGAAGCGCCCTAAAATGAGGCTTTGCCTCCGTGCACGCCGTGATATTCGCACTAAACTGGTGCATTTGCACCTGCGGCGCGCTCCACTTTGGTGCAATTCGCCGGAAATAGGGGCTCTCCGGCGCGCTAAAAAAACAAGCGACCTGTAACATAAACCCCTATACAATACGCCACCGAATTTTGCCGCCCGAGGGATCGGGCGCCCGCGCATTGCGCGCCCTATATAGGAAGATCCTTGTGTCGAGCACCATCGAGAACCTTCGCAATATTGCGATCATTGCCCACGTTGACCACGGTAAAACCACCCTGGTAGACAAGCTGCTGCAGGCCTCTGGCACCTTGGAGCGTAAAGACCAAGACTCCGAGCGCGTCATGGACTCTAACGATCAAGAGCGCGAGCGCGGCATTACTATTTTGGCCAAAAACACCGGTCTAAAATGGGGCGACTATCGCATCAACATCGTTGATACCCCCGGCCACGCTGACTTTGGCGGTGAGGTGGAGCGCGTACTGTCGATGGTGGACTCGGTGCTGCTGGTCGTTGATGCGGCCGAGGGCCCGATGCCTCAAACCCGCTTTGTGACCCAGAAGGCCTTTGACCAGGGTCTGAATCCGATCGTCATCATCAACAAAGTCGACCGTACCGGCGCGCGTCCCCACTGGGCGGTGGATCAGGTCTTTGATCTGTTCGATCGACTGGGTGCCACTGACGATCAGTTGGACTTCCCGATTGTATATTGCAGTGCAATCAACGGCCTGTCCGGCGACGACCCGGACAATATGCAAGAGAGCATGGAGCCCATCCTGCAGGCGATCGTAGACAACGTTCGTGCGCCTCAGGTCGATAACACCCAGCCGTTCCAAATGCAGATTTCAGCGCTGGATTACTCAAGCTACCTAGGCGTTATCGGTGTTGGCCGAATCGCCCGTGGCGTTTTGCGTCCCAATACCCCCGTGACCGCGGTGGATGCCGAGGGCAACAAGCGTAAGGGACGCATCCTGAAAATCTTTGGTTTCCATGGATTGACCCAGGTCGAGATGGACCAGGCTGAGGCTGGCGATATCGTGCGTGTAACCGGCATGGACAAGCTAGATATCTCTGACACCCTGTGTGATCAGGATGCCGTTGAGGCGCTACCGCCGCTGACGGTTGACGAGCCGACGGTGACCATGACGTTCCAGGTCAACAACTCACCCTTTGCCGGTAAAGAAGGTAAGTACCTGACCAGCCGAAACATCAAGGATCGTTTGGATCAGGAGCTGATTCACAACGTGGCGTTGCGCGTCGAGCAAGGCGACAGCCCGGACCAGTTCGAAGTGTCCGGTCGTGGTGAACTGCACTTGTCAGTATTGATTGAAAACCTGCGCCGCGAAGGCTTTGAGCTTGCGGTTTCGCGTCCCCGTGTGGTCGTCAAGGAAATCGACGGCGAGATGAAGGAGCCCTGGGAGCAAGTGGTGATCGACGTTGAAGATCAGCATCAGGGCAGCATCATGGAAGAGATGGGCAACCGTAAGGCTGAGCTGACCAACATGGTGCCTGATGGACATGGCCGTGTGCGTCTTGAATTCTTGGCGCCCGCCCGCGGATTGATCGGTTTCCGTTCAACCTTTATGACGCTGACCAGCGGCACCGGCATTCTAACCAGCGTATTTGACCACTTCGGTCAGCGCGTCGAAGCCAACATTGGTAACCGTGTTAACGGGGCACTGGTCTCGATGATCCAGGGATCAACTACGGCGTATAGCTTGTTCAACATCCAAGAGCGGGGCCGTTTGTTCCTCGGCCACGGTGCTGACGTCTATGAAGGTATGGTCATCGGCATTCACAACCGTGACAACGATTTGCCCGTTAACCCAGTCAAAGGCAAGCAGCTAACCAACGTACGTGCCGCGGGCACCGATGAGAACTTGATTCTGACTCCGCCAATCAAAATGGGCCTGGAGCAGGCGATGGAATTCATCGACGACGATGAGCTGGTCGAAGTCACGCCCTCCAGCATTCGTATCCGCAAGCGTCACCTAACCGAAGCGGAACGCAAAAAGGCTTCACGAGGCAAATAAGCCGTGCGGGTCCTGATCCAGCGAGTCGAACGTGCCTGTGTGCGCGTATCTGGCGAGGTGGTCGGGACCATTGCTCAGGGTTATCTATTGCTCGTCGGCGTTCAGGCCGGCGACACCTCAGCACAGGTCGCTCGCTGTGTTGGCAAATTGACAAAGCTGCGCTTGTTTGAGGACGAGCACGGCAAGACGAATCTAACGCTCAGTCAGATCGGCGGCAGCGCCCTGGTGGTCAGTCAGTTCACCCTCGCAGCCAACCTTAAAAAGGGTAATCGGCCCAGCTTTGACACTGCGGCACCGCCTGCGATCGCAGAGCAGCTTTATCTTGAACTTGCACAAGGACTGGAAAAACAGGGCATTCGGGTTGAAACTGGCCGCTTTGGCGCAGATATGAAGGTCGAGTTGGTCAATGATGGACCGGCGACCTACAGCCTGGAGATTCCCCCTGATGAAGCAGCACTTTAGCCTCGACACATCGGTTTATGCACAGCGCCGCGCGCGTTTGCAGGCACAACTCAAACCTGGCCGTGTGGCTTTGCTGTTGGGAGCTGAGGAGCAGATCCGAAACCGTGATGTTGAGCATGCGTTTCGGCAGACCTCGGACATGCTCTATCTAACCGGTTTTGCAGAGCCCGACGCGGCTCTGATCCTGACGTCCGATCAAGCCATTTTGGCAGTGCGCCCAAAAAATCCGGAAATGGAAGTCTGGACGGGGTTCCGGTGGGGGCCTGCAGCGGCTTGCGAGGCCTTTGGCGTGGATCGAGCCGTTGCGATTGACGAGCTGGATTCGGTTTTACTCGAACTGACCCCGAGCGGCTGGCTGTATGCCTATGACGATCCGCGCGCCCATGCCAAACTCGGGGAGCTGCAAAGCCAACTGGTACTTAAGACCCGTCGCCAGGGGGAGCCGCCTAAGGGCACGGCGGATTTGAACCCTTTGATTCACGATGCTCGACTGATCAAGTCACCTCAGGAGCAGGCCTTAATGCGCAAGGCTGCTGAGTTATCGGCTCGTGCGCATACCCGAGCAATGCGAGTCGCCCGGCCCGGCGTGATGGAATATCAATTGCAGGCGGAGATAGAACACGAGCATCGCATGGCGGGCTCAAAACGTGAGGCGTACGGTGCGATTGTTGCCGGTGGCAATAACGCCTGTGTCTTGCACTACATCTCCAACGACCAGCCGATTGCAGACGGCGAGTTGGTGCTGATTGATGCCGGCTGTGAATTTGAAAATTATGCCGCGGACATCACCCGGACCTGGCCGATCAACGGCCGTTTCAGTGCTGCGCAGGCCGAGGCCTACGAGTGGGTGCTCAAGGCCCAACTAGCCTCGATCGACGCAGTCCGCGCTGGTCGTGCCTTTGAGGAGTACCACAACGTGGCCCTGCGCATTTTGGTCGAGGGACTGGTGGCGATGGGCGTGTTGCACGGCGACATTGACGAGCTGATCGACACTGAAGCCTACAAACCCTATTACATGCACCGGACGGGGCACTGGCTGGGCATGGATGTCCATGATGTTGGAACCTACCATCACCAGGGCGCCTCACGAACTTTGCAGCCTGGCATGGTGGTAACGGTCGAGCCGGGATTGTATTTCGACGCCGCAGGCCCTGCTCCGGATCGTTTTAAAGGGATTGGCATCCGAATTGAGGACGATGTTCTGGTCACTGACTCTGATCCCGAAGTGCTGACCGCAGGGGTGCCAAAAACCATCGCCGAGATCGAATCAGTGATGGCCCATGCCGGTTGATGTCCTTGGCGCAGGCCTGGCAGGTCAAGTCGCCGCGCTGGCGCTGGGCCAAGCCGGCCAGACTGTGCGCCTATGGGGGCGTGCGGACAGTGCACCCAGTCGGGCGGTAGCGCTGTCCGCCCCATCCATTCGTTATTTGTCGAGTCTGTGCCCGGCCGTCACCCAACTGGGCGCCCCTATTGAATCCATCCATGTCAGTCGTCAGGGGCGGTTGGGCCGAACCCTATTGCAGGCCAGTGATCACCAGCAGGCCAATTTTGGCCGCGTGATTGCCAATGATGCACTGAGTGATGCGCTCGATCAGTGCCTGTCCTGTGAGCGCATCGACGAGCGCGTAGAGACCTTGAAACCCAGCTGGCAAGTCAACGGACGAGCCAGCGAATTTGTGGTGTTGGCGGCGGCCGCACCGACACTGCTGCACCAGGCGGGCATTGCCTACTCACAACCTCAGATGTCTGGTCAGCTTTGGGCAGCCGTGGCCCGCGGCTGCGATACTCAAACGGCCTACGAGCGCTTTACTGCCAGCGGCCCGTTGGCCGTGCTGCCGATGGGGCAGGGTCGTGCCAGCGTGGTTTGGCAGGTAGATGAGCCGGTCAGCGATATTCGACAGGTCAATGCCGCGCTAGGATGGCGCGTGAGTCTGCAGTCGATTGAGCACGAATCTCTTATGCCTATTCGGTTGCATCGCTCACATCAGCTCGCCCGGCCGGGTCTGGCGGTCGTGGGTAATGCCAGTCAGTTTATGCATCCGGTGGCGGGACAAGGGTTCAACCTAATTTTGCGACAAATCCAACGGCTGATCCGCACCCTCGGGCAGGACCTGGCGCCATTTAATCGTGATGCCCTAGCCGACCAGGCGATTTGGTTCAAAACGACTCAGACTTTGGCGCAGGTATTTCAACCCGATTGGCCGTTGCAAGGACTGGCGCTGTCTTCGCTCGAAGCCTCTCATCGTCTGCAAGCGGACTTTGTCACCCGATTTATGGAGGGTGCATGATTCAGATTGTGGGCGGCGGCATGGTCGGAGCCAGTTTGGCCTGTGCATTGGCCAAGCGCGGGATGCGAGTCGATTTGTTCGAGCGTGCCCCCTGGACGGCGAGTGATTCTGGCGATGCCCGGGTCAGTGCACTCAACCCCACGACCCTCGAATGGTTGTCCCAGCAGGGCATCCAGCCAGCCGTTCAACACTTTAATCAGATGCGGGTGTTTGCCCAGCGTGCCAGTGCCGAGCTGAATTGGGGCGATGGCGTGAATCCCATGGGAGCCTTGGTGGTCAACAATGCCCTGCAGGGTGCCGCTTTGAAGGCCGCCGAGGATGCGGGTGTGCGCATTCGTTATGGCTGTCAGCTGGATTACCAGGGTGGATTATGGGTAGACGGTCAGCATCAACCCGCCGAGTTGTGTGTGGCGGCGGATGGGGCCCGTTCGATGCTGCGTCAAGCGGTTGGGATTGAACTCAAGCCCAGAGACACCCAGCAAAACGCGACCTTCGTCCGCGTTCAGATGGATCCTCAATACGCGCACACAACTGCTCAGGTTTTTTTAGAAACCGGGCCGCTGGCCTTTTTGCCGGTGGCGCCGGATCAGGCGGTGTTGGTCTGGAGTCGGGATATGCAGGCCTTGCCACTGCCCACTCAGGTGCAGGACCTAGTGGATCAGGCGGCTGCGGCGCTGGAATATCGGTATGGCCGATTTACGGCCTGTTCAGGCGCAACCCAAGTCGCGTTATTTGATGGTCATGCCCGGGAATATCACCGTGAGGGCGTGGTGTTGGTGGGTGATGCGGCGCACCAGATTCATCCCTTGGCTGGCCAGGGCGTTAACCTGGGATTAGCGGATGCCGCTCAGCTCGTTGAATCTATTGAACAAAAGGGCGTCAGCGTCAGGGCCTGCCGGCATTATGCCCGTCAGCGTTGGTGGCCTAATCAGGCCGCGCGGCTCGCGATGCGTGCACTGCAGCATTCGTTCGGTCAAAAAAATGCGCTAAATACTGCTTTGCTCGGACAAGGCTTGGCGCTATTCTCGGGGTCCAAGAAATTGAGACTTGCGTCACAAAATTGGGCCTCGGGGCGGTAATTGCCGGGTCTCTAGTTCGTCTGTCCGAGGCATCCTTTTGTGTGTGGCGTGAATCTGCTCTCAACGGAGGACATGACCCATGCCAGAAACATCACAAGTAGCACTGAAAACGATCCTGACCTATATGCGTTCATTCGCCGGGTCCATGATTCAGGCCAGCGGTCGTTTCTACCCCTGCGCTGTAAAATTCCGCGAAGGCATCATCGAGCCCGTCGAGGCGCCTGATGCACACGGCGGCCAGCTGATCGAGTTTTTACAAAAGAAATGTCAGGACGCCCTGGATACAGGTGGTTACGAAGCCACCGCACTGGCGATTGACGTTTGGCTGGATGATGAGCATCAAGAAGACGGTCTGCAGGTGACCCTATGGTCGCCCGAATTTCCGCCGGTCGATCTGTTGATGAGCTGGAAGCGCACCGAGGCCGGTGTTGAGTATGGCAAGATCCGCATTTTGACGCCGGATGCCTGAACCTCTCGACTTTTACTTCGACTTTTCCAGTCCCTATGCCTATCTGATGGCCCGTGACCTGACGCATCTTGCGCAGCGTCACGGCCGCGGCCTGAATTGGCACCCGATCTTGCTGGGTGCGGTGTTTAAACAAACTCAGCGAAAACCTCCGATCGATGACTCGCCGCGCGGCGATTATCTGCGTCATGACATTGAGCGAATTGCCCGGCGCAAGGGACTGCGTTTGCAGTGGCCTGCGGCTTTTCCATTTAGTGCGTTGCAGGCGACCCGGGCCTTTTACTGGTTGCGCGAGCGTCAGCCCAAGCGCGCCGATCACCTGGCCGCAGCCCTATTGGATGCGGTTTGGATTGATGGGCAGAGCCTGGATCAGCCCCAGGCCTTGCAGGACATTGCCCGGCGATTGGATGTCGACCTTGCGGAGATGCAGCAGGGGATTGAAGACCCTGCGACCAAGCAGCTAACCCGCCAAGCGGTCGATCAAGCCATTGCGCGCGGCGTCTTTGGATCACCCTTTGTATGGGTTGACGATGAGCCCTTTTGGGGCAGTGACCGTCTGGATGACATCGCACACTGGTTAGAGACCGGCGGATTTTGAGCTAGACTGCTGGCGCAAACCAGGAGAGCTCATGTTTACAGGTATCGTTCAAGGGCGTGGCGAGGTCATCGCCCGCAGCGGACAGGATCTAGTCCGCCTTGTTATCCGTGTTCCATCAACACAGGGCCTGACCCGTGGCGCCAGCATTGCGATTAATGGTGTGTGCTTGACCGCGGTTGAATGGCAGGACTGTGACGTGCACTTTGATGTCATCGCCGAATCCCTACGAATCACTAATCTGGGCCAGCTCAGGGTGGGCGACTCGGTGAATGTCGAACGGGCCGCCCGGTTTGGCGATGAAATTGGTGGCCATTTGCTCAGCGGTCATATTCACGCGATGGCACAACTGGTTCAGCGGGAGGTGCAGGGCGATAACCTGGCCCTAACCCTGCAGGTGGATCCTGAGCTTGCGCGCTACCTAATGCCCAAAGGCTATGTCGCCCTGGACGGTTGCAGCCTGACCCTGGGGCCTGCGATTGAGAGCGGACGATTTCAGGTGTTTTTAATCCCTGAGACCCGCGAAGTTACAGTGATTGAGCAGCGCCAACCTGGCGACTGGATCAATCTTGAAATTGATACGCAGACCCAAGCGGTGGTCGACACCGTCGAGCGTGTGCTGGCGGAGCGCAATCGATGAAGATTCAGGCGCTGTATCGCTATCCGTTAAAATCGGCGGCGGCCCAGGCGGTTGAGCAGATTCAATGCACCCAGCATGGTTTTTTTGGCGATCGCACTTGGGTTTTGACCGATCCGGAAGGCCGATTTGTAACCGCTCGTGAATGTCCGGCACTGAGTCAGATTCATGTCCAGGGGTCGCGCTTTTTCTTTATTGACTCGCTCAGCCCGCCGGCAGCAGTTGAAGAACCGGGTCAGGTATCGGTATGGAAGCGCCAGCACAGTGCGTTGCGCGGCGATGAAAACATCAATGCGTGGTTCACTCAGATGCTACAGCGTCCGTTGGTTCTGTGGCATTTGACCTCAGACGCCAGCCAGCATTTTGGGGATTCCAATCCGGTGATGGTGTTGTTTCAAGCCACAGCAGATGCCATGACCCAGGCCCTAGAATCGCCCTTTGAGCCGCTACAATTTCGCCCCAATATCCTGTTATCGGGCGGTTCCCCCTTTGCTGAGGGCGACTTGGGCGTGATTCGCATCGGAGATGTGGAACTGACGCCGGTCGAGCCCTGCACCCGGTGCAAGATGATCAATCTGCCTCCTGAGTCCGATCATTATCCGCAACCCATGCGTGTATCCGCCGCATTGCGCGCGCTTAGCCCGGACTTTGTAGCCGGCCATCATTACTCGGTGCGCCGTGCGGAGACGTTAAATCTAGGCGACTCGCCTCAGTGACTTGGCAGCAGGAGCTGGCCGAGGGCTTTAGTGACTCGGCCGAATTGTTGGCGCACTTGGGATTGGATTCGAGTCTGGCCGACTCACAAGCGCAGCGTAGCTTCGCCACCCGGGTTCCCAGACATTTCGTAAACCTGATGCAGCCCCGTTTGGATGATCCCTTGCTGCGTCAGGTTTGGGCGCATTCAGACGAGAATCTGCAGGTTGCGGGCTTTAGCGACGACCCGCTCAAAGAGCAGAAGGCGCCGACAAGTGGGGTGTTGCACAAGTACCGATCGCGGGTGTTGCTGATCCTGCGTGGCGGCTGTGCGATTAACTGCCGGTATTGTTTTCGCCGGGCCTTTCCGTACAACGAGTTAACCCTAACCCGGCGGGATCAACAGCCGGCGCTGGATTACATTGCGTCGGATCCACAGATCAACGAGGTGATCTTCTCTGGGGGTGACCCCTTGATGGCGGATGATCAGGCCTTGGCGGACTGGATCCAGGCGCTGGCCACCATTCCTCACCTACGGCGGATTAGAGTTCATACCCGCCTACCCGTGGTGCTGCCCAATCGGCTAACGCCGCAATTGTTAACGGCCCTGACGGCGACGCGATTAAAGCCGGTATTGTCACTGCACAGCAATCATCCGCAGGAAATTAGCGATGCGTTGATTCAGCGCCTAGATGCATTTAGCCAAGTGATGCCGGTGCTCAACCAAAGTGTGTTGCTGCGCGGCGTCAATGATAGTGCCGAGGTGTTGGCGGCTTTGAGTGAGCGTTTGTTTGATGCTCGCATTACGCCGTACTACCTGTTCTTACTGGATCGGGTGAGCGGCGCGGCTCATTTTGAGGTGGACCGAGAGCAAGCGTATGCTTTGTATCAGTCTTTGCAGGCCCAGCTGCCTGGCTTTTTGGTACCTAAGCTGGCCCGCGAAATC
>JBMYYI010000037.1:0-17293 GCA_049609265.1 Litorivicinus sp. | reverse complement strand
GGCCGCGGCCTTGCAGGTCTCGCGGCAGGGTGCTGCGCTGGCGATTCCAACCTTACAGGAGCTGGCATGAGTCAGGTTTGGATCTTGGATACCGATCCCGGTATTGATGACGCATTAGCGCTATTCACTCTGATCGGCGAGGGCGTTGAGCTGTTGGGGTTGACCACGGTGTTTGGCAATGCGGATGTCGAGCGGACGTCTAGGAATGCGCTGCAGTTGCTTGAGCTGGCCGGTCACTCCGCGTGGGTAGCAAAAGGTGCGTCAGCACCGTTACACCAGGCCAAGCATCCACCGGCGGATTTTGTGCATGGTGTCGAGGGCCTAGGCCGCGTGGAGTTGCCGGCGCCACACGCCCAGCTGATCGAGCAAGATGCAGCGGATGCGATTCTGAGTGCCAGTCATCAATATGCCGGCCGGCTCGTGTTAGCGCCGATAGGGCCGCTGACGAATATCGCCATCGCGCTAACCAGGGATCCCTCTTTGGTTGAACGCGTCGCCGAGGTGGTCATTATGGGCGGAAGCCTGGACGCGGCAGGTAATGTCAGCGATGTGGCTGAGGCGAATATATGGAATGACCCGCATGCTGCCCAGCAGGTGCTGCGAGCCGGCTGGCCGGTCAAGCTGGTGGGGTTGGACGTCACTTCTCAAATCCAGTTATCCCTGTCGGCGTTTTCCGGGTTGGCTGCTCCGGCGGGTCCGGTTTTGTTTCAAGCCGCCGACAGTTACATCCAGTTTTATCAGTCGGTGGGTTTTGCCGGCTGTCAGTTACATGACCCGGCAGCGGTTTTGGCCCAATTGCATCCCGAATGGTTTCGCTGGGAGCGCACCGGTGTTGATGTCGTGCTCGAAGGTGATCAGGCCGGTCGAGTGATTCGCGATCGTGCGGCGCCCTCGATTGAGGTGGCGATGGGTGTTGATATTGATGCGCTGAAGCACCAATTCCTAACGGCGCTTGCGCAGGGGTGCCAGACTCGCGACTAAGGGCGACGGGGGTATGACTCGTCATTAGGGTTGCAATGCGTCTATAATCTGCGCATCGGATTTTCGGCCGTCGGCCACTCACTTGGGATGAAGACATGTTAAAGAAGCTAATTGCATTGGGTGCGGCTGCGAGTGTGACTCTGGGCGCTTGGGCCCTGACCGCTAAAGAGCAGTCCATCGTTGATCGTATCGCTCACAAAGCCAGCGTCTGTGTTGTCGGCGATCCCTGTGCCGGTGAAGCAGGTGCAGCGCCTGTCGTTGCTAGTGCTAGCGCCCGTGCCGGTGATGCGGTTTACACGTCAGGCTGTGCAGCGTGCCACGCTTCGGGTGCCGCAGGGGCTCCGATGACGGGTGATGCAGCCGCTTGGGCTCCGCGCCAGGAGCAGGGACTGGATACCTTGGTCAAGCACGCCTACGAGGGTTACAAAGGAATGCCCGCCAAAGGCCTATGTGCCGACTGCAGCGAAGATGAGATTCGTGGTGCCGTTGAATACATCCTCAGCCAGCTGTAACTAGCGACTGATGAACGAAAAAGCCTCGCACTTGCGGGGCTTTTTTAGTCTGCTGATAGAACACGGCGAAAAAAAAGCCCGGCACAGGCCGGGCTCTTGTTCGGTTGCGAGGCTTACTTTTTAGCCGCTTCGACCGATGACAGAACGGCTTGGCGAGCAGCTTCGCTACCTTCCCATCCTGTGACTTTGACCCATTTGCCCGCTTCCAGATCTTTGTAGTTCTCGAAGAAGTGCTTGATTTGGTCCAGCAACAACTGACCCAGATCCTGAGGCTCTTGGACGTGGTCGTACAGCTTGGTCAGCTTAGAATGCGGAACTGCCAACACCTTGGCGTCCAGACCTGCTTCGTCTTCCATCATCAAAATGCCGATCGGGCGCGAACGAATCACACTGCCGGGCATGACGGGATAAGGCGTAACCACCAAAACGTCCAACGGATCACCATCTTCAGACAAGGTGTTCGGCACGAAGCCGTAGTTGGCGGGGTAGAACATGGGCGTAGCCATGAAACGATCAACGAATACGGCGTCGTAGTCTTTTTCAATTTCATACTTGATCGGATCCGCGTTGGCTGGAATTTCGATCGCGACGTAAATGTCGTTGGGTAGGTCCTTTCCCGGAGGAATTGAGTTAAATGACATAGTTCTACCTAGGTTGGTTAAAAAACAAGCGGCGTTAGTATCCTTGGCCTGCGTGCCAAGGGCAATATCGTCTTTAGGTGGGTCTTAGGCGCGTGGTGCAAGTTTTTTCTCGACACAGCGAGCGAGATCCAAGCGCACGTACTCGGGCAAACCGTTGTGGAAGGGCGGGAAGCACTCGCCTTCGATCAAGGGGGCCAAGTAGTCACGGGCCAAATCAGTAATCCCGTATCCGTTTTCAGTAATAAAGTCGCGGGGCATGAATTTTTCGTGGTTAGCGACGTCAGATAGCTCAGCCGGCTCGATGGTCCAGGTGTAGCTTTCGCTCTCGCCTCGAATGATGGCGGGCATCACGCCCTGCAAGCCCTGAGCCGCGTAATGCGCGGCCGCTTCACCCACGGCAATCGCCTGGTCAAGATCGGTCTTTGAGGAGATATGCCGAGCACTGCGCTGCAGGTAATCGGCAATGGCGTAGTGGTATTTGTGGCCAGTACGCTCGCCCACCATGTGCGCCAATGCGGGTGCGACGCCTCCTAATTGGGCGTGACCAAAGGCATCCTTGACGCCGGTTTCAGCGACAAAGCTGCCGTCCTCATACGCGATGCCTTCACTGGCAACCACTACGCAATAACCATATTCGGCCACGCACCGGTCGACTTCATTCAAAAAGTCATCCGCGTCAAAGGTCAGCTCAGGGAACAGGATGATGTGGGGGGGATGCTCGGCCTTTTCGCTGGCCAGTCCTGCCGCAGCCGCGATCCAGCCGGCGTGGCGCCCCATGACTTCCATCACGAACACCTTGGTTGACGAGCCGCACATGCTGGCGATATCGAAACCGGCTTCAGCGGTCGAGGTGGCGATGTATTTTGCGACACTGCCGAATCCGGGGCAGTTATCGGTGACGGCTAAATCGTTATCGATGGTTTTGGGAATGCCAATGCAGGTCAAGGGATAGCCCAGCTCGCTGGCCAGCAGGCTCACTTTGTGGGCGGTATCCATGCTGTCGTTGCCGCCGTTATAAAAGAAATAACCAATGTCGTGGGCATCGAATACTTCGATCAGTCGTTCGTACTCGGTACGGTTTTGCTCCAGGCCTTTGAGCTTGTAGCGGCAGCTACCAAATGCGCCGCCTGGCGTCCAAACCAGTCCCTGCAGGGTTTCATCGGACATCAGCGAGGTGTCAATCAGGTTTTCATCTAACGCCCCCAGAATGCCTTCGCGTCCCGCGTAAACTTTGCCAAAGGTATCGGGGCGCGCGCGGCAACCCTGAATTAGGCCCCAGGCACTGGCATTAATAACGCTAGTTACGCCGCCAGACTGAGCGTAGAAGACATTTCTTCCTGACATGTCGAATCATTCCTAGATGAGCAAGCGCGCGTAGTTTAAAGATTTAGCACGCCACTGTCATGGCGATCACGCTTGCATCGTATTGGGATATCCCCATGATGACGGGATGAGTGATTTTAATAAAACCGTGACCTTGGCGGTCACCGGTGCCTCCGGCGCGCCTTACGCCCTGCGTTTAATGGAATGTCTAGTCCGAAGCGGTGTGCGTGTGTGGTTCATGATCTCGCCAGCAGCGCGGGTGGTCTTTGGCGAGGAGACTGACCTCAAATTGCCCCCCAAGGCTGCAGATTTAGAGCGTTTTTGGAGTGAGAAATTCCAAGCGAAGCCCGGTCAGATCAAGGTCTACGGTGAGTCACAATGGACGGCGCCGGTCGCCAGTGGGAGTGGTGCGGCGGTGCCGATGGTGGTGTGCCCGTGCTCGACCGGGAGCCTGTCAGCCATTGCCCAAGGCGCCAGCAATAATTTGATTGAGCGGGCGGCTGATGTGGCCTTAAAGGAACGCAGGCCCTTGATCTTGGTGCCCCGTGAGGCGCCTTATTCGGCGATCGTGCTTGAGAACATGCTGAAGTTGACGCAGATGGGAGCTGTCATTTTGCCCGCCAGCCCCGGGTTCTATCACAACCCCACGTCAATTCAGGATCTAGTGGATTTTGTTGTTGCTCGGATTTTGGGTCAGTTACAAATGGATCAGGCCCTAGTGCCGCGTTGGGGAGAACGTCATGAGTGAGCGCCTGCCGGTATTTCCTCTGGATTTAGTCATCGCGCCGGGTGGACGACTGCCGCTTAGGATTTTTGAACCCCGCTATTTGTCGATGGTGAAGTGGTGCATGAAGCACGAGCAGGGCTTTGCGGTGGTGGCCGCTGATGGCGACGGTTTTGCCCCGATGGGATGCCTGTGCCGAATTGTCGATTTTGATCAGTTGCCGGATGGTTGCCTAGGATTAACGGCGGTGGGTGACTCACAGGTTCAATTGGCTGAGCCCCAGCGCGACGAGCAGGGTTTGTGGTGGGCCGATACTGAACTGCTACCACCGGAGAAAGATATCGAGCCGGCCGAGGCTGAGGCCGATCTGGTCAACCTGCTTGCATCGCTGAGTCATCACCCTGCGGTGGCTCAGCTGAGCCTGGAGATTGACTATGAAAGTCTGTCCGAGGTGACCTGGCGGCTGATTGAGTTGCTGCCCTTTGAAACCGACATTAAACAGCAGCTTATCGAAACCAGTGACGTTGCGCACAGAGCTGAGCGGCTGCGAGAGGCGCTGGCTCAACTGCAGTCTGAATCCGGTCAATAGGCTGATATACTGCGCCCCAGTTTAGGGGAGTCACCATGTCAATTGCACAATACATGTCCGAGCTTGGCCAAGCCGCTCGGTCGGCCAGCCGTGCCATGGGCCGCGCCAGCACTGCGCAAAAAAATCAGGCGCTGTATCACCTTGCAGATGCGCTCGAGGCGAACGCCGATCAATTGCTCGCTGCAAACGAGCAAGACCTGCAAGCGGGCCGCGAAAGTCAATTGGATGCGCCGCTGATGGACCGACTGGCGATCGGTGGCAAGGGGATCGCGGGCATGGCGGCGGGTGTGCGTCAGGTTGCCGAGCTCCCTGATCCCGTTGGCCAGATCAGTGAAGGCAAGTACCTCCCCTCAGGCATTCACCTGAGCAAAATGCGAGTGCCACTAGGTGTGGTTGGCATCATTTACGAGTCGCGCCCCAACGTCACCATTGATGCGGCGATTCTGTGCCTGAAATCGGGCAATGCGACAATTCTACGAGGCGGCAAGGAGGCCCTGCAGTCAAATCTGGCGATCGCTGCCTTGGTTCGTGACAGCCTCGCCGCAGCCGGCCTACCCCAGGATGCGGTGCAGGTCCTCAATACGACAGATCGCGCAGCGGTCACCCACCTGATTCAGGATGCTGAGCATGTGGACGTCATTGTGCCTCGCGGGGGCAAGGGCTTAATCGAGCGCATCAGCGCCGAGGCCCGGGTTCCGGTGATTAAGCATTTGGACGGTAATTGCCACACGTACATTGCCAATGATGCCGATTTGGATATGGCGCTGGAGTTGGTCGTGAACGCTAAAACGCGCCGCTACGGCGTCTGCAATGCACTGGAAAGCTTGCTGGTTCATCAGTCGGTGGCGGCTCAGATTTTGCCGCGTATTGCCGCTGCCATGGCGCCCCATCAAGTCGAGATTCGTGGCTGTGAACGCACCCAGAACTTCATCCCCACGGCGGTGGCCGCCAGTGAGGCGGATTGGGCCACTGAATATTTGGCACCGATCTTTAGCTGCAAAGTGGTGGATGACCTGAATCAGGCGATCGAGCACATCAATAATTACGGCAGCGCCCACACCGACGTCATCGTCACGGCGTCGATTGATCAGGCTCAACAGTTCCAGCGGGATGTGGACTCGGCCAGCGTGATGGTGAATGCCTCGAGTGCGTTTGCCGACGGATTTGAATATGGATTGGGCGCTGAAATTGGGATTTCTACCGACAAGATCCACGCCCGTGGTCCGGTCGGCCTTGAGGGGCTGACCAGCCAAAAGTACGTGGTATGGGGTCAGGGTCAAACACGCGCTTGAGCATCTATTTCGGTGGGACTTTTGATCCGCCCACACGGGCTCACTTAGCCGCCGCAAACCGCGTCAGCCAAGTTTTTGATCGCCCCGTCATTTGGTTACCCAATGCTCAGTCGCCTCTGAAATCCCAGACCAATGCGGGTGAGCATCGAATCAAAATGATTCAGCTGTTATGCCAGCTCGAGCCGCGATTTGAGCTTAGCCGAATCGATTTTGACCGGCCCGGCCCAAGCTATACGGTAGACACGCTCGAGCATCTGCAGTCGCAAGCATCCGAGCAGCGATTGCTGTGGGTCATGGGCGCGGACAATTTCGCGCAAATTCAATGCTGGGATCGTTGGCCGCGGCTGTTAGAATTGGCCAACTTGATTGTGTTGAATCGCCCGGGGCACCGGATCGTGCCGCCGGCGCCCTGGGTTGAATACCAGTGTCGCCACGATCAGGTCGTACAGGCCCCAAAGGGGTGGTGCGAATTAGAATTGACTCCCATGGACGTGGCCGCAAGTCAGGTGCGCCATGCCATACAAAACCATCAGGCGTGGGAACATTGGGTTCCTGCTCCGGTCATAGACTATATAAAGGACAACCACCTATATGTTGAAAACAACGGCTGAACTGGCCCAAATGGCGCAGGATGCGCTGGAAGATATGAAGTGCCAGGACTTGGTTCGTATTGATGTGTCACAGCACACCTCGGTCACTGACGAACTGATCGTAGTGTCGGGCACCTCTAATCGCCATGTGCGCTCGTTGGCTGAAAACGTCGTTGAGGAATCCAAAAAGGCAGGCCATCGCCCTCTGGGCATTGAAGGCCAGGATAGCGGCGAATGGGTCTTGGTTGATTTGGGTTCGGTGGTCGTACATTGCATGCTGCCTGAAACCCGTCAGTTCTATGATTTAGAAAAATTGTGGGAGCGCCGTCCCGGGGACGACATTCAAGACTGATGCAAAACCAGTTGCTGTGTGTGGGGCACAAGCCGCCGGCTTGGGTTCTGGAAGGCGAAGCGCAATTCTTAAAACGCCTACGGCCAAAGCTTCAGGTGCAGCTGCTTTCTCCTAGCAACAAAAACGCATCGGACCAGCGCAAGCAACAGGAAGCTGATGCCATTCGGGCCAAGCTCGCCAAAAATGCCTGGGTGATTGCGCTGGATGAGCGCGGCCGCGAGTACTCATCCCGTGCGTTGGCAGAGGCGGTGACCCGTTGGCAGAGCCACGGCAGGCCCTTGGCTTTTGTGATTGGCGGCGCCGATGGTCTGGATAGTGAATTCGTTGCGGCGGCCGATGCAACGCTGTCGCTTTCGCAGCAGACCCTACCCCACGCACTCGTGCGCATCTTCATTGCTGAGGCCCTGTATCGCGTGCAATCGCTGCAGAACGGCCACCCTTACCACCGGGATTGACGTCATGTTCAAGTCGGATCTGAGGCAGCTATACAACCGAACGCAGGAACGCCAGGTGTTTAACACCCGAGCTGCGATTGGCTTTGTCGTTATCTGCCTGATGGCGGCTTCTTTGATTGCCCGACTGATTTATTTGCAGGTAGTTCAGCATGAAAAGTACAGCGACCTTGCGACTCAAAACCGAGTCCAGCAGGAGCCGGTGCCACCGCCGCGGGGGCTGTTATATGACCGCAAAGGGCGTCTGATAGCTCTAAATCGTCCGGTTCAAAACCTGGTGCTCGTGCCTGAGCAGGTTCCGGATATGCAAGCGACTTTGGATGCTCTGCGTAGTTTGGTTGAACTAACTGACGAGCAAATCGCGCGCTTTGAAAAGCGTCTGAAGCAGCGCCGCAGACCTTTTCAGGCGGTTACGCTCAAGCCGCAGTTAAGCGAATCTGAAGTGGCCACTATCAGCGTGGACAATCATCGACTGCCCGGGGTTCGAATCGATGCTCGTCTAGCGCGTTACTACCCCTATGGTGAATTACTAACCCATGCGATCGGCTATGTCGGGCGCTTGAACATCAGCGAGCTTGAGAAAGTCGACGCCCAAAATTATGCCGCCACCGAGTACCACGGCAAGCTGGGTGTTGAGCGTTTTTATGAGCAGGACCTGCATGGGCAGGTGGGGTTGCGTGAAGTCGAGACCAACGCCCGCGGCCGCATGATGCGAGTTTTGAATCAGGTCGACCCGACCCCAGGTCATGATTTGACGCTGTATTTGGACGTGGATCTGCAAAAGGCAGCGACCGATGCCTTGGCCGGTCGCCGGGGCAGTGTGGTGGTTATGGATACCCGCACCGGCGGGATCTTGGCGATGGTGTCTGCCCCCAGTTATGACCCCAATCCCTTTGTGACGGGAATCTCGGGCAAGGCCTACCGTGAGTTACGCGAGGATCCTCAGGTACCGCTGTATAACCGTGCCATTCGCGGGCAATACCCGCCGGGCTCGACCATCAAACCCTTGATCGCCATGGCGGCCTTGGAATCGGGCGCTTGGAGCTGGGAGAAGCGAATTTTTGACCCCGGCTTTTTTCAATTGAACAACGTCGGAAGGCGCTATCGGGACTGGCTGCGAAGCGGTCACGGATACGTGCAATTGGCGGATGGCATTATCCAGTCCTGTGACGTCGTCTTTTACGATTTGGCGGTTAAAACCGGAATCACACCGATCGCTGAATTCATGGGAAAATTTGGTTTCGGCCGCGAGCTGGGCATGGATATTTGGGGGGATGCCAAGGGCATTCTGCCCAGTCCAGAATGGAAAAAAGCCACCGGCCGAGGCAGCTGGTTCCCAGGCGAAACGGTTATCACGGGCATTGGTCAGGGTTTTTGGCTGACCACTCCGTTGCAATTGGTGGCCAGCACCGCTGCGATCGCGAACAAAGGCTTATGGCGCGAACCGCGTATGGTGGCCAGCTCCAGCGGCGGAGATCTAAACACGGTGGATCGTCCAGCGGAATATCAGATCGAAGTACGCCGACAAGAGTACTGGGATCGAATATTAGGTGCGATGGAAGACGTGATGCATGGGGCCCGGGGTACCGCTCGCGCGGTCGGTGCACAGGCCCAATATCGGATTGCCGGCAAGACCGGTACCGCGCAGGTTCGGGGTTTGGGGCAGGATGAGGAATACGACGCAGAAAACATTGAAGAGCGTTTTCGTGATCACGCTCTGTTCGTAGGTTTTGCACCGGCCAAGAACCCTGAAGTGGCGATCGCGGTGATCGTTGAAAATGGCGGCGGTGGCTCATCGACTGCGGCACCGATCGCCAAAGAAGTCCTGGATGCTTATATGCTCGATCCGCAAACCGGCCAGCTGCGCGTGGCCCTTCGATGAGTCGGCCTGAGTCACTGGTCGGCTACCGCCGTGCGCCCAGTTTGTTACAACGACTTGGGCTCGACGGTCCGCTGTTAGCCGGACTGCTCGCGATCATGGCGTTTGGTTTGTATGTGCTGTACAGCGCCGGGGGCCAGGACAGTGCGTTGCTTACTCGCCAGGCGGGCCGCCTGGGTGTGGGGTTGGTGTTGATGACCTTGGTCGCGCAATTTCACCCTCACCGTATTCGTTTATTAACGCCGCTGGGTTATGCGCTGGGGCTGCTGTTATTGCTGGGCGTATTGCTGTTCGGCACGGGCGCGAAAGGGGCTCAGCGCTGGCTGGATCTACCTGGGTTGCCGCGTTTTCAACCCAGCGAATTAGTCAAAATCTTGGTGCCGATGATGGTGGCGCTGTGGATCAGTCGAGATCGTTTGCCGGTGCGTATATCCGGTGTTTGGTGGGCCTTAGTCATGGTGTTTGTGCCGGTGGCCATGATTGCTAAGCAACCCGATTTGGGGACCTCGTTATTGGTGGCGGCCTCTGGGTTGTTCGTGATTTTGCTGGCTGGGCTGAGTTGGCGCTGGATCTTTGGTGCGGCGGGTTTGGGGGCGATTGGGCTGCCGCTTTTGTGGATGAACATGCGTGAGTATCAAAAACAGCGGGTACTGACCTTCTTGGATCCCGAGTCAGATCCACTGGGCGCAGGCTGGAACATCATCCAGTCAAAAACAGCGATTGGTTCGGGCGGTTTCTTTGGCAAGGGCTGGCAGGCGGGTAGTCAGGCCCAGCTGGACTTTTTGCCGGAATCTCACACCGATTTCATTATTGCGGTGTTAGCCGAAGAACTTGGACTGGTTGGCGTTGTCTTACTTTTGAGCTTGTACTTATTTGTCATCGGACGATGCCTAGTACTGGCGAGTCGCGCTGGGGAAACCTGGGGGCGTCTGTTAGCAGGTGCCCTGACCATGACGTTTTTCGTTTACGTCTTTGTCAACATCGGCATGGTCAGCGGAATCCTGCCGGTGGTGGGTGTGCCGCTACCTTTGGTGAGTTATGGCGGCACCAGCGCAGTGACCTTGCTGGTGTCATTCGGTCTGATTATGGCCACCCAACGAGAGAAAAACCGAGTATCCGCATGACCCGATTTTGGCCAGTGTTGTTGCTACTTCCGCTGGTCGCCAGCGCCAACGATTTCAAGGATTCCAGAGCCTTAAAGCAGCTTACCAGCGGCTGGATTCTAGATTCCGGGATCGAGCAAGCCTGGTTGGAGCGCCAGCTGATGGATGTGGAACGTCAGCCGCGGGTGTTAGAGCTCTTCAAACGCCAATTCGAAGATAAGCCTTGGTATGAGTATCGCCGCATCTTTGATACCCAGGAGCGGGCGTTTGAGGGGGTTACCTTTTGGCGCGAACATGAGGCGGCTCTGACCCAGGCTGAGGTCGAATTCGGGGTGCCCGCGTCCATTATTGTGGCGATCATCGGCGTAGAGACGCGCTTTGGTCAGCGTGTGGGTAGCTTTCCAGTCTTGGATACCTTGCTGACGTTGGCCTTTGAACATCCCCGTCGACAGGCCTTTTTTTCAGCCGAATTGGATCATTTTATCAAACTGACCTGGGATCAGCGGCTGGAAGCTAAATCCTTAATGGGCAGTTATGCCGGCGCCATGGGTATCCCCCAGTTCATGCCTTCTAGTTTTCGTGCCTATGCCATCGATTTTGATGGGGATGGCACCACGGATATTTGGAATTCAGCGGTCGATGCCATTGGCAGCGTTGCGGCTTATCTAAAACGTAACGGTTGGCGACAGGGAGAGCCCATCGTGGCCCAGGCGATATTGCGACGCGATGTTGCGATGTCAAAGGGGTTAAAACGTGACCGGACACTGGCGCAATTGCGAGAGCAGGGGGTGGAGTTTGGCATTGTGGATGGCGATCAAACGCGCGCTCTGTTGTTCGAACTCGAAGGGGCGGACGGGAAGGAGTATTATGTTGGCCTGAATAATTTTTATGTATTGACGCGGTACAACCGCTCAACGCTGTACGCCATGGCGGTTGAGCGTTTAGCGCAACGGATTCAAAGGGCCAAACTGCAGTGAAACTATTGGGCGCTATCGCGCTTGCGCTCGTGTTGAGCGGATGCTCAGCTATCTCAGGATTGCCGATTGGGTCGGCGCCTAGCATCGATCCTAGTCGCGATGGCCCGCCGTTAAATCCTATTGATGTGACGAACAAACCGCTGCCCGTGCCAAAGAACGAGCCCCGGATCAAACGCGGCAATGTCAGCCCCTACACGGTATTTGGTGTGACTTATCAAGTGATGCCGACTGCCCAGGGCTATAACGAGATCGGCACAGCAAGCTGGTACGGCCGTAAATTCCATGGCCGCCTCACCAGCTCCGGTGAGGTCTACGACATGTTCGAATTTACCGCCGCCCACAAATCCCTGCCCATTCCCAGTTACGTTCAAGCGACCAACCTGGCTAATAACCGCACCGTTGTGGTTCGGGTCAATGATCGCGGTCCGTTTGCCCCAGGTCGTATCATCGATATGTCCTGGGCTGCGGCCGAGCGTTTAGGGTTTACGGGCACCGGGACCGCACGGGTTGAGTTAAAAGTCCTGGCCCACCCCGATGCGGTAGAGTCCATGCCTATGGCTTCTGATTCGGCCCTTCAGATTGTCGCGTTATCCAACGCCCAGCGGGCACAACAAAAGCTGAGTCGAGCACTGGCCCAGCTGGGTTGGAATCAACAACAGGGGGAAGTTCAAGCTTTCAAACGCGGCGACACGACCTTGTATCGTGTTTTGCTCCGCCCCAGCGATGCTGCTCAGCGTAGCGCCGCGATCCAGACTTTCCCCGACGCCAAAGATTTTTCGGAGTAACTATGCGTAAGTGTTTTTTATCTTTACTGGTATTTGCAGGCTTTGCCCAGGCTGCCACAATTGCCGTTCCAACGCCGGACACGGTGATCGCGCCGATTGCCTCGCCGCCCACCATGGCCGTGTCCAGTTATCTGCTGGTGGATGGCGCAACCGGCCAGGTGTTGGCCGAATCCAATTCACAAGAACAGGTTGAACCGGCCAGCTTGACCAAACTGATGACGGCCTACCTGGCCGAGAAAGAGCTCAAAGCCGGCAACATCAGCATGGACGATGAGGTGCCGGTCAGCGTCAAGGCCTGGAAGACTGAGGGCTCGCGGATGTTTATCCGAGAGGGTACTCAGGTTCGTTTAGAGGACCTTTTGCGCGGCATTATTATTCAGTCCGGCAATGATGCGTCGGTGGCCATGGCGGAATATCTGGCCGGCACCGAAGAAGCCTTCGCGGAATTAATGACCGCGCAGGCCAAAGCCTTAGGCATGGAGCAAACCCAGTTCTACAACTCAACCGGGCTGCCTGCCCCCGGCCATCTGACGTCTGCCCGTGATCTGGCTATTTTGGCTCGCCAGATTATCTATGAGCACCCCGAGCTGTACCGCATCTATTCGGAAAAAAGCTTCACCTACAATGATATCAAGCAGGATAACCGTAACCGTCTGCTGTGGCGCGACCCCTCGGTCGATGGTCTGAAGACGGGCCACACCAGTGCCGCTGGTTATTGCTTGGTCGCCAGTGCTGAGCGTGGCGGCATGCGCCTGATCAGCGTTGTGATGGGTGCCGATAGCGCAGCTGCGCGTGAGCGTGAGACCAGCAAACTCTTGAACTACGGCTATCGCTTCTTCGAGGGCGTGACGTTGTTCAAAGCGAATCAAGATTTGAATCAGGACCTTCGGGTGTGGGGTGGCGAGGTCGATACGGTGGCGATCGGGCCGGCCAGCGAGGTCTATCGTGCACTGCCAAAAGGAGCGCGGGATCGTTTGGAACTCACATTGGATGCCGAGCCTGACCTCAGCGCACCGATCGCAAAAGGACAGCAACTGGGCACGCTGACGGTCACACTGGATGGCGAAACCCTGACTCAAGTGCCGGTGGTGGCGTTGGCGGATGTGGCTGATGGTGGTCTGGTCAAACGCGCGATGGACTGGGTCCTAAAGGCAATGGAATAACGATGAGTCAAGAACAAACACCCCCCAAAATCGAGTTTCCGACGGACTACCGGATTCGCGTGGTCGCCAACAGCGTCGATAGTTTTAAGCCGACGCTGATTGAGATTGTGCGCCGGCATGCGCCTGAATTCGATACCGCCAGTATGGACGAGCGCCCCAGCAAGGGCGGCAAGTATACCGCCCACAGTTTTGAAATCATCGCCACAGGTGAGGCACAACTGCAGGCGTTGTTCGAAGACCTAAAAGCGACAGGTCAGGTTCATCTGGTTCTGTGATTCAAATTGATCGCGGGTTGGAGCCGTACCAGCAGACCTGGGATGCCATGCGGGCCTGGGTGGACTCTGATCAGCCTGACCAGCTCTGGGTGGTCGAGCACCCCCCGGTCTTTACCCAAGGACAGGCGGGCAAAGCTGAACACCTTTTGGCGCCCGGTGACATCCCGGTTGTTCAGAGTGATCGCGGCGGACAGGTGACCTATCACGGACCGGGCCAGGTCATTCTTTATCCTTTGATTGATATCAAGGTCGCTCGCATCGGATTGCGCGATCTCATCACGGCGCTCGAACAATCCGTTGTGGATTGTTTGGCCCATCAGGGGATTATTGCCTATGCCAAACGTCGGGCGCCGGGTGTGTATGTCGGCGCTGCAAAAATCAGCTCACTCGGATTACGGGTGCGCCGTGGTCGGGCGTTCCATGGCATTGCCTTTAATCTAGACATGGACCTGACGCCATTCGATCGAATTAACCCCTGTGGTTATCAATCCTTGCCGATGATTGATGCGGCCCGACTGGGTCTGAGTGATAAAGCCGCCCTGACCCGGACGTGGATTGGTCATTTACGCCGCCATTTGCGCGCACTGGGGTATTAGCATCCTGCCCTGATGTACGCTGGCAGGCGTCGCTGTCTGTTCCACACTGTGTGGGAGATGAAGAAGGAACTCCCATGAACAAAACTCTATTAGCCGTGGCGATCAGCGCCATGGCACTCGGCGGTATTGCGCAGGCTCAGCCCGAACTCAGTATCGGTGCTGGTGTTTATGATTTTGACTCCGACCGCAACGTCGATAATGACGTGGTGGGCAAGCTCGGTCTGGGTTACCGCTTTGACGACAGCCCCTTTGGGATTGAGGGTGCGTACTCGGCCAGCAGTGCTGAAACCTCCTCAAATGCTTCCTACGACCTAGATGCCTTTCAACTCGACGGCCTGTATTACTTCGCCACGCAAGGTGCATGGACGCCGTATTTGGCGGCCGGTGTCGGTGAGCTGACAACCGAGACGAGCAGTGCAAAGGACAGCGATACCTTCTTCAACCTAGGGGGTGGTGCCCGCTATGCCTTGAGTGAGTCGGCAGCCCTGCGGGCTGACCTGCGCGCGCTACGCACTGACGAGACCGACGCGAACGATCTGGTTGCAACGCTTTCGTTGGTGTTTGGCCTAGGCGGTGCGCCGGCAATGATGGAAAAGGATCTGGACGGCGATGGCGTCGCTGACTCCATGGATTTCTGCCCAGGCACTCCAGTTGGCGTGGGTGTCGATGGCTCTGGCTGCCCGCTGGATGAGGACAAAGACGGCGTTGCGGATTATCAAGACGACTGCCTAGATACTGCGCCCGGACTCAAGGTTGACGCGACTGGTTGCCCGATGATGGATAGCGAAGTGGTGACCTTTAATCTGGATGTTGAGTTTGAAACGGACAGCGCGCGTATCCGTTCGGGCTACACCGCAGATATTGAATCGCTGGCAGAGTTTATGAGCACCTATACCAAGACCCAGGTGCTGTTAGGCGGTCATACTGACAGTGTGGGTTCTGAAGCCTACAACCAAGCACTCAGCCAAAAGCGAGCCGATGCCGTTAAGCGTGCGTTGATTGTTCGTGGTGTTCAGGCCGATCGCATTGAGGCGCGTGGCTTTGGTGAGTCCCGTCCGATTGCGGACAACATGAATGCCGAAGGGCGCGCTCAAAACCGCCGTGTGGTCGCGGCCGTGACTGCGGTCAAAACCACCGAGGCTATGAAATAGCCGCCTAACTGGCTGGGGTTCGCGCCCCGGCTAACCGCAACGCCAGCTGGGTTAGCGATAGCCACGCTGGCGTTTTTGATTGTCCCTTGATTGCGCGATCCGTGCGTGATGCCTGCTGATGCAAGGCGATCAGAGTATTGCGGTTGATACGGCTCAAGGCCGATTTAAAAGCCGACTCACTGCGCCCAAAGACCTTGGCGTGCGAAAACGCTGCCGCTTGGCCACCGCTGTGGTCAAGGATCTTGCTGAGCTTCTCCAGGGTGTTGTTCATCATGCCCATAATGGCGATCGGTTCTGCCCCCTCGGCTTCTAAGGTTTTGCAGATGTGGATCACTTTCTCGATGCGACCGTATAAACAAGCGTCAGTTAAATTGAAGACAGTGTACTTTGCGCTTTCAGCACTGATTTGCGCGACTTCATCCGCGCTCATCGGCTCATCGCCTGCGAACAGTGCGAGCTTTTCGACCTCTTGCTTGGCGGCTAGCGCATTACCCTCGACCCGTTCGATCAGCAGCTGAAAGGCGTCTTCGTCCAGTCGGATTCGGCGCCGGTTGAGCTCGCCCCGAACCCAGTTGGGAAACTTGGATAGATCAAATTTGGGTGCGCTGATCCACCAACCCAGCTGATTGACCTGCTTGACCCAGGCTTTGTTGGCTTCGCCCCTCTCCAGGCCAGGACACTGAATGACCAGGCGTTTTTCTGGGGGTGGATCCTGTAGGTAATAGTCCAGCGCTTTGACGGCCTTGGCGTCAAGGCGCCCTTTGGGTAATCGTAATTCCAGCAGGGTTTCTGTTGCGAATAGCGATAGGTCCGAACGAGCTTGAATCAGCTCGCCCCAGTTAAAGCTGGGACCGGCGTCCATCACCTGACGTTCATAGCCCAGCTCCAGCGCATGTTGTCGAATCAAATCTCCGGATTCGATGACCAGCAGGGTCTCGTCACCCTCGATCAGGGTGACCGCAGGAATACCACGGGCCAATTGGCCCTCTAGCTGGTCGGCTTGGACCTTCACGGCAGCTGATCAGCCGCCGCGCTGATGCGGTCCAGCATCTGATCAATCAGGTCATTCATTAGCTCATCACTGCGTAAACGCTCAAGCTCGCTGTCTAGGCTGTCGCTGTTTGAATCCAGCAGTGTCAGCAGACCTTCCCGGGTGAGGCTATCTGGCCCCATCAAGTAGGGCTCCTCGGCGATCCGCACACCATAGGTCAGCGTGGCGCGTAACTCGTAATCGGTGCGATCGCTCAGCTCAGAGAGGGTCCGGCGTTCCAGTGAAAACTCAAGAATTTCCAGCTCCAGTGCCTCGCCCGCCCAGTTTCGATCGCGCAGTGCCTGGTTGAGCATCTTGGCCTGACGTCCATAGGGATCTTGGATCGTCAGGTTCAATTGCCCAACCAGTCGCGGATCTTCGGCTTGCTCACCCAGCCCCACGATGTGGTAGCCACAGCCACTTAGCATCAGTGCGCAGGCGAGCAGCCAAGCGCGCATCAGTTGGCCACCAGGTTAAGCAAGCGGCCGGGTACCAGGATGGTCTTGCGCAGGGTTTTGCCTTCCAAGAACTTGGCGACGTTGGGTTCGGCCAGGGCCGTGGCTTGCGCGGTTTCTTGATCCACATCCACCGGCATCTGTAGCTTGGCGCGGACCTTGCCGTTGACCTGAACCACCAATTCGATGCTATCGCGGACTAGGGCGCTCTCGTCGACCTCGGGCCAGCTGGCGTCAATCAACAGATCTTGATGGCCCAGGGCTTCCCATAGGGCTTGGGCCACGTGCGGAACGAAGGGGTTTAGCATACGGACACACAGATCGATCGCTTCGTCCCGTGGCGCCTGCGAGCCGGTGTGCGCACTGATTGCGTTGACCAGCTCCATCACTGCAGCAATGGCCGTGTTGAAGTGCAGACGTTCG
>JBMYYI010000036.1:0-17359 GCA_049609265.1 Litorivicinus sp. | reverse complement strand
ATTGTCAGCCAGCTGCCACATCTGCGGAGCGATAAAGCGGGGATGTGCGGGGGCCGGCGAAATTGCTAGTCGAGTGGCTCCGTCCTGGGAGATCCGTGTCAGATAATCATTAATGCGATCGGCGGCATTCAGGTCAATGACCGGTCCGACGTCGCAGTCGGGTCTGTCTGGATCGGTGACGTTGAGTTGCTCCATGGCGCCGCGAATCATCTCGATTTGCCTTTCAGCAATGTCCTCCTGCAGGCACACGACTCTTAATGCGGAACAGCGCTGGCCTGCGGATTGAAAAGCGCCGGCTAACACATCGCGGGTGACCTGCTCGGGCAAGGCTGAGCTGTCGACAATTAGGGCATTAATACCGCCTGTTTCGGCGATCAAGGTTCCGATGGGCCCCGGTCGTTCAGCCAGCATCAGGTTGATGCGTCTGGCGGTGGCCGTTGATCCGGTAAACGCGATGCCGCTGATTCGAGCATCCGGAATCAGTGCGCCGCCCAGTTCAGGTCCGCTGCCGGGTAAGCAGTGCAAGACCTCGAGGGGCACTCCGGCTTGATGCAAAAGCTCGCATGCTCGAAGAGCCACTTTTGGAGTGCTCTCCGCCGGCTTGGCCAGTACCGTGTTACCGCTGACCAGCGCCGCGGCCACCTGACCCACAAAGATCGCTAGGGGGAAGTTCCAAGGTGCGATGCACAGGAAGACGCCTTTGCCCTCGACCCAGTATCGGTTTTGCTCGCCGGTCGGCCCAGGTAGTTTGCGATCACCCTGCATTTTGCGGGCTTCTGCGGCATAGAAACGCAAAAAATCCACAGCCTCTCGCACCTCGGACAAGCCATCCTGCCACGTGCGGCCGGCTTCTGTGGCAATCAGGCGAATCAGCGGCTCCATGTCAGCTTCCATCGCGTCCGCGGCCTGTTCTAGCAGAGTCGCGCGCCGCTCAAATCCGCGAGCGTTCCAATCCGGTTGGGCTTGGTGCGCCACGCTTAGGGCCTGCAATGCCTGATCCGTGGAGCAATCCCGGGCGCGGATCTCGGCCGGTTGGGCGTTTTGAACGCGGGCCAGATCTTGGGGGTAGTCTAGGTTTAACCCACGACTGTTTTTACGCTCGCCAAACAAGGCATGCGGGGCCGCCAGCGCTCGCTCTTGGGTATCCTCCCTCGGATCCCGTGTGAGCGACTCGATACTGTAGTTGGGGTCTGCCATCTGATGGACAAAGCTAGAGTTAGCACCATTTTCGAGTAATCGACGCACGAGGTATGCCAGCAAGTCCTTATGAGGGCCCACCGGCGCATAAATGCGGACCGGCTGCGCCAGGTTGGCCGCGGAATAGAGGCTCTCACCCATGCCATGAAGGCGTTGGAATTCGTACCCTGCGCTTGTTCCTGCGTACTGCTTAATCGCCGCGACACTTAGCGCGTTGTGGGTGGCGAATCCTGGGTAGATCGATGGACGGCCTGCCAATAGCACCTCAGCACAGGCTAGGTAATTTCGATCGGTGTCTGCTTTGCGAGTCCAAACCGGGTAGTGATCCAACCCCAACGTCTGCGCTTTTTTGACCTCTGCATCCCAGTACGCGCCTTTCACCAGGCGAGGGGTCAAGCGGCGGCCGCTACGCTGGGCTAAGTCGACCACCCAGCGGCAGGTATCCAGAGCGGCCTTGTGATAGGCCTGAATGGCCAGGCCCAGGCCCTGATAACCCGTCAGGTCATGATCCAATGCCAGCCGCTCCAGGATGTCCAGCTGCAAGGGCAGGCGTTCGGTTTCCTCGGCATCAATGCACAGCGGAATGTGGGCCTCAGCCGCCAATACAACCAGCGGCTTAACCCGCTGATATAGCTCGTCTTGGTTGTTTTGGCGCGGCTCAAAACGGGGGTGCAGGGCGGATAGCTTAATGCTAATTCCGTTGCGCTCGATCAACTCGCCGTTGCGATTTAGCCGCCCAGTGGTTTCGATGGCAGTGCGGTATTGTTCAATGTAGTACTGAGCGTCCGCCTCGGTCATGGCCGCCTCGCCGAGCATGTCAAAGCTGGTGAGCGAGTCTTTCGCTTTTTTACAGGCGCCCTGGATATGGTGGTGATAGACGAACTGGCCGCCCAGGACACGGACTGCCCGCTGAACCGCGGTGCGAATCATGGGCTCGCCCAGGCGCTGGACCATCCGGCGCCAGGCCCCGGCCGGTTGCGTATCCAACACCTTGCCGGTTACCAACAGGGCAGCCGTTGAAGCATTAACGAACCAATGCGCGCTGTTGCCAGCATGGGCTTTCCAGTCCAGGCCTCCTAGCTTGGATTGCAGCAGATTATCAATGGTTGTCTGGTCAGGAATGCGCAGAATGCACTCAGCAATACATAGCAGTGCGACCCCCTCATCACTGGACAGGCTGTATTCCTGCAGTAACGCCGCGACGGGTCCCTGTTGATCCTGGGTCGCTCGAATCGCTCCAATCCACTGGCCGGCCTGCTCGCGAGTGCCCGGCATGAGTGGCGTTGAGTTAGGTAGGGCGTCGTGGTCGGCTTGGTCGTAGTTAGGCGTGAACATCAGTAATCCTCAAGTTAGGATTGTTAGTGTAGATTTCGCGATTGTTTAGATTGTTTGTAAATCTAATTTTTCCTGGATATTTTCCTGAATGAACTTTAATAAAAAGGAAATTTAATGGCGATTGATGCTTATGACCGTAAAATCCTTGAGGTTTTGCAGCGTGACTCCAGGGTCAGTAACCGACAACTATCCGAACGGGTATCGTTGTCCTTATCGGCCTGTGCGGAGCGGGTTAAAAAACTTGAACGCAGCGGACTGATCAAGGGGTACCGCGCTCTACTCAATGCAGATGCCCTGGGTCAAAACCATGTCGTTTTTGTCGAAGTGACGCTCAATCACTCCGACCAAAGCGTTTTTAAGCAGTTCGCCAGGGCCGTTCAGGAGCGGCCGGAAGTGCAGTCCTGTCATATGGTCGCCGGTGGTTTTGATTATCTGCTCAAGGTGCGCGGTCGCGACATTCAGGAGTATCGAACCTTTCTCGGTGACGTACTGACGCAGCTCCCCGATGTTCGTTCGACCCACACCTATGTGGTTATGGAAACCGTCAAGGATGAGGCGACGCTCGCCTTGTGATTGGGGTGACTCACGTCACAGCCTGATGGCTTTTCATCCGCCCCCTTGTCCCTGAGGTCTAGGCTGTAGAGGTGCTTTCAATTGTCTTGGAAAACCCCATAATCAAAGCATGATGACTGATAACCGATCGACGTAATGCAACAAATACGAGCACAAGACGAATTCGAAGGCCAAGGCACGACCGCCACCGCCGAGGCGCAGCCCAAGTTAAAGCGTCCGCCGATGTACAAGGTTCTGCTGATGAACGATGACTACACCCCGATGGATTTCGTGGTGCATGTCTTGGAAATATTTTTTGGGATGGGGCCAGAGCAGGCAACTCAGGTCATGTTAGCGGTGCACACCAAGGGCATGGGCGTGTGTGGAATTTTCCCCAAGGACATTGCCGAGACCAAAGCGGCACAAGTGGTTCAGTACGCCAAGGAGCATCAACATCCGTTGATGGCTGAGGTTGAACCTAGCGAAGATGACGACGAGTAACTGGAGAGACAATGTTAAGCAAAGAACTTGAGGTCACCCTCAATTTAGCGTTCAAAGAAGCTCGCACGAAACGCCATGAATTCATGACGGTCGAGCACCTGTTACTCGCGTTACTCGACAATGACGCGGCGCTTGAAGTCTTGAACGCCTGTGGGGCCGACTTGGCTGGCCTTCGTAAAGAACTTCAGGATTTCGTGGACGCCACTACACCACTGATTCCTGCGTCTGAACGAGACCGTGAAACCCAGCCAACCCTTGGCTTCCAGCGCGTTTTGCAGCGGGCGGTATTCCATGTTCAGTCTAGCGGCAAGAGTGAAGTTACCGGTGCCAATGTCTTGGTTGCGATCTTTAGTGAGTCAGAATCGCAGGCGGTTTTCTTCCTTAAACAGCAGCAGATCCAGCGGATTGATGTCGTTAATTTTATTAGCCACGGCATTTCTAAAATGTCGGATAGCGATGCGGGTGCCGAGCAACCTAGCGAGATGAACACCTCGGAGGAAGGCGAGAGCAAAGCGGACAAAGGGCCGCTGGAGAACTACGCCAGTAACCTAAACGTGGAAGTCCGTGAGGGGAAAATCGATCCGCTAATCGGCCGCGACCATGAGGTCCAACGCGTTATCCAAACGCTTTCACGTCGGCGCAAGAACAACCCGCTACTGGTGGGCGAGGCCGGTGTTGGCAAGACGGCCATTGCCGAAGGACTGGCGTATCTGATTGAACAGAAACAGGTGCCTGAGGTGATCGAGAACGCGGTTGTGTACTCGCTTGACCTAGGTGCATTGCTGGCGGGTACTAAGTATCGAGGTGATTTCGAAAAGCGGCTCAAGGCCCTGCTCAATGAGCTGAAGCGCCAGCCGCACGCCATTTTGTTTATTGATGAAATCCATACCATCATTGGCGCAGGCGCGGCATCGGGCGGCGTGATGGACGCGTCCAACCTGCTGAAGCCGTTGCTGTCCAGCGGACAGATCCGTTGTGTGGGTTCCACGACCTTCCAGGAATACCGTGGAATCTTTGAAAAAGATCGTGCGCTGGCCCGTCGCTTCCAGAAAGTCGATGTGATGGAGCCCTCAGTGCCGGATACCGTCAAGATCTTAGAAGGTCTGCGGTCGCGCTTTGAGGAACACCACGACATCAAGTACAGCAAAAAAGCGCTGGCCTGTGCGGCTGAGCTTGCGGATCGCTACATCAATGATCGTCAATTGCCCGACAAGGCGATTGATGTGATTGATGAGGCGGGCGCCATGCAGCGCATGCTGCCGGCTAGCAAACGAAAGAAAACGATTGGCCAGAGTGAAATTGAAGCGGTCGTGGCCAAGATCGCTCGGATTCCTCCCAAGTCGGTCAGCCGCAACGATACAGAGGTGCTCAAAAACTTGGAGCGCGATCTGAAGATGACGGTGTTTGGTCAGGATTCTGCAATTACACAGCTATCCAGTGCGATCAAGCTGGCTCGCGCAGGGCTTCGTCAGGAAGGTAAGCCGATTGGCAGCTTCCTGTTTGCAGGCCCGACCGGGGTGGGTAAGACCGAAGTCACCAAGCAACTGGCCCGGCAGATGGGCGTCGAGTTGGTGCGCTTTGATATGTCTGAATATATGGAGCGCCACACGGTTTCGCGCCTGATCGGTGCGCCTCCAGGCTATGTGGGTTATGACCAGGGTGGATTGTTAACAGAAGCGGTGACTAAGAATCCGCACTGCGTGTTGTTGTTGGATGAAATCGAGAAGGCACACCCAGAAGTCTTCAACTTGCTGCTGCAGGTGATGGATCACGGCACGCTGACCGATAACAACGGCCGCAAAGCGGACTTCCGTCAAGTGATTCTGGTGATGACCTCGAATGCCGGCGCCCACGAAACAGCGCGTCGCTCAATTGGCTTTACTGAGCAGGACCACTCTACTGACGGTATGGAAGCGCTGAACAAAATGTTCACGCCAGAGTTCCGTAATCGCTTGGATGCGGTGATTCAGTTCCGTCCCTTGTCCAGCGAGATCATTGTCGGCGTTGTCGATAAGTTTGTGGCCGAGCTGCAAGGGCAGCTTGACGAGCGTCGTGTCCATCTGGAGTTGGATGACGAGGCCAAGCTGTGGTTTGCCGAGCATGGATACGAGCCCAGCATGGGCGCCCGTCCGATGGCCCGTCTGATCCAAGACAAGCTCAAGCGGCCGATGGCAGAAGAGCTGCTGTTTGGTCAGCTGACCAAAGGCGGAAGTGTGTTTGTCACGGTCAAGGAGGGAGAGCTGGTCATCTCGTACGAGTCGAACGAGAAGACCACCTCAGTGAACTAGCCCAGGACCCGTTCAAAGGTCCAGTACAATCCCACTGCTCCGATGGCGACGGACAGTGGGATTTTTATTGCCCCGCGATACCAACTCTGGCGGTGGGCCCAGGTGCCCAGCAAGATGAACATGGGTAGCAACACCAGCAGCTGGCCTAGTTCGACCCCGATGTTAAAGGCCACCAGGCTGAGGACAAAGAACTCACCATCCAGGCCAAACTCCTGCAACACGCTGGCAAATCCCAAGCCGTGCAACAGCCCAAAGGCCAATACCAGCCACAATCGTCGCGCCAGACGTGGCTTTTTCTGAAGGTTTTCAAACGCCACATAGGCGATCGAAAGGGCGATTAACGGTTCAACAATGCTGGCGGAAATCACCACGATTTGTAATGACGCCAAGGCTAGGGTCAGGGTGTGGGCTGCCGTAAACACGCTGACCTGGGCCAGAAGGGGTTTCCAGTGTGCGCTGAACAAAAACAGTCCCATCACAAACAGGATGTGATCCAGACCCTTGGGGATAATGTGCTCGATGCCGCTTAGGACATAGACCATGAATTGCTCACTGGCACTGATGGGTGCGTCCAGCCTAGCGCTGGCCTGCCCCGGCGCCAGTAGCGCCGTATAACCCCGGGTTGAGTTGTCGCGCAGGATAATTTCCCCCGTAGTCGCCGGGGCTTGCCAGATCCAAGGGGTGGGGGGCGTGTAATCTGCCTTTAGAAACGCGTAGCGGGGTAGTTCCAGATCAGGTTGCGCCTCGATCGTAACCTGGGCATCAGAAACCGTGCCATCGAGGCCCAGCGCACGCCAGATAGCAGAGGCTTTTGCCTGATAACGTTGAACGAGTTCACTGTCGCTGAGTGCACGAAGTTGTTCATAGGCCAACGCATTGGGGGAGTCGTCAGTGTTCGCGTTTTGACTGAGGTCCACATCAGCCAGCAGGGGTTCGATATTAAATCGTACGCTGAGGTTGCGTTCGCCGGCGAGGTTGATATCTACCACTGCGGGGTTGATCTCGTGCGCTTGAGCCGGCAGACAAATAATCAGCAAAGTGACTTTACAAATGAAAAGAAAAAAACGCATGGTGGGGGTCCTGTAAGTTTGTTACGAGTATCTGCGATGCGTCGCCTATTTCCTACCCTGCTGGTTCTGTTATTGCCCACGGCTATGGCCCATGAAATGTGGCTGCAACCTCGCACATCGCTGACGCAGCCGTGGCAGATCGATACGGTGGTGGGCCAAAACTTTAAAGGGGCCACCGGGGTTTGGATTGACTCGAACGTGGCCCGCGCCGAGGCACTAACAGATTCAGGCTCACGGCCGGTGGTGGGCCGCTATGGAGATTTGCCGGCGATCACCCTGCAAACGACCCAGGATCTCGAACGTGTGGTCTATCAAACTCAGCCAGAGCTGTTGCGCTATAACGATCCCGAAAAATTTCAATCCTTTGGCGAGCACAAGGGCTATCCCAACCTGCTTGCGCGTCATCAGGCCAGGGGGTTGGCTGGAAAAATCATTGAGGCGTACACCCGTTACGCGAAATTGGTCGTCGGTCAGGATCAAGCCGATTCACTTGCGTTGGAGTGGGTGCTCTCTGATGATCGTCGCCACGCCCAATTACACTGGCAGGGGCAGCCCTTGGTGGGCCATCAGGTGACCTGGTACCACGAGGATGAACAGCAAAGTCTGATCACCGACGGTGAGGGTCGAGTCGTATTACCAAGCGTTGCTCGCGGGTGGGTGCTGTTGGACGCGGTTGTGATTCAGGCGATCGAGCCTGGCGCGCTCGATGCACTGCCGCAGGCACAGTGGCACAGTCATTGGGCCAGTACCGTGTTTGCCCCTTAGCCTGGGTTGTCATCTTGCTGTAACACGCAGGCCAAACACTTCCCCAAACAGGAGAGTGTATGAAGCGAGTGTTGATTGTAAGTGACGCGTGGGATCGTCAGACCAATGGGGTGGTGACGACCTTGCGGCGTACCCATGAGTACTTGGTCAGTCAGGGTATTGAGGTTGAAATCATCGGTCCGGAGCGCTTTGTGAATGTGCCTATGCCGGGATACTCAGAAATTCGCCTGGCCCTATTTGCGGGCTCCAAACTGAGTCAATTGATCTCTCAGTTCGACCCCGATGCCATTCATATCTCAACCGAGGGGCCACTGGGGATCGCAGCGCGGCGTTATTGCTTGAATCGCAAGCTTCCCTTTACGACGAGCTTTCATACTCGCTTCCCAGATTACGTTCGCTCCCGAATGCCGATTCCCACCGCTTGGACCTGGGCTTGGTTGCGCCGTTTCCACGCCAAAAGCTCAGCCGTCATGACTGCAACCCAGGCGTTACAAAGCGAACTTGACGAACGCGGCTTTAAGCGTCTGGTGCGTTGGTCCCGTGGAGTGGATCACCAACTGTTTAAGCCAAGGTTGGATGCGATAGAGCGTGCGCGCCCGCGCCTGATCTATTTGGGCCGAGTCGCAGTTGAAAAAAATGTCGAAGACTTTTTGCAGCTTGAACAACGCATGGACGTTGAGTTGGTCGTGGTTGGCGACGGTCCGGCGCGCTCGGATCTGCAAAAGCGCTATCCGCAGGCTCAGTGGCGCGGCCTGATGGAGGGCGAAGCGCTGGCGCAAGCGTTGGCAGATGCGGATTGCTTGGTCTTCCCCAGTCGAACGGACACCTTTGGTCTCGTTATGGTCGAGGCGCTGGCCTGCGGAACGCCGGTAGCGGCCTATCCCGAGCAAGGGCCCAAGGAAGTGGTTACGCCCAAGTCCGGCAGTCTGAATGCTGATTTGACGCAGGCGGTTGCGCAGGCACTGACCTGCGACCGCCGTGATGCCTGGGCTCGGGGTCAAGAGTTCACTTGGCAGCGCGCGGGCCAGCAGTTCCAGCGGACGCTCTCTTTGGTGTCATACAAACGTCATTCAGACGTCATCGCAACGTCACTCTAAGCAAAGAAGCTCACCCTATAGCATCAGTAGGAAGGGCGAGGATGTTTAGAAAATTGGATGCGTTGGAGGCACCGCTGTGCATGCGATTGGTTCGTTGTGCACAGCGCAAGCCGGTCTGCCAAGCCTTCATTTTTTTCTCCTGGTTGGGTA
Organism: Litorivicinus sp.; assembly: GCA_049609265.1. Lineage (GTDB taxonomy): Bacteria > Pseudomonadota > Gammaproteobacteria > Pseudomonadales > Litorivicinaceae > Litorivicinus. Next base: position 8,404 of record JBMYYI010000036.1, on the reverse strand, counting down.
ACGGCCCGGCCTGGGGAATCTTGTTAGCGGTTGCCTGTACCTACCAATGGCAGGGTCTAGGGCAGGCTTTGGTCAGCGTTACCCTGATCAACGCGTTGATTTATCGACAACTCAAGCATTACACCATTCGACGCCGACCCTTTGTTGCGCATGGCGATATACAGGCCAGAACGCGGGCTTTGGATGAATTTAGCTTCCCTTCGGGGCACACCTTGCACGCAGTCGCGATCACTCTGACCCTAGCGCCGTTTTATCCGTTGATGGCGATGGCCTTATTGCCTGTCGTGGTGATGATCATGGGCTCCCGGGTCGCTCTGGGTTTGCATTACCCGTCAGATGTTTTGGCGGGGGCGGCATTGGGCTGGGCCGTCAGTGAGTGGGTGTTGGGTTTCCTCTAGGGCCGTGATACAAACCCGGCCATGACGCTCACTTCGTTCATGGTCTTCCTACCGACCTTCGCCTTTGTTTCTATTACGCCTGGCATGTGCATGATGCTCTCGCTTTCGTTGGGAATGAGCTACGGCGTGCGTGGAGCCTTACCCATGATGGCGGGCGAATTGGTAGGCGTCGGTCTGGTGGCTTGCTTGTCCGTTCTGGGGGTGTCCGCGATTTTGCTGGCCTATCCCGCGGGCTTCTTCTGGTTCAAGCTGCTGGGCGGCAGTTATTTGGCCTATTTGGGTGTTCAGATGTGGCGCTCGCGGGGTTCCTTGGCGGTACCTCAGCCGGGTAGCGCGCCCGCACTGGCGCCCAGGGCGCTATTGATCCAGGGATTCGTGACTGCGGTTGCCAATCCGAAGGGTTGGGCTTTTTTTATGGCCTTGCTGCCGCCCTTCATTGATCCGTCCCGACCTCTACCGGGCCAATTATCGCTGCTGATTGCTCTGATTCTGACCTTAGAGTTCGCCAGTCTTTTGCTGTACGCCAGTGGTGGGCGGCTGCTGGCTCGCTTTTTGAGCCGCTCGGGTAACGTGCGTCTGATTAACCGGTTGGCCGGAACCCTGATGATAGGCGTCGGAATTTGGCTATTCTTCGAGTAATTCCCGGTTGCGTTTCCTGCTAGGCTGTTAGGCCCTGCGTAGGAGTATTTGATGTACCGTTTCTTTGAGTCATTGACTCAAGCCTTTCCCGCCTCCCAGCCCACTCAGCCGCCCAAGGGCCTGGTCGCTTTTTGCCGTTACTACACCCGGGGAATGGAGCCGTATCTGCTGATGCTGTCAGGGCTCAGCGCCATTGTTGCGTTTCTAGAGGCGGCATTGTTTTTTATGATGGGTCAGCTGGTGGACTGGTTGGTCGAGCAGGACCCAGCGACTTTGTTTGCAACGCGCCAAACGGAGTTGGTGGGTTTTGCGGTTTTCGTCGTGATTATTCTGCCCGCGTTGATATTTTTGCGCTCGACGCTCATGCACCAAACCTTATTGGGTAATTACCCCATGAGTATTCGCTGGAATGCCCACCGTTATTTGTTGGGGCAGTCGATGAATTTCTATCAGGACGAATTTGCCGGACGTATCGCCACCAAAATGATGCAGACGGCGCTAAGTGTGCGCGAAGCCGTCATGAAGCTGTTGGATGTCATGGTCTACGTCACCGTGTTCTTTTTCTCTATGGTGTTCTTCGTGGGCCAAAGTGATCCTTGGCTGATGGTGCCGATGCTGGTTTGGTTAGGGTGCTATGCCGTGGTGCTGCGCTACTTTTTGCCGCGTTTAAAGCGCGCGAGTATGGATCAAGCGGATGCCCGCTCGATGATGACCGGGCGGATTGTCGACAGTTACACCAACATTGCGACGGTGAAACTGTTTAGTCACTCCCAGCGAGAGAGCACCTATGCCAAGGACGCGATGGGCGGATTTTTGGATACGGTCTATCGGCAAATGCGTTACGCAACAGGTTTAAACTCCAGCATTAACCTATTGATTTATATACTGGTGTTTAGTGTTGCAGTGCTAAGCATTTACCTGTGGACACAAAGCCTGGTCACGGTCGGTGCGATCGCGATTGCGATTGCGATGGCACTGCGTTTGAACGGTCTGGCCCAATGGATTATGTGGGAGGTCAGCCAGTTATTTGAAAATATTGGCATGGTGGCTGACGGTGCCGCGACACTCAGCCAACCCCAGAGTGTGACCGATCGTGCAGGGGCGCCATCGCTCGAAGTACCCCAGGGCCGTATCGAGTTTGAGGACGTTCGTTTTCATTATGGCAAAGGTGAAGGGGTGCTTGAAAAGTTTAACCTCGACATTCAGCCGGGCGAAAAAGTGGGACTGGTGGGCCGTCCGGCGCGGGCAAATCCACCTTGGTGAATCTGTTGTTGCGATTTTATGACGTGGAATCCGGTGTGGTTCGTATCGATGGCGCACCGGTGGATGCGGTCACTCAAGAGAGCCTACGCGCGAATATTGGCATGGTGACTCAGGATACCTCGTTATTGCATCGCTCGATCCGCGAAAACCTGTTGTACGGTAGCCCCGACGCTACAGACGAAGACATGATTCGCGCGGCCAAAGAAGCCGAGGCGCATGAGTTTATTCTTGAGCTGACCGATCCCTATGGAAATCGTGGATACGATGCCATGGTGGGCGAGCGAGGGGTCAAGTTGTCCGGCGGACAGCGCCAGCGAATTGCGATTGCGCGAGTCATGCTGAAAAACGCACCGATCCTGATTTTAGATGAGGCGACCAGCGCTTTGGATTCAGAGGTGGAAGCGGCGATTCAAAAAAGTCTGCTCAAGCTGATGGATAACAAAACCGTTATTGCGATTGCGCATCGCTTATCCACCATTGCAGCGCTGGATCGGTTGGTGGTGTTGGATCAGGGTCAGATCGTTGAGCAGGGCAGTCACAGCGAGTTGCTGGCCCAGGGCGGTATCTATGCGCGGTTATGGGAGCATCAGACCGGCGGATTTTTGGGGTTGGATTGATGATTGCGGTGACAATGGGAGATCCGGCCGGGATCGGTCCCGAGACACTAGTCAAAGCATGGCCTGAGCTGACTGGGGCGCGTATGGCCTACGGCGATCTAGCGGTGCTCCAGGCTGCAGCGGCTCAATGGGCACCGAATCTGACGGTTAGTGCCCAAGGCCCAAGTGATCAGCCTGGGCATATGCGTGTGGTTGCTTGTTCTGATCTTTTGTCTGCTCCGGTCATGGGGCAGGTGGATGCAGCCTGTGGGCAGGCCAGTTTTGATGCCCTGGCATGCGCGGTTAGTGACGCGATGGCTGGGCAGGTCCAGGCGATTGTGACCGCGCCCATCACTAAAGCGGCCTGGCACGCGGCAGGCATAGATTACCCGGGACATACCGAATATCTCGCGGAACGCAATCAGCGTGAAGTGATTATGGTCTTGGCAAACGATGACATTGCTGTGGCCTTGGCGACGGTGCATTGCTCGATGCAGCAAGCGATCGAGCAAATTCACTCAGGCGCGGTAGAACGAGCCTTACCTCTCGCTATCCAGGCGGCCCAGGGTCTGGGATTTTCCCAACCGCGTATTGCGGTGGCCGGTTTGAACCCCCACGCCGGCGAGGGGGGGTTGTTTGGTGACGAGGAGCTAAATCACATAGGACCGGCCATCGAGGCCTTGGGTATTCCCAATGTGACGGGCCCTTGGCCAGGTGACACGGTGTTTATGCGAGCCCGTCAGGGTGAGTTTGATTTGGTGCTAGCGATGACTCATGACCAGGGCCTTATTCCGGTCAAATACTTGGGCGTCGAGCGCGGGGTCAATTTTACGGCCGGGCTTGATTTCGTCCGAACCAGTCCGGATCACGGCAGCGCCTACGATATTGCTGGAACAGGTCAGGCCAATCATTTGGCATTGCATTATGCCTACCAGCAGGCCCAGCGAATTCTTAGTCGCAGGTTGGCCAGCTAACCAGTCGCTGATAGTAATCTTCGGGCAGGTAGTCTCGACCTTGTAACAGGTGATGCAGGTACGCCTTGCACGGCAGAGCATCCTCGTCAAAGGGGGGCTGTGCTTGGTAGGCCACCGCATCAATCCACTGGCCATCGTTGGCCTGGCAGCGCACGTTGATACGCTGGTACATGTTGCTGGCCACTTCCTCGTAGCGATCTAGAACCTCTAGGCCTTTTGGATCCATCTGGTTCAGTGTGCCGTAGACGGCCTCGCCCGGGGCCGCTTGGATGTTGGTCACTCCACCCGGCATTAGGCTTCCCGCACGTTTGTTAAAACAAACCCGATAATGATCCAAGCGCCCCGGTAGCACTTCGTAGACTTTCAGTCCCTCGGGTACAAGGCGGGCCGTTTCTAAGCGCTCGATGTTCATGTTCGAGCCAAACGCAAAGTAGTAAATCATGGTCCTAGAGGGTTTCCTGCAAGCTGAAACACGGCGGCTATGCTTAACCGATCAGTGATGAATGTCTAGCGGTGAAATGATGCGATTGTGGGGCTTGTTAGGCTCATGGGTTTGCGCGGGCAGTGCCTGGGGCTGCACAGCGGTTCAGTTGATGGCGTTGAACTGGCCCTCGGCTCAGCTGATTGCGGCCGTGGATGAATGGATATTGGCCGAGGGGTTCGAATGTTCGGTCAGCCTGGTGCACGGGACCACAGACTCGGCGGGGTTTCGGCTGGCTGAAGAAACCGCGGTCATCGTGCCCGAGTACTGGCGTCAAGACGCACCGATACCTGGGGTCGCGTATTTTTCTGAAGGCCCCTTTGTAAATGCCGGGGCCGGAATTTACGCGCCACATCCGTGGCTAGAGCAATACGGCAGTCTGGAGCGCGCGCTGATCGAAGAGGGTGATCCTGAGCAGCCCAAGATTTTTTGGGGTTGCCCTGCTGATTGGCCGTGCCATTGGCCGCTTCGTCAGTGGGCGCGAGCGATGGACCTTTCATCTTTGGGGTGGCGTTTTGTCGAGCCCAGTTCTGGAGCGGAAGTGGCGCTTCAGCAGCGCCAGTCGGACGCATGGATTGGCTGGGGGGTTGGGCCTGATCCCGCTCTGGCCGGATTAGGCCTTGTGTTGATTCTCAGCCAGTTGCCGCACGATCCTGAGCATTATCGCAGTTGCTATCAAAATCCGGACTGTGCGACACCACAACCGATGTCGTTACCGCGCTCTCAAGTGGTCAGTGCCGTCAGTGGTGACTGGATCCAAGCCCACCCAGATATTGCGGCCTATTTCGGCGCGCGTCGTTTGTCGATTGAACAAACACGGCGTTGGTTGAAGCATCTTGATCAAGGGTTTGATGCGCGCACCACGGCGTTGGAGTTCCTATCACAGGAGCAAGACTGGTGGGCGTGGGTACCTGACGAGGTTGCCCAGCGGATAAAAGCCCAGTTCAACCGCTAAAATTGGGTTGTAGCTGGCGATAGGCTTCGCAGCGCTCGAGCAACTCTGAGTGGCGACCGCGGTCTGCGACCGCCCCATTTTCTAGCACCACGATTTGATCCGCGCTTTCAATGGTGCTGATACGGTGGGCAATCACGACGCAACTAATACGAGTGCGCAACTGCTCTAGGGTGTTCAGGATATGCATCTCGCTGTGACTGTCTAATGCGCTGGTCGCCTCGTCGAGTAACAGCCAGCGGCTCTGAGCTAGCAATGCCCGAGCAATGGCGATGCGCTGGCGCTGACCGCCACTGAGTTGCACGCCGCGCTCACCGACCCGAGTGTCGTAGCCCTGAGGAAGACGAGTGATAAAGTCATGGGCGCCAGCTTGGCGGGCGACTTCCTCGACCTGTTCTAAGGTGGCGTCTGGCTTAGCAAAGGCAATGTTGTCAAAGATGCGTTCGCTGAACAGGCTAGGTTGCTGGGGTACGACACTAATGCAACGCCGTAGCTGCTCGTCTTGGATGCTTTGCAGGGGCTGCTCGCCTAGTAAAACTTGGCCTTCTTGCGGCGCTCTGAATCCCAGGATGAGTTCGAACAGTGTGGACTTGCCGGCGCCGGATGCGCCGACGATGGCGGTGGTTTGGCCGGCCTTCAGGTTCAGGTTTAGCTGCTGCAGAACCTGGATATCGGGCCGCTGCGGGTAGGCGAAGCTGACGTTAGAGAAATTCAAATCGCCCTGTGGCTCTAACAGCGGTTGATCACCCTGGCGATGGTGGCGACGCAGGTTAATAAATTCGGCCAGACGTTCGGTGGCGCCGATGGCCCGTTGAACTTCACTGGTGACTTCGGCCAGTGTCGCGGCTCCCATCGCCACCAATAGTGCATAGAAAACAAAGGCCGATAACTCGCCGGCTGACAGCCGTCCTGCGACCACATCACCGCCGCCCACCCACAGCATGATTGAGAGCGCTGAGAAGACCAGAATGATCACCGCTGCGATCAGCAAGCTGCGCTGGAAGATCCGTCGCCGAGCGACCCCAAAAGCCTGCTCCACGGTATTGCCAAAGCGCGCTTGGATGCGGGCGACTTGACCGAAGGCCTGCACAGTTTTTATTTCTTGCAGTGCTTCACCGGCACTCTGACCGACGTTGGCAATACTGTCCTGTGAGGCGCGCGATAGTCGGCGGACGCGTCGCCCGAGGATCAGGATAGGTGCCAGCACGATCGGCACGGTGATCAGTATTAGCCCTGTTAAACGAGGACTGGTGGCCAGCATCATCACCAGCCCCCCCAAACTCATCAATGAATTACGCAGCGCCATTGAGATGGATGACCCGATGAGGCTCTGCAATATTGTGGTGTCAGCCGTGATCCGGCTCATGATTTCGCCAGATAGGTTGTCATCAAAGTACGCCGGGTCCTGTTCTATCAGTCGCCTAAATGCCTGATCCCGCAGGTCGGCACTGACGCGCTCCCCAAGCCAAGACATCATGTAGAACCTGACAAAGGTACCCAGGGCCATGACCAGTGAAATGACCATCAGGGCAACCAAACCCAACTTAAGATCGTTCAAGCTATCGGCCGCCAAGCCGCGGTCAACGATCCAGCGGATACCCTGACCCAGAGTTAGAGTCACGGCGGCGGTGATGACTAAGGCGACGCAGGCCAGTGCGATCTGCCGGGGGTAGCAGATCAGCTGCGTCCAAATTAGCCGCAGTGGGCTCACTGGGCAGGTGTAATTGCGGTGACGACGCCGTCAGTAAATCGAATTTCTAGTTTGCTGGACTCGGTTAACTGATCGCCGACGGTTTGACGGCGCGCATAAATCCAGCGGTCGTTCTGCAGCCGATTCACAAAGACCGGTGTACCAATCAAAAACCGGACTTGCTCACGGGTCATTCCAAGCTCCAACGCATCGACATCTTGCTGCGATAACTGGTTGCCTTGCTCAACAGGGATCTTGTAGACACCGGGGAATTGCGAACAGCCGACCATGAGAAGGGCGAGCAAGACGGGCAAAAGTTTTGGCACGGGGTCATTCCTGTTGTTAAGGTGACGCAGTTTTACCATGGAGACACAGCCTTGTCAGGTATTCGGGACGACCTTAAAAACGCCGGTTTAAAAGTGACGGGCCCCAGGATTCAGGTGCTCGAACATTTAGAGTCGGCCAAAGATCGTCACTTGAGCGCCGAGGACATCTGGACCGCGCTAAAGACCGAAGGGGCGGATGCATCGCTGGCAACGGTTTATCGGGTTCTGACGCAGTTTGAGGCGGCAGGTTTGGTGCAGCGTCATACCTTTGAGGGCAATACCTCAGTGTTCGAGCTGGCCGATGACGATCATCATGATCACATGGTCTGCACCAAGTGCGGCGGAGTGACCGAGTATGTGGATGACGTGATTGAAAAGCGGCAGCACGCGATCGCTGAACAGCATGGTTTTCAGGTCAGCGATCACGTGCACGTGATGTACGGCTTGTGCCGTGCATGTCAGCGCTAAGCGGCGGTCCAACCTCCATCGATCTTCAGTGCGCTACCGGTTACGTAGCGGCTCTCATCACAGGCCAAATACACCGCGGCAGCGGCGATGTCCTCTGGGCTGGGTAGGCCGGGTAGGGGGATCATTCGCTCCACCATGGCCGCAAATTCAGGATTCTTGAAAAAACCTTCGGTCAGCGGTGTCATAACAAAGGTCGGACATAGCGTGTTGGTGCGGATGCCCCGTGGGCCTAACTCCACTGCCATCGCACGGGTCAGGCCCTCCAGTGCGGCTTTGGTCATGCAATAAACGGTGCGATTAGGGCTTCCCACGTGGGCCATCTGACTGGACATATGGATGATGCTGCCGCCGTCGTTCATCTGCGCAAGCACCGTGCGAGTCACGCGAAATACGCTGCGCACATTTAAATCCATGACACGGTCCAAGGTTTCGTCCAGCACATCGACCATGGGTTCGGGCTGGTTGGTTCCTGCGTTGTTCATCAGGATGTCCAGACTGCCGAGTGCCTCGATTTGGCTCAACGCAGAATCACTGAGCACGTCCGCCACCAGTGGCACAATATTGCTGTTTTCAGCGGCTAGGCTATCCAGATCGCTTGCGGTCCGGGCCATGGCATA
>JBMYYI010000035.1:0-17435 GCA_049609265.1 Litorivicinus sp. | reverse complement strand
CGTTACGAGCATCTTTGTTGATCGACTAATAACGGCAAAGTTATCGTCAGCCAGTGTCGTTTATCTATTTTGCTTTAAAAAACAGCAGCTTGGCGTCGATCGCAATTAGTGTGACTTAGTATGAATGCGTTTTGTGATCCGGTACAAACGTAAGCAGATGCCAGCGTTAGACTTGGCCAATACGGGGCGCATGGCGAAGGACGACCAAGTGGCGCGCCGATAATGACTGCGGAGCAACACAAACATGGGTCAACTTAGCGTATTACTGGTCGAGGATCAGGCCGACGACGCGATCAGTATTCAGCGGCTACTGCGCGATGAAAACATTGGCGAGTGGGAGGTAGCGAGTAGCGCTCGTGATGCGCTCAAGCATGTCCGCGAGCACGGGCCATTCGACGTTCACATTTTCGATTTGCATCTTCCTGATGCCAGCGATTTGCAGTTGCTCGAAAAATTGTCCCGCGCCGGCTTCTCAGCCTGGGACCGAAGTATTGTAGTGACCGGTGTCGCGGATTCCGACCAGCAGGGTCAGGCGATCTCGGCCTATGGTATGCCGGTGGTTGAGAAAGAGCGATTGATCAACTCGCTAACGCCTTGGGTGCGGGGCATTGTCAAACGTCCCCCAGAGAGCCTAATGGCCACGGTGCTTGCTGCGATTGGTGCAGCGGCCTGGGGTAATGGACTATGCGGTTTCGCGCGCGTCGAAAAGACTACGGCAAACCAGCTGCGACAGATATTACCCGACGCTGTGGTTATTGATGTGAACCGCCAGGTTAGCTTCGTGATTGCACCTCAGCAGGGGCTCCGGGATATACGTTCGATGGCAAAACGTATGCATGATTTGTTGCCCGGCGGCGCAGCGGTTCAAACCTTGGTAGTGACCGATATTAATCGCATGCTCGATCTTAAGGCATTGGCCGGTAGAGCGGTGGATGCCTTGTTGGCCGGAGAGTTCCAGGACGCGATCTGGCCTTAGGCTTGACGTTCGTCCCTCGCTCGGCGGTTCATCCATTCCTTTCGGCGGTTCGGATACGCGCGTCTTTCCCCTGTCTCTAACGGCTTCCATATTGACCCCATGGAATCATGGGTTAATGAAAAAGATACGGAAGTGTCCATCGCAGTTTGGTCGCCGCAATACGATCCCATTATTTATTGGGAACAGGTGCAAGCGGGCCTGATCGCTGACGACTGGGTGAAGTTGACCTGCTCGACGGCTGCCGGGGTGGGTTTGCGTTTCTCGCACTCCATCGCCCGAATGGGTGCAATTTGCATGCTCAAAAAATCGACGGTGCAAATCGAGGCTTGGAGCCTTCGATGGCAGGAACGCTTCGGTGCCCAGTGGGCTGAAAAATCTCACGAGGTCCGCCTAGGGGATTGGAAAGCTCTGTTGGTGTGTGGTGACGAAAGGGGAGTGCGAAACTCCCCAGACCGCTACCATCGTCTGTGTCGGGCAATTGAGGATGCTAAGTTCGATCGCTTGCCCGACCAATTCACCCGATTAAGTTGGGATGAAGTCGGGCAAGTGCTCAACGATCAGTGAGGTTTGGCCGTTTCAAACCATGAATGCGTGCTGGAAAATTGGCTTAACCAAGCCGCGCAGTCCGGATGGGTCGTGCGCCACTGTGGCCCCATTCTTAGATCGAGATAGGACAAGGCAGCTGCAAAAGCGATGCCGTTCATCGTTTGCATATCGGGCAGGCGCTGACTGAGCCACACCAAGCCGTCATTGATTTTCTGGTTCTGCATGGCCAGCCAACGGTCACTCATTTGATGGCTCTCTCGCATGCGCCCCTCATAAACGACCAATAGCGCCGCCTCAGTCACCCCATTGATGGCCGCGAATAAGGTCTTATCCTCAATGGTTTGAGGCATCAGGTGTGTGTGCTGGGCACGCTGTGCGAGGTACTCGCAGATCACCTGCGAATCAAAAATACTCAGTCCATCATCCAGCACTAGGCAGGGGATTTTTCCCAACGGGTTAGGGTGATGTCCCTGTGCTGCCAGCCCGAGCGTGTCGACAGGTTCGATGGTTAGATACTCGAACAGTCCTACGCGATGGGCCCACATCTTGACCTTCGCACCAAAGGGGGAGGCGGGTGAGCTGAGTAATTTCATACAGTTTCCTCGGGCGGCCAAGGCCGCAAATGATCAGATGAGTCCCAATGACTAATCCAGTCGGGCATGGGTTGCGACCACTTCACCCCCAGCGTGTTCATGACCCTTTCAGACGCGACAGTGCCGCCTTTTTCGGTCACTGCGGTTCTAAACAAGGCGTGTGAGCAAGGCTGGCCGGCTACCCAAAAGCTTTGGGACATGTAAAACCATCGGGAATCGATACCCGCTAGACGTGTACGGCACTCAATTTTATCAAAGGGGCGAATGCGCTTTCGGTAACGTACGGAGCTGCCGGCTACCACTAGGCCCCAGCGTTGTTGCTTGAGAACGCGTATCAAGCCCACCCTGGCCGCCAGATCCCAACGACCCTGTTCGAACAAGGTGAGCTGTCTGCCGTTGTTGACCTCACCAAACATATCGCAATCCCATGGCATCGCATGGAAATGGATGACGCTGGTTTGATCAATGGGAAGTTTGGGCGCCCGATGGGCGCGAAATAGGGTGATAGCACTGCGCAGAAAAGGGTACATTGGCGATCCAACTAATAAGCCAAACCAGAGTAGCTGAGGCCTCATGCCGATACCACCATTGCCCCCAGGCGTATTGCAAATCCAATCCGGTCCCTGGACCTGTTGGGTGATCGAATTTGGCGCTCGGATGGTTCAGCTGTGGTACCGACAGACGCCGCTTTTGTTGGGGTTTGCCGACCCCGCGGATTACCGTCAGGACCCCGCGTCGATAGGTGCGATATGTGGACGCTACGGAAACCGGATCGAAAACGCCATCCTCAGCTACCAGGGGCAGCAGTGGGCGCTGGATGCCAATGAAGGACAACAATGCCTGCATGGTGGGCGCGCGGGTTTGGGTATGCAGAACTGGCAGGTCCTGCAACAGGAGGGCGAATATGTCACGCTGGGTATCGATTCGCCTGATCTGGATCAGGGTTGGCCAGGGCGGTTGCAAGCGCGCGTAACGTATCGGGTGACCCCGAGTGAGGTCACTTGTCACATCAGTGGTGCGGTAGACCAGTCATGCCCTCTCAATTTGATACAGCACAACTATTGGAATCTAGGATGTGATGCAGCCCATCACCAGCTAACGATTCCCAGTCAAGCAACCTGGGACAACGACTCGCGAAATCTTCCGGTTGAGTTGCGTGCAACTCAGCCGGCCGATGATTTTCAGATGCCGCGCCTGATCGGCTCAGCCCCTTTTGATCGCACTTATCAAGTTGAGGGTGCCGGCATGCGGCACGTAGCGGGTTTGCGGGGGCCCTACGGGGCTCTGTCGGTGTTCTCTGATCAGCCCTACTTGCAGCTGTACACGGCCGATTACTTGGCACCCACGGGCAAGCCCCTAGGTGCTGCCCACACACCGGGTAATGCCGTATGTTTGGAGACCCAGCAACTGCCTAATGGACCGGCGCTTAATCAGCCGGTTTGGATCCATCCTAATCAACGATATGCGCATCAAATGCGTTGGGAGTTCACCCCGGCATGAGTCAACGACTGTTTACCCCCGTGCTGATCGCAGCATCGATTGTGTTGCTGATTGGCTTTGCCCTGCGCGCGGCGTTTGGACTCTTTCAGATTCCGATCGCGGATGAATTTGGCTGGTTGCGGGCAGAATTTAGCCTGGCGATTGCGATTCAAAACCTTGCCTGGGGCATTGGGCAGCCGATCTTTGGCGCTATTGCCGAAAAATTCGGTGATCGAAAGGCGATCGTGCTAGGGGTGCTTTGTTACGCAGTCGGACTGTTTTTCACCGCTTATGCAACCACGCCAATCGAGATGCAATGGTTAGAAGTGCTCGTCGGTTTCGGCATCGCAGGCCTAGGCTTTGGTGTGATTCTGGCCATCGTAGGGCGGGCCGCCTCGCCGGAGAATCGCAGCATGGCGATGGGGGTGGCGACTGCAGCGGGTAGTTTGGGCCAGGTCGTTGGGCCATTGCTGGTTGCTCAGCTGCTGGAGTGGATGAGTTGGCAAGATGTATTTGTCACGCTGTCGATGATCGTTTTTGCTGCACTGTTGTGTTTGCCCTTTTTGGGTGCCAGCAAGACCGCCAGCAAGGCCGAGTTGGAAGAGGCCATGAGCAGCGTGCTGTGGCGTGCGGCGAAGGATCCCAGTTACATGATGATCTTTGTCGGGTTTTTTAGTTGTGGGTTCCAGTTAGGCTTTGTGACGGCGCATTTCCCGGCTTTTATTACCGAAGCCTGCGCCGCGATTTCACCAGATTCGATGGCGGCATCGCTAGGCATTGATAGCACCGCCACGCTTGGGGCGGCCGCCATCGCGATCATTGGAGCCGCGAATATCGCAGGCACCTTGGCGGCGGGTGCATTGGGTAAAAAATATTCGAAAAAATACCTGCTCAGCGGCATCTACGCCGCTCGAGTGCTGATCTCAGCTTGGTTTATTTTGATGCCGATGACCGTCAATACCGTAGTCGTATTCTCGCTGGTCATGGGGGCGCTGTGGTTGGCGACGGTTCCGCTGACGAGCGGTTTGGTGGCGCATATTTACGGGCTGCGCTACATGGGTACCCTGTACGGCATCGTGTTCTTTTCCCATCAGCTGGGGTCATTCATGGGCGTATGGCTGGGTGGCAAGCTGTACGATCAGTTCGGCGGCTACGATATCGTTTGGTGGGTAGGTATTGCTGTTGGCGTGCTGTCGGCTATCGTCCACCTGCCGATTAAGGAAGCGCCCTACGAGCGTAGGGCGCTGGCGGCTTAGCGCCGACGTTTCTTGGGTCGGCTGCTGGGTCGGTCGGCCATGGTTCGCTGAGTACGAAATACCTGAGGTTTAGCGCTGGTTTTCTTGCGCCGCGCCCCCTCAGGCGCCTCACCGGTGCCCGCGGGCTGGTAGGTGGGGATCAGGTGCTTTTTACCGTTTCCGATAAGATCCGCCCGCCCCATGTCCTTGAGCGCTTGACGTAACAACGGCCAGTTATTGGCATCGTGATAGCGCAGGAACGCCTTGTGCAGACGTCGCTGCTTCATCCCTTTAGGGCTGACAACATCCTCGGAATCCCGCTTGACCCGCTTGAGCGGATTTTTACCGCCGTGCCACATCGCGGTGGCCAGTGCCATCGGGCTGGGCAGAAATGCTTGAACCTGATCTGCGCGGAAGCCATTACGCTTAAGCCACAGGGCCAGATTCATCATGTCTTCATCGGTTGTGCCGGGGTGCGCCGCGATGAAATAAGGAATCAGGTACTGCTCTTTGCCCGCCTCGGCAGAATACTTGTCGAACATCTGCTTGAAACGATCGTAAGTCCCGATGCCAGGCTTCATCATTTTGGATAGGGCATTGGTTTCGGTATGTTCAGGCGCGATTTTTAGGTAGCCGCCCACGTGGTGCTGGACCAGCTCTTTGACATACTCAGGGGTCTCTACCGCAATGTCATAGCGCAGGCCCGATGCGATCAGTACCCGTTTGATGCCAGGAATGGTGCGTGCCTTGCGGTACAGCTTGACCAGCGGCATTTGGTCCGTGTTCAGGTTCTCGCAGATGCCGGGGTAGACACAGGACAGCTTGCGGCAGTTCTTCTCGATTTCTGGATCCTTGCAGGCCAGGCGCCACATGTTGGCCGTCGGGCCACCCAGGTCGCTAATGGTACCGGTGAAGCCAGGCGTGGTATCGCGGATCGCTTCAATCTCGTTGAGGATCGATTGTTCCGAGCGGTTTTGAATGATCCGGCCTTCGTGCTCGGTGATGGAACAAAACGTACAGCCGCCAAAGCAGCCGCGCATGATGTTGACACTGAATTTGATCATCTCGTAGGCAGGAATCTTGGCATCGCCATACACAGGATGCGGGATTCGCTGATAGGGCAATTCGAACACCCCGTCCATTTCGGGGGTTTCCAACGGAATCGGCGGTGGATTGATCCAGACGTCCCGGGCACCATGCTGCTGGATAATCGCACGCGCGTTGCCCGGATTGGACTCGAGGTGCAGCACCCGTGAAGCGTGGCTGTATAACACGGGATCAGCCTTGACCTGTTCGTAACTGGGCAACCGGATGACGGTTTTCTCCCGCGGAATTTTTTGAGTCCGTGGAATAAATTTGATGGCCTGCGGCTCATCAGGCGCGGGTACCTCGTCGTTGATTTTGCAATCCGGAGTCTGAGTGGTGTCCTGATAGGGGTCCGGTTCCTGGGTGATCTGACCGGGCATGTCTACTTCAGTGCTGTCGATTTGGTACCAGCCTGCAGGCACTCCCTTGGCCGGCACCGCAGTACCCCGCAGATGACGCATGTCGTCGATGGTTTTTCCCTGGGCCAGGCCATGAGTCAGCTCGACCAGGGCCCGTTCAGCATTGCCATACAGCAAGATGTCAGCTTTGGAATCGAGTAACACGCTGCGGCGGACTTTTTCCTGCCAGTAGTCAAACTGGGCCGCACGGCGCAGGCTGGCTTCAATACCACCGATGACCACGGGCACGTCTTTGTACGCCTCTCGGCAACGCTGGGTATAGATCAGCGTGGCGCGATCAGGTCGTTTGCCGGCCATGCCGCCTGCGGTGTACGCATCATCCGAGCGAATTTTCCGATCCGAGGTATAGCGGTTGACCATGGAGTCCATATTCCCCGCGGTCACTCCGAAATACAGATTCGGTTTGCCCAAGCGCATGAAGTCCTCAGCACTGTTCCAATCGGGTTGGGCAATAATCCCTACCCGAAAGCCCTGCGCCTCTAAGGTTCGTCCAATAACGGCCATACCAAAACTGGGATGATCGACATAAGCATCGCCGGTCACGATGATGACGTCGCAACTGTCCCAGCCAAGCTCGTCCATCTCGGCCCGTGACATCGGCAAAAAAGGCGCTGGGGTGAACTTGTGTGCCCAGTGCTTTTTGTATCCGAATAGTGCAGGTGCTGGCTTCATATTGCCCATGGAAATTCTCGCCCCTCGTAGGCTTGGGTTTGCGACGATAGTTTAGCCTTGATGGGTGCCAGTGTCGCGGTTCAATACCGCTATATACGTAGTTTCCGAAATGCTTATACTGGCCCCATGCGAATACTGGTCTTGGACGACAATCTTGACGACCTACGTCAGGTACGAAGAGTTTTATCAGGGATAAAGGGCGTTGATGCAGTCTATCTGCAAGACCCTGAATTAGCCCTGCGAAAGGTCTGTAATGGCGAGGTTGATCTGTTGGTGTGCGATATCCACATGCCACGGATGAGCGGTTCAGAGCTGGTTCGTCAATTGCGTGAACACGAACAGGGCTCCTGGATTCCCGCGATTTTCTTGACCGGGGCTGATGTGGAGTTCCAAGCGCAGTCATTATTGGACGGCGGTGATGCCGTGTTGACCAAGCCCGTTATCCCATCGATGTTGATGGCCCAGCTGCAGGCGTTTCGGCGCTTACTTCAACAGCGCAAGGGGCTGGTCGCCAAAGCCAAGCCGGATAAGCATGAGGATGAACTGACTGGGCTGCTTAACCTGGAGGGGCTGAGTAACCATGTTAAGCAGCCTAGGGATGGGCATTCAGGTCTGTCCAGCGTGTTGTCGATTTCGATTTATGGACTGGATGCCTATCGTCACGTTCATGGGGACACAGCGGCGGATGTCGCGGTCCAAACCGCAGCCGGTGCGGTTCGTTATGGTTTGAATCGCGATGTCGAAGTGGCGGCCCGAATCGCTGAGGACGAGTTTGTTGTCCTTGTGCCCGACGCGGATATTCCCGGCGCGCGCCGAACCAGCTCGATGATCCTGCAGGTGTTTCATGATCTTCGGGTGCTGACGCCTGCTAATCGATCGGGCCATTTGGGTCTGTGTATCGGGATTGCCTGCCGGCCGCAAGACCAGCAGCCTTTTCTGAGTACGTGGGACGAGGCGGCGCAGGCGATGCATGCCGCTATTCAGGCTGGCCCAAACCGCATTGCTCTGTATCGCCCGCAGGGAACGCCCGTGATATACAGTGTGCATGGAAACCCTGCCTCAGGATCAATCGAACGGATGGACGGCTGAACTCAGCTTTCCTGAATTCCCTCAGCTGAACCAATCGACCATCGCAGATGTTGTCGTCATTGGTGGCGGCTACACCGGCGTTTCTGCCTGTATTGAGTTGCAACGCCATTACCCTCACCAGCGTGTGATCTTGCTGGATGCTCATCAGCCGGGACGTGGAGCCAGCGCCCGTAACTCGGGTTATTTGGTCGACTCAACCCTAAATGACGGTCATCTGAGTGACGCGGGACTGCAGGCCTATGCCAGTAAATACGCGCTGGCCCGACGCGCGCTGGAGCACGTTCAGGATTGGGTCGAGGCGTTTGCAATCCCGTGTCAGTGGAATGCCTGCGGGAAATTTCATGCGGCTCACGGCCACGAACAGTTGGCCAAACTGGAGCGATTCTCCAAGGTGCTGGACTCGCTGGGTTTGGAGCATGGTTATTGGGATGCGACACAGCTGACACCGCGGTTAGGCACTTCGTATTACCGGCATGCGATATGGACGGCTGGGGCCGTGATGCTACAACCGGCTCAACTGATGCTGGGGTTGTTGAATCAATTGCGGTCTGTCGGGATCTATGGCGACAGTCCTGTAGTGGCGCTTAGGCCCAATGCCAAGGGCGTGCAGGTGCAAACACCCCAGGGCCAGATTCAGGCTCAGCGAGTCTTGGTGTGTACGAACGCAGGTTTGCGGGAATTGGGGCATCGGCGGACCTTCCCTTTGTATTTGACCGCATCGCTGACCCGCGTACTGGATCGGCTGCCCGAGGAGTACGGCGTGCTATCGGCCCAGGCCATGGGGGCGACACTGCGAGTCACACAGGACCGCCGGATAATGATCCGCAACACGGCCGAGGTGGGGCATTGCGCGCCGCAAACCCGGCAGGCCGATCATCTACGTGGACTGCAACGTCGCTTTGACTGGATCAAGCCTGAGGATATTGAGCATACCTGGGGCGGTTTCACCTGTATTAGTGGTAACAGTGCCAATGTCTTTGAACAGACACATCCCCGTGTCTGGCAGGCCGGTTGTTATAACGGTGGGGGGATTGGTTTGGGTTGCTTGTTTGGGGCTGAGCTGGCCCGCTGGGCGATGGGCGAGGCCAGCGACGCCCGTGAACAGATTCTGGCTCGCCCTAGGCCTAACTGGTTGCCGCCGCAACCCTTTTTGAACGCCGGGGTTCGTATTCGGTTAGCGCGTGACCGCCGACGAGCGCAAGCCGAGCGATGATAGATCTATCACAGGCTGTGTAAAAAAAGGTATCGGTCTGTTGAGTCTTGGAACTAAGTAACTATGTAGGCCTCTCAGGAAGACAGACAGGCCAGGGGTACCCACATGAAAATTACGATGAGCCAGCTTGAAGCGTTTGTTTCAGTCGTTGAGCACGGCGGCATTACGGGTGCTGCCAACGCGCGGGATTGGTCAAAGAGCAAAGTCAGCAAGTTGCTGGGCGAGCTTGAAGATGCGGTGGATGTTCCGCTTTTTTATCGTAGTGCCCGGGGGCTAACGCCCACCAGTGAAGGCCGCTCGTTTTATCAGGATACCCGTACTAACCTGGATGCGATCTCTCGCAGCGTGGAGGCCGTTCAGGACACCCGCAATCGTCTTAGTGGACATCTAAGTGTTTCGGCGCCGCTGATCTTTACCCGGACCTTTCTGAATCCTGCGATCCGTGAATTGGCCCAGGAAAACGTAACCTTGGATATCGCCTTGAGTGACGACCGTTCAGATCTGGATGAGCGAGCCCACGACGTCTACATCCGAATCGGTGAGTTGGAAGACGGTGATTATTACGCCAAGCCCATCGGCCGTACCCAACTGATGCTAGTGGCCAGCCCAGACTATCTGGCTCAGCACTATCCGCAGGGTTTTGGTCAGTCTGATTTATTGCAAGCGGATCTATTGCGTTATGCCCAAAAGGGCCATGCGATCCCCTGGCGCAATGGTGTCGAGGTTTTGCCGGTTAACCCGCAGGCAAAGTTATTATCGAATAATGGTGAATACCTAGCAGAGGCCTCCGCCGCTGGCATGGGAATCACTTATTTGCCCGACTTTCTGGTCCAACCTCATCTGCAAACGGGTTCGTTGGTGCGAGTGTTAGGTGACAGCGATCCCTTGTTTGTTCCCATCCATATTTTGTATTTCGAACGTAACCGCCAGAGCAACGCACTGAAGCGATTCATTGAGGTCGTGTCGCATCAGGTTTTGAGTGTTTGCCCGCAGGGCTGTTCGCAGGCGAGTTCGTCGCTGGATTTAGTCCAGGCATAAAAAAGCCGCGAATCTTTACAGAGCTCGCGGCTATTCAAGGATGGGAGGTTAGTCCCAGCTGAGTGCGCCACCCACTTGATACTCAATCACGCGAGTTTCAAAGAAGTTCTTTTCCTTCTTCATGTCGATGATTTCGCTCATCCAAGGGAAGGGGTTGTTGACCGCAGGGAATTCTTCGCTGAGACCGATTTGAGTCAAACGGCGGTTCGCGATGAACTGCAAGTACTCTTCCATCATGGCGTGGTTCATACCCAAAACGCCGGTGGGCATGGTGTCACGTGCATACAGCACTTCTAGGTACAGGCCTTCTAGGATGATCTGACGTGCATCCGCCTGCATCTGTTCATCCCATAGATTGGGGTTTTCCGAGATGATGCTGTTGATCACTTCAATACCAAATGCCACGTGCGCGGATTCATCGCGCATGATGTATTGGAACTGCTCAGCGGTACCCGTCATCTTGTTACGGCGACCTAGCGACAATACTTGGCTGAAGCCGCAATAGAAGAACATGCCTTCCATGACGCAGTAGTACGAGATTAGGTTACGCAAAAACGCCCGGTCAGATTCTTCGGTGCCGGTTTTGAAATCAGGATTTGAGATTTCAAAGGTCTTCTCTAATCCCCATTGCGCCTTTTTCGAGACCGATGGGACCTCGTGGTACATGTTAAAGATTTCAGTCTCGTTCATGCCCAGGGACTGCACAACGTGCTGATAGGTGTGGCTGTGGACGGCTTCCTCGAAGGCCTGGCGCAGCAGATACTGGCGGCATTCAGGGTTGGTAATGTGGCGGTAAATGCCCAGCACCAGATTGTTCGCGACCACGGTATCGGCCATTGAGAAAAAGCCCAATGAACGCTTAACAATCATGCGTTCGTCGTCGGTCAGGCCGTTATCGCTCTTCCACAGCGCGACGTCCGCGGTCATGTTGATTTCCTGTGGCATCCAGTGGTTGGCACAACCGTCCAGATACTTTTGCCATGCCCAGTCGTACTTGAAGGGTACGAGCTGGTTAACGTCGGCGCGGCAGTTAATCATGGCCTTGTCGGAAATCTTGATGCGGCTTTCGGCGCCCTGCAGGATTTCTTCCTCGGCCTCGGCGGTGTTCAGGGCATCAATATGCGCCTGAACGCTTTGGTAGCTGACAGCGCCATTGACACGCTGTACCGGTTTAACCGGATTAACAGACGCACCTGCCGGCGGCTGGGTCGCGACCTGCGGTTGAGCCGCCGCAGCCTGGGGTGCGGGGGCTGGCTGTTTGGCTTGTTCAGGTGCCGGAGCCGCAGCGGGCGCAGCTGTGGGGGCTGCGGGCGCTTGCTCGTCGTCGTTATATTCGTCCCAACTAAGCATTATTCTCTCCAATCTGTGTTTTTATACAGTATCGATTATTGGCAGGCTTCGCAATCTGGATCATCCAGCGAGCAGGCCTTGGGCACTTCTTGTCCTTGTCCCAGCTCGAAGTCACTGGCCGGCTTGGCAGGTGCAGCGACGGGCGCTGCAGCCTGTACCGGAGCGGCTGTCGGAGCCGGTTCAGCAGCGGGTCGAGATTTCACAGTGGATTTCTCGGTGCTGCTCGCGCCCATTGCACGTAGGTAGTAGGTGGTCTTGAGGCCACGGAACCATGCCATACGATAGGTCACATCCAATTTCTTGCCGCTGACGCCTGAGATATACAGGTTCAGCGATTGCGCCTGATCCAACCATTTTTGGCGGCGGCTGGCGGCATCAACAATCCAGCGCGGCTCAACCTCGAAGGCGGTCGCAAACATTTGCTTGAGATCTGCCGGAATACGATCGATTTGCTGCACGCTGCCATCGAAGTATTTCAAATCGTTGACCATGACGCTGTCCCACAGACCGCGTGCTTTCAATTCCTTGACCAGATAAGGGTTCACGACAGTGAACTCGCCTGACAGGTTCGATTTCACGTACAGGTTCTGATAGGTCGGCTCGATCGACTGGCTAACGCCGGTAATGTTCGCGATGGTTGCGGTCGGTGCGATCGCCATCACGTTCGAGTTACGCATACCCTGGGCGGCGACCTTGTTGCGAATCGGAGTCCAGTCCATTGCGGCACTGCGGTCGACTTCGATGTAGTCGCTGCCGCGCTGCTTCTCAAGGATGTCCAAGCTGTCCAATGGGAAGATGCCCTGATCCCAAAGGGATCCTTTGTAGGTCTGGTAGGCACCTCGTTCAGCGGCCAAGTCACTGCTGGCTTCGATGGCGTAGTAGCTGATCGCTTCCATGGATTCATCGGCGAAACGCACCGCTTCGTCGCTGCCATAGGCAAAGCCCAGCTCGTAAAGAGCGTCCTGGAAGCCCATCAGGCCCAAGCCGATCGGGCGGTGCTTGAGGTTGGAGTTCTTGGCTTGCGGGACCGAGTAGTAGTTAATGTCGATCACGTTATCCAGCATACGAATCGCAGTGGTAATGGTCTGCTTTAACTTGTCGTGGTCCAGACCGCCGTCACGGGTGACGTGGGCTTTTAGGTTGACCGAGCCCAGGTTGCACACCGCAATTTCGTCAATTGACGTGTTCAAAGTGATTTCTGTGCACAGGTTCGAGCTGTGGATTACGCCGACGTGTTGCTGGGGCGAACGCAGGTTGCAGCTGTCCTTGAACGTGACCCAAGGGTGGCCCGTTTCAAACAGCATGCTGAGCATCTTGCGCCATAGGTCCGCCGCTTTAATGCGACGGAACAAGGTCAGCTGGCCGTTGCGGGTCATCTCTTCGTATTCGGCGTAACGCGTCTCGAATGCTTCGCCATACAAATCATGCAGGTCAGGGCAGTCGCTAGGGCTGAACAAGGTCCATTCTTCGTCATTGAATACCCGCTTCATGAACAGGTCAGGCACCCAGTTGGCGGTATTCATGTCGTGTGTGCGACGACGATCATCACCGGTGTTCTTGCGCAGCTCTAGGAATTCCTCGATGTCCAGGTGCCATGATTCCAAGTAGGCACAGACCGCGCCCTTACGCTTGCCGCCCTGGTTCACCGCAACGGCGGTGTCGTTGGCCACTTTTAGGAAGGGCACGACGCCTTGGCTCTTGCCGTTGGTGCCCTTGATGCGTGAGCCCAGTGAGCGTACCGGTGTCCAGTCGTTACCCAGGCCGCCGGCAAATTTAGACAACAGTGCGTTGTCACGAATCGCGCCGTAGATCTCTGATAGATCGTCGGGGATGGTGGTTAGGTAGCAGCTGGATAGCTGGCTGCGCAGGGTGCCTGCGTTGAACAACGTGGGGGTCGAGCTCATGTAATCGAAGCTGGACAGCAAACGATAAAACTCGATCGCGCGGTCTTCGCGGTTTTCTTCTTCCAGCGCCAGACCCATCGCCACCCGCATAAAGAATACCTGGGGCAATTCAAAGCGAGTTTCGTTTGAGTGGATAAAGTAGCGGTCATACAGCGTCTGTAGGCCTAGGTAGCCAAACTGCAGATCGCGATCGACTTCGATGGCGGCGCCCAGCTTTTCTAGGTCGTACTGGTTCAGCTCGTCAGAGACCAATTCCAACTCTGAGGCCTTCTTGATGTAAGCCGCCAATGCCTGTGGGTAAAGCGCATGCATCTCGCTATGGGTGGCGTTCTCGGCCAAGCCCATGAAGCTGAGGCCTTCGGCACGAATGATGTCCATAAGGAGACGCGCGGTCACCTGGCTGTAGTTGGGTTCTTCCTCAACCAAGACGCGAGAGGTCATGACCAGCGCCGTACTGACTTCTTTGGTTGGGATGCCGTCGTACAGATTACGCAGCGTGTCTTCTAGGATGCGCTCGCCATCAACGTTGTCCAAGTCGGCGGTGGCTTCCTCAACGATGAAGCGTAGACGGCCCACGTCCAGTGCGGTTTTGGAACCATCTGCCAGCGTTACGTTGATGGTGGGGTGCAATTCTTCTTCATGTTGCGGTGCTTCAGCTGCACGTTTTTCAGCCTGCGCTGCACGGTACAACACGAAGGCTTTAGCGGTTTTGTGTTCGCCTGCGCGCATCAGAACCAGCTCAACCTGATCCTGAATGTCTTCGATGTGCAGGGTGCCACCCGAGGGCATGCGGCGCAGGTAGGTCGCCTCGACCATGTCAGTGAAGCGCTCACACATCTCGCGTACACGAGCACTGCCGGAGGCCTGTCCGCCTTCTACGGCTAGGAATGCTTTGGTGATGGCCACGGTGACCTTGCTGCGGTCAAAGGGTACTACAACGCCATTACGCTTAATGACACGAAATGCCCCGGGGCGGATTTCTGTACTTTGATCAATTTGTGTGTGGCTGCCGTCTACGGGTGTGGTCGTGCTGGCGCTGGCGTGGGTGCCCAAATCCATGTGAATTCCTTGGCCCAGAGGGTCCGTCAAGCTGATGTCGTTCTTGTTGAGACACAAGATATAGTGGTTGGCAGGGCAAGCCAACCCTTTATGTAGTGTTTTTTGTTGTGACGAAGCTGTGGATAAGCCGGAATAGGCTGGGGATAAAAAAATCCATCTTTGCTAGCCCCCGCGCGTCAAGGGGTCCAGAAAATGCAACACTCAAGTACAGGTGTTCTAGATGAAAAATTTTCCCGTGCTAACCCGATAGCAGACCGGTCAGTTCGGCTATCAGAGATTCGTTAGCCGGATCCCCCATCGCACCGATGCTGGGTTCGGTGGGAAGCTGCGCATCCTGCCATTTGAGATAAGCCGCCATGCTATGCAGAGCCGGTCCTGGTCGCAGTCCGTCCTCAAGCACGGACCAATGGGCCAGTTGCGCCACATCCGCTGCGTTCAACGCTCCCGCACTGGCCCGTTGCCAATGGTCTCGCTGTGCGACATCACTGATCTGCTCGGACTGGAACTGCCATTGTGAAAGCAATATGGCGGCGGCACTGGGGCCTGCAATGGCCTCCAACGCATCAAATCGTATTTGGGCGCCTAGCTCGTCGCGTTGTTCGTGTCCTTCAATCCAGGCCACCAACGGCAGGGCACCCAGGTTTTGCAACAGCACTAGCAACAGGCATTCGGCCGGTTCGATGTTCTGGGTTTGATCGGCTAGAAAGACCGCCCGTCCCGCGGTTTTTTGGGTGCGCTCCCACACGTTGTGCAGCAATCGCTGGCCTGTAGCACTGCCATGGAACAGTTGTTTCAGCAGGTGAGCATTGGCCAGCGCATGGGTGCGATCGCGGCCCAATCGCATAATCGCCATATCCAGCGTCACAATGGGCACACGACCACGGTTTAACACCGAATTAGCGGCCTTAACCAACTGAGCAGCGACGCCGGTTTCTCTGGCTAGTACCTGGCTGACCAGCGCCGGGTCATAATCCTGTTCGGCCATTAAATCGTGAATTTCAAAGGCAAGATCCGGCAGCACCGGCAGTGCGACTCGGCCCGAGTCGAGGGCCTCATTGAATTGCTGAACTAACACATCAAGGTTCATGGCTCAGGCTCGTCGGGGGTGAGCGTTAAGTGAAGCAGTGATTGAGGAGGGCGCGTGTGAGGTGTATCACGCGCCCCCAAGACTGAGAGGGCAATAAATTGACGCACGGCGCCGGGCAGATTTAGATCGCGAGGACGTCCTCGGCCTGAAAGCCTTTTTGCGTTTCGCAAATGCTGTATTCGACCATTTGGCCGTCTAGCAAACTTTTATGACCATCGCCGCGGATGTTGCGATAGTGAACAAAAACATCGGCGCCATCAAAGCGTTTGATAAACCCAAACCCTTTGGCGTCGTTGAACCACTTAACCGTGCCAGTTTCGCGTGCACTCATGAGAAGACTCCTACAACAAAAAAACCATATCACCCCCCACACTAGGCCTATTTGGGCCCAGTGCGGCGGTGAATTGATCAGAGTGTGTTGAGCTTCACAATCTGCCCCTGTAGGCGTTCGAGCGTGGCTTGGGAATCCGCCAATTTGGCTTTTTCTTTGTCGACAACTTCCGCCGGTGCTTTGGCGACAAATTTTTCGTTCGACAGCTTGCCAGACAGGCGTTGAATATCCTGGGTTAGTCGCGAGACTTCTTTGTCCAAGCGAGCAATTTCGGCGTCCTTGTCAATCAAGCCTGCCATCGGAACGAGGACTTCCATCTCGCCTACGACGCCCATGCTTGCGACCGGCGCCTCGGCGCCCTCGAGCCAGCTGAGTTGATCGATCCCGGCCATACTCTTTAGGAAAACTTCGCAGCTAGCCGCCAGGTCACGATCACGTGCATCGCCGGCATTTAGGATGACAGCCAGTTTTTTCGACGGCGGAATGTTCATCTCGCCTCGGATCGTGCGCACGGCGACCACGGTGGCCTTCAGCCACTCCAGTGCGGCGTCTGCTTCGGCGTCCATTTTCTGGGGTTCCGCGCGGGGATAAGCGGCCTGGGAGATGCTGTCGCCGCCTTTGTTCAGGCGTGGCGCAACGGTCTGCCAGATTTCCTCAGTGATAAACGGAATGATGGGGTGGGCTAGACGCAACGCGGCCTCTAGTACCCTCATCAATGTGTGACGTGTAGCGGCTTTTTCCGCATCACTGGCGTCGCCGTTCAGGACCGGCTTGGTCAGCTCTAGATACCAGTCACAGTATTCGTTCCAGATGAACTCATAAATCGCCTGGGCCGCCATATCCAGTCGCAGGTTGCCCAGCGAACGCTCGACTTCGGCTTCGCAGGCTTGCAAGCGGCTGACAATCCAGCGGTCAGCCAAACTCGGCTGCATCGCTTGGCTTTGGGTTAAATCGCAACCTTCGACGTTCATCAGCACAAAGCGTGTGGCATTCCACAGCTTGTTGCAGAAGTTTCGGTAGCCGGCCACTCGCTCCAAGTTGAAGTTGATATCCCGGCCGGTCGAGGCCATCGCCGCAAAGGTAAAGCGCAGAGCGTCAGTACCGTACGAATCAATACCTTCTGGGAACTGATTACGCGTCGCTTTTTCAATTTTCTTAGCCATTTGCGGCTGCATCATGCCACTAGTACGTTTAGCGACTAAGTCTTCGATGCTAATACCGTCTAATAAATCAATTGGGTCAAGCACGTTACCTTTTGATTTCGACATCTTATTACCTTGCTCATCACAGATAAGGCCAGTAATGTAAATCTCTTTGAATGGGACTTTACCAGTAAACTTCTTGGTCATCATGATCAT
>JBMYYI010000034.1:0-17469 GCA_049609265.1 Litorivicinus sp. | reverse complement strand
AGGTATACCCGCACCATACCCGACCGGCGAACACCGTCACCATGAATAAACCAAATGCGGCAATGATCAAAAGAAAGGCCAATAGGAAGAAATCCTGGGGCCAAAATGTCATGTGGACAATGTGAAATTGGCGTTGGGGTAGGTCGAACAGAACGAGCTGTCGATCTCCCCAACTCAACCAAGGGGTAATGAAGTACCCAGCCAATAAAGCGGCATTACCCAGGACGCGTAAACGCTGAAAACGTCCTGTGACCTCGCGCTGGTAGATTCGATCAGAATCAACCAGCGCTATGCGATCATCGCCGCCGGCCATGGTTAGTTGCTCAGGCTATAAACATAAGCTGACAGCAGCTTGACTTTGTTTTCACCTAGGCGTGCAAACGCCGGCATCTGGCCGTTACGACCGTTTTGCAGGGTTAATGCGATGCTGTCACGAACGGTGAGGTTGGGGTGCTTATACAGCCAAACATTATCGGTCAGGTTCGGTGCGCCCAACATCTGATTACCCGTTCCGTCACTGCCGTGGCAGGCCGCGCAGTTTTGTTGGAATACGCTTTTTGCTTCAGCCGCAAGGTTAATGTCGTGAGCGCGCCCCGACAGGCTGACAACGTAGTGAGATAGCGCCTCGATGGTGTCATCACCCAAATGAGCGAAGTTAGGCATGACGCCACGACGGCCGCCGTTCAGGGTGGCCACAATGTTGTCAGTGGTGCCGCCGTACAGCCAGTCCGTATCGGTTAGGTTAGGGAAGCCATAAGCCCCCTTAGCATTTTGACCGTGACAGATGGCGCAGTTGTTACTGAACAAACGAGCACCAACTTTCATCGCATCAGGATTGGCCGCCAATTCTGCGACGCTGCCTTCAGCTAACTTGGCAAACACGGGCGCGAATTCTTGCTCGGCTTTGTCCATTTCCGCTTGCCACTGGCCTTCCTGGGACCAACCCAGCAAGCCTTTGTAGCTGCCTAGACCGGGATACAGCGCCAGATACAGCAGACCTACGGCGGTCAAAATCAGGAACTTGTAGTACCACCATTTGGGCAGGGGGTTGTCGAGTTCCCGGATACCGTCGAACTCATGACCGGTATCGGCTTCAGTTTCTTCTTTGTGCGTCTCGCTCTTGCGAATCGCCAGCAACAACCATAGGCAGCCAAAGATCACAATGAGTGTGATGGCGGCGACCCAGGCACTCCAAAATGGAGTCAATTGATCAGCATTCATGGATTAAGGCTCTCCCTGTCTTTTGTTGGCTCGCGCTTCGATCTCGTCGTCTTCCAACGGAGTGCGAGCGGCCTCATCAAATTTTTCTTTACGTGCTGGGCTGAAGGCCCAAGCGAAGATGCCAATGAACATCACCAGCATCACCACGCTTAGGACACCAAGCCATTCCTCGTAGGTCATTTCACTGCCGGGTTGGCATGACCCAACTGCTGCAAGTACGCAACTAGGGCGTCAATTTCTAGCTTGCCGCGGACTTCATGACGAGCGTTCTCTAGATCCTCGTCGGTGTAGGGCACGCCCATCGCCTGGTGTGCTTTCATCTTAGCCAGCGTGTCTTTGCCACTCAGCTCGTTTTGGAACAACCACGGGAATGAAGGCATGTTGCTTTCTGGTACCACGTCACGGGGCTGGTACAGGTGCGCACGATGCCAGTCATCGGAGTACTTGCCACCGACTCGAGCTAGATCAGGACCGGTACGCTTGGAACCCCAAAGGAAAGGGCGCTCCCAGACGTGTTCACCGGCCAACGAGTAGGGTCCATAGCGCTCGGTTTCTGCACGGAACGGACGAACCATCTGCGTATGGCATACATGGCACCCTTCACGGATGTAGATGTCACGACCTTCCAGTGCCAGGGGCGTCCAGGGCTTGAGACCTTTGACCGGTTCGGTAGTTGCCGTGGTGTAAAACAGCGGCACAATTTCCGCCAATCCACCCAGGCTGATAACCGCCACGATGCCCATGGATAGCGCACCTAGGTGCGTTTCAAAAATCTTGTGTGCTTTGGCCATTTTACTTCCCTGCCGCAGTTGCAACGCCTGCATCGATTGCAGGAGTGGTTTCAGTCTTTGCCATACGCAAGGTGCGGTAGACGTTGTAGCCCATGATCAACATACCAATCACGTACAAGATGCCGCCCAGCAGACGCACGGTGTAACCGGCGTAACTAGCAGAGATCGAGTCGATAAACGCATAGGTCAAGGTGCCGTCAGCGTTAACCGCCCGCCACATCAGACCTTGCATGATGCCGTTTACCCACATCGCTGCGATGTAGAGAACAACGCCGATGGTTGCGAACCAGAAGTGCGTGTTGATCAGGCGAGTTGAGTACATGCCGGCAAGACCGTAGACCTTGGGAAGTACATGGTAGATCGCACCAATTGAGACCATGGCAACCCAGCCCAATGCACCTGAGTGTACGTGACCGATTGTCCAGTCCGTGTTGTGAGAGAGGGCGTTCACTGTCTTTATCGCCATCATCGGACCTTCAAAGGTCGACATGCCATAGAAGGACAGCGAGACCACCAAGAATCGTAGGATCGGATCGTGACGCAGCTTCTGCCACGCACCTGACAGGGTCATTACACCGTTGATCATGCCACCCCAGCTAGGTGCTAACAGGATCAAGGACATCACCATGCCCACTGACTGAGCCCAGTTGGGCAGCGCAGAGTAGTGCAGGTGGTGGGCGCCGGCCCACATGTAGGTCGCGATCAGTGCCCAAAAGTGGACGATCGACAAGCGATAGCTGTAAACGGGGCGGCCGGCCTGTTTCGGCACGAAGTAGTACATCATGCCCAGGAAGCCAGCGGTCAGGAAGAAGCCGACGGCGTTGTGGCCGTACCACCACTGGACCATGGCATCCACGGCACCTGAATAAAGGCTGTAGGACTTAAACATTGATACGGGCATCGCCATCGAGTTCACGATGTGCAACACCGCGATCACGATGATAAAAGCCGCATAAAACCAGTTGGCAACATAGATGTGGGGGGTAGTCCGGTTGCGGATGGTACCTAGAAAGACGATCGCATAGCTGACCCAGACGACAGCGATCAGGATATCGATCGGCCACTCCAGTTCGGCGTATTCCTTAGACGATGTTAGGCCCAGCGGCAATGTGATCGCAGCGGAAACGATAACCGCTTGCCAGCCCCAAAACGTGAATTTCGCCAGTGCCGGGAAAGCCAGCGTCGTGCCGCAGGTGCGCTGCACCACGTAATAGCTGGTGCAGAACAAGGCACAGCCACCAAAGGCAAAGATCACAGCATTGGTGTGCAAGGGACGCAGACGTCCAAAGTGTGAGAATTCTGATGCTAGGAATTCCGGCCATACTAATTGCGTCGCAATCAATACGCCCATCGCCATTCCAAAAATGCCCCAGACCACCGTCATGACCGCAAATTTGCGGACGACATCATAGTCGTAGGACACAGGAGTTGAAGCCGCCTGTGACATGTTAAGTCCTTTGCCCAATTGTGTGATCGGCCAATATGCGGCCGAGAGTCTTTACGAAAACGCGCCGAGTTTAGCGTTACTAATGGTTACCATCAAACATTCAGGTCGATAGACTTTGATCCAAGACAAATGAGTAATTCCCCTCACCGGACCTGTGCTTATAATTAAATGAACTCGGAATAGCGTTTTCTTAGATTGTTCTGCTATAAAAGAAGATAATTTGTGGAAAATCGCGAGCAAGGACTCCTCAGAGAATGAAACTTCAACAACTTCGCTATATCTGGGAAGTCGCTCGGCACGACCTTAACGTCTCTGCTACCGCGCAAAGCTTGTTTACCTCGCAACCAGGCATCAGCAAGCAGATTCGCCTGCTTGAAGACGAGCTGGGCATTGAAATCTTTGCCCGCAACGGCAAGCACTTGACCCACATTACACCGGCGGGTGAAGAAATTCTGAGAGTTAGTGGCGAGATCCTGGGTAAATGCGACCGTATTCGGCAGCTGAGCCAGGAATACAGCAATGAGATGCAGGGCACGTTGACGATTGCAACGACGCACACCCAAGCGCGCTACCTCATGCCCCCGCTGGTGGCGAATTTCATGCAGACTTATCCGGATGTTGCGTTGAGCATTCATCAAGGAACGCCGCGTCAAATTGCTGAGGAAGCGGCTGAAGGTACAGCAGATTTCGCTATCGCCACCGAAGCGATGGAGCATTTCAACGATCTGATCATGATGCCGTGCTACAACTGGAACCGTAGCATCTTGGTTCCGAAAAACCATCCGCTGGCCGGGCTCGACGAGCCCATCAGTATCGAACGCCTGGCCGAAGAGCCTCTGGTGACCTACGTATTCGGTTTCACCGGGCGCTCAAAACTCGACGAAGCCTTTGGCCGCAATGGATTAGTTCCGCAAATCGTCTTTACCGCTGCCGATGCCGACGTCATCAAGACCTATGTGCGGATGGGAATGGGCGTGGGTATCGTGGCCTCGATGGCGTACGACCCCGTTTCCGATGCCGATTTAGTGCGCCTACCTGCAGATCATCTGTTTGAGGCAAGCCAAACCAAATTGGGTTTCCGCCGCGGGTCATTCCTGCGCGGCTACATGTATCACTTTGTTGAGTTGTTTGCCCCGCACCTAACACCGCAGCTAGTCCAAGCAGCCCAGCGGACTCAGACTCGTGCTGAGGTCGACGAATTGTTTGTTGATATCGAGCTGCCTAGCTATTAAGCGTGCCGTTTGGGTTGGAAATCGGGTAGGGGCATCTGCGGTGCCAGTCGCTGTCGTAATGCCAACATCATAAATGCGGTGGCACCCCAAAGGGGTGTTTCCCAATCCAGCGCGGGGTCCGGGTGGCCCCAGCTAAAGTGCCGGCCTTGGATCACATCGACCGTACGATGACGCCAGGTATCTGAGCGCAATAACCAGCTCATCGGATAGGCCGCTAGTTCGACCGCCTCGCCTCCATCGGCGTTTAACGGGCGAGGCAGATCCAAATGCCCCAGGTAGACCTGGGCGCGATAACCGGTTCCGGTCAGCAAATACCCAAGGTCACCAAACCAGCGAACATGGTTCGCATCCAGTTGCGTCTCTTCATGCAATTCGCGCTTCGCGGTGCTCCAAAGTGATTCATGCTTTTCCTGC
Source organism: Litorivicinus sp. (assembly GCA_049609265.1). GTDB lineage: Bacteria > Pseudomonadota > Gammaproteobacteria > Pseudomonadales > Litorivicinaceae > Litorivicinus. Next base: position 12,364 of record JBMYYI010000034.1, on the reverse strand, counting down.
TTGCCGCCGGGGAGCGCCCACTGCCCCGAATGACCTCGCAGATGTTTAGAGCGCTTGATAAGCATAATTCCATGGGTATCCTGCGAACCCGGCGGAACGACGAGTCCAGGGCAATCCAATGGCACGCTGATCATAGCCACCGCAGCGGCCACCGTTTTGGACTGTTCGCGCCATGGGCGTTGAAGCCGCGTGTCGCTGGCTGGCGTGAGTGGAGCATCAATTAAAACGGGCATCTGATGAGAATAACCCAAAAGCAGCACCGCTTTGGTGACGCAGTACTGACCCATCGAATGGCGACGGTCTCATCAGATACGGGACGCCGACTGGTGTGCCTGCACGGCGCAGGTGTTGCAGGCGTTCCGACCTGGGGGCCGATGCTGCCGGATATTGATCGATTTGATCAGATCTGGGTGCCCGACTTGTACGGCGCGGGAGACACCCATCATGTGACGGGTGAGCGTCCGTTTAGTATTCCCGAGCTGCTGAAGCATTTGACGCTTTGCCTGGCCGACCTGCAGTGGCAACAGTTTGACCTAGTGGGCTATTCCTTTGGTGGGGTGCTTGCGATGGAGTTGGCCGCCGCTGGCGGCTTTCAGATTACCAGCAGTGTGTTGATTGAGCCGGCGCTAATGGAGCGTGAGGATTGGTGCGAGACTCAGGCTCGCCGGCGGGCGTATGTAAAAGCCTGTGAGCCGTTAAAGCACAACACCTCGCCCGAGCAGGGGGTCACTGAATTTCTGGATTTAGTGTCACCGAACCGCTCAAAACATCCGCGGGTTGAGCGGCGGGTCGTTTCTCGACTGGCGAAGCGCCCGGTCGGCTTGGCTTACGCGCTAGAGTCGGTTAACCAGCATGCAGAGACTCTGGACCGAGCCGCCCTGATTCAAGCACAGCCGGATCGGGTGTTGTCGTTGGTGGGCGGGAGAACGCCCCCGCAAGCCCATCGCCTGCATCAGCAGTTAGCCCAGCAGCATGCGGGGTGGCATTACCAGAGTATCGAGGGCTGCGACCATGCGTTGCCGTATCAAAAGCCGCAAGCAGTCGCACGCGCGTTGAACGCCTTCTTTTCGACCTGACTTATAAGTAGCGACGCTTTAACCCGCTCACCGCCAGCACCTGTGTGCTGATTTCCTCAACACTTTGATCGGTGGTAGCAATGTGTGGGACTCCTTCGCGCCGATACATCGCCTCGACCTCATTCACCTCAAAGTGACACTGGTGCGGGCTTGCGTAGCGTGAGTCAGGCTTTCGTTGTGCTCGAATGGCCTGCAAGCGTACCGGATCAATGGTCAGGCCAAATAATTTGGATTTGTGCTTGCGCAGTAGTGACGGTAGCTGAGGGCTGTCGAGGTCTTCCTCGGTCAGCGGGTAGTTCGCCGCTTTGATACCGAATTGCATCGCAAGGTATAGGCAGGTCGGCGTTTTACCGCAGCGTGAGACCCCCACGATGATCAAATCTGCTTGGTCGTAGTAGCGAATCCGTGCTCCATCATCGTTGTCGAGTGCGAAATTGACGGCTTCGATTCGTTTGTCGTAGCTGGAATTCGTATGGACTGAATGACTGCGACCGACCGAATAGGCAGATTCGGACATCAATGCGGTTTCCAGCGGCTTCAAAAAGGTTTGAAAGACGTCGAGCATGACCCCGTTTGAGCTGGACACGGTGTCGCGTACCTGGGGGTTTACCAGGGTGTCGAAAATAATAGGAGGCTGTCCATCTCGCTCGGCAACATGATTGATTTCGTCACGAACCTGCTGCGCTTTTTCCAGCGTATCAATGTAAGGGAAGGTGTGACGCTCGAACGTGATGTTGGGTTCAAACTGGCTCAGTAGGCTCTGTCCCAGGGTCTCAGCGGTAATGCCGGTGCCGTCGGAAATGAAAAAAATCGTTCTGATGTTTTTATCCATTTTATGACCAAAATCCATAATTAGTCGCAAATAGCAGAGATCCGCATTTCAAGATGCGGTATAAATGCCCCGTGCAAGGAGCCTAGCACGACCTGATTCGTCTGGGCACGCAATCGCAAACGCTAACAGGAGACGCGTGATGCAATACACCATCGGCTTTGAAAAACTCGGGATGGGGGATGTTGAACGCGTTGGAGGTAAGAACGCCTCTTTAGGTGAAATGATCTCAAATCTGTCTGGAGCGGGCGTTAGTGTCCCCGGCGGTTTTGCGACCACAGCTGATGCGTATCGTGAATTCCTCGCTCAAGAGGATTTGGCGGGTCGAATCAAGGCCGAGCTAGACGCGTTGGATGTTGATGATGTGCGTGCTTTGGCTGAGACAGGCGCCAAGATTCGTGGCTGGGTTATGAACACCCCGTTCAGCGCTGAGTTTGAGGCAGCACTGGAAGCTGACTTTGCCAAGATGAATAACGGCAACCCGGATATCTCCGTTGCGGTTCGCTCTTCTGCCACGGCTGAAGATCTGCCCGACGCCTCCTTCGCGGGTCAGCAAGAAACCTTTTTGAACATCCGTGGCTTTGACAATATCAAAGCCAGCATCAAAGAGGTGTTCGCCTCATTGTTTAACGACCGGGCGATCAGCTACCGCGTTCACCAAGGCTTTGATCACGAGCTAGTCGCCCTATCAGCGGGTATTCAGCGGATGGTTCGATCTGAAACCGGTGCGGCGGGCGTCATGTTCACCATGGACACCGAATCAGGTTTCCGGGACGTCGTGTTTGTCACTGCCGCCTATGGCTTGGGTGAAACCGTCGTTCAGGGCGCTGTTAACCCCGACGAATTTTATGTTTCTAAGCCCATTTTGGAAGCGGGTAAGCCTGCGGTACTTCGTCGTTCGCGCGGGTCAAAATTGATCAAAATGGTTTATGACCAAAATGCGCCGGGCAAGAGTGTTAAAACCGTTGACGTTGAGCCCGTGCAGCGGGGCGTGTTCTGCCTGACTGACGCCGAGGTGGAAGAGCTCTCGCGCCAGGCGGTCATCATCGAAAAACACTACGGCCGCCCCATGGATATTGAGTGGGCTAAAGACGGCGACGATCAAGGCCTGTACATCGTTCAGGCGCGACCTGAAACCGTGCAGAGCCGTAGCGACTCTAATGTGATGGAGAGCTATGTTCTTAAAGGCGCCGGCGATGTGTTGGTCGAAGGACGCGCTATTGGTCAAAAGATCGGACGTGGTCCAGTCAAGGTGCTGGACAGCATTGACGATATGGATCAGGTCGAAGTCGGTGACGTGCTGGTGACTGATATGACAGACCCCGACTGGGAGCCTGTGATGAAGCGCGCCAGTGCGATTGTCACTAACCGTGGTGGACGTACTTGTCACGCCGCGATTATTGCCCGTGAGTTGGGGATTCCCGCTGTGGTGGGTGCCGGTGATGCAACCGAGCGTTTGAGCACTGGCCAGGACGTCACGGTCAGCTGTGCCGAAGGCGACACCGGGTTTGTTTACTCTGGCCTGCTGGAGTTCGATCACCTTAAGCGCAACATCTCTGAGATGCCTGACCTGCCGTTCAAAATCATGATGAACGTGGGTAATCCGGACCGTGCGTTTGCCTTTGCCGGGCTGCCGAACGCGGGTATTGGTCTGGCACGTTTGGAATTCATTATTAACCGCATGATTGGTATTCACCCCCAGGCATTGCTGGAGTTTGACAAGCTGCCCGCGGATTTGCGCAACTCGATCGCTCAGCGGATCGGTGGATATGCTGATCCGGTTAGCTTCTATGTCGACAAGTTGGCAGAGGGCATTGCGACCCTGGCAGCTGCCTTTGCCGGCCAGCGGGTGATCGTGCGTTTGTCGGACTTCAAGTCCAATGAATACCGCAATCTGATTGGTGGCAGTCGTTATGAGCCCGAGGAAGAGAACCCGATGCTGGGCTTCCGTGGTGCGTCGCGTTATATCGATGAAGGGTTCCGCCCTTGCTTTGAGCTCGAGTGCCTAGCGCTTAAGAAGGTGCGCAATGAAATGGGCCTCACCAACGTTGAGGTGATGGTGCCCTTTGTGCGCAACCTAGATGAGGCGGCCGGCGTTACCCGCCTGTTGGAAGAAAACGGTCTGGGTCGTGGAGTCAATGGCCTAAAAGTCATCATGATGTGCGAGCTGCCTTCTAACGCTATTTTGGCCGATCAATTCCTTGAGTATTTCGATGGATTCTCAATCGGCTCGAACGACCTGACTCAGCTGACGCTAGGTTTGGACCGTGACTCGGGTCTAATCGCTGAGAAGTTTGATGAGCGCAACGATGCGGTCAAGTTCTTGCTGTCCCGTGCGATTCAAAGTGCGAAGGCCGCGGGCAAGTACGTCGGGATCTGTGGCCAAGGTCCTTCGGATCACTTGGACTTTGCCCAGTGGTTGATGGATGAGGGTATTGATTCGGTCTCTTTGAACCCTGATAGCGTTTTGGAGACTTGGTTCCACTTGGCTGAAAACGCCAAATGATCCAGGATCTAACCCCCGAGTTGTGCGATCGCTACGGCGACGCACTCTCGGTGCTCGAACCCGGCCTTAAGAGTTTTGGCGGTCAGTCCTCGTTCCTAGGGCAGGCGGTTACGATCAAGGCATTTGAGGACAATTCTCTAGTCAGAGAGTTCGTTAGTCAGCCCGGGCAAGGGCGCGTTTTGGTCGTTGACGGCGGCGCATCAATGCGTCGGGCGATGCTGGGTGACATGCTGGCCGAGAAGGCCCTCAACAACGGTTGGCAGGCGATCCTTATCCACGGTTGTATCCGCGATTGCGAAGCGATCTCGCAAATGCCTATTGCAGTGTTTGCTTTGGGTACACACCCGATGAAAACTGAAAAGCTGGGAGCAGGGCAGTCGCAAGTCCCGGTTACGGTTCAGGGCTGTTTGATCAAGCCCGATGATTGGGTGGCAGGCGATCCTAACGGCGTGGTCACGTCAGCTAGCGGCCTCGTCATCGAGTAAATGCCGGCGTGCAACGGCACGTCCCAGGACATCTTCGATAATCTGAACGGACTGTTGACGCAGTCCGTTGTCATCCACTTGCTCTAGAACGCTTCTCAGTTGGGAGAGCAGGAAAGAGTGATCCTCAGCAGCGGCTTCTTCATCCGAAAACAGATGATTGATCACCTCCCGTTCTGCATCACTTAGTATTCCGCCACTCATCTCGCGCCCTCTACCGGTCGTGCCGATCTTTGGCACAATACAAGTGTGTGACACAAGTCACATTAAAGCGTCAGTATTTATACTTATGCCCCATGGCCGAACGCAGGCCGCAGTTTGATGCCTACCCAGGTTCCGGCCAAGGCCGGGATGAGCCACAGCCAGCCGTGGTAGCTAGCGCTGGCAATACCGGAAAACAACGCGCCGATGTTGCAACCAAATGCGATCGTTGCACCGTAGCCCATTAGCAATCCGCCTAGTAAGTTACCGGCCAAAGGCAGGATGCGTAAGGGCTGCAGGTTAAAGCGGCTGAGTGCGAATCCGGTGGCCACTGAGCCTGCGATCAAGCCTAAGTTCGGAATCAAAAAGCTATCCGCCAACACTGGGTTTTCTAGACGCTCAGCCATCAGTTCGCTTGACCAAAAGCTTGAAAAGTCTAAGTCCCATTCCAGACCCAGGGCCATATCGATTTGAGTGCCGATCAAGGCAAACCCCTGAGCGACTGACCAGGGCCGGCCGCTAATTAATAGGATGGCTAAGTTTGCGCCTGCGATCATGAGTGCCGCGAGCAGTAGGGGCTGCCAGCCGCTAAATAGTGAGCTGGAGCGTGAGCGTAGTACCCAGATTAATCCGCCTAAGAGCGCCAAAGTGACAGCGGTCGCAACCCAAGGTCCATGGCTTTGTCCGAGGGACCCGGCAAAGAAAATAGGCGCCTCGAGCCAGTCGTCATAGTCGCGTACCGCTAGCATTGCGCCTAAGGTGAAGGCGCTAAGCGTAGCGATCGACTGCCAGCGGCCCTGGCCAAAATGAAATAGCGAGCCCGAGCCACAGCCATTTGCGATCTGAGCGCCGATACCAAACATAAATGCGCCAGCGATGAGGCTCAGGCCGACTGGGCGGACAAACCCATTGAATTGGCTGTCCGAGTAAATCACGGGAATCATGACCAAGCTGGCCACGGCGATCATGCAAAGTTGGGCTCGAAATGGGTGTGTGTCGCCACCGGTGACCAACTGGCGCCACGCGGTTGCAAACCCAAAGGACGCATACAAAAAACCGATGCCTGCAAATGAGCCTGCGGCGAACAACGCAAATTGACTCCAGCCATACTCAGAACCGATCCAGAGGGCAATGGCGGCAACGATAACAGGGGCGATCAGTTTCATGGTGCGTCCTTGATTGGGGGCATCATTGTAGTCATCTCTGCGCTGCACCTGAAGTTCCGGATAGTTATATTCTTAGTGTTCGCTTGGAATAACACAGAAGGCCTACATACACCTCGCTATGAATCAACGAACGAAAACACCCTGTTTGGGCATGTGTTCCACTACCTATGGCGATTTGGTTTGTCGCGGCTGCCGGCGATTTGCCCATGAGGTACGCGACTGGAATCGTTATGAAGAACGTGAAAAGCGTGCGGTGCTTTCCCGCCTTGAACAATTGCAGTTGGACACCTTAAGTCGAGTCCTGTCTGTGAATGATCCAGAGCGGTTGTGGGATGCCTGTGTGCAACTCAAAGTACGCGGTGCACGGCCGGAGCAAGATCCGCTGTGTTGGGCGGCAGAATTGATTCGCATGGGCGGTGGGGCTCTCGGCCGGCTGGATACCTTTGGCATTCAGGTCATGCCGGCCTATGAGAACGAGCCCTTAGAGTCATTGTCTCAGTGGCTGGTCAAGGTATTGTATGAGCGAGCAGAAGCCGAGTACGACCGCCTTCATTCCACGCCATTGAGGTTCTAAGCCATGCCCCAGCTACCTATCATCGCAGCACCCATGTTTCTAATCAGTGGGCCAGAGTTGGTGGTGGCTTGTTGCAAAGCGGGGATTGTTGGCACTTTTCCGGCACTTAATCAGCGAACGACACAGGGCCTGGACGAGTGGCTTACACAAATCAAAAGTCAGCTGCCACCGGATACTCGTTTTGGTATCAATCTGATTGTGCATCCCACCAATGAACGGCTTCAGGCTGATCTAGAGGTCATCGTGGCGCATCAGGTACCGCTGGTGATCACTTCTCTGGGCGCTGTGCCGGACATTGTCGGTGCGGTTCAAAGCTATGGTGGGCAGGTGTATCACGATGTCACGACTCGCCGGCACGCAGAAAAGGCGGCTCAGGCTGGGGTGGACGGGATCATTGCCGTGAGTGCTGGCGCCGGCGGACATGCTGGGCAAATCAATCCCTTTGCCCTGTTAGCTGAAGTCCGTGATGTATTTGACGGGGATCTTGTCCTAGCTGGATCGATCAATACCGGCGCCGATGTGTTAGCGGCTCAGGTGCTGGGTGCGCGGTTCGCTTATATGGGGACAAGGCTGATCAATACCCGTGAAAGCCGCGCGGATCAGGCCTATCAGCAAATGATTTGTGACAGCTACGCCAGTGACATTACCTACACCGATAGGGTGAGTGGCATTGCTGGCAACTTCTTGACGCCCTCCCTGCAAGCGGCAGGAATGAGAGCAGGTTCGGTTGATCTGGGTGCTGAGCTGACCGCGCCTGAGGGGGGTGCCAGCGCTTGGAAGAGTCTGTGGTCGGCCGGGCACGGGGTGGGCGGGATTCACGATGTGCCCAGCGTCGCAGAGCTGGTTGCCCAGCTGTCTGAGCAGTACGATCAAGCGCGGTTGCGCCTGGCTTAATCCGCGTTTTCCAAGGGTAGCCAGGCATGGCAGATCACCCCGGTTTTGCTGCTGACCTGCAAGTAGCCACGCTGGCGCTCCACCTGCTCTCTTATAATCGCAAGGCCCAAGCCCCAGCCTCCTGCTGTGCTGGTATGCGTAAAACCGGGTCCAGTATCTGCGACACGCAGACACACTCCGTCACGATGTTGCCACAGCTGCAAGCGCACCATGCCGCGTTGAGTAGCGCTCAGTGCGTTGCGCACTAGGTTGTCAGCCAAGCTTAGAAGCGTGTCGTTGAGGTTATGGTGCTCAGGTAAAGCGGGGCTGATAGCAATGCTCAGAATGACGCTTTGGCGTTGATCAGCACGCCACCCCCGTCGTAGTTGACACAGTTGCGATCGCAGTCCGCCGCGAGCCCGTATCGGAGCTGGATCCAAACATAGGGCCAATGCGTCCAGGCATTCCATGACTTGCTCAGTGTGCTGCGAGTGCATGAGGCGTCGGGCACTGGCGACCCAGTTTTTCGAATCGTGCCGGGTCTTGTCGAGCTGGGTGCGCAAATGGTCGGCCTGGTGTTGATAGCGTCCTCGCAGGGCGTGATTGCGTTGATAGGTTTCGGCGATTTCCCAAAGGGACTGCGACTGGCTTGGGCGCTGTAGTGCGCCCCGGGATGCAAATTTCATAGCCCAGTTTGACCTATCCTTAGAACCGATCCCTCGGACAAAAGCCGCAAAAACGGGTGCAAAGCAGGCCGCGGGTTGGCAATAATGTGCTCCCGCTAAAAAGGAGCAGCCCTTTGGATTACCCCACGATTGAACAGATTGTTGGCAACACCCCTCTCGTTAGATTGCAGCGACTGGCGCCAGAGGGCTCGCTGGTGCTTGGCAAGATGGAAGGGAATAACCCTGCAAGCAGCGTCAAGGACCGCGCGGCGACCTGGATGATCAATCAGGCTGAGCGCTCCGGAGCCATTGTTCCCGGCGATCGTTTGATCGAGGCGACCAGCGGTAACACAGGCATAGCGTTGGCCATGGCCTGTGCGATTAAAGGTTACCGAATGACCCTTATCATGCCGGATAACCTTTCTGTGGAACGGCGGGCCGCAATGAAAGCCTACGGGGCCGAGCTGATCTTGGTATCCAATGGGATGGAAGGGGCTCGGGACCTTGCAGAGCAGATGCAGGCGCGAGGCGAAGGAAAAATCCTTGATCAATTTGCCAATCCCAACAATCCCCAGGCTCACTATGAGTCAACTGGGCCGGAAATCTGGCGGGACACTCAGGGTCAGGTAACGCACTTTGTGTCATCGATGGGAACCACGGGCACCATCATGGGCTGCTCGCGCTATCTCAAGGAACAAAACCCTGATATTCAGATTATTGGTCTGCAGCCCTGCGATGGGGACCATATTCCGGGTATCCGTCGTTGGCCAACCGAATATTTGCCCAAGATTTTTGAGCCTGAGCGTGTTGACCGAATTTTGGATATCTCACAGGCCGAGGCTGAAGAGATGACCCGTCAGCTAGCGGCTCAGGAAGGTATTTTCTGCGGGGTAAGCGCCGGTGGTGCGGTGGTCGGCGCACTGAGAATTGCCAAAGAAAACCCAGGCTCGACCGTGGTCACTATTATCTGCGATCGCGGTGATCGCTATCTTTCTACAGGAGTGTTTCCTTCCTAATGGCTCGTCGATTCCGTAAGAAAAAAATGCCTGAACCCTTTGATGCCGAGATCCTACGGTTAAGTCATGAGGGGCGCGGGATTTGTGAGCACAATGAGCGCACGGTATTCGTTGCCGGGGCGCTGGTCGGCGAGCAGGTCGAGGTGACCGTTCATAATCGCTGGAAGGGCTTTGCCGAAGGTCGTGTCACGCGTATTGACCAGCCAAGCGTTCAGCGCGTTGAACCGGCCTGCCCGCATTTTGGCGTTTGTGGCGGGTGTGCCCTCCAGCATTGGCAGCTTGATAAGCAGGTTGAACACAAGGCGAACACCCTAAGCGAGTTGCTTGAGCATCATGGTGGTGGGGGTCCAGAACGGGCGCTTGCGCCGCTGCAGGCGCAACCGCTGGGTTATCGGCGCAAGGCACGCCTAGGCGTGCGATACGTCGCGCCCAAGGACCGGGTGTTGGTCGGCTTTCGTGAGCAAGCCAGCAACTTTTTGGCAGTGCTTGACGAGTGTCAGGTGCTCGATCCTCGGGTGGGCACTCGACTGGTCGAAATTGGTGAGGCCATTAAATCCACCAGTATCCGAGATCGTATCGCTCAGATTGAAGTCGCCTGTGGTGACCAGGCGGTAGCGCTGGTCTTCCGGGTGCTCGATCCGCCGACCCAGAGCGATGTCGCACGTCTTATTGAACTGGGCCAAGCCTACGGCTACCACATTTGGCTGCAGCCCAAGGGGCCTGATACCAGTTATCGCGTCTATCCGCTCAGTGGCCCCGAGTATTTAAGTTATGAGCATCCAGATTTTGGTTTGCGCATGTATTTCCACCCTCATGACTTTACCCAGGTCAATGCCCAGATTAACCGAAGCATGATGACCCAGGCCTTGGATTTACTCGAACTGACGCCGCAGGACCGGGTGTTGGATTTGTTCTGTGGACTGGGCAACTTCACCTTGCCGATCGCAACACGCGCAGGCTATGTGGTGGGCGTGGAGGGCTCTGAGGCGATGACCCAGCGAGGGCGGATGAATGCCCAGCTAGCCGGTCTAGATCACTGTGAATTTCACGCGGCTGATCTAACTCAGCCGATTGAGGATAAGCCTTGGGCAGCCGGCGGTTTTAACAAGCTGCTATTGGATCCCGCCCGCAGTGGGGCCGCGGAGGTGCTGCAGGTATTGTCGTTGGACGGCTTGGAGCGCATCGTTTACGTGTCTTGCAACCCGGCAACCCTGGCCCGTGATGTGGGCATTCTCAAGCAGCGCGGCTGGCGGTTATGTGACGCAGGGATTATGGACATGTTCCCGCATACCGCGCATGTTGAATCCATGGCCGTGTTTGTGCCGGCATAGTTGAGGTAAACATGGTTCGAACCCGCGACGCTCATCCGCTTGAGGGTGATCGATTAGACGACACCCAGTTTTGGATCAGTGCCTGGAAAGCTGAGGGTGTGGCGATTGATGAGCGGGTCCAGGATGCCCTGGCCTGGGTGCAGGAATCCAGTCTGGTACCCAGTCCATTAGAGGGTTGGAGTGACGATGCGGCCTTGCGCATCGGGCTCGAGATGGCCGACATCATCTGTGATGTCAGTCAAGATTTAGACACCTTGCTAGCCGCGCTGGTTTATCGCGCGGTGCGCGAAGGGAAAATTCCCCGCGACCATGTCGAATATCGGTTAGGGCCGACGGTTCGGCGCCTGGTCGAGGATACCTTGCGGATGCGGGCGATCTCTGATGCGCCAGCTCGTAGCGTTAAGGCGATTGGCGGCAAACAGGAGGGGCTCGAGGTTGTCCGGCGGATGCTGGTGTCCTTGGTCGACGACCCCCGCGTGGCCATTATCAAGCTAGCTGAACGGACCGCTGTCATTCGTGCGGTTAAGCCCTTGCCCGATGAAACTCGCCGTCGAGTCGCTCAGGGCATTTTTGATATCTATGCGCCGCTGGCGCATCGGCTAGGTATCGGTCAGATGCGTTGGGAGCTAGAAGATCTGGCTTTTCGCTACCTGCATCCGGATGAGTACAAGTCGATCGCTCGGCAGCTGGCCGAGAAGCGTCAGGAGCGCGAGAGTTATATTTCGCAAGTCGTAGAATCGATCCAGGCTCAGCTGCGCACGGTTTATATCGAAGCGGACATCAGTTGGCGAGCCAAGCACATCTTCAGTATTTGGAAGAAGATGAAGCGAAAAAATATTGATTTTGCAGATGTTTTCGATGTCCGCGCTGTCCGCTTGTTAGTGGATAAAACCTGGGACTGCTACGCCGCTTTAGGGTTGGTCCACAGTACCTACACGCCATTGCCTGGCGAGTTTGATGACTACATCGCGCAGCCCAAGCCTAACGGCTACCGTTCGCTGCATACGGCGGTGGTTGGGCCGGGCGGTAAAGTGGTTGAGATTCAAATTCGAACCCATCAAATGCACGAAGAAGCTGAGTATGGGGTTTGTGCTCACTATCGCTACAAAGGGCACGACGAAAATTCGGCCCAGGGGTATGACCAGAAAATCGAATTCTTTCGCCAGGTATTGGCTTGGCACGATGAGACACAGGATTCAGAAAGTCTTTACGAAGCCTTTCGCAATGAGGCGACCGATGATCGTGTCTATGCCTTTACGCCGACTGGCGACATCGTTGATTTGCCCCGCGGAGCCACGCCCCTGGACTTTGCGTACAAAGTCCACACCGAGGTAGGTCACCGATGCCGCGGCGCCAAGGTTAATGGGCGAATTGTCCCGTTGACCTATCGCCTTGAAGTGGGTGATCAGGTTGAAGTGCTGACCGCCAAGGAGGCTAAACCTAGCCGAGACTGGCTGAATTCGAATTTGGGCTTTGTTCAGACCTCGCGAGCGCGAGCGAAAATTCAGGCCTGGTATCGACTGCAGGATCGTGACGAGAACTTGGCCGAGGGTAAGGGCCTGCTGGAGCTCGAGATACGTCGGCTGGCGTTGGGGGCAGTCGACATGGATGCGCTGGCCCTGGAGTTAGGTCTGCAGACGACCGA
>JBMYYI010000033.1:0-17476 GCA_049609265.1 Litorivicinus sp. | reverse complement strand
AGTCATTCAGCCGCATTTGAGGGGATGGAATTCCTACGTCGGTCAGAAGTTCCAATGCGCGATCGCGCGCCTGGGCACGGGTCAGATGCGGCGCGTGCAGACGAATACTTTCATCCATCTGCACGTGCAAGCGCTTGACGGGATTTAATGCGCTCATGGCATCTTGGAATACCATGCCGATTCGAGGACCTCGGATCTTTTGCATCTCGGATGCGGGTACCGTCAGCAGATCCACACCGTCCAGCCAAACCTGGCCCTGATCAATTTGTCCGCTGGGCTTTGGCAACAGACGAGTGATGGCCAGACTGGTCACACTCTTGCCACAGCCTGATTCACCGACCAGTCCCAAGGTTTCCCCTTGCGCTAGCTCAAAGCAGACGCCGTCCAAGACGCCCGCGCGGCCGCGTTCGGTCGTGAAACTAACGCTAAGGTCTTGGACGCGCAGTAGAGTCAATTATTGTCTCCAGTCCGTATTTTCGACGTACACGGGCTCGAAGGTCGCATCATCGTCCATGGCATTTTCGGTGGCTTTTTTCATAGACCGGTCGATCCAGAAAATACCGCCGCTGACGGGATCGAATAAATCGAATAATCCGCCGCCGGTACGGGTGACGTAACCGGTTTGTGGCAGCTGCAGCCAGCGCCAATAACCCAAGCGGGTGTAGGGCACCTGGTAACTTGGAATCAAGGCGCCGCGTTCATGCAAGGCCTGCTGTATCTGACGTGACAGGTCTTTCTTTTCGGCTTCCTCTTCACTGGCGCGGTAGGCGTCGATCAACGCATCAATAGCGGGGTCAGCGGTATTAGTAATGTTATTGGTTTGCGCACGATTTGCGGTCTCGCTGTGATAGTGCTGTCGGTAAGCAGGCCGCCAGCCAGTCGACCAGCCGGTCCATGCAATCTGATGGCGTTTTTCTTGGGTCTTTTTGTAACTCGCCTGCGCATCAAGCAGCTCAAGGACCAGCTCAACCCCGGCTTTGCGGGCTTCCTCTTTTAGGATCACTAGACGGTCATTATGGATTGCGGTGCCATAGGTCACGGTGAAGGACAGACGGGTGCCCTGATCGTTGACGCGATAGCCTTGGGCGTCGCGCTCGATAAATCCGGCGGCATTGAAGTACTGATCGGCCAGTGCAAGGTCAAAGCCGCGGGGCTGGATATCAGCGGAGTAGTCGCCGTAGCCCGTGTAATGCTGGGGCAGGCGCTCGTAGTCGTTACGCAGTACCGTGGCAATCATCTTTTCGAAATTCATGCTGTGCTGTAAACCTAGGCGCACGTTGCGGTCAGCAAGCAAAGGATCCGCCTGGTTGAGGAATAAGCCTCGGGCGGGTTGGCGCGTGTCGGTGTAGGCCTTTAGGCGATGGATATACCCGTTGTCGTATAGCTCGCCTTGAGCCTTTTGGTGCCACAACTCAGGCAGCACTAGACCAAATAGATCAAGATCGCCTTTTTCAAAAAAGCGAAACGCTACGTTGTTATCTTTGATAACGCGGTAACGAATCTTGTTGGCGTTGTAGCGGTTCTTAAACTGTTCGAATTGATCGCCCCACCAATCGTCTTTTCGTTCCAGCTCCAGATACTTTCCTTTGCCGCGGCGAATCGAGTCTTGAGTGATTTGATAGGGCCCGGTGTTCGGCGCGATTTTCCAGTTGTATTCCAGAACGAAATTTTCGTCCAGCGTGTAAAAGTGTTGAGCAGTCGGGCTGATGCTGACCGCCAGTTGTAGATCAACCGGCGATTTCTTGACCGCTGAAGTGACCGAGATCGTATAGTCATCGTACTTTTTGACGTCCGTGATCTGCTCGCTGTAATAATTGTTGTACCACGGCGCAACGATCGCATCCGAACGCATGAATTCGAGCGTATACAGATAGTCATCGGCGGTCACAGGCTCGCCGTCGCTCCAGCGCACTTCCTCACGTAGGCGGTAGTACACCGTTTTACCGTCCGCGTCGTAGGCCCAACTGTCCGCCAATACGGCCACGATCGATTCATCGTTGGGGTTCAGCCCGGTCAGTGACCATTGGTTTTCTAAAATGATGCCTCGGGTCGAGCTATTCGAGTCAGGTCCAACGGTACGCAGGGTCAGGGGGTAACTCAGAATATGCTGTCGCAATGTGCCACCGCGGATCGCTTGATCACTGGGGCTGACAGGCAGTGCGGTATTGGTCTGCCACTCAAGGTCGGCAGGTAACGCATCCAACCCTAAGGGCTCGTAGGACAGTGCCTGGGACAATCCACTCCAGCAAAGTAATCCGAACATCGAGGCACGTATCAACTGACGCATGCTTAGCTCCTTATTATTCGTAAATCGTATGTTGTTTAGGGTCGAAGGCTTCGCGGATCGCCTCACCGATAAAGGTCACCATCACCAACAAAATAACCAGTGCACCTACGACTGACGAGACAATCCAAAGGGCATCTAAGTTGTCGGTGCCTTGCTTGAGCAACTCACCCCAGCTGGGTGTCGGTGGTGGTAAACCAAACCCCAGATAATCTAATGAGGTCAGGCTGGTGATGCCTCCGGTGATTGAAAACGGGACAAAAGTAATAATCAGTGACAGGGTGTTTGGCAAGATATGCCGAAAGATTAGCCGGCTGTGGGTTGCGCCCAGTGAGCGCGAAGCCATGACATAGTCTCGGGCCGCCTCTTTGTAGGTGGCTGTGCGCATATACCAGGTCATCCCCATCCAGCCGAACAGCACCATCAATAAAATCAGCAAGCTAAAGCTAGGTGTGATGATCGAGGCGATGATCATGATGACGTACAAAAATGGAACGTTAGACCAGACCTCAATGACTCGCTGGAAAAACAAATCGAAGCTACCGCCGAAATAGCCCATCGCACAGCCTACGCTGATCCCGACGGCAAAGGTGGTGACCAGTAGGATTAAACTGAACCAAATAGCAATTCGAAAGCCGTAGACCAGGCGCGCGAGAACGTCACGGCCAGCGGTATCGGTTCCTAAGTAATGCCCCTGTTCGGCATTGGGCGGGTGGGGTGCAAATTGATCTGGGTAGGTATTGATCTCGTACGGGCTGAAGGGTACCGGTGGCAACCATACCCAGCCCTGTTGAGTGTCTTCTAAGTGACGCGCCAACTCCCGATAGTTGGTTTCATAGGCATAATCCAAACCAAAGGTCGTTCCAGGTTTGAAGTCCGCATAGGTCGGAAAGTGCCAGCTGCCCTGGTAATTGACCACGATCGCTCGATTGTTCACCAGCAACTCGGTAAAACCCGTGCTTAGAATTAGCAGGACTAATACCACCGCGCTGTACCAGCCGCGCTTGATCTCGCGAAAGCGTTTAAATTGCCGCTGGGTTAATGGATCCAGTTTCATTGGAACTTAACTCGAGGATCAACCAGGGCCACGCACAGATCCGACAAAATGTTGCCGATCAAAAACAACAGGCTGCTAATGACGAGGATGCCTAAAACCACGGGGTAGTCTCGCTCGACCAAAGACTCGTAACCCAACAACCCAAATCCGTCGATATTGAAAATGGTTTCGATCAATAAAGATCCGGTCAAGATCACCGCGATGTTGTTGCCAAAATGGGTCGCCAGGGGGATTAAACTGTTGCGAAGGGCGTGATGCCAAACCGCGCCGCCAAAGCTGCGGCCCTTGGCCATGGCAGTCCGTACATAGTCGGCCGCCAGATTATCCATCAGGCTGTTTTTGACCATAAAGGTCATGACCGCAAAGCTGCCCACCATGTAACTGATCAGCGGTAAAACGCTGTGCCAAATGACATCGCGAACCTGTTCGCCAAAGTCCATGTCATCAAAGTCGTCGCTGACAAATCCGCCGAGAGGGAAAACTTCGTTTTCTGAAGCCAATATCGTTAACAGGGCAATACCCACGATGTAGCCAGGTACAGCGTAACCAATAAACACGATCGCACTGCTGGCGTGATCAAAGGTGCCTGAGTGCTTAATTCCCTTGTAAATTCCCAGTGGGATACAGATCAGGTAGGTCAGAATCAGGGTCACCACGCCATAGTAAATACTGACCGGTAGCCGCATCGCAATGGTTTCCCAAACCGGCTCGTTGTAGCGGGTCGACATACCCAGATCGAGTTGCACCACCTGGCCCAGCCAATGGACATAACTTTCTAGGATCGGTTTATCAAAACCATAGTAGGCCTTGAGCTGGTCGAGTTGGGCCGCGGATAGCGTTGAGTTGGTTTCCTCCCGCGCCGACATACCGGATTGGCCTTCCTGGACCGCTTGGGCCTGGGCCAAGGCGCGATCGATAGGGCCGCCAGGCACCACCCGGGTTACCGCAAACACCATTAAGGTGATGCCGATAAAGGTAGGGATGACTAACAACAGTCGACGTAAGAAATAACCACTCATGTCATCAGGTATAAGGCGTAAAAGCCTGATAAACAACCCAAAGTCCATGCGTAGATCAAATAATGGGTTCTAGACGACAGGTAGATTACAATAGGGGCTCGCCAAGGAACCTATTGCTACCCATGTTGTCTGTCTTTTCTGATCAAATTTCACCCTCTGATGAGGTCAATGTACTCAATTCGGATTTTGAAATCGCCGAAGGTCCGGACGGGCTGAGTCTGTTCATCGCTGAATACCGTATGGGTATGAGCGAGAGCATTGATTGCCTGCATTGTTTGCTGGAGCGTCAGCTGGACCACAGCGACGAGGCGCTGGGCTGGCTAAGTGCCCCGGTGATGGCGAGCTACGTCACGGTGGGCGAGCGTGAGGATGGCATGGCGTTGCAATACGACGAGGCGGTGTGTGTGTTTGAGCATTGTGGGGTTCCGCATCTGGCTCGAATTTCGATCGTAGAGCCTAGCTGGTTACAACATACCGAAGGCGCGATTTTAAGGATGAGCGTATTCCGCTCTGAAGAAGAGGGCGAACATCAAGCCCTGTTCGATCGAGTGACCCAAGAAGTTCACGACCTGATGGCCGCGACGTTGTATTGGCATGGCACCATGGATTTAGAAGAGGAAGCCATCCGCGAAAACAATCAGGTGGCGGTGGACGCACTGCGCAATGTGGTGTCCGATCTGGTGGCAGAGTTCAACGAGCAACTACCCGAAGGCATGGCCGCCAGCATTAACCATGGTGAAGAAGGGGACGATGATGACTTCCCCGCCGAGCGGATCCTGCACTAAAAGGGAATGGGTAAAAACACCGTCGAGGCCACCGAACGGGCCACGGCATTGAGGGTTCGTTGTTCTGAGTCGCCTAGGGCGTCAGAGACCAAATCCTGTTTTGCGGCAATGCGGCCATGTAATACCGAAAAGCTGGCGTTCAAATTGTCGCCCTCATAGCCGTCTGCCAAAAGATAGTGCTGACCTGAGCGGTCGCGCTGTGTGCGAAGCAGAAATAACGCGGTCTCTAGGTTGCGGGCACTATTAAAGATGGCTTGGCCACTGGGCCGATCTAGCAGGTAAAACGATCGCTTTCGGTCGTAGCTATCATCAATCATGCTCGCCAATCCATAGACGTACGCGAACACTCGATCGCCAGTAAATTGAGCATCAAAAGCCAGGCGAATTGCGTCGACTCCACGCTTCTCATTTAACTCCTGGTAGAACATGGCCTTTAGAAGCTGAGTTTGGCGCATTCGAAGTGTTTTGCCGCTGGCGGCCAGATATTTGGGGTTACGCTTGTACAGCTTTGTCATGAGTTGACTCAGCTCGCTGTCGATTTGCTCCCGTACCTGTTCGAGCACCAGTTGGGTGTCGCTTTGGGCTAAGCGCCTGGGTTCAAAGGTCGCGTTAGCGCAGCCGGTTAGCGCCAAAACCACGCACAGGAGAAGTATTCGCAAATGAGAATTCCTAGGTTAGTGGAGGTAGTTCTACCACACGCCAGTAGTGGTCTAAAAGCTCCAATGCCTGTGTCAGTCCTCCATTAGCAAAGTCTGATTTGACGATATAGCCCGCCACATGGTTGGAGTAAGCCTGTTGGATATCAGAATCGTGAGCCGAGCTGGTTAAAACAAAGACGACCAAGGATTTCAGTCGCTCATCCTGGCGAATGGCATCTAGAAACTCATGGCCGTTCATGCGCGGCATATTTAAATCTAACAGAACGATCGCCGAGGACGGTCTGGGTATCGTTGCATGGGTTCCATTGAGGACTTCCAAGGCCATCATGCCATCCTGAGTGACCACCAGATCATTGGCAATCTTGTGCTGACGAAATGCACGTTTCATGGCCATGATGTCGACTTCATCGTCTTCAACCAACAAAAATACGGTTTCATTTTTCATGGGTTTTCTCCCTGATATTGCGCCGGCCAAATGAGTTCAAAACAGGCCCCACGATCATGGTGGGGATGCGCCATTACGTTCAACGAGCCATTGACACTGCGAACCAGCTTGCGAGCGATGGCTAACCCCATGCCCGCAACCTCGTGACCGTTTTGCGGCTGAAGCGTTTGAAAGATCTCAAAAACTCGTTCGGTCTGATGCGGTGAAATTCCAGGACCATTGTCGTAAATCTGCATTCGGGTCGGCTGCTCCGGGTCGATCCAAATATCGACTTGGGGCGCAAGATTCGTGTTGTGAGAAAAGCCGTTTTTAATCAGTGCACTGAGAACAGATTTTAAATCGTTGTGGCGGGTATGAAACTGCACAGAATGATTGCATCGAACCGCAGGCAGTTCGTTTTCGTGAGTGATTTCATCGACTAGCGCCTGAACGTCGATCCATCGTGCGGGCTCCCCCAAATCGCCCACACGGGAGTAGCTCAGAAGACCTGAAATCATGGTGCTCATCTTCTTTGAGAGGGCATCTAAGCGGGCAAGATAATCCGCGTTCTCGTCGCTGAGTTGTTGGCGTGGTAGATCCTCACTCAGCCATTGGGCTAAATTCCGGATGCCTCGCAAAGGGGCCTGCAAATCATGACTCGCTGCGTAGGCGAAGGCTTCGAGCTCTCGGTTCTTGTCCGCGAGGACCCGGTTACTTTCGGTCAATGCGAAGGTCGCCTGTTCTAGTCGCTCACTATAGTCACGCTCGGCCGCCCGAAATCTCCACAGATACGTCAGCACGGCCAGGCAGGCCAGAATGCTGATCAGTCCGATCGCATAGGGCCAAAGCGGCAGGCTGGGTAACGGGCGGTCCAGAGTCGCCTGCCATTCACGTTCGCCGATCTGTAAATCTGTGTTGTAACGAATGTTGCCGCGCGCGGGTTGGGCAGGCATTTCTTCGCCATGTGTGGCGGGGTAGATCGGCAATTCAGGTGTTGACGGGTCATGGATCCAAAGACTGGCGCCTAGGGATCCCGCATCAAAGGCTCGCTCGATCATGGGTTGGGTCAAATAAGCGCCCGCCACGAATCCTGTTTTGCGGGTGGTGTTGACCTGGTGGGCGATCAATACAGCGGGTTGATCCAGATGAGTGACCAATTCGATCGGTTGGCTGATGATGGTGGCACCGGTAGCTTCTGCTCGCTCTAACATCAGCCTGCGCGAGGTTTCACTCAGTAAATCAAGGCCCAGCGCGGCCTGGCTAGTTTGTGCTGAACGCCCGCCGACGAACTCAATGGGGGCATAACGATCACGGATGCTGGAGAGCCGTGGCGGACCATCGGGACGCACCTCACGAATGTTGGACTTCGCTTCGAATTCAGGCCGGTCAGAATGCATGACTAGGGGTGCCCAAACCAAGCCAGGCGATTCGGGATATTCGGCCAGATAGAGTTGAACCAGCGATTGCCAGCTGCGGTCATCGGGTGTCGCTATTTGTTCCCAGGCTGCAGCTATTTGTTCTACCGCAAATTCCCGCTCGTGCAGATCGGACTGTAGGCGAGTAAAGCTGCTGCTAACCAATGCTTGGTCTGCGTGTAGTAAACGCTGTTTGATTTGTGCCCCCAGCCAGATTGAGCACGCAATGCCTGCTGTCATGATGGCCAGGGCGGTTAACCACTCTCGGGGTTTTATCACTGGGTACCTCTGCTATTTGAGTATCAATTATCAAGCAATGGCTGTGCAGGGATACGGACTAGGCCGCAATTTTGAGCGAGCTTAGGTACCATGGGGTGATGAAATATTCGGATATGGTGTGGTTGACCTTGGTTGGAACCAGCTTAGCCGCGGGCGTGGTTGGCGGATCGTACCTAAAAAAAGATGAGTTATTGCCGATTTGCCATGCATTGGCACCGAGCTTGTTTCCGCCAATCGCTGTAGCGCTGCCGACCCAAGCAGGGGTGTTTGATTCGACCCTGCAATATGCCGACTTGCCTTGGCAGATCAGTTTTGTCGGGCCGGGATGTCAGGCGCAGTGTCAGGCTCATCTAAAGCAGGCTGAGCGCCCGGGTTTGCCGCATTTGGTGGTTCAATATCAAGATGACTTTGTGTGGCCTGCAGGTCATACAGCCGTTGGCCATAATGTTCAGTTCCTGCAAGCGGCGGAGTCCTTTGGTTTGGATCTACAACGCTGGCAGCAACCGGGGTTCGTGGCCACCTGGCGGTTGAATAATCAGCATCACATTGAAGGACGATGGGTCAACCAACCCGATCCACAGGGTTGGTTGGACTAATATCCGCGTTGTCGATCGACGAGTTTCGGTAACGAGCCATCGTCTAAGTAGCGTTCAATCGCCCGGTTAATAATCAGAGCGGCGGTATCAATTTGGGTGTTAGCCGCAATGTGTGGCCACACCTCAATGTGTGGATGATCCCATATGATAGGGTCTTCTAAGGGTTCAACCTCGAATACATCCAACACTGCATAGCTCAATTGTCTACGATCCAGCGCATGCAATAGCGCTTGCGAATCCACGGTGTGACCGCGGCCAACATTGACCAATGCCGCACTGGGTTTCATGGAAGATAAAAAATCGGCGTTAACGAAGTGCTGTGTTTGTGCGGTGGATGGCAGCAGATTAACCACCACATCGGCGCCGCCAATCACCTCCGGTCCTAGGCGAGAAAAGTGAGGCCAGGGTAGGGACTTCGCCCGTCGACTAAAGCTGGCCACCTTGAATCCCAAAGCCCGAAGTTGGTGGGCGCAAGCCTGTCCGAGCTCGCCTGCGCCTAGTAAAAGGACCTGGCACTGATGGGGTAACCATTGCGTCTGGGGCTGCCAGGATTGAGCGCGCTGTTGAGTCGCATAGAGGTGAGTCTGCTGGCACCAGTTCAGGCAAGCCGTCAGCACCGATTGGGCCATACGCTTGGATAACTGAGGGTCGATCAGGCGGGCAATCGGGACCTCAGTTTGTGATAACGCCCGCTCAATTCCAGCGTAGGTACAGTGGGCCCAGACAAGCTTGGGAAAGGCCTGAAGCTGATCGGTGCAATTACCCGCGAAAACGGCCACCTTGGATTGGGGGTCCAGCTCAGCGGTATATCGGGGTTGTTGCGCGGCGGCGTTGAGGGCTTGCAGCCACGCTTCGGTCTTAGATCCGCACAGGACTGGGATCAATGATCGTCCTTAGTTTTTTTCGACGTCACCAGAAAATAAGTGACCACAAACAGAATAACGATTCCGCCAAGGAGGTAAGTCATCGCTTCTGACTGATTTGCTACATCGATCATTTGAACCTCATTATCTTTGTTATTGGATCCACTACAGAATAGCCACCTTGGCTGGTGATGGGCAATGGCATTGGGTACTCTAATTTCATGTTGAATCGCCTATTCCTCATCGTGCTTTTATTGATGGCACAGAATTCCACTGCGTTGGCCCAGTTGGGGCTGGATGTCACGGTGCTGTGCAAGAGTCAGGGGGTTCAGGTGATCTGGCTGAACGCAGCCGGAGAGAAGGTTGAGCCCAACAGTGCCGAGTGTGATTGCTTGGGAGCGGCAATACTGACGGGGTTTGCTGGTTTCAGCGGCAAGCCAATTAGCAGTTATAGCGTATCGCACTATCGGGCACCGGTGACCGGGTCTTGGTCACCGTCCGAGGCCCGCGCTCCCCCGCAGATCTAGTAACTCTGATCCTTTATTCCATTTATCAATCAGGACTTACTAGATGAAAAACTTTCTAATTTCTTTGGCTTTTTTGGTGCCTTCGGCGTGGGCCGAGGTGGTGGTCAGTCACGCTCAGGTACGGGAAGCCATCCCGGGTGCACCTAATACAGCAGCATTCATGAACCTGGAGAATCGAAGCGAGCAGGCCGTTCGCATCGTGCGAGCGGAGTCTGATTTAGCGAAGCGTGTGGAGTTACATACGCATACTCACGACGACGGAGTGATGCGAATGCGCGAAGTCGATGCCATTGAGATCCCTCAGGGCGAGCGGGTGCAATTAAAGTCCGGTGGACTCCACGTCATGTTCTTGGGGCTCAATCAACGGGTAAAGCAGGGCGATCAGATCAACTTTGACCTGATCACCGAGTCGGGAACGCGGATCCCAGTGAGCGCCGAGGTGAAGAAGATTCAGCCCATGCAACATGGGAAGAAACACTGATGCGTGTGGTAATCGGTCTGGCGGCGGTGGTGCTGGCTTTTGTCGTCGGGTTTTGGGGTTCTTCAGCGCTGCCCGAGGATGCGCGTGGTTTTGAGCTTACCCGGGTCGATGGCCAGGTCATCAACAGCGCAGAGGACCTGGCTGGAGAGCCCTATTTGATTACCTTTGGCTATACCTATTGCCCCGATGTCTGTCCAACCACCATGGCACATTTGGCGGCAGTATTGCAGGCGCATGAGCAGCAAACCGGTAAAGCCATCCAGGCGATCTTTGTCAGTGTGGATCCCGATCGTGACACGCCAGAGCAACTAGGCCAGTACGCAGCTTATTTTGATGAGCGAATCTGGGCGCTGAGCGGCACGGCGGCGCAGCTGGAAGCGTTGAAGGCTGAGTATTCGGTCTACTTTGCTAAAGTACCCGGGACAAGTGCAGATGATTACCTGATGGATCATTCTGCAGGGGTTTTGGTGCTGGATGAACGGCACCGTTTGCGTGGCGTTATTCGAGAAGGTGAGTCAGTCGCGCAATCGCTGGCGACTTTGGCTGAGGTGCTATAAAAAAGGCCGAGTCGTTGGACTCGGCCCTCAGCTTTACTTCTGGACGTATTCCAGCAGTGTTTCAGGTGAAGAAACACCGTAAGGGTCTTCAGGGTGGTTGTCAGACTTGCCGGGTTCTTCGAACCAAGCTTCAACAACACCGTCCTTGATAACAGCAGCATAGCGCCATGAACGCTTACCAAAGCCCAGGTTATCTTTGTCGACTAGCATGCCCATTTTTTCGGTGAACTCGCCAGATCCGTCTGGAACGACCTTGACGCTTTTCAGTTCCTGGCCACGTGCCCAAGCGTTCATAACGAAGGTGTCGTTAACGCTCAAGCAGTAGATATCATCGATGCCTGCCGCCGCGAAGTCTGCTGCGTGCTTTTCAAAACCAGGCAACTGGTAAGTTGAGCATGTGGGAGTAAATGCACCGGGTAGGCTGAACAGGATCACGCGGCGGGGGTTAGTCGCGCTACCGAACAGCTCCTCAGAGCTAACATCCTGCCAGCGGAACGGGTTGTCGCCGCCAATGGACTCATCACGTACGCGGGTGTGGAACGTGACGACAGGAAGAGTTTTGCCTTGGGCCATGGTATTTTCCTAAAGTTAGTGAATTGAGCGGGTGCACAATAGGGCGCAAGCTCGATTGCTACAAGCTTTCAAAATAAATTTGGTTGATAGAAAATTATAATGACACACCAGCAACACCGATCTGCCATCCAGGCCTGGTCCAAGACCCTGTACGACTTTGATTTAGATGCGTTTCGTCACGCGACCCGTGCGC
The DNA here is from genome assembly GCA_049609265.1 of Litorivicinus sp. GTDB lineage: Bacteria > Pseudomonadota > Gammaproteobacteria > Pseudomonadales > Litorivicinaceae > Litorivicinus. The sequence continues at coordinate 5,764 of JBMYYI010000033.1, read as the reverse complement.
TGTTTCATGCAGAGGCTCAAATTCATCTAGCTCATCCTTTGGGCAGCGGCGTAGGGCCAGATTTCCTGGTCGAAAAACTATTGCAGCTACAGGGCAGCTGGCCAGATTTAGAGCGCCGTGATTACATTCGGATGGCTGGCCGGTGTGGGCATGACCAAGACTGGTGCGGAGCCGGGGGGTATTACACCGGAGTTTCGCTGGCATCATGGTTGGATATTCCTGCGACCGGTCATCAGATCGCTATGCGCTTTCATGAGTTCTTTCGGTTTGAAGATGGCCGCGTTGTTGAGATGCAAGCGCTGTGGGACATCCCAGAAGTCATGATGCAGGCGGGCGCTTGGCCGATGGCCCCTCAATTAGGTAAGTATTGGCAAGCGCCGGCGCCTGCGACCCAAGATGGCCTGATCCATGGCGAATGGACCGAGCAGGGTGAGGCATCACGCCAGCTGGTTTACAACATGTTGAATGGGCTAAGTAAGCATAGTGACGGCGGTGTTCGGGCTATGGGCCTGGAAGACTACTGGCATAGCAAAATGAATTGGTATGGCCCGGTAGGGATCGGGACTAATCGAGGGGTTCAGGGATTTCGCCATTGGCACCAAAAGCCATTTCTTAAAGCCATGCCGGATCGCGGCAGCATCGAGGAAGCCATCGCGTTGTTTGGCGACGGAGCCTACGTCGGCGTCACGGGTTGGCCCAACATGCGGATGACGTTGTCCGGTGATGGTTTCATGGGGATCGCTCCGTCAGACAAGGTGATCACGATGAAATCCTTGGATTTTTGGCGCTGTGAGGGTGACAAAATTCGCGAAAACTGGGTGTTAGTGGATCTGTTGGACGTATACCAGCAACTGGGCGTGGATGTGTTCGAGCGGATGCGAGAATGCTATCCAATCCCCCTGAATCGCGGCGTTCTACCGGGTTAGGGCAGCGTTCGTTGAAACAGTAGGGTGTCTATCCACTGACCGTTGCGTTGACCGACACGTTCCAAGCGTCCTGCAGGTTGAAAACCCAAGGATTGATGCAACGCTATGGACGCCCGATTGGTGCTGTCGCTGACCACTGCAATCATTTGCTTGCGATCGCGGCACTGTTCGATCAGGGACTCCATCAAGACTGTCCCCAGACCCTGTTGGCGGGCAGCGGGATCGATGTAGACAAAGCTTTCTACCGTGTCCTGCCATGAGGGACGAAATCGGTACGGCGCAGCATAAGCAAATCCAACGACCTGTTGATCTAGAACACCGACCAGAAATGGCAGGTCGTGTTTTTGAATCTCTTCCCAGCGATGTGTGAGCTGGCGAATGCTCGGCGGAATTTCTTCAAAGCTGGCGACACCTCGGATGACTTCGTCGGCATAGATGGCCTGTATGTGGCCGAAGTCTGCGGCTAATGCGGCTCGGATCTTCAGTTTGTGATTGATCTTCATCACAGATTTCCTAGGCCAATGTCGGATAGTGTTATTGCAGTGCAGTCCGTTAACTATTGTTACGACAAGGAGAGTCGAGGACGCAACAATGCAACGCAATTCTGTTATCTGCAAGGTCGTGGCAAAGGAATGCCGAGAGCTCAAACGCGATGGATGCACACCCACGCTAGATCGCCTGAGTTCGCGAGTTTATAGGCTAGGTCAAGTTGCTGAGGTTCGAGAGGCCTTTGATCAGTGGATTGCTACGTGCGGTTCGCCTAGACGTACCGGTTAACGGAGTGTCGTATAATATATATTATGTTAAATAATAGATTTAGCAGCGTGGAGCCCCAAGCACTGCCAGTATTCTGATGCGCAGTCCAGCTATCCTGTGGCTAGCAGGATTTGTTTCCAGATCGCAGTTTCATCAATCAGTGTCCACTCTCTTCGAATCCCTTGAGGGCCGAATTCCACATGGGTGATGCCCATGACGTAAATTCGGGCGTGGGTCGGCACCCCAAATCGGCCCCAGCCGCTGTGCTGGCCGTCCAGAGACCAGCGTACGGCTGCTCGTGGCGGCATCATGGAGGATTCCTGGCCAATCTGGTGGTCAATGCTGAATTGGGCATCGGGCATTGCGCTGCGCAAGCTCATCCAAAAGTTATCGGCGGCGCGATGGCCTTGCGCTCGTTGGCCGTTGGGATATTCCAATTGAGCGGCCCGATCGTATTCGGACGGAATTCGATGAAATGCGCCATCCATCAGGTCAGTCAGATGCTGAGCAAGTCGTTGACCGAATGGGTGTTGGTTGCCCCGCTCTTGGTAAACTCCTTTGACATCCGTTTTCGGAGTCAGCGGTTTGACGCAGTGGTCTGCCCCGCCCTCGTTCTCAATCAGTTGACTGGCAAAGGCTTTGGGCTCTAGACCCATCTGACGAACGATTGCGCCTTGATCGCGTACCAGCCATTCGTCCTTGACCTGATCATCCTCACAAAAACAGTCCGCCAAGATTCGATAGGCGTAAGATTTCCCGGTTGGCTCGCCATAAACGCCGGGATGGGTATGGGTGGCGGTGCTAATCAGCCGGTGAGAGCTGAGAAACCCCTTGCCGGCTGGACACCAAATGACGTCCTCGCCCAACAGTTCTCGATCTGGAAATTCGGCCAATGTGGCCATCGTTGCGGCTTTGATGCCTTGGTTTCCAACGACTACGCTGGCCGGTGAGCGCACGACGATATCGGGTGCGTAATAATGATCTAGGGTGTCGATTCCCCGGTCTTCCCAAATCGCTTTGGTGATGCCCAAAATGTAGTCGACCGGATCGCTCCAGCGCTCATCAAAACCTTGCATAGTGCTCTCGTCTCTTATTGTTGATTGCGTTGTTCCACGCCCTGCCGTAGCCTGCGCGGCTATGGCATTAATTACCCTTCGCGGCGTCCAATTATCGTTGGGCGGGCCGCAGATATTCAGTCACGCAGACTTCAAATTACAGGCTGGTGAAAAAGTTGGACTTGTCGGCCGTAATGGCGAAGGCAAGTCTACGCTATTTCGATTACTCAAGGGCGAGCTTAAACCGGATGCGGGGGTGATCGAAACCCAACAAGGTATTCGTATTGCGTCGTTAATTCAGGAGGTCCCTCGAGAACTCACTGGATCAATAAGTGATGTGGTGGCAGGTGGTTTGCCAGGCGTGGGCGATTGTTTACACAACTATCATGCGGCGTTGGAAGCGGTTAACGCGGATCCTTCAGAGGCCGCGCTTGAGGCCTTGGGCAAGGCACAAACGGCGATGGATACGGCGGACGCCTGGAGCGTTGAAAATCGTATTCAACGGGTATTGTCCCGCCTGAAGCTCAATGGGGAGACGGCGTTTGAATCGCTGTCAGGCGGCATGAAGCGTCGGGTTTTATTGGCCCAAGCGCTGGTATCTGAACCCGATGTGCTGTTGCTGGACGAGCCAACCAACCATTTGGATATCTCTGCGGTTGAATGGCTGGAAGAGTTCCTTGCGGATTATGCGGGAACCTTGATTTTGATCACGCACGATCGCGCATTTTTGCAGGCTGTGACGCGTCGTATCGTCGAGCTGGATCGTGGCCAGTTGTACAGTTACGACTGCCGCTATGAGCAGTACTTGGAGCGGCGCGCTCAACGCTTAGAAGTCGAAGCTGAGCAAAACGCACAGTTTGATAAAAAGTTGGCACAGGAAGAAACCTGGATCCGTCAGGGCATTAAAGCCAGACGGACTCGCAACGAAGGTCGTGTTCGAGCGTTACAGGCGCTTCGTAAAGAGCGGACTGCCAGGCGCGAGCAATCGGGTACGGCTCGTCTAGCTATGGATCAGGGCCAGAAATCCGGTAAGCAAGTCTTGAGTGCCAGCGCCTTGGGCTTTGAATTCCCCGATCGGGTGTTATTCAAGTCGGTGGATCTGGACGTCCAGCGTGGCGACAAGATCGGCATTCTAGGCCCCAACGGTGCCGGCAAATCGACGCTGCTCCGGGTGTTGTTAGGGCATGAGAAACCGACCCACGGCGAAGTCGAGATGGGCACACAGCTGTCTGTGGCTTATTTTGATCAGCTACGCGGGCAACTCGACCCTAACCTATCCGCGCTCGATAATGTCAGCGGCGGCAGCGACAGTGTGACCATCAACGGCCAAACCAAGCATATTATGGGCTATATGCAGGACTTTCTGTTCTCGCCTGAGCGTGCGCGAGCACCGATTAGCAAGCTCTCAGGTGGCGAGCGTAACCGACTGTTGTTGGCCAAACTGTTTACCCGGCCGGCCAATCTTCTGGTCATGGACGAGCCGACCAATGATTTGGATGCGGAAACGCTGGAACTATTGGAATCGCTGTTGGTGGAGTTCACCGGCACCCTCTTCCTAGTTAGCCACGACCGAACCTTCATCAATAACGTGGTCACTCACTGTTGGTCGTTTGAGGATGAGACCATCCGAGAATACATCGGTGGTTATGATGACTGGGTGCGCCAACGCTCGCATGGGCTGCAAACCGAATCTAGTGCGATTCCGGCCAAGCCAGTCGTTGCCGGCGCGCCGGTGCAAAAGCCGGCTCAGAAAAAAAAGAAATTGTCGTTTAATGAGCAGCGCATGTTAGATGCCCTGCCCGATCAGATTGCTGAATTTGAGCAACAGATAGCGGCGATCCATGCCCAATTGGCTGATCCAGGGCTCTACCAATCGCAGCCTGAACAAGTGCCGGCTCTGCAGGCCGAGCTGGCCAAGGTGCAAGCGGCTCTGGATGCAGCGTTTGAGCAATGGACGGAGCTGGAGGAAAAAGCTCAGTGAGCCCCTGGCTCCAAGGCGCGATGCGAATGGGGCCAGTCGGCGCCATGGTGATCGCCTTTGGTATCGCCTGGGGTGTCGCGGCCAAGGAAGCAGGCCTGAGTGATGGGCTGATTTATGCGCTATCCGGCATGGTGTTTGCGGGCGCATCCCAATTCGCATCGCTCGAACTTTGGTCCGGGCAGATGGACTATTTGGCGCTGTTTTTGATCACTTTTGCAGTCAACGCGCGCCATATTCTGATGGGCACCACGTTCTATTTGGATATCCAGAACCAGAGCCCGCTGCGTCAGCTGATGTCGGTGTTAGTGATGACGGATGCACCCTACGCCATGATGCAAAGCGAGCCGGATCGGGTGCGTCGAATTGCATTGATCGTTGGGGGCGGCTGGATGATATGGCTGACCTGGATGATGGGCACGGCCATTGGCGTTGTATTTGGTAGCGTGCTGGGCGATACCCGAGCACTGGGTTTTGATGCACTGATGCCGATCTTTTTTAGTGTCATGCTGGTGTCAGTGTTCAAGGGGCGCAGCAGTTGGTTGCCCTTTGTTGGCGCCGCGTTGGCGTCGATGCTGTGGTATTTCACGTTTCCAGGGAACTGGCACGTGATCGCTGGCGCCTTGGTAGGCGGATTTTTAAATATGATCCAGGGGGAGTCATGACGACGCAGGTTATGATTCTTGGCGTTGCAGTGATGACCCTGGCAACCGTGCTGACTCGGATTTTGGGCGTTTGGGCGATGCGGTTCGTGCCGCTAACCCCTCGAGTAAAGCGGTTTCTAACCGGCATGGCCAACACGGTTTTGGTCGCCTTGGTGGCGCCCTACGCCTGGGAAGGCGATTGGGCGATGCGGTTGGGGTTAGTCGGCGCCGTTGCGATCATGGCCGCGACTCGAAAAACCGTATTGGCCATGATCCTAGGTGTATTGATGACTGCGCTGGTGCGCGTCCTGCTACCGCTCTAGGATCGCGGCAACGCCCATGCCTCCAGCGGTACAAACACTGATCAAAGCGCGCTTAGCGGCCTGTTGATCGAGCCAGTGCCCC
>JBMYYI010000032.1:0-18834 GCA_049609265.1 Litorivicinus sp. | reverse complement strand
ATCACCCCTTGGATGTCTTTAACGATGCGGCGCGTTATCGGCTTGCCAGCACCAGCGCCCAGCTCGACGGATCTGTGGGTGGTGGGCGCTACATTGTGGAGTTTTTGTGTTTTTTGCGACTGGATCCGGCAGCTCCGTTGTCGGCAGAGCTGCACGGCTCAGCGGCTTTCTTCCGCGACTATGCAGAGGTCTATCGCATTACCGCGATGGGCTTTGGGGCAACGCCTAACGCCCGCAGTGTCGTTCAGTCCACTTACCGAAAGGTGCGCTAGATGAATCGATATTGGATCTCACTGGGCCTGTGGGCAGTCATGGCGCCCGCCCACGGGGTTAATACCAGCGCTGATTACCGGGCATTACCGGCGGTGCTCAGCGGTACTGGAACACCCATAGTCATGCTCGCGATGAGCCAGGATCATCAGCTCTTCTACAAGGCATACACCGACTGGGATGATTTGGACGGCGATGCTCTGGGGCAGGCCGAGACGACCTACACCCATTCGGTGGAGTACTTCGGCTATTTCGATCCAGATAAGTGCTATGTCTACGACGAGCTTGAGCAACTCTTTGAGCCTGCGGCGATAACCAGCGATCGTTATTGCGACGGCGCAGGGCAGTGGGCGGGCAATTTTTTGAATTGGGGCACCACCACGCGCATCGATGCCGTACGAAAAATTCTATACGGCGGCTCCCGTGTCGCTCAGCGTAGTAATGGGGATTGGGTGTTCGAGCACCAGTGGCCGGATGCCGTTAGCGAATTACCTGCCCGCACGGTGTTGGAACGAACCTATCTGCCTAATGATGCCCATAGCTTTGCCAAGTATTATGCCGGCCAAGATTTGGGGGGTGGGGTTAATGACCTAGGGCGCTTGACGCCTTTTTCACCGCCGCTGAGTGGTGACGCTTCAGACGTGGGTATCACCCTGTGCAACACCACCGATCAAGCCTCGGGATTATCACAAAACGCAACGGCTGCGCCGCGCTTTGCGATGGCTTGGGGTAATCATGCGCTGTGGGGAGCCAACGAGCGATTTCAGTGTTTATGGAACAACGATTCGCGCTTAACGGGCGATCGTGGCACCAATGATAACGACCCAGCGGTCAGCGGTATCGCAGCCTCTGATGACTCACCGGCACGCTCGGATCACTCAACCAACCGAGATTATATTGTCCGAGTCGAGGTCTGCCGAGCCACCCTGCTGGGCAGTGAGCGCTGTAAGCAATATCCAGATGGCACACTGAAACCGGTCGGATTGCTGCAGGAATATGGCGATGATGACCGCGTTTGGTTTGGTTTGATGACGGGCAGTTATCGGGCTAACAAATCCGGCGGCGTGCTGCGCAAAAATCCGGGTACCCTCAGCGACGAAGTAGATGTGGGTGGTAGTGGCCGGTTCTTAAGCTCGCCTGCGCAGGGCAACATTGTCACGACCCTGGATTCGATGCGCCCCTATGGCTATGACCACAGCGATGGCCGCTATAACGTCGGGGATAACTGTGCCTGGGGGCGCAACGCGTTCAATAATGATCAGTGCCGTAACTGGGGTAATCCACTGTCCGAGATTGTCTTGGAATGCTATCGCTACTTGGCCGGCGCCACCGCAACCAGTGCCTTTGACGCGAACGATGCAGGGTTACCTAATCTGGACGCCAACAGCCCGATTCGGGATCTAGTGACCGCAAGCTGGAGCAATCCGCTAACCGAGGCCAACAGCTGCGCGAAACTCAACGTGATTGCGTTTAATGCCTCTACCAGTTCCTACGACACCGACGAATTAAGTGGCGTTGCCGATCTCAACACCTCCCTTTCGGCGGATCAGCTGACTGACGTGGTTGGCGCAGGCGAGGGATTACATACCCAATCCGCATTTGTCGGACGTGTGGCGGGTGATACCGATGAATTGTGTACGCCCAAAACGATTGATGCCCTCAGCGAAGTTCAAGGCACGTGCCCAGACGCACCTCGACTTCAGGGGGGATATCACATTGCCGGTCTTGCGCATCACGTCAGCCAAACCGATGTGCGCCCCGCCCAATCCCCGACCCAGGACGATTACCCGGGCGTGCAGAACATCACGACCTATGGTGTGGCGCTAACTCCCACCTTGCCCAAGGTAAGAGTGCCGGTTCCGGGGTCCTCGCCACAGGCCTTTGTCACGGTATTACCTGCCTGTATCAACCAATCCGTTGGCGGCAACTGCGGGCTTGTCGACTTCAAGATTACCCAGCCCTATACCGAAGTAGCAGGAGTCGGCACGGGTGCATTTTATGTCAATTGGGAGGACTCGGAGCAGGGCGGTGACTATGACCAGGATTTAGCCGGCGTTCTGAGTTACAGCATCTCCGCGTCGGGTCTGACGATCCAAACGGACTCCTTTGGTCAATCGACGCCCAACCGTATGGGTTTTGGCTTCATCGTCAGTGGCACGACTCAGGATGGCTTCCATGCCTTCAGTGGTATCAATGGGTTTAATCGAACCAACCCGGGCACGGTGCCGGATTGCGCGAACTGCAACGTTGCAAACGCCGCGGTGAGTCACACCTTTACCTTGGGTGATGACACGGCATTGCTGTTGGAACAGCCACTGTATTACGCGGCCAAATGGGGCGGGTTTAGTGATGCTGATGGGGATGGCACACCGAACCTGCAGGCCGAGTGGGACCGCAAAGATAACTCCACCGGTGCATTTGCCCCCGATGGCATCCCAGACAATTATTTCCTGGCTATTGACCCCGCTCAGTTGAATGAACAGTTAGGGCTAGTGCTAGAGGACATTATCAACCGCACAGCCGCGGGTACCGGCGGTGCCGTGGTGGCCAACTCGGTCAGCGGTTTGGGTGCGGTCTATCAGGCGCTTTACCAGCCGCAGTTTAAATCCGGTGATCGGTCGGTAGACTGGGTCGGGTTGGTTCACGCCTTGTTCATTGATGACAACGGTTTCCTGCGCGAGGACAACGATCAGGACGGCCAGCTGGACGACTATCTAACGGACTATGTCGTAGATGTTTCCTACGATGCGCTGAGCGACGCCACCTTGGTCACACGCTTTAGCAGTGCCGATGGTGGCGCGACTTTGACGCCGGTGGGCGATCCGGTCGCGCTGGACCAGCTGAAACCCATTTGGAATGCTCGCGATCAGCTCGCCCAAATCGATAACCCCATTGGCAATCGTACCTATAGCAACCTGGCCTCGACGCGTCGTTATCTCATTACTGCGGCCGGTCCCGGTCTAGACAACCGAATCGATCAAGATGATGTGGTTCCCTTTGTGCCCGCCACATTTCGTGACCGTCCAGAGATGGATCGTGCGCTCAATCGCCCAGGGGGTGTGCCCCGTTCAGCGCTAATTAACTGGGTTCGGGGGTTTGAGGATGACCGGTTCCGCAGTCGTACGGTTGATTTTCTTCCCGCCCAAGGGGAGGAGGTGTGGCGCCTGGGAGATGTCATTCATTCGACGCCCACCCCGGTTGGAGCCCCCAATGCGGGCTTCGATGCGCTGTATGGGGATACCAGCTATTTGGCCTTTAAATCTCAATACGCCAATCGCCGGACCGTGGTTTACGTCGGGGCCAACGACGGCATGTTGCATGCCTTCAATGGCGGTTTCTGGAACGAATCGCTGCGCAAATTTGATACCGCCTCGCCCGATGGAACTGCCACCGAACATCCCCTAGGTAGCGAGCTGTGGGGCTATGTTCCCTTTAACTTGTTGCCCCACCTGAAATGGCTCGTTGAAGAAGACTATCCGCATGTCTATTACGTCGATGGCCGCCCGACCGTATTTGATGCACGTATCTTTGATGCCACCGATTCTGATCACCCCGGCGGCTGGGGTACGGTACTGGCCGTTACCCTGCGCTTTGGCGGCGGTGCCTATTTTGTGGACTGGGACGGACAGGCCGGCAACGGCCCCGGTGGCAGTGATGCGGAATTACGCATGCGATCAACGGTGGTGTTGTTTGATGTCACCAATCCCGAATCACCTCCTCAGTTATTGCTGGAGTTACACGACACCCAGTTGGATGACTTCTTCTTTACCACCGCTCAGCCCAGTGTTTTACACAACTATCAGCCCGGCAGCGGTTCAGATTGGAACAACCCCGCGGTCAATCAGTGGAACCTGATGTTTGGTACCGGCCCTGACAACCTCAGCAGCGGCACCCGGGCGGCTCAGGCCGGAGTGTATTTGCTGGATCTTGCCACCAGGGGTTTTAAAACCGGTTTTTCTCCGATGGCCCTAACCGATGCGCCGTCCAGTTTTGTGGGTGACGCACGCTCGGTGGATTGGGATGTCGATGGCATCACGGATGCCAGCTACTTTGGCATCACCGGTGGCGATGCGCTGGCGCCCAGTGGCGGATTGAAACGACTGACCCAGACCGCAGAGGGCAGCTTTGCAGTCAGCTCGGTATTGGCGCCGGCGACCGATACACCCATTACCGCGGCGCCCAGTTTAACCACGGACAAACAGGGTCGCCGGTGGATTCATATTGGCACCGGGCGATTGCTGGTCAGTGCCGATAATCAAAGCACCGCCCCCCAGGCGTTCTTTGGCCTGATGGAAACCAGCACGCTGGATGCGCTGGTCACAGATTGGGTTGATGTGGCGGGCCTAGATCGTGCTGAGGATGGATCAATTACGCCCAGTGACTTTGAGATTGATAGCGAGCTCATCGCGACGGTCGATCAACTCAATGACAAAATTGTGCAGCGCGGTGCCTGGCGTCGATTAATGAGCCAGGATGGCAGCTCGCCTTCGGGCCGGGTGATCGAACCTGCGGTGACGCTCGAGGATTTGGTGCTGTTTACTGAATACCAGCCTGATGGCTTGCTTTGCCAACCTAGCGGTTCATCAAGGTTGTACGGGCTGGACCTGGCCAACGGTGTTCGGCGCTTGGACTCTGGGCTGACCATTAACGATGGCAGCGAAGAGACCTTGGTCACCCGTGTGGTCATCAGCTCTGGATTGGCCTTCAGTCCGCTGATTCACAATTCAACCGGTGAATTTGGCGGCAGCCAGGTCATCGTGGCGGATGATAAGGGCGGCTATACCTTCCAGTCCGTATTGTTGCCCACCATCCAGGGAGGGCGTGAAAGTTGGAGGCAAATCGCATGGTAATCCGCGGGTTCACGTTAATTGAACTGATGATCACGCTCGCCATTGTGGCTGTGCTGGCAACATTGGCTGTGCCTAGTTACACCCAATACGTCCAGGAGGCCCGCCGCGCTGATGCTCAGATTGCGCTCGTTCGACTGGCGCAACAACAAGAGCAGTTTCATTCGCTAAACGCAAACTATGCCACGACCCTGGCTGCGCTGAACGCGGCTGCGCAATCGCCCGAAGGGTTCTATTCACTGAGTGTCAGTAATCCTGGCTGCGATACTGGCTACATCGGCTGCTTTGTCGTGACCGCGACGGCCACGGGTGCGCAAGCGGCTGACACGGCCTGCGCCAGCCTCAGTTTGGACCAATCGGGGCAGCGTTCAGCGAGCGGTGGCGGCGACTGCTGGCCTTAGCAGCCTAACGGCTGTCCGGAGGGAGCCTCATCACGTCCGTCACCATCTCGATCTTGAGTCAGCCGGGCCCGTCCGTTGCGTGACAGCACCAGCCCCCGGGGCTTTTGATAGGGCGGTGCGCAGATAACCCAGGTCCCATTGGTGGCGCTTCCATCGGCATAGAACCGCACCGGCGGTGGCCGGAAACCGGCAAAACGGGCAAAGGGCGTTTGTGCTTGCGCCACACCCGCAATCTGCCAACGTCCCTGGTCCCACTCTATGAGTACTTCCTCTGCCTGGGTGATTGCCAGTTGTCGCGCTTGTGCCGTCAGGGCAAACAGTTCAGATAAGCCATTGCGAACGCGATTTTGTTCGGAGCTGTTTTGTACGCTAAAGACGCTGGCCAATGCCAATAAACTGATCAGGGATAAAACCGTCAAAGTTTCGAGTAGACTGTAGCCATAGTTTTTCATCCGCGCATTACAGCCGGCCCCGAGCCGCTCTCGGTAGGCCACTGGCGATGCAATGAGTCAGATTTGTCAGAGAGACTGCCTAATGGCATTTGCGTTAAACATCCATCTCGCCCAGCCTGAATTTCGTCTGGGGAATCTTGAATTTCAAACTCAGCAAGTCTTGGACATTGCCCGCGAAAGTGCCCGCAATGGCGCGGATTTGGTGGTTTTTCCGGAGCTGTGGTTGCCGGGCTACCCCGCACTGGACCTGTTGTATCGAGCGGATCTTCAGCCGCGTATCGAACAGGCGATCGCCACCATTGCCCGGGAATTACAAAATGTTTGTGCGGTGTTGATTGGCTATCCACGGCCGGCGGATGCGTTTGTCGGCCAAAGCTCCCCGGACGGGGCTGCGCGCCCGACGCTCTACAACTGCATTGGCCTGATCGCCGAGGGCAGTGTCCAGGGTGAGCATCGCAAACGAGCCTTGCCTAACTACGAGGTCTTCGACGAGCGCAGATATTTCCAGCCGGGCGATAGCGCGACGGTCGTACGCTTTGCTGGATGCAACCTGGGTCTGTTGGCCTGCGAAGATGTCTGGGTGCCCAGCGTAGTTGATGAGACGGTCCAAGCGGGGGCTGATTTACTCTTGGTCGCCAATGCGTCGCCCTATCATCGGGGCAAGTGGCACGAACGCTCCGAGCGCTTATCACAAATCGCCCAGTCCCATGGGATGCCCGTGGTCTATACCAACGCGGTGGGTGGCCAGGATGACTTGGTGTTTGATGGCGACGCCCAGGCATACAACGCCAAGGGCGTTTTGGTGGCTCGCGCGCCGTTGTTCCAGCCGGCGACGCTGAAATGTCGACTCACCCAGGACGGGCTGACCGGCCAGGATATCGCAACGCCACCGGATGCCTGGGGCGAGGTTTACGATGCCTTGGTGGTGGCGACCCGGGATTACATCAACAAGAACGGATTCCCGGGCGTCATTCTTGGGCTGTCCGGCGGTATTGATTCGGCACTGACACTGGCGGTAGCCGTCGATGCGCTTGGGGCGGAACGCGTCACCGCGGTCATGATGCCCTACCACTACACCTCAGATATCTCAAAAGATGATGCGGCTGAGCAGGCCTTGGCGCAGGGCGTGGACTATCAGGTCGTGCCCATCGTGGAACCAGTCGAGGCACTCAAAGAGCAAATTTTGCCGGTATTGGGCGATGCACCGCTGGGAACCACCCTTGAAAATCTTCAAAGCCGCAGTCGTGGCGTGATCCTGATGGGCTTGTCGAACGCCACCGGTCGATTGGTGTTGACCACCGGTAACAAAAGCGAGCTGGCGGTTGGCTACGCGACGCTTTATGGCGATATGGCGGGCGGCTATAACGTGTTGCGTGATGTCCCCAAAACCTGGGTGTTCGAGTTGTCGAAATACCGCAATACGCGCTCGCATGTGATCCCGACTCGGGTGATCGAGCGCCCGCCCTCAGCAGAGCTGGCGCCTGATCAGGTGGATACGGATTCGCTGCCTGATTATCCAGTGCTGGACGATATTTTGGAGCGCTATCTATCTGCTCACCAAAGTCCGGCCAGCATTATTGCCGCTGGCCATGAGGCCCCGGTGGTCGAGCGTGTGATTCGATTGGTCAACATTGCTGAATACAAGCGCCGCCAGGGAGCGGTTGGGCCGCGGGTGACACCGCATAGCTTTAACGAGGACCGCCGGGTGCCAATCACCCAGCGGTGGCATTGATTTAGAAAAAGGTTTCTGTGCCGCCATCCGTGCGGCTGGGAGCGCGGATATCAGCGTCTGCTCGCAGGGTGCGCTCCGGCACCAAGCTGGGATCTGCGCGGCGGCTCTCAGTGAACGCCACTAGACGCTCATGCAGCTCACCACTTTCACCAAACAAGCCAAAGCTCGAGCGGCTTAGCCAGTCGGCTTGGCCTTGCTTCAGAATCTCGGGGTAATCGAAGCCCGACTCGGTTTGCACAACATATTGAGGATAATTCTGCGCCAGGGTCTGTAGTGCTCGCTGGGCGAGCTCGGGCTCATCTAAGGCGTCAGAAGCGATGGCCTTGATGACGAGCGCATCGACGACCGCCGGCGCGCTTGGGAAATTGTCGATCACAACGCTGGCGCGATTGGCGGCTGCAATCCAGGCGCCTCGCTCAACATAATAGGTCGCAACTTCAATTTCTTGCTCTGCCAAACGTTGACGCGTGTAAATCAAGCGTAGGCGTGCGTCAGTGGCGTAGGGGCTGTCGGGATATTCGCGTAACAGGCGGCGGAAATCCTGGGCTGCTTCCAGCAGATTGGTGGCGTCGCGGTTGTAATTATTACCGGGTAAAAAGCGGCTAACGACGGTGAAACCTTCCTGAAAGCTGGCCAGTCCACGCAGGTACAACGCGTAGTCAGCGAACTCATCCTCGGGATTAAGCCGCAAAAACCGATCAGCGCTGGTGCGCGCCAACGCTTCATTGCTTTGTTTTAGGTAGGCATAAATGGTCCACAGCTGAGCGTTGCGCGCATAGGGTCCAAATGGGAATCGGCTATCGATTTCCTCTAGCGAATCAATGGCCTGTTCCCAGCGGCTGGCGTTTAAGTGGCCAATCGCGGTTTGGTACAGATCGTCTTCGCTCTCGCGGGCCGCATCACGCAGGGTTGAACAGCCGGCCAGAACGACCGCCAACATCAGGGTTATGAAATATTTTGGCATCTAACTCAGTTCACTTTGTTAACCTTGGCTATTCAAACAGAAAAACGTCACATGGGGCAGTCTTTTGGACGACGCAAGTATGCAAGCCATTATTCCATCGCAGCTGAGCGGACAGCGGGTGGACGCCGCAGCCGCCGCGCTATTCCCCGACTTTAGCCGTTCTCGTCTGACGGGCTGGATTCGTGAGGGCCGCCTTACGGTCGATGGCGAAGTCCTAAAGCCCAAGCTAAAAGTCTTTGAGGGTCAGTGCCTTAGCCTACAACCGGGCGAGCAAGCTGAAACCTCTTGGGTGGCTCAGGACATCGACGTACCGGTGCTATACAGCGACGACGACATCATTATTGTCGACAAAGGGATCGACCAGGTGGTTCATCCGGGTGCCGGCAATCCCGATGGAACCTTGGTGAACGGGTTATTGCATCGCTTTCCTGAGCTCGAGAGCATCCCGCGCTGCGGCATTGTCCATCGCATCGACAAGGACACCACGGGTCTTCTGGCCGTGGCTCGGTCGGAGCGGGCGCACAAGTCACTGACGCGCCAGCTGCAGGATCGCAGCATGGGGCGTGAGTATTGGTGTGTGGCCTTAGGTGAGATACGATTTTCAGGCTCGGTCGACGCGCCCATCGGGCGCCACCCAAGCCAGCGCACCCGAATGGCGGTGGTGGGGTCGGGCCGCGAGTCCCTGACCCATTACGACATCGTCGAGCGTCACCCTGGCGCGACAGAGTTAAACGTCACGCTGGCAACGGGCCGGACTCATCAGATCCGTGTTCACATGGCGCATATCGGACATCCTTTGTTGGGTGACCCGCTGTACGGGGGTAATCGGCCGTTGCCCTCCAGCGTTCCTCAGGCATTAAAAGACGTACAAAAAGGGCTTAAGCGACAGGCGTTGCATGCCCAGCGGTTGTCGTTGATTCACCCCGCTGACAATGAGCTGTGGTCCTGGGAATCCGAATTGCCCGAGGACCTGGCGCATCTGCAGCAAACCCTCGACGAGCTATGATCGAACTTAACGTACCCCGCGGCGTTCGCGGCGTGATGACCACCCGTGAGGGCGGTATTTCCAAGGGCATGTACGGCTCATTTAACCTGGGTACCCACGTCGACGACGATCCGGTCCGGGTTGAGCACAATCGCGCACGTCTGGCTTATCAATTGGGTGTCGAGTTGGCCTGGATGAACCAGGTTCACGGGACTCAGTGCGCCTATCGAACGGCGGCTACCTTGATTCCTACGGCCGATGCGCAGTGGACTGAACAGTCCGAGATTGGCTTGTGTGTTGGCGTGGCTGATTGCTTGCCGGTCGGGTTGGTAAAGCGCGATGGGTCGGCGGTCGCGGTTGCCCATGCGGGTTGGCGGGGTTTGGCAGCCGGGGTGATCGAGAATGCCGCAGAGCCGCTGGCCGATCAGGTGCAAGCCATTTTAGGTCCTTGCATTGGCCCGCGCGCATTTCAGGTGGGCCCAGAGGTGCGGCAAGCCTTTGTCGATCAGCAATCTGACTGGAGCGAATTTTTCGTTGCCGATCGGGATGATCGATTTTTAGCCGATCTTCGTGGGCTGGCCCGTGCCCGCCTACACCGCTTGGGCATTGAGGTGATCCAGGACATCGACGAATGCACATTTAGCCATGCTGAGCGCTGGTTCAGTTATCGCCGAGAGGCCCCTGGTGGGCGCATGGCCATGGTGCTTTGGCTTGGTTGAAACTTAGCCACGCAGACCCATCTTTTGGATGTTCAACCACATCCAAGGGATTACGGATATGCGAATGGAAAAGCTCACGACAACCTTGCAAACCACGCTGGGTGAAGCTCAGTCGTTGGCCGTCACAGCGCAACACACAGAACTCAAACCGGCTCACTTATTCGCAGCTTGGCTAAGTGATAGCCAAGCCGGCGTGACCAGCCTGCTGGCCCGTAGCGGTGCCAAGATCGATGCGTTCAAACCCGCTATTCAGGCGCTGCTTGACGCCAGCGCGACGCTTTCAACGCCGGATGGCCAGATTTCGGCCTCACAGGGATTTGCACGCGGATTTAATCGTGCAGAGCAGCTGGCCAAGCAATGGGGCGATCAGTTTATTGCCAGTGAAACACTGCTGCTGGCCATGATCGACGATTCGGACATCAATAAAGCCTTCCGCAACGCCGGCGGCGACAAGGCGGCCTTGGAAGCGGCGATTAAGTCTGCCCGTGGCAATGAAAAAGTCATGGATCAAAACGCAGAGGAAGTGCGCGGCGCGCTAGAAAAGTATTGCACCGACCTGACCGCCCGCGCAGCGAACGGGAAATTGGATCCCGTGATCGGCCGTGACGAAGAAATTCGCCGTGCCATCCAGGTGTTGCAGCGGCGGACTAAAAATAACCCGGTATTAATCGGTGAGCCGGGCGTGGGTAAAACGGCAATTGTTGAAGGTTTGGCCCAGCGAGTGGTCAACGGTGAGGTGCCCGAAGGCTTAAAAGGTAAGCGTGTGCTGTCCTTGGACATGGGCTCGCTGATCGCCGGGGCCAAATACCGCGGCGAATTTGAGGAGCGCTTAAAAGGGGTTCTGAACGAGCTGGGTAAGCAAGAAGGCCAGATCATCCTGTTTATTGACGAGCTGCATACCATGGTGGGTGCGGGCAAATCCGAAGGCGCTATGGATGCGGGCAATATGCTAAAGCCGGCTTTGGCCCGGGGTGAATTACACTGCCTCGGTGCCACGACCCTCGATGAGTACCGCCAATACATTGAAAAGGACGCGGCGTTGGAGCGTCGGTTTCAAAAGGTCTTGGTCGAGGAGCCGACCGAGATCGACACCATTGCAATCCTGCGTGGCCTCAAGCCCAAGTACGAGCTGCACCACGGGGTCGACATCACCGATGGGGCGGTCATCGCGGCGGCCAAATTATCGATGCGCTACATCACCGACCGTCAGTTGCCAGACAAGGCTATTGATCTAATCGACGAGGCCGCCAGCCGCATTCGAATGGAGATGGACTCTAAGCCGGAGAAATTGGATCGCCTCGATCGTCGTTTAATTCAGCTCAAGATTGAAAATGAGGCGCTGAAAAAAGAAACCGATGCCGACGCCAAGGCACGGCAGGCGCAGCTGGAATCGGACATCCAGGCCTTGGAGCGCGAAATCGCGGATCTAGAGGATATTTGGACCCGGGAAAAATCCGCGACCCAGGGCACCCAAAGCATCAAAGAGCAGATCGATGCGGCCAAGACTGAGCTTGAAGCGGCGCAGCGCGCGGGTGATTTGACCCGTATGTCCGAGCTGCAGTACGGCCTTTTGCCGGAGCTGGAAAAGCAACTGAGCAGCGCGGAGGCCGGCGAAGGTATCGAAATGACGCTGATCCGCTCCCGCGTCGGCGAGGAAGAAGTCGCCGAGGTCATTAGTCGCTGGACCGGAATTCCCGTTAGTAAAATGCTGGAAGGCGAGCGGGAAAAACTGCTGCGGATGGAAGATGAGCTGCATCGCGCCGTGATTGGCCAGAACGAGGCGGTCGAGGCGGTCTCTGATGCGGTCCGTCGGGCGCGAGCAGGGCTGTCTGATCCCAATCGGCCCAATGGCTCGTTCCTATTCCTAGGCCCGACCGGCGTTGGTAAAACCGAATTGTGCAAGGCCCTGGCCCGGTTCCTGTTTGACACCGAAGACGCCATGACTCGGGTCGATATGTCTGAGTTTATGGAAAAGCATTCGGTGGCGCGCTTAATCGGTGCCCCCCCGGGTTACGTTGGTTACGAGGAGGGGGGATATTTAACCGAAGCGGTGCGTCGCAAACCCTACTCTGTGCTGTTGCTCGATGAGGTTGAAAAGGCCCACCCTGACGTCTTCAATATCCTGTTGCAGGTGCTTGAGGACGGCCGCCTGACGGACGGTCAGGGGCGAACCGTTGATTTCCGCAATACGGTGGTCGTTATGACCTCGAATCTGGGTTCGGAGTTGATTCAGAACGCGGCGGAGCAATCCTATTCCGATATTAAATCAGCGGTCATGAATGTCGTGGGTAGTCACTTTCGCCCTGAGTTCATTAACCGCATCGATGAGACGGTCGTGTTTCACGCGCTGGGCGCAGATCACATTCGTGATATCGCATCCATCCAGCTGCAACGCTTGCAGGCACGCTTAGCCGAGCGAGACCTGTCGATCCAGTTGACGGATGCTGCGTTGGATCAATTGGTTGCGGTGGGTTATGACCCGGTTTACGGCGCCCGCCCGCTCAAGCGGAGTATCCAACAGCTGCTGGAAAATCCGTTGGCCCGTCAGCTGCTCAGTGGGAGTTATCTGCCGGGTGACGAGATACAGGTCGATTATTCGCAGGGAAGCTGGAGTTTCCAGGCGAAATCCTAGCCATTAGTGGCGTTTTGCCGCACTCGCCTTGCTCAAAGCAGGGCGAGCGGGTATTTTATCGAGCCTTTTTTGGCTTTGCGGCCATCACACGACAATATGGACATAAAGCATGAGCGTTGAACACCTCTCAGGTGGCGAAATGATCATGCGGTCACTGAAAGAAGAGGGTGCCGATCTGATCTTCGGCTACCCCGGTGGTTCAGTGCTGCATATTTATGACGCCCTTTATCAGCAGGATTATGTCGAGCACATTTTGGTGCGTCACGAGCAAGCAGCCGTGCACGCCGCCGATGGATACGCTCGCTCTACTGGTAAGACCGGGGTGGTGCTGGTGACCTCAGGTCCCGGTGCGACCAATGCCATTACCGGCATTGCCACGGCTTACATGGACTCTATTCCCATGGTCGTGATCAGTGGCAACGTCCCCAGCTGGGCAACCGGAACGGACTTTTTCCAGGAAACGGACATGCTGGGCGTCTCTCGCCCGGTGGTGAAGCACAGCTTCATGGTTCAGCGCGTCGAAGACATTCCTAGCATCATGAAGAAAGCCTTCATGCTGGCGTCTACCGGACGCCCAGGTCCCGTCGTGATCGACGTGCCCAAGGACATGACAGCGCCGACTGAAAAATATCCCTTTGAATACCCCGAATCGGTTCGTCTGCGCTCGTACAGCCCGGCGACCAAGGGTCATAGCGGCCAAATCCGCAAGGCGTTGGATCTGCTGTTGCAGGCCAAGCGCCCGGTGATTTACGCCGGCGGTGGTACCGTGACCGGTGACGCCAGTGCCGAGCTGACCGAGTTGGCACGCATTCTGGGTTACCCCGTGACCAATACTTTGATGGGACTGGGTGCGTATCCGGGTACCGATCCGCAGTTTATCGGCATGCTAGGTATGCACGGTTTCTACGAGGCCAACATGGCCATGCACAACGCTGACGTCATTTTTGCCGTCGGCGCGCGTTTCGATGACCGCGTGACCAATGACCCTGACAAATTCTGTCCGGGTGCCAAGTTCATCCACATCGATATCGACCCCGCGAGCATCCAAAAGACCATCAGCGAAGTCGAAGTGCCGATTGTTGGACCGACCAAAGCCGTCTTGAGCGACATGCTGTCGATGATCAAGGAATTGGAAGTCGGCAAAAACAAAGAGGAGTTGGCGGCCTGGTGGAAGCAGATTGATGGCTGGCGTGAGAGCCAGGGTCTGTGGACCGCAGATCGTTTCCAGCGCACTGAAATGATCATGCCTCAGGACGTGGTCAAGACCCTATACGAAGTCACGGGCGGCGATGCCTTTGTTTGCTCTGATGTCGGTCAGCACCAGATGTTCGCGGCTCAGTACTACAAGTACGACAAGCCACGTCGTTGGATCAACTCTGGCGGTTTGGGCACCATGGGCTTTGGATTGCCAGCGGCGATGGGCGTGCAGTTCGCACATCCCGGCGCACCTGTTGCGGTGGTCACGGGCGAAGGCTCTATCCAGATGTGTATTCAAGAGCTCTCCGCGTGCAAACAGTACGCGCTGCCGCTCAAGATCATTAACATCAACAACGAAGCGCTAGGCATGGTCCGCCAGTGGCAGGACATGCAGTACGGCGGTCGTTATTCGGCCTCGACCTACCAAGACTCGTTGCCGGACTTTGTTGCATTGGCCGAGGCTTATGGACATGTTGGCATGCGGGTCAGCGATCCGGCTCAACTCAAGCAAGCCATGACCGAATGCTTTGCCATGACTGACAAGCTGGTATTTATGGATATTTTGGTAGACCCCAACGAGCACGTGTACCCGATGCAAATCGCAACCGGTAGCATGCGCGACATGTGGGTCTCAAAGACGGAGCGCACCTAACATGATGAAACACATCATCTCCGTATTGATGGAAAACGCTCCCGGTGCGCTGTCTCGCGTGACCGGTCTGTTTAGTCAGCGCGGATACAACATCGAGAGCTTAACCGTTGCAGCGACCGACGACCCTTCGTTGTCGCGTCTCACTGTAACGACCATTGGTGACGACCGTGTGGTCGAGCAAATCACCAAGCAGCTCAACAAATTGATTGACGTTGTTAAGCTCGTTGATTTGTCTGAAGGCGCGCACATTGAGCGTGAACTGATGCTGATCAAAATCAAAGCCACCGGCGCCCAGCGTGCCGAGGTGAAGCGAACTTCGGACATCTTCCGTGGCCAGGTGGTGGACGTTACCCCCTCGGCATACACCGTTCAGCTGGCCGGTTCGTCCGACAAGCTGGATGCATTCATAGAAGCTATCGGCCCGGTTGCCATCATGGAAGTAGTGCGCACAGGTGTGTGCGGTATCTCCCGTGGCGAACGAGTGTTAGCGCTGTAAACCAACGATTGGGAAATCGAAATGAAAGTTTATTACGACAAAGACTGTGACCTCTCTCTGATTCAGAGCCGTAAAGTGGCCATCATCGGCTACGGCTCTCAGGGCCACGCCCACGCCTGCAACCTGAACGACTCAGGTGTAGACGTTACTGTTGGTTTGCGTGCCGGTTCGGCTTCAAACGCCAAAGCGCAGAGCGCTGGCTTGAAAACCGCTGAAGTGGCAGACGCCGTAGCAGCAGCAGATTTCGTTATGATTTTGACGCCTGACGAATTCCAGGGTCAGCTATACAAGAACGAAATTGAACCCAACCTAAAGCAGGGCGCTACCTTGGCGTTCGCACACGGTTTCGCTATCCACTACAACCAGGTTGAGCCCCGTGCTGACCTGGACGTTGTGATGATCGCTCCTAAAGCGCCTGGTCATACCGTTCGCAGCGAATTCGTCAAAGGCGGCGGTATTCCTGATTTGGTGGCTATCCAGCAGGACGCTTCTGGCAACGCGAAAGCCGTAGCCATGTCTTACGCATCAGCCATCGGCGGCGGTCGTACCGGTATTATCGAAACAACCTTCAAAGACGAGACTGAAACTGACTTGTTCGGCGAGCAGGCGGTTTTGTGTGGCGGCGCGGTAGAGCTGGTCAAAATGGGCTTCGAAACCCTGACCGAAGCAGGCTATGCGCCTGAAATGGCTTACTTCGAGTGCCTGCACGAGCTCAAGTTGATTGTCGACTTGATGTACGAAGGCGGCATCGCGAACATGAACTACTCGATCTCGAACAACGCTGAATACGGCGAGTACGTGACTGGACCTGAAGTCATCAACGAAGAAAGCCGCCAGGCCATGCGCAACGCTCTGAAGCGCATCCAGGATGGCGAATACGCGAAAATGTTCATCAGCGAAGGTGCAACTAACTATCCTTCAATGACTGCACGTCGCCGCAACAACGCAGCGCATCCGATCGAAAAAGTCGGTGCAGAATTGCGTGCCATGATGCCTTGGATTGCCCAGAACGCATTGGTCGACAAGAGCAAAAACTAATCATGACGGGCGACAAGAAAGATACCCTCAAGCCGGTTCAGATGGATCGGCGTCAGCAACGACGCGGTATTTACTTGTTGCCCAACCTGATTACCACCGCAGCGCTGTTGGCGGGCTTTTACAGCATCGTCAACGCCATGCGGGCAACCCCCGACAATGGTTTATTTGTCGTCGCGGCCATCAGTATTGTGGTGGCCGGGGTGTTGGATGGACTTGACGGCCGTGTGGCCCGAATGACCAACACTCAATCCGAATTTGGCGTCCAGTTCGACAGTCTGTCAGACATGGTGGCCTTCGGGGTGGCACCGGCCATCCTCTCTTTTTCCTATGCAGTGCAGTACGGCGGAAAGTCCGGCTGGATTGCGGCGTTTATCTTTGTTGCCTGCGTGGCACTTCGCCTGGCTCGATTTAATGTTCAGGCAGAAACCGCCGACAAACGATTTTTTACCGGGCTGGCAAGCCCCGCCGGAGCCGGCGTGATTGCAGCGTTAACCTGGACTTTGGCCGACGCGGGCCAAAATGGCCAGGATTGGCTATGGCTATACCTGCCGTTAACCGCCTTGCTGGGCGGGTTGATGGTTAGCAACGTCCCGTATCGCAGCTTCAAAGAACTCGACCCTAGCAGCAAGGTGCCCTTCATGGCGCTGGCGGCGGTCGTTTGCGTATATGCTTTAATCTCGCTGGACCCGCCTCGGGTTCTTTTGTTGATCGGCGTGATCTATCTAATTAGCGGGCCGGCGGAGTACCTGATGCACCGTTTGCGCGGGAACTCTGACGCCTAACGTCGGTCTGACGGTCATCCAAGGAGACCTGAATGCCGCATCCATCTGAAAATGAAGTTACGCCCAAATCGGTTTATAGCCGCCGTCACCTTTTGATGACGGGGGCAGGCCTCGCGGCCGCCAGTGCGATCCCCAGTCTTGCCAGTACCGTGCCGATTGAGTATCCCGGCCCCCAGTGGTTGCAGCTGGGCTTGGCACAACGAACCCTCGACGATTCTTCGCTGTCGCCGACACCCTACGACGTGGCGACCCGATACAACAATTTTTACGAATTTGGCACCGATAAAGGTGATCCAGCCAAGTATGCACAGGGGCTAAAAACCGATCCCTGGAAAGTCGAAGTGACGGGCCTGGCTAATAACACCGGCAGCTTTGACCTCGAGGCCATTATTGCTCGTCTGCCCTTGCAGGAGCGGATCACTCGCTTCCGTTGTGTTGAGGCTTGGAGCATGGTGCTCCCGTTTATCGGCGTTCCGCTGAACCAGGTCCTCAAGCAGTTCGACCCTCAGGGCAGTGCGAAATATGTGGCGTTTGAAACGCTGGTTGATCCAGAACAAATGCCTGGCCAGCGCAGTCGGTTCTCGTCAATTGATTGGCCGTATGTCGAGGGGCTTCGATTAGACGAGGCCATGCATGATCTCGCTTTCCTGGCTGTGGGGATGTACGGGCAGGCGCTGCCACCCCAAAACGGAGCTCCAACGCGGTTGGTCGTTCCCTGGAAATACGGATTCAAAAGCATCAAGTCGATTGTTCGCATCCACTTCCAGGAGCAGCAGCCGCCAACCAGCTGGAATCGCCTGCAGCCCTCGGAATACGGTTTCTATTCCAACGTTAATCCCAGCGTCAGTCATCCCCGGTGGTCTCAAGCTAGTGAGCGGGTAGTGACCGGCAGCTTATTTCCAAAGCGTCAGCCGACTTTGATGTTCAACGGTTATGACGAGGTCGCCAGTCTGTACAGTGGGATGGATCTGGCGAAGTTCTTTTGATGAGTCGCGTGCATGGGTTGTTGTGGGGGTTGGCGGCCGCTCCTCTGGTGTTGTTGTCAATCCAAGTCATCAGCCTATTGCAGGGCGCATCGCATAATCTAGGAGGGGACCCGGCCGAAGCGATTATGTCGGAGTTGGGTCGTTACGCGCTTTGGATGTTGCTGGTCACCTTGTTGATCACTCCGATCCGGCAGCGTTTTCCCCGGCTCACCTTTCTCGTTCGCAGTCGCCGCATGTTGGGGCTATGGGCATTTGCGTACGCGATTTTGCATTTGGTCAGTTACGGCGTCTTAGTGTTGGGGTTGGATATGTCCATCCTATGGCAGGACATTAGCCAAAAACCCTATGCGATTGCCGGGGCCGCTGCCCTGATCGCCTTGATCCCGTTAGCGGTCACCAGTACTCAGGGTTGGCAGCGCAGGCTTGGACGACGGTGGCGACAACTTCATAAATTAAGCTATCCCATTCTGGTGTTGGTGTGGATCCATTTCCTGTGGCAGGTCCGTGTGGATTACACCGAGGCGGCGGTATATTTAGTGTTGGGCGCGTTGTTACTGGGTGCTCGTACCCCCATCGGACGTCAGTTTGTAATAATTTCGAAATAACGCTTGCACGGACGGCCAAAGTCTATATTATTCGCCGCCCAAGCCGAGGGGTGACCTGCAGCGACACTGGAAACGG
>JBMYYI010000031.1:0-19484 GCA_049609265.1 Litorivicinus sp. | reverse complement strand
CTGGCGTGGCCAACCGGGGCATTTGAATTTTGTAGCAGGTTATTTTTTGACGGCGCAGGGTCGCGAGGTGACACCGCGGTGGGGTGCTTGGGTCAGTCCGCTATGCGTCTGTGCGATCTTTGATTGCGGTTGGTATTTCGCCTGGCGCTGGCCGCCCAGTCGAATGGATCGACAGTGGGCGCTGGCGCTTAGGACTCGGGGTCAATAATCGTCGGTTGACCGGGCTGTGTGTTCTCTGGGTAATCCAGTGAGTAATGCAATCCACGTGACTCTTTGCGCTCAAGTGCGCAACGCACCATTAATTCGGCGACCTGTACTAGGTTTCTGAGTTCCAACAAGTTGCCAGTGACCTTGTAGTTGGAATAGAACTCGTCGATTTCTGACTTCAACAATTCCACCCGGTGCAGTGCCCGCAGCAGGCGCTTGTCGGTTCGAACAATGCCGACGTAGTCCCACATAAAGCGCCGCGCCTCGTCCCAGTTGTGGCTGATCACGACGTCCTCGTCGGAATCGGCTACCTGCGACTCATCCCAAGGGGAATAGGACGCCAGATCCAGGTCCGGAAGCCGATCACTACCAATTTTTTCAGCGGCACCACGCCCCCAAACGATGCATTCCAGCAGGCTGTTGCTGGCCATCCGATTGGCACCATGCAATCCGGTGTAACTGACTTCGCCAATGGCATACAGGCCTTGCAAGTCAGTCTGCCCGCGATGATCAACCATGACGCCACCACAGGTGTAGTGGGCGGCGGGCACCACTGGAATCGGGTCCTTGCTGATATCAATGCCATAGTGGGCGCACTTCTCCATGATCGTCGGGAAGTGCTTTTCAATGAATGCGCGCGGCTTGTGGCTGATATCCAAATACAGATGCTCGGCCCCCAAACGTTTCATCTCAAAGTCGATGGCGCGGGCGACGACGTCACGCGGGGCCAGTTCCCCTCTGGGATCATGGCGCTGCATAAAGGGTTCGCCATCCGGCAGGGTCAGACGACCGCCCTCGCCGCGCAGGGCTTCGCTGATTAGAAAGGTCTTGGCGTCGGGGTGGCGTAAGCAGGTGGGGTGAAACTGATTGAATTCCATGTTGGCGACGCGGCAACCTGCGCGATAAGCCATCGCGATTCCGTCACCGGACGCACCTGCCGGGTTGGACGTGTAAAAGTACGCCTTGCTGGCGCCGCCGGTGGCCAGAACGACGGCCTTGGCCGCAAAGGTCTGCACTCGTTGCTTCTTTAGATGGTAGGCATAGACCCCTCGTACCTGTCGTTGCTCGCGGGGCAGTGACTTGTCCACGATCAAATCAACGGCCACCCGTTGATCAAAGAAGCGAATGTTGGACCGCGTCTGTGCCTGGGTCACTAAGGCTCGATAGATTTCGGCTCCGGTTGCGTCGGCAGCATGTAGAACGCGCCGGTGCGAGTGGCCGCCCTCACGGGTGAGGTGAAACTTGCCGTTGGACTCATCAAAACGAGTGCCCTGTTCGACCAACCAGTTGATGCTGTCTTCGCCGGACTCGACGGTGTGGCGAACGGCCGCCTCGTCACATAAACCGGCCCCGGCCACAAGTGTGTCCTGAACGTGTTCCTCCAAGGAGTCGGTTGATTCAACAACCGCTGCGATGCCGCCCTGAGCCCAAGGCGTACTGCCACCTACGGCGTTTTTGCTCAGTACGGCAACGCTCAAATGCGCAGGCAGATCCAACGCGCAGGCCAATCCGGCCGCGCCAGATCCAAGAATCACAACGTCAAAAGCAAAAGGGGCGTAGCGTGAGGGCACGGGGCATTCTCTTGGTTAAGTTTGTGTGCAGTCTACCAGCGAGACCGGACTTTTGGGCAATCACGCGCTATGGTTAGGGGAACCCCACAGCGATCCCGTGGTCGGACGAATAACTGCCTCAGGATCACACGATGAACGCGACTGCGACTGTACTGCCATTGATGCGCATTAACCCCGATGACCCCGATGAAATTCTGGTCAGCCAAGCAGGCCAGGGTAATGCGCGCGCCTTTGAATTTCTGGTTAAAAAATATCAGCACCGCGTGCTGGCTTTGATCGGCCGCTATGTACGGGATCATTCAGAGGCGCAGGACGTGGCGCAGGACAGTTTTATTCGTGCGTATCGGGCTCTGCCTAAGTTTCGCGGGGACAGCCAGTTTTACACCTGGCTGTATCGCATTGCGGTGAACACCGCCAAAAATCACCTGGTCGCCAAGGGACGCCGGCTGCCAGAGGTCGATGTGGATATTAATGACGCAGAACTATTCGACTCTGGTGATGGATTGCGTTCGCACGACACACCCGAGGCGAACACCAGTCGTGATCGTTTAGAGCAGGCCGTTCGTCAGGCAATCGCAGAATTGCCCGAGGATTTGCGGGTCGCACTCACCCTGCGTGAACTGGAATCCAGAAGCTACGAAGAGATTGCCGAGATTATGAGTTGCCCCGTCGGAACCGTGCGGTCCCGAATTTTTCGCGCTCGCGATACGGTCTCCAAAAAAATCGAACCGCATATGGATGGAACTTTTCGTGAGGGGGCCGGTCAATGAAGGGTGACAATAAGGATCTATCAAGGATAGACACGGCTATGACGGACAAAATTCGCGAAACCTTGTCAGCTATGTATGACGGGCAGGCAGAGAGTTTCGAAGCGCGACGCGCACTGGCAGAGGTCGAGAAGTCGCCAGAATTGGCAGATGACTGGCAGCGTTTCAGCCTGATCTCAGATGCGTTGCGGGAGCAGGGTGCTCAGCCCCAGGTCGATCTTAGTGGATCGATTGTGGCGCAAATTCAGGGTACTGCGGCGCCGACCGAGCACAGCTCAGCCCCCAAGCAGGGTGGGGTGGCGCGCAAATGGTTTGCCCAGGCCGCGGTTGCTGCAGGGGTGGCATTTACCCTGATGCTCGGTTTGAACGTCAGCCAGCCTGATGCACCGGTAGCCCAGGTCGCTGTGCAGTCGGATATTGATTTCACTCCTAGCACTGCACCCAACCCCTTGGCGCTGCAGGCCAGCACGATTGGGCGCACTGCTGAACAGAGCCCCGCGATGCAGGCCTTGCAGGCCCAGCTTCAAACTGAAATTCAAGCCTATATGATCCGACACGCTGAACATGCGGCTGCCAGCGGGCAGCAGGGTTTGTTACCCTTGGCTCGTGTGATGGACAACGATCAGGAGAGTCCTTGATTCGTAAATGGCTAGCCGGGGCGGCCTTGGCCGCCCTTTTTGTATCTGCCGCGAACGCCGCATCGGTGGCGACCGACCCGATGGCTGAAAAGGTGTTGGCTCAAATGAGCTCGGCCTTCATGAACCGGGCCTGGTCGGGCACCATGATGTATTCGCAGGGCGAAAATTCGGTGTCGCTGCAGTTTCATCAGGACGTGGTCGGTGGAAAAACTGTCGAGCGGATTGAACGCTTATCCGGCGACCCAATCCAAGTCATGCGTCGGGGTAACTGGTTGCTGGGTCTGTATCCGGGGGCCGAATCGATGCGCCAGGGCCACGCGCTGCCCGCTGGCACCTTGCCGCCCCTGAATCAACGCATTGAACACATCAAAACTCACTACACGCTGCAGCTAGGTCAGCCCACCCGGGTGGCCGGTCGCGATGCGCAGCCGGTTTGGCTACGGGCCAATGATCAGTACCGCTATACCCGCAAGTATTGGTGTGACATTGAAACCGGTCTGATGCTGCGCAGCCAAACTCTCGACAGTTCCGGGCGTGTGCTAGAGCAGTTCGAGTTTGTCTCCGTCGAGCTAGGCCAGCCCATTGAGCAAGACACCGTGGTCGTTGATGCTCAGGGTATGCAGGTTTTTCGGCATGCGGTGGTGAACACACCGCTGGTCGATATGGCGCCGCTGAACGAATTGCCGCCGGGTTTTATACCCATGGGGCAGGGCAGTGCTGATCAGCCGATCCAGACGCACTTGTTTACTGATGGGATATCCATGGTGTCCGTCTTTTACGAGGCGGTGGCTGGTCCAGGTCCTGACGTTCTCGCTCAGCAGGGGCCGACTCGGGCATTCAGTCGCGTCCTCAATTGGGAGGGGGAGCATTATAAGGTGACCGTGGTCGGTGAGGTGCCTGAGGTGCTGTTGCGCAACATGGTTAAGACCGTGAATCCTGCGGCATTGGCGGGGTTGATTCGTGGCTAATCACTCTCCCTGCGATGTCCAGCCGGGCAAGATAGTCGCGTCGAATGCCACGCAGGTCGCGGTACAAACTCAAGCGCGCGGCGGCTGCGGCCGTTGCCAGACCCCTGGCGGCTGTGGACGCCCTATGGATGAGCGGGTCACGACGACCTGGTTGGAAAATACCGGTGACTTTCAGGTGGGTGACGAGGTCAATTTGATGGTTCAGACCCCCATGCTTGAACGGGCGGCGTGGACCGCCTACGGCCTGCCTTTGATCGGATTGTTGTTGGGCGGCTATGCGGGGCAGAGTCTGGCAGGTGATGGTACGAGTGTACTGGGTGCCGTGTTGGGGCTGTTGGGTTCATTAGCCTGGGTGCGTTGGCGTTCGCACCATTTGTCCCCACATCTGTGGATAGAGCCACGTAACCAAAGTTAACCCGCACCTGCGAAACCTTTGGTTAAGTTGAGGCTCCAAGCCAATAACGACTCAACACAAAGGTATCAAAAATGCGATTGATAGCACTCTGCATTCCATTGATTCTGTGGGCCAGCACGGCCCGTGCGAATCTACCGGACTTTCGTGACCTGGTGCGCGACGTTAGTCCGTCTGTGGTGAATATCTCGACCGTCAACGTGGTCGAGGCCCCCGTTAGCGATAACCGCGATCCGCGTTTCGATCAGCTACCCGATATTTTTCGGGATTTCTTTGGCAATCCGCCGGGTGGATTCCCGCGCCGGGGTCCTGGCGGCCCGGGCAACGAGCCCCAGTCATTGGGTTCGGGGTTCATCATCAGTGATGATGGATATGTGCTGACTAACAACCACGTTATTGAAAACGCCCAGGAAATCATCGTTCGCCTCAACGATCGACGTGAATTGGTCGCTACTTTGATCGGTGCGGACCCGCGTTCAGATTTGGCGCTTTTGAAAATCGAAGCCGATGATCTGCCGGCGGTGAAAATGGCGCAGCCAGATTCGTTGGATCCGGGCCAGTGGGTAGTGGCCATCGGCTCGCCTTTTGGCTTTGACTATAGCGTGACCGCGGGCATCGTCAGCGCCGTCGGCCGATCACTGCCTCGCGAGAACTATGTCCCCTTTATCCAAACGGACGTGGCGATTAACCCCGGCAACTCCGGTGGTCCCTTGTTCAACCTAGACGGGGAAGTGGTGGGCATTAATAGCCAGATTTACACCCGTTCAGGTGGCTTTATGGGGTTGTCCTTTGCGATTCCGGTCGATATGGCCATGGATGTCGTTGATCAGCTAATCGATACCGGCACGGTCGAGCGGGGTTGGTTAGGCGTCCTGATTCAGGAAGTGAACCGTGATTTGGCGGAATCCTTTGGTTTGGAGAAACCTCAGGGCGCGCTGATCGCACAGGTGGTGCCTGAAGGGCCGGCTGCCAGCTCGCCCCTGCAGGCCGGCGACGTGGTGTTGGAGTTCAACGGTCGCGAAGTGACCCGCAGCTCGGACTTGCCACCCTTGGTCGGGCGCGTGCGTCCAGGTCAGTCGGCGGATGTGTTGGTCTGGCGTGACGGGGCCCAGCGGATGCTAAAGGTTGAAATCGGCAAGTTGCCCAGCAGTCCCCAGGCGGCGCGTCAAATAACCCGTGATACGGACGTGGCGGGTATGAGTGTTGAAAATGTGCCAGACAACTTAAAAGCTGAATGGGATATCGAAGGCGGCGTGTTGATCAAGGGCATTACCAGTCGGCGTGCTCAGGCTGCGGGCATTCGTGTCGGTGACGTGATCTTGCAGATCGCCGGCAATGAGATTTCAGGGGTGTCGGATTTCCGTGAAATCGTCGAGCAATTGCAGGGCGGTGGCCGGGTTCCGGTATTGCTGGTCCGTGATGGCAACCCCACCTTCGTGTCGCTGCGTCTGTAACACGAAATAAACGGACTCTACCCTCGCGGTGGGGTCCGTTCATCCCTATAATGCGGGCCGACATCACGAGGATATCGAGCTTGAGCAGCGACCTTTCGCACATCAGAAACTTTTCAATTATTGCCCACATCGACCATGGTAAATCGACCTTGGCAGATCGGTTTATCCAGCATTGTGGCGGCCTCACCGAGCGTGAAATGGCAGCCCAGGTCCTGGATTCAATGGATATTGAGCGTGAGCGTGGGATTACCATTAAATCTCAGTCGGTCACCCTGAATTACACCGCCAAAGACGGCCAGGTGTATCAGCTCAACTTCATTGACACACCCGGGCACGTCGACTTTAGCTACGAAGTGTCGCGCTCGTTGGCGGCCTGTGAAGGGGCCTTGCTGGTGGTTGATGCCGGTCAGGGCGTGGAAGCTCAATCCGTGGCCAACTGCTACACCGCCATTGAGATGGGTCTGGAGGTCATGCCGGTCCTCAACAAAATGGATCTGCCCCAGGCCGAACCCGAACGCGTTAAAGAGGAAATCGAAGAGATTATCGGTATCGATGCGACTGACGCGGTGCCCTGCAGCGCCAAGTCGGGTATGGGAATCGAAGACGTTCTGGAGCAACTGGTGCAAACGGTACCGGCTCCGGTGGGTGATACCGATGCGCCCCTGCAGGCACTGATTATTGATTCCTGGTTCGACAACTACCTAGGGGTCGTGTCGCTGATTCGCGTGACCCAGGGTCAGATCAACAAAAAAGATAAGTTCGTTATCAAAAGCACAGGGCAGACTCATCAGGCTGATCAGATCGGTATTTTTACGCCCAAGCGCGAAGTCACGAACAGCCTAAAAGCAGGCGAAGTAGGCTTTTTGGTCGCGGGCATCAAAGACATTCACGGCGCCCCCGTGGGCGACACTCTGATCAGTGTTGCCAAGCCTGACACGCCGGCGTTATCGGGTTTCCAAAAAGTACAGCCGCGGGTATTCGCAGGCCTGTTCCCGGTTAGCTCCGATGATTTCGAGGACTTTCGTGAGGCCTTGGAAAAGCTGACCCTTAACGATGCCAGCCTACATTACGAGCCGGAAGTGTCCGATGCCCTGGGATTCGGTTTCCGATGCGGTTTCCTGGGCATGTTGCACATGGAAATCATCCAGGAGCGCCTGGAGCGTGAATACAACCTAGATCTGATCACCACGGCGCCGACGGTGGTATATCAGGTAGAGATGTCAGACGGCTCGATTGTTGACGTGGATAACCCGTCACGCCTACCGGATGCTGGCCAGATCAATGAAATGCGTGAGCCCATCGTGCAGGCCAATATCCTGGTGCCACAGGATTACCTGGGCAACGTGATTGGGTTATGTGTGGAAAAGCGCGGCACTCAAAAAGACATGCGTTTCCTGGGCAATCAGGTGCAGATTACCTGGGAGTTGCCGATGGCTGAGGTCGTCATGGATTTCTTTGACCGTCTAAAGTCGGTCAGTCGAGGGTTTGCGTCGCTGGATTATCACTTCCTGCGTTTCGAGCCGGCCAAACTGGTGCGTTTGGATATTCTGATTAACGGCGAGCGGGTCGACGCACTGGCCGCCATTGTTCACCGCGACCATAGCCAGAGTCGCGGTCGCAATCTGTGTGAAAAAATGAAAGAGCTGATTCCGCGTCAGATGTTTGATGTGGCGATTCAGGGCGCGATCGGCGGACACATTATTGCGCGCACCACGGTTAAGGCACTGCGCAAAAACGTGACCGCCAAGTGTTATGGTGGTGACGTCAGCCGCAAGAAAAAGCTGTTAGAAAAACAAAAAGCCGGCAAGAAGCGTATGAAGCAAGTCGGCAGTGTCGAGATTCCGCAGGATGCGTTCTTGGCCGTACTAAAAGTGGACAACTAATTGGAAAATATTGATTTCGCGTTGGTGTTGCTGGTGGCGGTTGCCATCAGTGGTGTGTTGTGGATTTTTGACAAGCTAATCACCGCGAAACAGCGTGATGAGAATACCCCGGACCCCTGGTGGGTCGAGTATGGTGCTGGATTCTTCCCTGTGCTGTTTGTGGTATTCGCATTACGCAGTTTTTTCTATGAGCCTTACCAAATTCCGTCAGAGTCGATGATGCCCAACCTTGAGGTGGGCGACTTTATTCTGGTGAATCGCTGGACCTACGGTTTGCGCATGCCGGTGACCGGCAAGGTTGTGGTGCCGATCAACGAGCCTGAGCGTGGGGACGTGATGGTTTTTCGCTTTCCGGCACAGCAAAACGTCGCTTATATCAAGCGGGTGATCGGATTACCCGGTGATGTGATTGAGGTGGCTAACAAACAGATTCTAATTAACGGCCAGCCGGTCTCAACCGTGTTGCAGGCCGCCCCAGGAATCCCGGTTTCTGTCCGTCAGTCACTGGAAACCATCGATGGTCGTGAATTTCCGACCTGGCGTACCAATAATCGCTTAGGCCGCGATGGCCGTTGGATTGTGCCTGAGGGTGAATACTTCCTGATGGGCGACAACCGCGATAACTCAAATGACTCGCGTTTTTGGGGTTTTGTACCTGACCATCTTATTATTGGAGAGGCAGTCTCGGTTTGGATGCACTGGGATGAATTCCTGAGTCTGCCGGACTTCAGTAACGTCAGAGCGATTCCTTAATGCGATCACAGTCAGGCTTCTCATTCTTCTGGGCACTTATCCTCGCGGTTTTGCTCAGTGCTGTGGGACTATTCGGAGTTCGCGTGGGAGGTCTGTATTTCGATCATTGGGTGATCCAAGAGATTTTCGCCGACTGGCAGCAAGATCCTGAAATGACCCAATACAGTGCGCGGGAATTACGCCGTGAATTTGATACTCGCATGCGGGTTAATTCGCTGTCTCACGTGTTGACCCGTGACGATTTGGTGTTCGAGCGTAATGGCGATCAATGGGTGATTACGACCGACTATGAACGTCGTGTAAATCTGTATGACAACATTGATCTGGTGGTTAGCTTTTCAGACACCACCACCCTGGGGCAGCCATGAGCGTAGACGCGCTGGCTCGCCGGTTAGGGCACGAATTCAAAGACCCGGCATTGTTAGAGCTAGCACTGCGCCACCGCTCTAGCGGCCTGAAAAACAATGAGCGGCTGGAATATTTGGGCGATGCCGTATTGGGCATGATCATCGCTGAGGCCCTATTTCAGCGATTCACGGGCGCCAAAGAAGGCGAGCTGACTCGCGCCCGAGCGCGGTTAGTCAAAGAGCCCACCCTGGCAGAGATCGCACGAGCCTTTCAACTGGGTCCGGTCTTGAGTCTGGGCAGTGGCGAGTTAAAGAGTGGAGGGCGTGATCGTGACAGTATCCTGTCCGACGCATTGGAAGCGCTGATCGGAGCGATTTATCTGGATGCGGGCTTTGATGTGGTTCGCTCAGTCGTCCTGGACTGGTACGCCGATCGTCTGGACGACATTAACCCTCAAAAGCTTCAAAAAGATCCCAAGACTCGATTGCAGGAATGGCTGCAATCCAAAGGCCAGGGCCTGCCGGTGTATACCGTCGAGCAAGAAACCGGTGAGCCGCATAATCGCCATTACCGCGTGAGTTGTCTGATTGAAGGGCAAGCTCCCTATATGGGCGAGGGCACCGGCCGTCGTCGTGCGGAACAAATGGCAGCCCAAACGGCATTGGAGGCCCTGGGACTATGATGGAATTTGATACCAAGTGCGGCACGGTCGCGATCGTGGGTCGCCCCAACGTGGGCAAGTCGACTCTGATGAATCACTTGATCGGGCAAAAGCTGTCGATCACCAGCCGTAAAGCGCAAACCACCCGCCATCAGGTCATGGGGATTTGGACCCAGGACGATACTCAGGTGGTCTTTGTGGATACCCCGGGCATTCATACCGGGGGTAAGCGCGCGCTGAACCGCTACTTGAATAAGGCAGCCACCAATGCCCTGCAGGACGTCGACTTGGTCGTTTGGTTGCTTGAGCGGGATAAGTTCACCGATCAGGATGCCCACGTTGAAAAACAGATCCGCGAGTCGGGCAAACCACTGATTATCGCACTGAACAAGTTTGATCAGGTTCACGACAAAGAAAAGCTGATGCCCGTGGCGCAAAAAATGCAAATGCGTTTTCCACAGGCCGAGATCGTTCCTTTGTCAGCGCTCAAGGGTTTCAACCAGGATGTTCTGATGAAACTGGTGACTGATCGCACGCCCAGCGGTCCGTTTATGTTCGACCCTGATCAGTTGACCGATAAAAGTCTGCGGTTCTTGGTTGCGGAAATCGTTCGGGAAAAACTTGTACGCCAGTGCGGTGATGAGTTGCCTTATCGCACAACGGTCGAGATCGAAAAGTTCGAAGAAACTCCCGAGCGTTGCTTTATTCATGCCTGTATTTTTGTCGAGCGCCGGAGTCAGAAGCCTATTCTGATCGGGCATCAGGGTTCGCGACTAAAACAAATTGGTACCGAGGCACGTCTGGATGCCGCTGAGTTGATCGGCACGCCGGTGCATCTAGAGTTGTGGGTCAAAGTGCGCGACCGCTGGAGTGATGACGAAGCGGCACTCGCACAGCTGGGCTACAAGGATCCGTAGTGCAGACGGCCTGGGTCCTGCATCGTAGGCCCTATCGTGAAACCAGTGCGCTGGTCGAGTTATTAACCGCCGATGGCCGTCAGCGTTGTGTAATTCGAGGCAAGGGCCGGGATGCTCTGTTATCCCCCTTTGTTCCCTTAATGGTCGAGCTGGGACCGTTGCGTGACCTGCGCAATCTCAAACAAATCGAAGCCGTCGGTCCCGCCCTTGGACTCAACGACCAGCGTCTGTTTTGTGGCCTGTACATCAACGAGTTGTGTGTGCGTTTGTTGCCCGAGCAGGATCCCAACCCGCAATTGATGGCCATCTATGGCGACACGTTAATTCAATTAAGCCGAGCTCAGGTTGAGGTGCCGCTGCGCATCTTTGAGATCGAGCTGTTGTCTGCGCTGGGCTTTAGTTGGTCGGTGGCCGAGTTAGAGGACGGGCTAGCGGTCGACGATAACGAAAACTATTGGGTGCATCCCGAAACCGGGCCCCGACGGGCTCCGGCCGGCGCAACCGATAGCTACTCTGGCCAAATACTCAAGCAGGTTCAGGCCCGTGAATTTGATCGACCTGGCGTTCTTTTAGCGGCTAAGCGCTTGAATCGCGCGCGCTTAGCGGCACTATTGGGAACGAAGCCCCTACAATCTAGACAATTACTTCAAGGAATTCAGCCATGAGCCGCGTGCTGTTGGGTGTCAATATCGATCACATTGCCACGGTCCGCAATGCCCGTGGCGGCCAGTCTCCCTGCCCTGTGGAGGCAGCTTTGATTGCTGAGCAAAACGGTGCCGATGGGATTACTGCGCACCTGCGCGAGGACCGGCGACATATTCAAGATGAGGATATTCGACGGTTGGCTCGATCGATTTCCACTCGGCTAAATTTCGAGATGGCGGTCACCGACGAAATGGTATCGATCGCCTGCGAGGTCAAACCTGCGCATTGCTGCCTAGTGCCGGAGAAGCGAGAAGAGCTGACCACCGAAGGCGGCTTAGATGTGGTGGGTCAACTGGATCGTGTCCGCGATGCCACTGGTCGACTGGCAGATGCGGGGATTGATGTCAGTTTGTTTATCGACCCGGATCGGGCACAGCTAGATGCCGCCAAGGCCGCAGGGGCACCGACGGTTGAATTGTATACCGGCGCTTATGCAGAGGGGCGTGAATCTATCGACTTGCTGGCCGATGCTGTGGCATACGGTCGCAGTATCGGTCTGGTGGTTAATGCCGGTCATGGCTTGGATTTGAGTAACGTCGCAGCGGTCGCGCGGCTGCCGGGCATTCATGAGCTCAACATCGGTTACTCCATTATTGCGCGGGCGTTATTCGTGGGCTTGGATCGTGCAGTGGCTGAAATGCGACAGGCCATCGACCAGGCATGATTCTGGGCATCGGCACGGACCTGGCTCAGATCTCGCGTATCGCCCAGGCGATGGAGCGGCCTCGGTTTATTGAGCGAGTACTGAGTCCCGCCGAGCGCGAACGTGCGCCGGATCCAATCACCGCGAGTTGGCTGGCCAAACGCTGGGCTGCCAAAGAAGCCGCATCCAAAGCCTTAGGCACGGGGATCGGTTCGCAACTGGGTTTCCATGACATTGAAATCCAAACCCTGGCCACGGGTGCCCCGCAGTTGAGCGTCGCTAAGCACAGCGGGCATTGGCATGTTTCGCTCAGTGATGACGGCGATTATGCCCAGGCCTTTGTGGTTTGGTCTAAGTAAAACTCTCACCGCGAATTTAAAATATGGAATGCCTTTCCATTTTTAATTAAACTGCCGGCAAAACCAACAGGAGCCCGTAATGACAGCACGTACTCAGGTTGGCAATCTTCAGGTTGCCACCGAACTTTTTGATTTCGTAAACGCTCAAGCATTGCCTGGCACTGGGCTTGATCAAGCCGCGTTTTGGAGTGGGGTGGACTCGCTTATTCACGAGCTGGCCCCGGTAAACCGCGAACTGGTCGCCAAGCGTGACGTCATCCAGTCACAGCTGGACGAGTGGCACAAGGCGCAAGATGGCCATGATCCCGTTGCCTACAAAGCTTTCTTAAAAGAGATCGGCTATTTGTTGCCTGAGCCCGAACAGGTCAATGTCGTCACCGAAAACGTGGATGACGAAGTGGCTCGTATTGCGGGGCCTCAGCTAGTAGTGCCGGTTATGAACGCACGCTTTGCATTGAACGCAGCGAATGCTCGCTGGGGTAGCCTGTACAATGCGCTGTACGGCACCGATGCGATTAGTGACGAAGGCGGTGCGGCGGCCGGTGCGGAATACAACCCGGTTCGCGGGCAGAAAGTCATTGATTACGCCAAAGGCTTCTTGAACGACAACTTCCCCTTGGCGGGCGGCAGCCACGCTGACGTAACAGGTTATACCGTAGTCGACGGTGCGCTCAGTCCTGCCTTGGCTGACGCTAGCCAGTTTGTTGGTTGGCGCGGTGATGCGGCCAACCCTACGGCAGTTTTGTTGGTTAACCATGGTCTGCACGTCGAGATTCAGATCGACCGTCAGGACCAGATTGGTAGTGCCGACCCCGCTGGTGTCAAAGACCTGCTGATGGAAAGTGCGCTGACCGCCATTATGGATTGCGAAGACTCAATCGCGGCGGTGGATGCCCAGGACAAAGTTCAGGTTTATAAAAACTGGCTTGGTTTGATGGCCGGTAACCTAACTGAGCAAGTGACCAAGGGCGGTAAGACATTTACCCGCGCGTTGAACCCCGATCGTGAGTACACCGCGGCCGATGGCAGCAGCATGAAATTGCCGGGTCGCTCGTTGCTGTTTGTCCGTAACGTCGGTCATTTGATGACGAACGAAGCGATCTTGGATAAAGATGGCAACGAAGTGCCTGAGGGCATCCTGGATGGCATCTTTACCGTGCTGTGCGCGATGCACGATCTAAACCGCGATCAGGACACCAACAGCCGTACGGGCAGCGTTTACATCGTTAAGCCCAAAATGCACGGCCCTGAAGAAGTCGCGTTTGCGAACCGCTTGTTTGGTGCGGTAGAAGCGCTATTGGGTCTGCCCCAGTTCACTTTGAAAATGGGCATCATGGACGAGGAGCGCCGCACGACGGTTAACCTCAAGGCCTGCATCGCCGAAGCCACCCAGCGTGTGGTGTTTATTAACACCGGCTTCCTGGATCGTACCGGTGATGAAATGCACACCTCGATGTTTGCCGGTCCCATGATTCGCAAGGCCGAGATGAAAGGCGCTGCTTGGATCGCGGCCTATGAAAACTGGAACGTCGATATCGGATTGGAATGCGGCCTTCAGGGGCGTGCCCAAATTGGTAAGGGTATGTGGGCAATGCCAGATTTGATGGCCGACATGATCGAGCAAAAGAAAGGCCATCCGCTGGCGGGCGCTAACTGTGCGTGGGTTCCTTCCCCGACTGCGGCGACTTTGCATGCAATGCACTACCACGCGATCAACGTCTTTGAAGTTCAAAACGAGCTGAAAAAGCGTGCGCGTGCGAGCTTGGACGATATTTTGTCAATCCCTCTCGCCAAGGACACTGGCTGGAGCGATGCTGAGAAGCAGGCCGAGTTAGACAACAACGCACAGGGCATTCTGGGCTATGTCGTTCGTTGGGTCGACCAGGGTATTGGTTGCTCGAAAGTGCCGGATATTAACAACGTAGGCTTGATGGAAGACCGCGCAACGCTGCGGATTAGTGCGCAGCACATGGCGAACTGGTTGACCCATGGCATCGTGACTGAAGCGCAGGTTGTCGCAACGCTTGAGAAAATGGCTGCAGTGGTCGATGAGCAAAATGCCGGTGACCCTTTGTATCAGCCGATGGCAGGTAACTTTGATAATTCCGTCGCCTTCCAAGCGGCTAAAGAGCTGGTGCTTGAGGGCGTTTCGCAGCCCTCGGGTTACACAGAACCCGTTCTGCACCGCCGCAGGCTGGAGCTCAAAGCTCAGCAAGCCTAAATTAGGGGGTTGAGCGCAGGGCGGCTCTGGGAAACCAGGGCCGCCTTTTTTGTGCCGGCGGGAATCGTATCGAATCGAAAGGTTAACAATTTTTTATTGTCGCCTTAATGCTATAGATTGTTCACTTGCGATGCGGGTAGCGCAGGGGTACAACTAGAATCATCACCCTTTGGAACCACAGACATGAGTGACGATTGGCTGCCAAGCCTGGACCCCAAACTACCCAAGTATCGAGCCCTGTATCAGGCGATCCTCGACGATATCGAGGCAGGCACACTCAAAGTCGGACAACGCTTGCCGACGCATCGTCATCTAGCGGACGCTTTGGGGATCACGGTGGGCGTGGTGACCAAGGCCTACGCCATGGCCTTGCGTGAAGGTTTGCTACAAAGCCGAGTGGGTTCGGGAACCTTTGTCGGCCCTCAGCACAATGGCTACAGCCCATTCCCGCAAGAGATCCGCTCTTCCTCAAGTGTCATGGATTTGTCCGTTAGCATTGTGCCCCCTAATCCACGGCGCGCTGATGCCTTGGGGCAGGCGATGGCGGCATTGAGCCAGGATAGCGAGCGTCTGTACGAAGGTGTGCAGTACCAGCATGCCGAGGGCGAAGTTCAGGCACGCCATGCGATGTCTCACTTGATGAAACTCTGTGGCATGCCGGTGGATCCGAATGACTTGATGTTGACCTTAGGTGGACAACACGGGCTGGCGCTGTGCTGTGATGTTCTGCTAAAGGCCGACGGCCATCTCGCTGCGGCTGAAATCGGTTACCAAGGTATCGTAGGTTTATCCCGCCTAAAGGGCCTGAAACTCATTCCGATGCCAATGAACGAAGGGCGTATCGATGTTAACGCGATTGAGAGCCGTGCTCGGCAAAGTCGCATTGATGCGCTGTATGTCACGCCGGAATTACACAACCCAACGGGCGGCACGCTAAACCAGTGGGAACGCGAACGTCTGGTGCTGTTGGCGGAGCAATTCAATTTTTGGATTATTGAGGACGTGGTGCACACCACGATCGGTCAGGATAAACCGGATTTTCTGTTTCAGCTGGCGCCGGACCGCGTCATCACCGTGTTCAGTACGTCCAAACTGTTGGCCGGTGGCTTGCGGGTTGGTGCGATTCGGGTGCCGGATACTCATCGGATTCCCTTTGCCCTGGCGATGAAGAGTCATTCGTGGATGGTGCCGCCGATGATGGGCCAAATTGTCAGCTGGTGGGCGCAAAGAGGCGAGTCAGAAAAATTACTGCAGTGGCAAAACCAAGAGGTCATCGCCCGTCAGGCCTTGGCTCAGCGCTATTTGAGTCGCTGGATTCAGTACCCCCCTGACCCCGGCTGCTTCTTTGTCTGGCTGCGC
Organism: Litorivicinus sp.; assembly: GCA_049609265.1. Lineage (GTDB taxonomy): Bacteria > Pseudomonadota > Gammaproteobacteria > Pseudomonadales > Litorivicinaceae > Litorivicinus. The sequence continues at coordinate 3,618 of JBMYYI010000031.1, read as the reverse complement.
GTCGAGCGCGAGCACAGTGCATCGACCCTGGCTTTGAAACTGATGGAATTTGGGATCAAAGTGGGCATTGGCGCGCCATTTTGGATTGGCCATGCCGCCGCACCTGAGGCTATTCGCGTCTGTGTTTCCGCTGCTCGAACCCGTGACGAGCTGGAAAATGCACTGCGAAAAATCGCTCAGGTGATGTCAATGCAGCCCGAGGAATTCGTGACGGTTTAAAGCGTCACGCTGGGAATCAGATTGCTGTCAATGCCTGCGTTGTTTTTGGCAAGGGCTTGTTCGGCACGATAGCTGGATCGCACCATGGGGCCACTGACCACCTCTAAAAAGCCCATGTCCAGACCCCATTCACGATACATCGCGAATTCTTCAGGCGTCACATAGCGGGCCACCTCGAGATGATTCTTGGTCGGACGCAGGTACTGGCCAAAGGTCACGATGTCGACGTTGTGCGCCTTTAGGTCAGTCAGTACTTGACGAATTTCATCGTCTGTCTCGCCCAAACCTAGAATGACCGAGGTCTTGGTCAGCATCTCAGGTCGATGAGCCTTGGCATGCGCAAGAACATCGAGGGTTTGCTGATAGCTGGCGCGGGGATCGCGCACAGGGTGGGTTAGCCGCTCGACGGTTTCCACGTTTTGTGCAAACACCTCGATGCCTGAATCCACAATGGTTTCGACATCCTTCATGACGCCCTGAAAATCTGGGGTCAGTACCTCAACAGCCGTTTGCGGGGTTCGGGTTTTAATCGCACGCACAGCGGCGGCGAAATGGGCAGCACCACCGTCGTCCAGATCGTCACGGTTGACGCTGGTGAGTACCACATATTTCAGGCCCATCAGAGCGACGGATTCTGCCGTGTTGGCGGGTTCTTCAGTGTCCAGCCAGCCCTTGGGGTTGCCCGTGTCTACGCTGCAAAACTTGCAGGCGCGGGTGCAGACACTACCCATCAGCATGATCGTTGCGGTGCCAGCGCTCCAGCATTCGCCGATGTTCGGGCACATCGCCTCTTCGCAGACCGTGCTGAGTCGATGTTTTTTAACCAGCTTTTTGACTTCGGTGTAGGTCTCGCCGCCGGCGGCCTGAAAGCGCAGCCACTTGGGTTTGTCGCCCCGTGGAGCGACGGCATCGGTTTGGTCTTTTTGGCCGTTTTTAATCGCACGGATGCCCTGTGCGGTGATGTGTTTGGCCCCAGAGGCAATTTTTTTGTCAGTCATGCGCTCAGTATATCCTTCGCACTCGGCTTAGTCGCCTACGTGGTCAATGTACTCTTCGACGCTCATTAGACTGTCCAGCTCGGCGGGGTCGCTCATTTCAATTTTGACAAACCAGGCAGAGCTCTCCGGATCTTCGTTGATGGCTTCTGGCGCATCATTTAAATCGCGGTTTACATTGATAATTCGTCCGCTAACAGGGGCATAGACTTCGCTCGCGGTTTTGACCGATTCAACGGTTGCAATTTTCTCGCCTGCTTGGACCTCGATGTCCTCCTCAGGCAGTTCAACAAAAACCACGTCACCCAGCTGGTCTTGGGCAAATTCGCTGATGCCGACGGTCACAACACCATGATCATTCATGGCCCATTGGTGCTCTTCAGAAAAACGTAATTCAGACATGCCAGTCATCCTCTAATCAATGGAGCTGATTGTGACGTCCTTTGAGTCGCTTTCAAGGGGCAAAGTGCCTCAAAAACGCAAGTGGGCGAGGGCGCTTTAAATCGAATATACTCCGCACTCAAAATTTTGGTCCCATCTGCAGGAGACATTGGAATGTTCGCCAACACGACCTCGATTGATCAGTATGATCCCGAACTCGCCGCTAGCATGCAGGCGGAAACGCAGCGTCAAGAAGACCACGTCGAGCTAATCGCGTCGGAAAACTATACCAGTCCTCGGGTGATGGAAGCCCAGGGCAGCGTCCTGACCAATAAATACGCCGAAGGCTATCCGGGCAAGCGTTACTACGGCGGTTGCGAATTTGTCGACGTGGCGGAGAACCTAGCCATTGAGCGAGCAAAGCAACTATTCGGTGCGGACTACGCCAACGTCCAGCCCCACGCGGGCTCGCAAGCCAACCAGGCCGTCTATCTGGCCTTGTTGTCAGCGGGCGACACCGTGCTGGGTATGAGCCTGGACGCGGGCGGGCACCTAACCCATGGGTCGCATGTCAACTTCTCAGGCAAGACTTACCACGCGGTGCAGTACGGTATTGATGCAAACGGCTTCATTGATTACGAGGACGTGCGTGCCAAGGCGCTTGAGCACAAACCCAAAATGATTATCGCAGGCTACAGTGCCTATTCTCAGGTCTTGGATTTTGCCAAGTTCCGCGAGATTGCGGACGAAGTGGGTGCGTACCTGTTGGTCGACATGGCTCACTTCGCAGGCCTAGTTGCTGCTGGCGAGTACCCCAATCCTGTGCCGCACGCGGACGTGGTCACTACCACGACGCACAAAACCTTGCGTGGCCCACGTAGCGGTCTGATCTTGGCCCGTTCCAACCCCGAGATTGAGAAAAAACTGAACTCTGCGGTATTCCCCGGTGGCCAGGGTGGCCCGTTGATGCACGTGATCGCGGCCAAGGCCGTGGCATTCAAAGAAGCGATGGAGCCGGAGTTTAAGACCTACCAACAGCAGGTTAAGAAAAATGCCAAGGCTATGGCGGCGGTGTTTATGCAGCGTGGATTTGATGTCATCAGCGGTGGCACAGAGAACCATTTGATGCTGGTTTCTTTGGTTGCTAAAGGCATTACAGGTAAGGCCGCAGACGCCGCTTTGGGTCAGGCGCATATTACGGTGAACAAAAACTCAGTCCCGAACGATCCTCAGAGTCCCTTCGTGACGAGCGGCATTCGTGTCGGTACACCGGCGGTGACGACTCGTGGCTTTAAAGAGGCTGAGTGCACTGAATTGGCCGGTTGGATGTGTGACGTAATGGACAATTTAGACAACGAGGCGTTGATTGCTGAGGTGGCTGGAAAAGTTCAGTCGCTGTGTGCGCGCTTCCCCGTTTACGCCTGATTCAGGTGATCTAAGCATCAGAAAAGCCGGTAATTGCCGGCTTTTTTGTGATCGGGTTTACATAGCCGAAGTGACCGAAGTGTGTCATCTTGTGCGAATGAAGCCCACACGCGATGACATCCCGGAGACTGCTGAGGCCGTCGCTGCACTTGACCAAGAGGATGTCAGTGCCGCGACTCAGGTCTATCAGCGTCAGCTCGAACGAGCCATGAAAAACCGGGACTACGAACGGATGGTGCGCGTGGGTCAGATTCTGGTGCAGCTAGGCCGCAGCCGCTCGGACTTTAATTCCGAGAGCGTGAAGGCTGGCAAGGCAAGAGCTGATTTAGCCGCTGATCCTTCTCGACCCACAGTGACTCCAAAAAGCTCTTAACCTCATCGCGGCATGCCGCACTGATTTGATTGTTTTCGCCCAGTTCGCCGACCGCGGGTAATGCGACCACGCGCATGTGGAGCTGCATTCGACCCGCCTGACCGCACATCCACTGCCAAAATGTGGGCACGCCGTCGGGGTAAGCAATGGTGCAATCCACCGCATGGTCTAGATGATCGCCGACGGCTGCCAAAACCGTTGCGACACCGCCGGCTTTGGGCGGAA